>JAZQQU010000051.1:0-26630 GCA_045629225.1 Bacteroidales bacterium | reverse complement strand
CCCTGAATACTCTTAGTTTATTATGACCTCTCCCTTGCCTATTCATGGAGCAATAGACGGTCGGGATGCTCCTCATCATCCTGACCTACGACATACCTCTGCGCCGTTTCAAGCCGCTCAGCATAATTCCCTGGAAACAGGTCGGCCGACGATTTGCTGTGCCTTTTGCGCGACGATGATGGCATTCCCCTCACATAAAACACAAATGCATAGTTTTTTCACACAAAAGCATAGCAAAAATGCAACATTTATCTTGCAAAATAAGAATTTTGACACACAATGCTCTCAAAATGTTGAATAATGCAACCACATCGGAGTCTTTGAAAAGAAAAATGTCGTATCTTTGCACTCCAGAAAAGCAATATGACGCATTTTACTGCATTCAACAATGCTTTTTGTTCGCAGAATTAAGGTATATTATAATAAATGAAAGCAAAAACTGAATAAACATGGCACAGAAAGCAAGGAGACAACCCCGGATGGAGGGCCTTTACAGTTCGGCCAATGAGCATGATGCCTGCGGTGTGGGCATGGTGGTGAACATCCACGGTGGCAAGAGTCACGACTTGGTGGACAATGCACTGAAGGTGCTGGAGAACATGGAACATCGTGGTGCTGAGACACGCGACAAGACCGGCGACGGTGCCGGCATCCTCATACAGATTCCTCATGAGTTTATCCTGCTGCAGGGAATTCCTGTGCCCGAGAAGGGACGTTACGGCACGGGCCTGGTGTTCCTGCCTAAGGATCCACAGCGCCAGAGCGAGATACTCTCCATCATGATTGAAGAGATTGAGCGCACGGGTCTGAACCTGATGCACCTGCGCAGCGTGCCTACCTGCCCCGAGGTGCTGGGTGTGGGTGCTCGTGAGGTTGAGCCCGACATCAAGCAGGTGTTCATCACCTGCGAGGGGCACAACGAGGGCGAGGACTTCTGCCTGGAGCGCACCCTCTACCGCATCCGCAAGAAGATAGAGCGTCGCGTGGAGGACGAGGACTTCTATATCTGCTCACTTTCGAGCACCGACATTATTTATAAAGGTATGCTGACCTCAGGGCAGTTGCGTCGCTACTTCCCTGACCTCAACAACAGCTACCTCACCTCGGGACTGGCTCTGGTTCACTCACGTTTCTCGACCAACACCTTCCCCAAGTGGAAGCTAGCCCAGCCATTCCGCTACCTGTGCCACAACGGCGAGATCAACACCGTGCGCGGTAACCGTGGCTGGATGCAGGCACGCGAGTCGGTCCTCTCAAGCCCACTGCTGGGCGATATCAAAGAGGTGCGCCCTATCCTGCAGAAGGACATGAGCGACTCGGCCTCGCTCGACAACGTATTCGAGTTCCTGGTGATGAGCGGCATGTCTCTGCCTCAGGCCATGGCCATTCTGGTGCCGGAGTCGTTCAACGACAAGAACCCTATCTCAGAGGACCTCAAGGCCTTCTACGAGTACTATTCCATCCTGATGGAGCCATGGGACGGACCGGCAGCCCTGATGTTCTCCGACGGTCGCTTTGCCGGTGGTATGCTCGACCGTAACGGCCTGCGTCCTTCGCGCTACACCATCACCAAGAGTGGCATGATGGTGGTGGCCAGCGAGGTGGGCGTCATGGACTTTGAGCCATCGGACGTGGTGAGCAAAGGCCGTCTGCAGCCAGGCAAGATTCTGCTGATTGACACCCAGGAGGGCAAGATCTACTACGACGGTGAGATCAAGGAACAGCTGGCTCATGAGCATCCTTATCGCCAGTGGCTCTCGACCAACCGCATTGAGCTCGAGAAACTGCACAGCGGCCGCAAGGTGGAGAATACCGTGCCTAACTTCGAGCGCCGCCTCCTGAACTTCGGTTTCGGCCAGGAGGACATTGACAAGACCGTGATCCCAATGGCTACCCAGGGCCAGGAGCCTGTAGCCGCTATGGGCAACGACACGCCGCTGGCTGTGATTTCGGACAAGCCTCAGGTATTCTTCAACTATTTCCGCCAACAGTTCGCCCAGGTGACCAACCCTGCCATCGACCCTATCCGCGAGGAGCTCGTGATGAGCCTGACCGAGTACATCGGGCGTGTGGGCAGCGGCATCCTGACTCCCGACGAGTCGAACTGCAAGATGGTGCGTCTGCCACAACCTGTGCTAAACAACACGCAGCTCGACATCCTCTGCAACATCCGCTATAAGGGCTTCAACACCATCAAGCTGCCTATCCTCTTCGAAATCGAGAAGGGTGCCAGCGGCCTGCGCCAGGCCATTGAGGACCTCTGCAAGAAGGCTGAGCAGAGCGTGGACGAGGGCGTGAACTACATCATTCTTTCGGACCGCGACATCGACGCTACCCACGCAGCCATCCCTTCGCTCCTGGCCGTGAGTGCCGTACACCACTACCTGATCAGTGTGCAGAAGCGCGTGCAGACAGCCTTGATTGTGGAGAGCGGTGAGATACGCGAGGTGATGCATGCTGCACTGCTGCTGGGCTATGGTGCGTCGGCCATCTGCCCATACATGACCTTTGCAGTGCTCGACGACCTCGTTAAGAAGCACAAGATCCAGGAGGAGTACAGCACTGCTGAGAAGAACTACATCAAGGCCGTGGATAAGGGTCTGAAGAAAATCATGTCGAAGATGGGCATCTCGACCATACGTTCGTATCGTGGTGCTAAGATCTTCGAGAGCATCGGCCTGAGCGAGGACCTGCTGCGCCGCTACTTCGGCACTGAGATTTCGACCATAGGCGGCATCGGCCTGCGCGACGTGGCTCGCGATGCCATCCGCTTGCACGATATGGGCTTCAAGCCTGCGGAGGTGAACGAGTTCCTGCCTAACAACGGTCAGTTCAACTACCGCAAGGACGGCATCCTGCATGCCTGGAATCCTGAGACCATTGCTAACCTGCAGATTGCCACCCGCCTGGGCTCGTACAAGAAGTTCAAGGAGTGGGAGCAGATGGTTGACGGCAAGAAGAAGCCCATCTTCATCCGCGACTTCTTCGGCTTCAAGAAGGCAGCCACTCCTGTACCTCTGGACGAGGTAGAGCCGGTGGAGAGCATCGTGAAGCACTTTGTGACCGGTGCCATGTCGTTCGGCGCACTCAGCATCGAGGCACACGAGGCCCTGGCCCTGGCCATGAACAAGTTGGGCGCACGCAGCAACACCGGTGAGGGCGGCGAGGACAATGCACGCTACCATTCGGAGGTTGACGGTGTATCACTATCGTCAAAGACCAAGCAGATAGCCTCGGGCCGCTTCGGTGTGACGGCCGAATATCTGGTCAACGCTGAGGAGATTCAGATCAAGGTGGCACAAGGTGCCAAGCCAGGCGAGGGTGGCCAGCTGCCAGGCTTCAAGGTAAACAAGATCATTGCCAAGACACGCAACGCCATCCCCGGCATCTCGCTCATCTCGCCTCCGCCTCATCACGACATCTATTCGATCGAGGACCTGGCACAGCTGATCTTCGACCTCAAGAATATCAACCCTACTGCCGCAGTGAGCGTGAAGCTCGTGGCCGAGAGTGGCGTGGGCACCATCGCTGCCGGTGTGGCCAAGGCCAAGGCTGACCTAATCGTGATTTCGGGCTCTGAGGGCGGCACGGGTGCTTCGCCTGCCTCATCCATGCGCTTCGCTGGTATCTCGCCCGAGATAGGTCTGGCCGAGACACAGCAGACGCTGGTGCTCAACGGACTGCGTAACCAGGTGCGCCTACAGACCGACGGCCAGCTCAAGACCGCCCGCGACGTGGTGGCCATGGCTATGCTCGGCGCCGACGAGTTCGCCTTCGGCACGCTGCCACTCATCGTGCTGGGCTGCGTGATGATGCGCAAGTGCAACACCAACACCTGCCCTGTGGGTGTGGCCACGCAGGACGAGAAGCTGCGCGCCCGCTTCCTGGGCAAGAGCGAGTATGTGGTCAACTTCTTCACCTTCCTGGCCGAGCATGTGCGTGAGTATCTGGCTGAGGTGGGCGTACGCTCGTTCAAGGAGATCATTGGCCGCACAGACCTCATCGAGGTGCATGCAGCCGACCCTTCGACCAAGCAGGGCACCATCGACTTCAGCCGCCTGCTCACCCAGATGGACACCGACAAGCCTCTGCACTGGGATCGCGGTGAATACACCAAGGTCGCTGGCGTGAAGGACGAGGAGATCATACGTGGCGCCCAGAAGGCCATAGAGTGCGGCGAGGAGGTCAGCCTCGACTACGCCATCAAGAATACCGACCGTGCCGTGGGTACCATGCTCTCGGGCGTGATTGCCAAGAAGTATGGCGAGGAGGGTCTGGCCGACTCGACCATCAACATCAAGTTCAAGGGCTCGGCTGGCCAGTCGTTCGGCGCCTTTGCCGTCAAGGGTCTGAACCTGAAGCTCGAAGGCGAGGCCAACGACTACTTCGGCAAGGGCCTCTCGGGCGGACGCATCGCCATCCTGCCACCAGCACGTTCGAGCGCAGACTTCGTGCCTGAGGACAACATCATAGCAGGCAACACCGGCCTGTATGGCGCCACCACGGGCGAGCTCTATGTCAACGGACGTGTGGGCGAGCGTTTCGGCGTGCGTAACTCCGGTGCTATTGCCGTGATCGAGGGCGCTGGTGACCACTGCTGCGAATACATGACCGGCGGCCGTGTGGTAGTGCTGGGCGAGACCGGACGCAACTTCGCCGCAGGTATGTCGGGCGGCGTGGCTTACGTTTGGGACAAGAACCACAACTTCGACTACTTCTGCAACATGGACATGGTCGAGATCAACCTTGTGGAAGAGGCTGCCTACCGCAAGGAGCTGAAGGAGCTGATCCGCAAGCATTACCTCTACACCGGTTCGCCACTGGCAGGCCGCATGCTCGACGACTGGAACCACTACGTCGAGGAGTTCGTGCAGGTAATTCCTATTGAATACAAGCGAGTGCTTGAAGAAGAAAAAATGAACAAATTACAGCAAAAGATATGGGAAATCCAAGAGCATTTCTAACCGTGCCTCGCAAGGACGCAGGCTATCGTCCGATACATGAGCGTGTGAAAGACTTCAGCGAGGTAGAGCAGACGTTGAACACCAAGGACCGCCAGGAGCAGGCCAGCCGCTGCATGGATTGCGGTGTGCCTTTCTGCCACTGGGCCTGCCCCCTGGGCAACAAGGATCCGGAGTGGAACGATGCCCTCTACCATGGTGAGTGGGAGACCGCCTACAAGATACTGAAGAAGACCAACGACTTCCCAGAGTTCACCGGCCGCATCTGCCCAGCGCTGTGCGAGAAGTCGTGCGTGCTGTACCTCACCACGGGCCAGGCAGTGACCAACCGCGAGAACGAATGCGCCATCGCCGAACGTGCCTTCCTCGAGGGTTACGTCACCATCGAGCACCCTGAGCGCAACGGCAAGCGTGTGGCTGTGATCGGCGCAGGTCCTGCTGGTCTGGCTGCTGCCAACCAGCTCAACTACAAGGGCTATGAGGTCACCGTGTTCGACAAGAACGAGGCTGCTGGCGGTCTGCTGCGCTATGGCATCCCTAACTTCAAGCTCGACAAGCATATCATCGACCGCCGCATCCAGGTGATGGAGCAGGAGGGTGTGAGGTTCGTGTATAACAGCCCCCTCCAGCTCCCCCAAGGGGGAGAGGCTGTAGTCACCGAAGAGATGCTCCAGGACTACTGCCGCCAGGCCATCGCCAATGCCGAGGCAAGCGGCCAATCGGCAGATAGTACATCGTCAAATAGTACATTGTCAGATAGTACATCCTTCGATGCCTTCGTCATCTCGACAGGTACACCACAGGCCCGCGATATCAACATCCCTGGCCGTGAGCTGAAGGGCGTGCATCTGGCACTCGAACTGCTCTCGCAGCAGAACCGTGTGCTGGCTGGCATGGAGTTCGACAAGGCCGAGCGCGTCACCGCTAAGGGCAAGGACGTGCTGGTGATCGGCGGCGGCGATACCGGCTCTGACTGCATCGGCACCAGCCATCGCCAGGGTGCCAAGAGCGTCACCCAGATCGAGATCATGCCACAGCCACCCGTTGGCCACAACCCATCGACCCCATGGCCTAACTGGCCGGTGATCCTGAAGACCACCTCGAGCCATGAGGAGGGTTGCACCCGTCGCTGGAACATCAACACCCTGGAGTTCCTCGGCAAAGACGGCAAGCTCACCGGCGTGAAGGTGCAGCCTATCGACTGGAAGCCTAATCCCGAAGGTGGCCGTCCGCTGATGGTCGAGGCTGGCGATGTGGAGGTCATCAAGGCCGACATCGTGTTCCTGGCCATGGGCTTCATCAAGCCACAGCAGCCTCAGTTCCCTGCCAACGTGTTCGTAGCCGGCGACGCCGCTTCGGGCGCTTCGCTCGTGGTGCGTGCCATTGCCAGCGGACGCAAGACGGCAGAGGCTGTGGATCAGTTCCTGAAATAAAAAAGTCAAAACATCAAGTTTCGTAAGTGCGAAACGGGTTAGAGTTAAGAGTTTAGGATTGTCGGGAAGTCTGGAAGATTAAAAGTTATCATGTGGGGGTAAGGTCCAGCAGGACACCAATCCACATTGAACCAAAACAACTCTAAACACTTAACTCTGAACCAGAGAGTTTCGGACTTGCGAAACATAAATCAAAACTAATAAAGCAAGCCAAAGACTTGCGGAACTTTGATTATATTAGATTATGTGTAGTATTGTAGGAATTTTCGACATACAGCAGCAGAGCCAGGAGCTCCGCACCAAAGCCCTCAAGATGTCGCAGAAACTGCGCCACCGTGGACCGGACTGGAGCGGCATCTACTGCGGCAAGACAGCCATCCTGGCGCACGAACGTCTCTCTATCGTTGACCCTTTATCGGGCAAACAGCCCCTCATATCACCTTGTGGCAAGCATATCCTGGCTGTGAATGGCGAGATATACAATCATAAGGAAATCCGCCGCCGCAGTGACTACGCCTTCAAGACTGGCAGCGACTGCGAGAGTATCCTCGCGCTCTACGAGGAACTGAAGGCCGACAAGGCAAAGACCTTCGACTGGATGCTGGAACAGCTCAATGGCATCTTCGCCTTTGCACTCTATGATGAGGAGAATGATGAGTACCTCATCGCTCGTGACCCCATTGGAGTAATACCCTTGTATATCGGTCATGACAAGGATGGCAAGGTATATTGCGCTTCTGAGCTGAAGGCTTTGGAGGGTTTCTGCGACGAATACGAGCCATTCCTGCCAGGGCATTACTATACATCGCGCGATCATCAAATGCATAAGTATTATGTTCGCGACTGGATGGATTATGAGGCAGTGAAGGACAATACGGCTTCGGTCGAAGAGGTGCACGATGCGCTGGAGGCTGCAGTGAAGCGTCAGCTCATGTGCGACGTGCCTTATGGTGTGCTGCTCTCAGGCGGACTGGACAGCTCTGTCACTTCGGCCATCGCCAAGAAGTTCTCACAGAAGCGTGTCGAGACAGAAGATCAGCAGGGCGCTTGGTGGCCACAGCTCCACTCATTTGCCGTGGGTCTGAAGGGTGCTCCTGACTTGATAAAGGCAAAGGAAGTGGCAGACCATATCGGTACGGTTCACCATGAGATCAACTATACCATTCAGGAAGGCATTGACGCCATCCGCGATGTGATCTATTTCATTGAGACATACGATGTAACTACCGTACGTGCCTCAACGCCAATGTATCTGCTGGCTCGTGTTATCAAATCGATGGGCATCAAGATGGTGCTCTCGGGCGAAGGTGCTGATGAGGTGTTCGGTGGCTACCTCTACTTCCACAAGGCACCATCGGCCGAGGAGTTCCACAAGGAGACCGTACGCAAACTGGCCAAACTCTATCAGTACGACTGTCTGCGTGCCAACAAGAGTCTGGCTGCATGGGGCGTGGAGGGTCGTGTGCCATTCCTCGACAAGGAGTTCCTCGACGTGGCCATGCGCCTGAACCCTGAGGCTAAGATGTGCCCAGGCACCACGATGGAGAAGAAGATCGTGCGCGAAGCCTTTGCCGACATGCTGCCCGAGAGTGTGGCATGGCGTCAGAAGGAGCAGTTCTCCGATGGTGTGGGCTATTCGTGGATCGACACCCTCAAGCAGATCACATCCGAGGCTGTGACCGACGAGATGATGGCTCATGCTGCCGAGCGCTTCCCGATCAACACCCCAATGAACAAGGAGGAATACTACTACCGTACCATCTTCGAAGAGCACTTCCCATCTGACAGCGCCGCCCGCAGCGTGCCCCATGAGGCCTCAGTAGCCTGCTCAACTGCCATTGCACTGGAGTGGGACGAGGCATGGAAGAAGATGAATGATCCAAGTGGACGTGCAGTGAAGGGCGTGCACGAAAGTGCGTACTAAACCCACTTCTGGCCCCTCCCTTGATGGGAGGGGAATAGTTAGCGCTTTTTTCGAGCTGGAATTTATAAGTAGTCATTCAGAATTAACTTATAATATTTTTACGCTGCGCGATGCTGAAAAACTATAAAACGAATAATAACTATAAAAACGTTTTTAGTGTTTTTATCTGTTTTCAGCGTGGTCGTAGGACCATATAGTTTTTCAGCGCCACGCAGTGAAAGAAGGATGATATAAACTAATTTTGATAAGTTACTTAGCAAATAGTATTTTAACAATAAAACCTCATCCTTCCGAGGTAATTACTCCCCGCCCTTTACGGGAGGGGTAGGGGGAGGGTACTTTCAATGATTCATTTCACTAAAATGCATGGGGCAGGCAATGACTACATCTACGTCTATACCCCAGAATATCCAATAGCCGACCCTGTGAAGGCATCCATCGAATGGAGCCGTCCGCACTTCGGCATCGGCAGCGATGGCTTGATCCTGATCGGGAAAAGCGGAGTGGCCGACTTCAGCATGCACATCTATAATAATGATGGCTCGGAGGCTATGATGTGTGGCAATGGCACACGTTGTGTTGGCAAATTCGTCTATGACCATGGTCTGACGCAGAAGACTGTTGTCACCCTTGAGACCCTCTCGGGCATCAAGGTCATCCACCTGCACCTGGGAGCCGATGGCAAGGTAGCTTCGGCCACTGTCGATATGGGCGAGCCCATCATCAGGAACAACAAGCAATGCGCTACACCCGATGGCGGTCGCTTAGGATTGGATGGCACCTTCGTATCGATGGGCAACCCACACTTCATCCAATTCGTCGAAGACTCCACCGCCATCGACCTCCCCGCTGTTGGCCCCAAGTGGGAGCATGACCCCATGTTCCCCGAGCGTTGCAATATCGAGTTCGCCACCTTGCGTGCTGATGGCAGCATTCGCATGCGTGTGTGGGAACGTGGCAGCGGTATCACTCTGGCCTGTGGCACAGGTGCTTGCGCCACAGCCGTAGCAGCCTGTCTCAATGGTCTCACTGGCCGTGAGTGCGACATCGAGATGGATGGTGGCACGCTCCACATCGAGTGGCGCGAATCGGACAACCACATCTATATGACAGGACCGGCAGCAACGGCATTCGAAGGAACTATTGAATAAAAGAACTATGGCAAAAGTCAACGATAACTACTTGAAGCTCCCCGTGAGCTACCTTTTCTCCACCATCGCCCGTAAAGTCAGCCAGTACAAGGCCGAGCATCCTGAGGCCAACGTGATTCGTCTGGGCATTGGTGACGTGACGCAGCCTTTGTGTCCAGCCGTCATCGAGGCTATGCACAAGGCTGTCGATGAGATGGCCTCGAAATCAACCTTCCGCGGCTACGGACCCGAGCATGGCTACTCGTTCCTGCAACAGGCCATCATCGACAACGATTTCGCTCCACGCGGCATCGAGCTCGAGCTCGACGAGGTCTTCATCAACGATGGTGCCAAAAGCGACACAGGCAACATTGGTGACATCCTCGGCCTCGACAACTCACTGTGCATGACCGACCCTATCTACCCCGTCTACGTGGATAGTAATGCCATGTGCGGACGTGCCGGTGACCTGATGGCTGATGGCCGCTGGAGCCGCATCCAGTACATGCCATGCACGGCCGAGAACCAGTTCGTGCCATCGCTTCCTGAGGGCAAGGTCGACATCATCTACCTCTGCTTCCCCAACAACCCTACGGGCACCGTCATCACCCGTTCGGAACTGAAGAAATGGGTTGACTACGCCTTGGCTAATGACTCCATCATTATGTATGATGCGGCTTATGAAGCTTACATTCAGGAGGCTGACATCCCCCACTCCATCTACGAGATTGAGGGAGCCAAGCGTTGCGCCATCGAGTTCCATAGCTACAGCAAGACGGCAGGCTTTACTGGAGTACGTTGTGGCTATACCATCGTGCCCAAGGAGCTGATGGCCACTGCTGCTGACGGAACACGTGTGGCTCTCAATCCGCTCTGGAATCGTCGCCAGTGCACCAAGTTCAACGGAACCAGCTACATCCAGCACCGTGCAGCCGAAGCTATCTATACACCCGAAGGCAAGCAGCAGGTCAAGGCTACCATCGACTATTACATGGCCAATGCCCGTCTGATGCGTGAGTCACTCTCGGCCATGGGCTTCCAGGTGTTCGGAGGCGTCAATGCCCCTTACATCTGGCTCAAGGTACCTGAGGGTATGACCTCATGGCAGTTCTTTGATGCACTGCTCGATGGTCCGCACATCGTAGGCACTCCTGGCGTCGGATTCGGTCCCTCGGGCGAAGGCTACTTCCGTCTCACGGCCTTTGGCGAACGTGAAGACTGCGAAGAGGCCATGTGGCGACTGGCCAGATGGGTGAAGGAAATTAATACTAAATGACATACAGGCATTTTTAATTGAAATCCTGGAAAAACCGCGTCCCAAACAACTGGGATGCGGTTTGTTGTATGATGGATACGTTCACTTTTCTCTGCGAATTATGCCTCGACACACAATAAAATGACTAATCGCGCGTTTATATAGTTAACCCATGAACAGGAACAGACTAAACATAGGCAAACTGAAGGTACTGATGCTGGTTGCGTCAGCCCTAATTGGAGGCAGTGTGGCGTGGAGCCATGCCGCTGGCAATGATGTGCCTATGTGGTCCGAAATCGGGTCTATGGCTTCCGGTCCACAACTCTCCGCCGACGACTCAACAACTAAGGCCGACAGCATTCAGCATAGCCGATTTCCTGTGTCTGAAACTTCGCCCAAGGATGCCAAGGCTCTAGAGGCAGAGCATCCTGCTGACCTGAAGACGCCAGAGAACGTAAAGACTGTGGTGGAATATGACTGGAAGAACAATCGCTACCTGATCCGCACCATGCTGGGTGAGAAGGAGATTGGCTACCCAATACCCATGACGCAGCAGGAGTACATGAGCTACACCGAGCGTCAGCAGCGTGGAGAGTTCTTCTACAGCCAGTACCAGAAAGCAGTGGAGGAGGAAGAGGGCAAAGGCGAGTTCGACCTGCTGGATATGCAATTCTCCTTAGGCCCAGCCGAGAAGTTATTCGGACCTGGAGGCATCCGTGTCAAGACTCAAGGCTCGGCTGGCATCTCGATGGGCATGAAGCACAACGTGGTGGACAACCCGACCCTCTCGGAACAGGCTCGTGACCAATGGACCTTCGACTTCAACGAGACGGTGCAGCTCAACATGAAAGCGAGCGTAGGCTCGAAGATGAACTTCGATTTGAACTACAACACCGAAGCAACGTTCGACTTCGATGCCACGAAGTTCAAACTCGCCTTTGCGGGCGATGAGGATGACATCATGCAGAACATCGAGGCAGGCAACGTGTCGATGACTTCGGGCAACTCACTGATCTCTGGTGGTGCCTCGCTCTTCGGCATCAAGACACAACTCAAGTTCGGCAAACTCAATGTCACAGCCTTGCTGGCCAAACAGGAATCGACGAGCAAGACCGTGCAGAGCAAGGGAGGTGTGACCAAACGCAACTACGAGCTGCAGGCCACCGACTACGACGAGAACCGACACTACTTCCTCAGCCAGTTCTTCCGCGACACCTACGATCAGAACATGTCGTTGCTGCCACTCATTGCCTCGGGCATTGAGATTACGAAAATCGAGGTGTGGATGACCAACAAGCGAAGCAACTACGATAACGCACGCAACATCCTTGCCTTGAGTGATCTGGGCGAAGCCACTCAATCGGAGATGCAGAACACCGATTACTGGCGTGGGCAGGATGGTGCTGCTCCAGCCAACGGTGTGAACACCCTCTACGGTGCGCTGTGTGCTGCCCCTGATCTGCGACAGATTGAGCAGGTGACTACGGGCATGGAGGCATTCAACGCTGAAATGAAAAGCGGTCGTGATTTCGAGAAAATCGAGTCGGCACGCATGCTCTCAAGCAGCGAGTATTCGCTCAACTCGAGCTTGGGCTACCTCTCGCTCAAAACTAAGATCGATGATGACTGTGTACTGGCAGTAGCCTTCCAGTACACCAAAGGCGGTCAGACTTATCAGGTGGGCGAGTTTGCCAGCGACAACTCAGAGAACACGCAGCGCACTCTCTTTGTGAAACTGCTCAAATCGACCACGGGCGACCCCACCTACAAGGTATGGGACCTGATGATGAAGAACATCTACTCGTTGGGCGTGACTAACCTGAACCAGAACAGCTTCACGATGCAGATACAGTATCTGAGCGACACCGTAGGCGTCTATACCAATTACATCAACGAAGCACCCATCAACAAACGTCTGCTCATCCAGGTGATGAACCTCGACCAGATCAACCAGCAGCAGGAGCGACACAGCGACGGCCAGTTCGACTGGCTGCCGGGCTACACCGTACAGGCTCAGAACGGACGCATCATCTTCCCTGTGGTCGAACCCTTTGGCAGTCACCTGGCCAAGATGCTGGGCAACGACCCACGGCTGGTGGAGCGTTATTGCTACCCTGAGCTTTACAGCATGACGCTCACCGAAGCCGAGCAGGTGGCCGAGCACAACAAGTTCCGCATCAAAGGCGAATACTCGGCCTCGAACGGTGCAGAGATCAGCCTCGGAGCCATGAACGTGGCTCGCGGTTCGGTGCGAGTAACTGCGGGCGGCACTACGCTGACCGAAGGATCTGACTATTCGGTGGATTACACCATGGGCATCGTCACTATCCTCAACCAGAGCATCATCGACTCGGGCACCAACGTGAGCGTTTCGCTCGAAGACCAGTCAGAGTTCTCGCTACAACGCAAGACAATGATGGGGCTTGACCTGCAGTACGATTGGTCGAAGGACCTGAAGTTCGGTGCCACCGTCATCAACCTGAGCGAACGCCCATTGACCAAGAAAGTGTCAATGACCGAGATACCCATCAACAACACCATCTACGGTTTCAACCTGAAGTGGAACCGCGACTTCATGTGGCTGACCAACGCCCTTGGTTACGTGCCCTGGATCAAGGCCACGGCTCCATCGAACTTCTCCATTCAGGCCGAATATGCTCAACTTGTGGCCGGACATAGTTCGGACATCGGAAAGAACGGATCAATCTACATCGACGATTTTGAGGCCAGCGAATCGTCGAAGAACCTGGCTGTGCCGCAGTTGTGGCAGCTGAGTTCAACGCCGGTGAGCATCGACGGCAAGGCTGTGGGAGGCAATCTGATGACACGCGACTACAACGCTCGTCGCGCCCACCTGGCGTGGTACCGCATCGACCACCTCTACACCTCGCAGACCAGCAATATGACACCAAGTCACCTGAAGAATGACCTGGTGCAGCTAAGCGACCCTCGCGTGCGTCAGGTAACCTTCGACGAGATCTACCCCAACAAGGAACTGGAATATGGCGAGACTGGCATTCTGGACGTGATGAACCTGGCCTTCTATCCCAGCCAACGAGGTCAGTACAACGTGAGTGCCGACCGCATGGACCATGACGGACGCCTGAAAGAGCCCACCCAGAACTGGGGTGGCCTGATGCGTTCGATGGACGTAACCAACTTTGAGTCGGCTAACTACGAATACATAGAGTTCTGGATGCTCGATCCTTTTGGCGAAGTGGAGGGTGATGACACCTGGCGTCCGAACGATCAGGGCAAACTGGTGCTGCAGCTGGGTGAGGTGAGCGAGGATATTCTGAAGGACGGCTACAAAGCCTTCGAGAACGGACTAGACCCGAATGGTGACCTCTCGGCCATCAAGGAGACGCTGTGGGGCAGAGTCTCGACCCGAAGCTCGACCGTCTATGCCTTTGACAACTCGACCAACAGCCACGCCTCACAGGACGTGGGTCTCAACGGCTTGAGTACACAGCAGGAGATGGGCTTTGCAACGTATCGCAATTACGTTGATACGTTGCGGCAAGTCGTAGATGGTGAGGTGCTCGAACGTTGGGAGCGCGACCCCTTCTCTCCGCTCAACGACCCTGCAGGCGACAACTACCACTACCATCGAGGCTCGGACTACGACCGCGAAGCCACCTCGATCCTCGACCGTTATAAATATATAAATGGTACAGAGGGCAACGCACCATCGACCGAAGACAGCCAGGAGTCATATAGCACAGCCTACCAGAGCACGCCCGACGTGGAGGATATCAACTCCGACAACACGCTGAATGAGTACGAGCGCTACTATGAGTACGTCGTGGAGCTGGAACGAGGCCACATGAACCCGGGCGAGAACAAGTATCTGGCCGACGTGAGCACCCGACTGAAGCGCACTCGCGACGGACAGCAGCGTGAGGTGAAGTGGTACCTGTTCCGCATCCCACTACGTTCGCCTGACCGCAAGGAGGGCAACATCTCGAACTTCAAGTCCATCCGCTTCATGCGTATGCTCATGACAGGCTGGCAGGAGGAGCAGGTGCTGCGTCTGGCCACGCTCGACCTGGTGCGTTCCGATTGGCGCACCTACACGGGCGACCTCAGCGAGACGGGCTATGCCCAAAGCACAGCTGCCACACTGAGTGCCAGCTCAGTCAACATCGAGGAGCATTCGGGCTCTCTGCCAGTCAACTACGTATTGCCTCCTGGCATTACCCGCATCGTCACTCCAGGCAACAACGCCGTACAACAGAACGAGCAGGCCATGGCTCTGAAAGTGAGCAACCTCTCGCCTCACGATGCCGTAGCAGTCTATAAGAACTCGGGACTCGACCTCCGACAGTACGAGAACCTGCAGCTCTTTGCCCATGCTCATGCCAATCAGGGAGAGGAGATGAGGGTGAATGATGGCGATCTGGCGGTCTTCCTGCGTGTGGGTTCGGATTACAAGGACAACTACTACGAGTATGAAGTGCCTCTGCACCTGACCCCAGCAGGCCGATATAGCAACGACTCGGGCAACGACCGCATGAAGGTGTGGCCCGAGGATAACATGATAAACGTAGCTACGAAGAAGCTGACCTCGCTGAAACGTGAGCGCAACCGTCTGAAGGAACTCGGACAAGAGGGTGTGGCTTACAACCTGCCTTACGTGGAGTATGACCCCGACAACAAGTCGAACCGCATGACCATCGTGGGTAATCCGTCGCTGAGTGATTGCTCTGTAATCATGATTGGTGTGCGCAATGTGGGACGCACTGACCACTCGGCCACAGTGTGGGTCAACGAGTTGCGCACCGACGGCATGGACGAGAGCGGAGGCTGGGCTGCACGCGGCAACGCCACGTTGCGCATCTCTGACCTGGCCACCATCAACGGTGCTGGCTCCTTCCGCAGCGTGGGTTGGGGCAGCGTGGAGCAATCGACGGCCAACCGTTCATTGACCGAGGACTACGAATACAACATCTCGGGTCAGACCGACCTGGGCAAGTGGCTACCCCAACAACTCAAGCTGTCAGCTCCGCTCTATTACAGCTACGCCAAGTCGGTCAACACGCCCAAGTACGATCCTTACAACGAGGATCTCACCGTCGATGAGACACTCGACACCTACCCGACCGAACGCCAGAAGGATTCAATACGCTCGCTGGTTCAGACGGTGTCAGAGACAAGCTCTATGTCGGTTTCGAACATGAAGTTCGACATCAAGTCGAAGGTTTCCAAGCCTTGGGATCCTGCGAACTTCACAATGAGCTACAGCCAGAACCGACAGAAGGCACATGACCCGACTACGGAATACGAGAACACCGACTCGTATAAAGGATCCATTAACTACAACTGGTCACCCATCTTCAAGCCCTGGAAGCCTTTTGCTCCCAAGAAGGACGAGAAGGGGAAAGCTGGCCAGTCACAGAACCGTCGTAATGGTCCTAAGGCTCCTGGTGTCAACGACCGGCAGCTGCCTAACCGAGACAAAGCCGACAACAGCAGCAGCAACAACTCAAAGTCCCCCTTCAAGAAGTTGAAAGAGGACTTCCAGCTGAACTGGCTACCCAATGGCATCTCTCTGGCTGCCAACGTCAACCGCACATACTTCGAAGAGCAGTTGCGCAACATAGAAAGCTACGAGACTGACTTCACCATGCCGGTAAGTTACACCAAGACCTTCACCATGATGCGTCAGACGAGCATCAACTGGGATTTGACCAAGACCCTGAAGCTCAACTTCCAGTCGGCCACCAACTCTCGCGTCGATGAGCCCGACGTGCCGGTCAACAAGTACCTCTACCCCGACGAATATGAACGCTGGCGCGACACCATCTGGACGCAGCTGTGGAAGCTAGGCACGCCCGTGACCTACAACCAGCAGTTCGACGCCTCGTGGAACATTCCGATCAACAAGATCACCTGGACTGACTGGGTGACCGCTTCGGCTAAGTACAAGAGCACCTACCAGTGGAACCGCGGCACACAGATTGACGAGAACATCAACACAGGCAACAACCTGCAGAACAACGCACAATGGCAGCTGGACGGCAAGCTGAACCTCGAATCGCTCTACAACAAGTCAAAGTTCCTCAAGAAGGCGAACGACAAATTCAAGTCCACATCAAACCGCAGCAACAACAACCGACTCTCGCCGAAGGACGACAAGTCGAAGGGTTCGTCGAAAAACAAAACCACACCTGGCAAGAAACCTCAGAAGGAATACAAGCAGGAGCTGACACTCAAGGGTGGCGACACCACCATCGTACTCAAGCACAACTTGGACACACGTCGCATCATTGTGAGTGCCCACAACATGGACAGCGACCACTCCTACCCCTTGGAATACAAGCGCGTAGATGCCAACTCCATCCGTTTCACCACCTCTGACAGCCTCAAGCTGCGCATTACCATCAAGGCCGACAAACCGCTCGACGATCTGGGCTGGTACCAGGGCCTGCAGGTGGGTTCACGTATGCTCATGTCTGTACGCTCGCTGCAGGTGGGCTACAAGGAGTCGCAGGACACCTACCTGCCCTATTTCCTGGCTGAGGTAGGTGACTTCTATGGTCAGGGCAACGATGCTGGAAGCCTGGCTCCGGGCCTGGGATTCGCCTTTGGCTTTGAGAATGGCGAGAGCTTCACCCGCAAGGCTCAAGAGCGTGGCTGGCTCATCATGAGCGAGTCGCTCACTTCGCCAGCCGCCTACAGCCACACCAAGGATCTGAGCTATCAGGGCGTGCTCGAACCATGGCCTGGCCTGAAGGTCAACCTCAATGGTTCGTGGAAGCGCAACGACAAAGAGTCGCATCAGTTCATGTCGCCTGACCTGCCTATCGCTCGCAGCGGTTCATTCCAGATGACCACTATCGCCATGGGCTCGGCCTTTGGCGGCACCGACCCTGGTGACAACTACTCGAGCGAAGTGTTCGATCAGTTCATTGCCAACCGCAACATCATCTATGGACGTCTGCTTGCCCAATACAGCGACTCGCGCTATCCGATGGGTGGTTTCATGCGGACCATGGAGGGTGGTGACCAGTATGCCGGCATGCCTTACAACCCCAACCTGGGAGCCTCGCGCATCAACACGAGCGACGTGCTCGTACCTGCCTTTATGGCTGCTTATCTGGGTGGCGATGCCCGCACGGTGAGCCTCGACCCCATCCCTGCCATGTGGCGTGCGCTGCCTAACTGGAAGGTCACATACGACGGCCTCCTGCAGCTCTTCCCCAAGCTCGCCAAGTGGTTCAAGAGCCTCCAGTTGAGCCACGCCTACAACTGCACCTACGCCATAGGTAACTACCAGACTTACACCAACTACGTAGAGAATGAGCAAGGACTTGGCTTCGTGCTCGATGTAACGAACAACTGCCCGATGCCATCGTCAGAATTCGACATTGGTACCGTGACACTCACCGAAAGCTTTGCACCTCTCCTCGGCCTCAACGCCACACTCCACAATGGTCTCTCGCTCAAGGGCGAATACAAGAGCACACGCTCGGTATCGCTGGCCATGTCGAGCGCTCAGATCACAGAAAATGTGTCGAAAGACCTCACCATTGGCGTAGGATACAAGATTGCCGACTTCAACACCTTCATCGGCTTGCCCGATGGTGGTCAGAAGGGCGTGAACCACGACCTGAACATGAAGCTCGACATCACACACAAGGACCAGATGTCCCTGCTGCGCAAGATCACCGATGCCTACTCGCAAGCCACGTCGGGCAACACCGCATGGACTATTAAGTTCTCGGCCGACTACCAGTTCTCGAAGATGCTGCAGATGAAGCTCTACTACAACCGCCAGTCGAATTCACCGCTCGTCTCGACTTCCTACCCCACTGTCAACTCCGACTTCGGAGCCACCCTCACGCTGTCGCTGACCCGATAGTCCGTCTTCCCCTCTAACCCTTCAAACCCATCATGCAAGTCATCCTCACCATAGCCGGTAGTGATTCGTCGGCCGGAGCTGGCATCCAGCAGGATCTCAAGACCATCACAGCCTTGGGCAACTATGGTGCCACCGCCATCACTGCCATCACAGCACAGAACACCTTGGGTGTGCAGCACGTCATGCCTGTGCCTGCCGAGGTTGTGGGCCATCAGATCAAGTCGGTGCTCTCAGACCTCGACGTCCGAGCCATCAAGATTGGCATGATTCCGAACCTCGAAGTAGCCCAGGTCATTGCATCCTCACTCCTCTCCCTCCAAACCCTCAAAACCTCAGAACCTCAAACCCTCAAAACCTCAAAACCTCAAAACCTCAAAACCTCAGAACCTCAAGACCTCCCCCCCGTGGTGCTCGACCCCGTCATGATCAGCACCAGCGGCACACGCCTCATGGCCGAAGACTGCGTGGCATACGTCGTGCACCAGCTCATGCCCCTTTGCACGCTGGTCACCCCCAACCTGCCCGAAATGCAGATGCTCGACGCCTTGCTCCATGGTCAGCTCCCAACGAACTTCCTGGTCAAAGGTGGCCATGCCGATAGTGACGACATGACCGATCGGCTCCTGATGACCGACGGCACTGTGCACACTTTCACACATCCGCGCATCGCATCGCACAATCTCCACGGCACGGGCTGCACACTCTCTTCAGCCATTGCCTCCTATCTGGCCGACGGCCACTCTCTGCCCGAAGCAGTAGCGCGAGCCAAGCAATTCCTCACCGCAGCCATCGCAGCAGGACGAGATCTCCACATCGGTCATGGCAATGGTCCCCTCAACGTAAATCGTCAATCGTAAATCGTCAATCGTAAATCGTATCTCCTCCATGCCCAAGCCCTTTCTCCCCATACTCACCATCACCGGCTCTGATACCACGGGCGGAGCTGGCGTACAGGCTGACATCCAGACCATCACGGGGTTGGGTGGCAATGCAGCATCGGTCATCACCGCCATCACATCACAGAACTCGCAGGGCATCTCAGACATCTTTGTGCTGCCCGCTCAGGTGGTCAAGGCACAAGTGGATGCTATCATGGCCGATATCCATCCACGTGCAGTCAAAGTGGGGATGATGCACGATGCAGACACCATACGTTTGATCAGGAAAGAGGTAGTAGGGTGCCGACACATCGTATGCGCTCCGGGCTTGCTCACCACCCGTGGCGAACGACTGATGGACGAAGCCACACTCCGCTGTTATGTCAGCCAGATCTTCCCGATAGTCAGCCTTCTGGTGCTCAAATGCACAGAGGCCTCATTGATACTCAACACGGAGGTATCGACCTCCGAACAGATGATAGCAGCAGCACGTCAGCTCCTGCTGATGGGCCTCTCAGCGGTCTTCCTCCGCGGTGGCCAGGGCGAGGATGGCATGGTGACCGGCATGCTGCTTCAGGCCAATGACCCTGAGCATCCGCACTTCTTCTCCTCACCCAACCAGGAGGGCTGGCGCCTGCATGGTGTGGGCGGCACTCTCTCTTCTGCCATTGCCGTACGTCTGGCCATGGACGATGACATCCCCACAGCCCTTCATCATGCCCATCTCTATATCCGGAGTCAGGTGGTCTATTCCGTTTCGTCCAACAATAGGAGTATCCGACAGGTAGAGCTCTATAACCGACTGATGGAATTCCTCGCCCAGCATCATAAAGAGCAGCGAGAGGTCTCGTTCTACGCTGATAAACTCTCGGTTACCCCTCGCTACCTCTCTGATGTGACGTCACGCATCGTTGGCAAATCTCCCAAGCAGTTGATTGCCGAATACGTGATGAAGGAGGCCGAATCGCTCCTCTCGCAGACCTCACTTACGGTGCAGGAGGTGGCTCAGGAACTCTCCTTTCCGAATCAAGCTGCCTTCGCCAAATTCTTCCGTCAGCAGAAGGGTTGTTCACCCTCAGACTTCCGTATGCAATGATTTTTTTGCCGTTTTGTACGCAAAGTGATGCCTAATGGGAACAGATGTTTGTCTGTTCCCATATTTTTTGTCATCTTTGCGGCCGACAATGTGTTAGTGGTGTTGATTGGTTGTTTTGTTCCTTTGTTAATTTGTTCATTTGTTGTTTTGTTCTTTTGTTAATTTGTTGCATTGCAGATAACAATCGTCAAAACAAAAACGACAAAAACGGGGAAAAACATAAGAACAAAACAACAAACAACGGACCAACAAAACAACAAAAACAACAAAAACAACAAAAACAAAGATGATTACAGAACGTCAACAACTCAACCGTCAGCTCGCCCAGATGCTCAAGGGCGGCGTTATCATGGATGTCACCACCCCCGAACAGGCACGCATCGCCGAGGCAGCTGGTGCCTGTGCAGTCATGGCCCTGGAGCGTATTCCTGCCGACATCCGTGCTGCAGGTGGCGTGAGCCGCATGAGCGATCCGAAGATGATCCGTGGCATCCAGGAGGCAGTCACCATACCCGTCATGGCCAAGTGCCGCATCGGCCACTTCGTCGAAGCTCAGATACTCGAAGCCATCGAGATTGACTACATCGACGAGAGCGAGGTGCTCTCACCTGCCGACGACGTCTATCACATCGACAAGACCGAGTTCCGAGTGCCCTTCGTCTGCGGTGCCAAGGACCTGGGCGAAGCTCTGCGTCGCATCAACGAGGGTGCTACGATGATCCGAACCAAAGGCGAACCCGGCACGGGCGATGTGGTACAGGCCGTACGACACATGCGCATGATGCAGAGCGAGATCCGCCGCCTCACCTCCATGTCGAAAGACGAGCTCTACGAGGCAGCCAAGCAACTGCGCGTGCCTTTCGACCTCGTGCAGTACGTGCACGACAACGGCAAGCTCCCTGTGGTCAACTTTGCTGCTGGAGGTGTGGCCACTCCTGCCGATGCCGCGCTCATGATGCAACTGGGTGCCGAAGGTGTCTTCGTCGGCTCTGGCATCTTCAAGAGCGGCAACCCCGAGAAGCGCGCGCAAGCCATCGTCAAGGCAGTCACTAACTTCCGAGATGCCAAGATGATAGCCTCTCTCAGCGAGGATCTGGGCGAAGCCATGGTGGGCATCAACGAGAGTGAAATCCAGCTGCTGATGGCTGAAAGAGGCAAGTAATCATGCGAATCGCTATCCTCGCGCTCCAAGGCGCCTTCATCGAACATACCCAGATGCTCCATCGTCTGGGCATAGAAACCTTCGAGGTGCGCCAGCTTTCCGACTGGCAGCAACCAAAGGACGCCCTCATCATCCCCGGAGGCGAGAGCACCACGATGCTCCGCCTGCTCCACGATCTCAGTCTTTTCTCTCCCATCCGCGAGGCCATCCTCGCAGGTCTTCCAGTGTTCGGCACCTGTGCTGGCCTCATCATGCTCGACGCTGCTCACCTCGGCACCATGCGCATCGAAGTGCTACGCAATGCCTACGGTCGTCAGCTCGGCAGCTTCCACACCGAGGCACCTTTTGCCGACACCTGCATCCCCATGACCTTCATCCGCGCCCCTTACATCACGTCGGTGGGCGAAGGTGTAGAGGTGCTCTCCGTGGTCGATGACCGCATCGTAGCTGCTCGTCAGGGACGTCAGCTCGTCACCGCTTTCCATCCGGAGCTCGATGACGCGCTATTCGTTCACCAGTACTTCTGCCACATGGTCGGAAAGATTAAAGGCCGTGAATGTAGCCCCTGAAAAAAACAGATTATGGCATCAGTGGCATCAATAAACAACGTTTTTGACTTCATATTTATTTTTTATAATATGTGCTCCTTGAATCTGCAATTATTGATGATCGCCATCCGCGCTCATGGATAAAGCTAATACTTGTCCATTCAATTAGCTGTTACCCCGAGAGCAGGATGGTATCTTAATTTGTCGATAGTTTTCAAGTTTGCCAACTTCTCATTCAAACATCATTACGATTCTTGAGCCTGGAAAAACCATTACACAGAGGCAGATTTTCTATGATTTCTTGGCTGTAGGAGGTCCATAAGCGTGTATTATGGCCGAAAGATTTGCTTTTTCGGGAAATTATGCGTATCTTTGCACACCACAAACCTATTATGTTCTGACATGAGTACAATCAAACCTTATCTTCCAGTAGCTACCTTCGAGCAAGTGCTGGCTTACTGTCCAGACGATGCCTCCACCCACACGGCATCGCCTCTGGTCAACGCTGTATGCAACGTGCTGTGTCTCACCAAGTGCATCGAGGCAGGCGAGGTGGCCAAGCTGCTTGGCTTGGATCGCGACAGACTCACGATAGCCCTGCAGCTCGACCTCGGCATGACGCTGGTCGAAGTCGTCCAGCAGTATCGTCTGCATCAGATCCTTCAGTACGTCAACGAGCATCCCGATGCTCCGCGCGACGAGGTGGCCAAGCATTTCGGGTATGCATCGCGCAACAGCCTCTGGCGTTTTGTGGAGCGCAAATGCGGCACCACGGTCAGCGGGACGCCCAGTCATGCCAAGAAGGAGGAATGGCGCGACACGATGAAGCGCCTCATCGAGATGAAAAACCGATGAGAAACCGTGATGGTGACGTTTGCCAGCATGTGTTAACGCCCTGGTATGCTTGGCGTTGACGTTTGCTGGCATGTGTCACCATTGTGAGTGCTTGGCGTTGACATTTGCCGGCATGTGTCACCATCGCGAGCGCTTGACGTTGACGTTTGCCAGCATGTGTCACCATCGTGTGCGCTTGACGTTGACGTTTGCCAGCATGTGTCACCATAACCGTTCATTTTGGATTGGAGACAATCATTTCTACTACTTCTGTTTATTATGATCAAGAATCTCATCTTCGACTTTGGCAAAGTCCTGGTCGATTACAGCTTCGAAAAGTTTTACGACGAACAATACTTCCATTCACTTCCTTTGGCCGAGGAGTTCATGCGCAAAGTCTTCACCCGCGAGTGGGGTCTGCGTGTAGATCGTGAGGCAGAGCCATTGGAGCAAATCGTGGCTGAGCTGCAAGCACTCTTCCCTGCCTATGCCGAGCCAATCGCCATGTACCAGACGCGTCACACTGAGTTCGTACTGGGCGAAGTGCCTGGTATGCGCGCGTTGCTCACCCGACTGAAGCAGGAGGGCTTCCGCCTCTATGGCCTTACGAACTGGTGCCACGCCATTCATGAGACGATGGCGCAATATCCCGAGATCTTCGCCTTGCTCGACGGCATGGTGATCTCCTCCGAAGAACATCTGGTCAAGCCCGAAGCCGCTATCTATGAACGACTTCTCGAGAAATTCGACCTCGACCGCCGCGAATGTCTGTTCACGGACGACAAGCAGGAGAACATTGATGGATCCCTTCGCGTCGGCATGGATGCTATCCTCTTTGTCGATGCAGAACAATACGAGCGTGAGCTTCGCCAACGGCTCAGGGCCTCCACTTCGACGCCCATCGATCCAGAGGCCACGTCCGACTGCGCAGATAACATGCCTCGCGCCCAACGCGTCTATGACTATCTGCAACAGCATGCCATCCCCTACACCTGCTACCACCACCCTGAGGGCAAGACCATCGAGGAGGCCAAGCGTTGGTGGCACGATGACGGCTCAGTGCATTGCAAGAACCTCTTCTTCCGCAACCACAAGGGCAACCAGCACTACCTTGTCTGCTTCCACTGCGACCACGACATGGACATCCATGACCTGGAGCAACGCCTCAAGGCTTCGCTCATCGCTGCTGGCAAAAACTCCCCTGGCAAGCTCTCCTTTGCCTCACCCGAGCGTATGATGCGCTACCTCGGCCTGGAGCCGGGCAGTGTGTCGCCCTTCGGCCTGATCAACGACGAGGAGCACCACGTACACCTCTTCCTTGACGAGAACCTCCAGAAGGCCGACACCCTCTCGTTCCACCCCAACGACTGCCGCGGCACAGTGGTGATACGCCGCTCAGACTTCGAGCGCTATCTGGCAGAACTTGGCAACGAGTACCAGTACATAAAACTATATTGATTCCTCATTACTACCTCCTGATTCCTACTTCCGATCTCCAATCCCTTAACTCCAGATTACTGGTTCACCATTCTTTCTTGAGCAGCATCCTCACCGCAGGCTCGTCAGCTGCACACCACTCCAGTTGCTGCATTTCCCCGGCAGTGAGCCAACGGTGGTCGGCATGCTCCTTGCGCACAAAGTCCGTGCCTGTGGCCGTGCAGAGCCAGCACTCCAGCGTAAGGCCGAAGTCGGGGTAATCGTGCTCCACGGTGATGAGGTGACGCACAGGCGTCACCTCATATTCCATCTCCTCCATCAATTCTCGCTGCAAGGCTTGCGTCTGTGTCTCGCCCTCCTCAATCTTTCCTCCGGGGAACTCCCAGTGGTGCGAGGTGTAAGCGTAACGTGTCTCGCCTTTCTGCATGCAGAGGTAGCGACCCTCGTGCTCCACCACAGCGGCCACCACATGATAGTGACGCCATGTGGCTTTGCGCCAGCGGTCACGCACCTCCTGCATCAGGCGGATGTCTGCATCGTCAGAGGATCGGTCATGCACAGTGAGTGAATATAACACGTCCAGATTCTGTGCTATCACGTCGATGCGTGCCGAGGTGTGTTCGGCAGACTCGTCGCCCGAACGGAAGGTCTCGAACCACACGCGGCGGATTTCGGCGTAAGCCAGCTGCTGCACACGACGCCCACGCCACCAGCTGCGGCTCTCCAGTTCTATACCATGCTCACAGATACGCACATCTCGAAGCGTGCCAAGTACCTTGCCGAGTGACATCATAGCTTAGCGAGACACCTGTTTGTTGACTACTTTGCCGTCGAGCGAACGGATGTTGAGCACCAAGCGATCCTCGCCATCGTAGGGTGTAAGGTCGATCTCGGTGGTCTGTGTGCCTCCCAGTTCCTGAGTTGCAAGGGTTGCGCCCGAGTAGCTCACAATATCGACTGAAGCCAGCTGAACGGCTGAGGCAATCATCAGTTTGTTGTCCATCTGGCGGATGTTGGCCTCAACGACGAAAGCATCATCAGGCGAAGCTGATGCTACGGTCTGGAGTTCGCTCTCAGTGTCATCGGCTACCTCATAGCCCATGAGCTGCAGCATCTTGATGCCATAGCGAGTGCCCAAGCGACGATAACCAGCTGCCGAGAAGTGCAGGTTGTCAGGACCTGCCTCACAGGCCCGGCTCGAAATGGTCCAGGCTGTCGGGATGAAGTCATGAATGCGGTCGATGGTCGGATTGGCATGCTGGCACACACCATTCTGATCAGATCCTATGGCCTCACCCACTAGGAGGGGCACGTTCTCAGCCTGTAGGTTGAGGTCGGTGAGGATGTCGTTATAGACCTTCTTCACCGTGTTGAGCCATGCGTCGCTATAGGCATCGGTGCACCCCTGATGGAGCAGGATGCCCTTGATGGTGCCCTCGTGCTGAGCCTGACGAGCCAGTGTGATCAGACGCTCGTAAGGATTGCGATCGTAGAAGTTGACCTCGTTGTTCATCCAGTCGGGCTGGATGCTGTCAGCATAACCCTGGAACTGGTCTTTGTCAAACAGACGCAGTGCTGTGCCATCGACAGCCACATGAATCACGCCTACACGCTTCTCCTCAGGGAGCTTCTCGAGCAATGTGCGGCCAAAATAGTCGGCAGGACAGAGGCCCGTGCTGTATCGACAGAGTGGAGGCAGGGCCGGACGCCATTCGCCCAACTGACGATCTACATCATCGACTGCCGAGAGATTAATGAAGCGGTCGGACACCACCGAGTCCTGAGCTTCAGGACGAGCAGCGCCCACCATGTTTGACTGACCGATGCAGAGATAGACATACAAGTCATCCTTGGGGTCATGCTGGTTGCACGATGCCATGAGCAGAGCAGCCGAAGCGAGAGTTATGAGCTTTTTCATATTAATGTGGTAATATGTTGTTTGTTGAACGGGAGTTATCGGGAGTTAACGGGAGTTATCGGGGAGTTAATGGGAGTTAACGGACATTACCTCTTTGCCATATTTCGGACATTACCTCTTTGCCATATTTCGGACATTTTAGCAGCCGATACTATCGTCCGTTAACTCCCGATAACTCCCCGTTAACTCC
>JAZQQU010000050.1:0-80586 GCA_045629225.1 Bacteroidales bacterium | reverse complement strand
GAGTATTCAGGGGGGGGGTAAGAGGGTGTACATCATCAGTACAACATCGGTACATCATCTGTGCGTCATGCGTACAGAATGTGTGCAAGAAGCGTACATCAAACGTACATCTATAAAGATAAATTATTAACGATATTTTGTAAAAAATAAATTTTGAAAGTGTGATGAAAATCTTTAAGATTTTCATCACATACTAATAAAGAACGCTTTTTGAGCCAAAATTTGCGCTTTGAGACATCATTTGCCTTGAGACTTTTCACGCTTTTTCATGTTTTTTTTGAGACTGCGTCAGCACGGAGCTCATTGGGAGTGAGCTCCGTGCTAGTCGGTCATGAAATGTCTTATTCGTGTACCAAGATAGGACATACTGAAGCGCTGGCGTCTTATTTGTGTACCAAGATAAGACATCCCGAAGTGCTGGCGTCTTATTTGTGTACCAAGATAAGACATCCCGAAGCGCTGGCGTCTTATTTGTGTACCAAGATAAGACATCCCGAAGCGCTGGCGTCTTATTTGTGTACCAAGATAAGACATCCCGAAGTGCTGGCATCTTATTTGTGTACCAAGATAAGACATCCCAGAGTCAGTCTGCCCGATTGTGAGTCAAGGATGGGTGGTCTGGGGTCTGATCAGAATGACGTTGCAAAGTTACGAAAAAAAATTGATATATGCAAGTTTTTTCGGAAAAAAAGATGCTACAGTAGCTCACCCCTCAAAGTGCCTTTACAACTTGAGCACATGCGAAAGTTGAATAAAGTTTTTTGGGGAGTGCGTTATTACAGAATGCGGTAGGTATGAAAAGAGTGTGTGGAATGAAAATCTTTTGAAAGAGATTCTCATCCCACACACCACCAAGATAAGACGATAAGTACCGATTATTCGTCACATCGGATTCATTTCAACCCCTTGAACGACAAGTGCACGCAATCCGTATCATCGTTCTGTCTGATGACGTTGCTGACAAAAAGGGCGCCTTCGGCCTGATCGCCATGACCGACCAGCACTATGTCGTTGGCCGAAAGTCCTGCGACCCCATCGTCACGACGGGAACTGGCAAAAACAGTCAGCATGCCTACTGCTGTGGCCGAAGCATAGTCGTAGTCATTGTATCGGACAAACTTTGCTTTGGTGTTCGACCCTATTACTATCCCCCCAGCTTCATCGACATCGACAAAGAGGTCGGCACGAGCGGAGTCGGCCGAGTGGACGTGATCGAATGTCTGCGTGGGGTCGGCGAAGCAGAATGCGTCACGTCTGCCTTCGGCAAGATAGAGGACGATGGGACCACGCTCGTCGAGCAGTACCTGCTGGTTGCACACGCGGACATAACGCTTGATCACGCAGTCGGCACCCTCGCTGTCGATGGCGCTGAAAGTGAGTGTGACCAGCAGCGTGTCGTGTGTGGCCTGTGGAGCCTGATAGATGTAGGTGTCATCGGTCTCCCCATCAGAATAGCTTCGATCCAAAAGAACCTTCTGTCCCTGCATCTGGTCAAACGACGAGACAGTCAGATTCCTCACCCTACCACCATTGCTGTTGTGGTAAGAGATTGAGTATTCGACATAACCGCCTGCACTGACTTCGATTGTGTCATGGAGTGTAGGATTGATGACCATGGCCAGCTGGGAGAGCGGGTGAGTGGTGTCGTCGCAAGCGCTGATCAGACACAGCAGCACGAACAGAAATGGTGTGAGGACGTGTCGCATCATGGGCATGATGGTTTATTTGAACTTATAGCAGCGCACCTTGACTGTGCGGGTCGTCGATGAACCCAGGATGAGGCGGTCGGTCTGCTTGGTGTCCATCACTACCTGGAAGTATTCGGCCTCAGGATAATCGGCCAGGCACTTGGCAGCAGCCAGCGACATGCCTTTGTCCCTGACGGGCAGGTAGCCCATGGGCAGGCTCAGCTCAGTGTCATTGCCGGGGTTATAGATCTTGCCGTTCACCATGTTGATGGTGCGGATGCAACCAAAATATGTGTCGTACTGATACGAAATCTCACTCACGCCGAGGAAGACCAGATCGTCCATCTGGAGTTCCATCCGGACGGGCATGTCGTAGGCCTTCGACGTGCGAACGGTGCCACACGAGGTCAGGCACAGCATGAGGCCCACCACAGCTGGCAATAGCTTGACAATGTTCATATTGCTTCTTGAGGTTAATGGGTTACGATTAGAGGTCGAAGTAGTAAGACAGGGTCAGACGCACCTGATTGCCCATGAAGAAGCGACTCATGTCAAAATCCTCTTGGGGCTCATAGGCATTGGTCTGATAGATGTTGTTGTCGCTGTCGGTGAAGGTGCCGTCCGACACCGAACGGTAGTTCATGCCCAGACCATACTCCAGACCTACGGCTACAGGCAGATTGCCAATGAAGGCCTGCAGACCAATGAATGCACCCAAGCCGAAACGGAAGTAGGCGGCAGCATTGTCCTCCTTGTCCACCTCTTCGCTATACGAGCCCCAGCCAAAGGGGATTTCACCGCCCACGTACACATCCAGAAGGTTGCGGTTGTTGAAGTGATAGGCAACACCTGGCGAGAGCAGGAACTTCGACTCGCTTGTGGTGGTGTCATAGGCCTTGGTTTCCCTCGTCTCGCTCTTCTTGCACCATTCGATGCCACAACGTACTTCGAACTCATCTGAGGTCATGTACTTGAGGTTGATGAGTGGAAGTGCCTCCAACTTGACGTTCGCATTGCTCAAGCCGAGCAACATGTCTGAAGTGGCACCAAAATAGATGCCCAGGTTGCCTTCCTCGGCACGATTGCCCGTGCGGAGTACCTGTGAGGTGGACTGACCTTTTGAAATCTGTGCCTGCAGGCTGAATGAGCCTAAGCAGAGGGTCAACATAAGTAGTAAAAACTTTTTCATTTGATGTTGAGTTGAATGTTGTCACTCCTCCGATGGCATGAATTAATAAATACTATATTGGAGGACTCTGCCCCGATAACCAGATGCAGGGAATATAGGTGGAGATTGTGTGTGCGTTAGCTTTGCGTGTGCAAAATTACGGCGTAAAAAAGTTATTTGCAAATTTCGTGCAATAAAACAGGCAAAGCAAACAATAATTTGCCAGAAAATAAAGGTTCGGATAGCAAAATGTGCTATATAATGTACATAATCAAGAAAAACTGAGCAGAAACAGCAGATTTATGCTGGTTTATGGTTCGACTAAAGAAAATAACATTATCTTTGCACCGTGAATGTAATTATTGAGAAAGACATGAAAAAACTGCTATTCCTCATCTGCTGTCTGCTGACAGCGCTCGCCTCCTGCGCGCAGAGCGACTTTAAGGAGAAGACCATCTTCAAAAACGATGACGTGGAGATCCGTCAGCTCGACGCTCACACCTGGCATGGCAACGGCCATCTGATGTTCAACGAGTCGATCTATCTGATCGAGGGTGAGACGTCGGCCATCCTGCTCGATGCCGGCACCAGGATGCCTGGGTTGCGCAAGATTGTGGAGGGCATCGTGAAGAAGCCCGTCACCCTCATCGCTACCCATGTGCACCCTGACCACACAGGCATGGCCGTGAACGAGTGGGACAGCATCTGGATCAACGCTGCCGACGAGGTGAACGTGCCCAGCTGCATGCCCGGCTATCAGGGCGTGAAGCAGTACCTGCACGATGGCCAGGTGTTCGACCTGGGTGGACGCACCATCGAGGTGGTGTTCACTCCAGGCCACACTCCGGGTTCGACCACCTTCATCGACCGTGATGCACACTACGGCTTCAGCGCCGATGCCTTCGGCTCGGGCAACCTGCTGGTCTTCACCGACCTCAGCACCGAGATTGCTACCTGCGAGCGACTGGCCCGTTTCATCGCGAAGTACGACATCCAGTACTTCTACCCCGGCCACTACTGGGGCAACAACCTCGAGACGCCTCAGCGCATCAAGGACGTGGCCACTATCTGCCAGGGTATCCTGGACGGAACCATGGAGCCTGAGCCAGGCACCAACCGCAGCCTGCCTAACATTGTGGACCGTTTTGGCGTGAAGATCAACTATGGCGAAGCACAGATTCGATAAGAAGGACTGGGACGGCTTCCTGCTGAACTTCCTGGCTGTGGTGCTGGGCATTGTCATCACGTTCTGGGGCGAGTCGCTGATCTCGAACCATAAGGAGCAGAAGGATGTGCGCGACGCGCTGATGCTGGTGCGCGACGAGCTGAAGGACAACCTGACCAAGCTCGACGCTGCACAGGAGCTGGCCGATCAGGACAACCGCGCTGCCCTCTACCTGATGCAGTACTATGGCAACTTCGAGGCTTGTGACCCCGATTCGATGCGGCTCTACTGCAACCTGCCTGTGTCGATCAACCCTGTCTCGACCTCGGCGGTGGCCTTGGAACTGCTCAAGAGCGCTGCCCTCTTCCAGAAGATTCCGGACAAGGGGCTTGCCCTCCAGATCATGCGTGCCTATAATATGGTGGAGGCTCACAAGCACAACTTCGACTTCTACAACGACAAGAAGGAACGCCTCCTGCAGTCTGCCCTGCAGGAGGAGGCCAAGGCTCTCTTCGCCTCGCCCCATTTCACTGCTGCCGAGATGTGGACGGCCCTGACCTCCACGGTCGAGGGCAGGCAGTTCCTGCACGAGATCAACATCACCGTCTCGATGGGTTTCGGCCATGAGGAGTATCATGACTACCTGACTGAGGTGATCGGGCAGCTGGAGGAGTTCATCTTATAAGGCTTCCCCTTCGACGTCGCAGCCTTCGAAGCCCATCGTAGCCAGGGCCTTCTCCTTCGAGGCACAGAAGTAGGTGAGCGTGGCTTTTGAGAGGACTTCGCCAGCGGAGTTCTCGATCTGAGTGTCGATGAACGCTACGTTGCGCATCTGGCGGGCAATGTGTCCTCGTATGGTCAACGTCGCCTCGTCGGTAGGGATGGGCTTTAGGTACTGCACCTCCATCTTCGACGTCACGCCAGTGGTCTGAAGCTTGCGTGTCACCACCCAGCCACCGATTTCGTCCATCAGCATGGCCTGGATGCCCCCATGCAGCGTATTGAGCCACCCCTGATAGTCGGCATGCGGATGCCAGAGGGTGACGATGTCCTCGCCATCTTCCCAGAACTCCAGATGCAGGCCTCGGGGATTGTCGGGGCTGCAGCAGATGCATTTATAGCCAGGCTTGTTGAGCCAAGGATTGATGATCTTCTTCATGACTTTGCTTCGGATTTGAGGTTTTCAACTTTCGCATGCTCTGAATGAGATGGATAGTCGGAACAGCTGAGCACTTGATGGCTACAAGGTCTGTTTAGGGCGCAAATGTAGCGTTTTTATTTCGTTTATGCAACATTTATAGCCTCTTTTCTTATTTTATGTCGGAGAAAATGTCATAATCTCGCAAATATCGACTATATTTGCACGGCAATAATCCCCCCACGAAAGCTAATCATTTCTATGGAATACATCTGGAACATCTACGAATCGCTCGAGCCTCTCAGTCCCTTCCCCCCCTTCGACCCTGCGGCAGAGGCAGACCCCTTCGACGTCTTCATCTACTCGCAACGCATGACCACAGAGCCGCATCAGGGCGACTGCGTCTATGTGGAGGGCCGTCGGTGCAAGGTCGTGGCCTGTCAGGTGGACAGGAACATGAACGATGTGCTGGTGCAGGGCGACGTTGTGCACTATAAGGTGTGTGTGGTGTGAACCACCCGCCCCGCCCCTGGGTTTCCGAATCCTGAATGAAATCATCAATAATGAGTCCACCCTCGCTACACGATATGCTGTAACGAGGGTGGACACATAATATTATGACTGGCTGAGTCTCGCCTGACTCTGCCTGTACACCTTATTTCCAGAGCAGTTGAGCGAACTGGTAGAGGCTGCGACGCCAGCTCTGCCATTCGTGTGCAGTGCCCTCGGAGATGTAGTAGTGGGCATTGTAGCCAGCAGCTTTGAGGCCAGCGGTCTCCTCACGTGGATCGCCACCGAACATGCGACGGCCGCCATCGACCTCGCGTGAACCGAAGCTGATGAAAGTGAGCTTATTGCTCTCCTTGAATCCAGGAGCATTGGCAGCCTCTTCGGCAGTGATGGTGCCGCCACTGAAGATGCCGAGCCAGCCGAAAACGTCAGGACGGGCCAACACGATGGCCTTGGTCTCCATGCCGCCCATCGAGAGGCCTGCCATGGCACGATGCTCGGAGTCGGCAATGGTGCGGAAGTTAGCATCGATCATCGGGATGATGTCGTCGATGAGGGTGTTGCGGAAGCCTTCGGTCCAATCCTCTGGCAGACCCATGCCACGCTGGCCAGGCTGACGAGCGCCCATGGTGAGCGAAGAGCCATCCTTGCGCTTGAAGCTGGTCCAGGTGCCATTGTCCATCACAACGATGAATGGCAGTGCCTTGCCCTCGGCAATGAGGTTGTCAAGAATGATGGCGGTGCGTCCCTGCTGTGGCCAGCCATGCTCGCTTTCGCCACCACCGTGCTGCAGGTAGAGCACAGGATATCGCTTGTCAGTGTCCTGATCATAGCCAGCAGGGGTATAGACGTAGCAGTGGCGCATGGTTTCGTTGTAAGCTGACCAGTAGTTGAGCTCACGCAACTGGCCCTGTGGTACGTTCTTGAGCTGGTAGAAGTCCTGATCCACAGCAGGCACATCGATGCCGCTGCCCCAACGGCTGGCACCATAATAATAGAGTGACGAAGGATCCGGCACGTCAGCACCATCGATATTGAGCTGATAGTAGTGGAAGCCCTCGTCCTGTGGAGCCGATTCGCCAATCCATTGGCCATCTTCGCCCTTGGTGAGGTCGTACTTCACGCCACCTATGTCGAGCTTCACCGACTTGGCCTCGGGAGCATTTACCTTGACACGTACGCAACGCTCGGAGTTGACCATAGGATATGGATGACCTGGCTGATTGTTGGGCGATGGCACGAAGTCCTCCTTGACCTGTGCACTGACACTGACAGCGCTCACAAAGAACACTGCTGGAAGAAGATTAAGAAACCTTTTCATTGTAGTAAGCATTTTAAGGGGTTATACTATTGTTTTTCGGGTGCAAATATACGCGAAGTATTTGTTTTTACCAAAATATTTTGCCGATTATTGAAGAATCAGGTTCATATATTTGGAAAAGTCAGGATAAAAATGTAGATTTGCAGCCATAAACAGGCAGGTCACTACTTGCAAGAATCACTTTTTCGCAACAAATCGCCTTCAGAAAAATACTCATTCTATGAAACGCTCCCTACTCTCCGCCATGGCAGTGCTGATGTCCCTCACTGCCGGTGCACAGGTACAGAAAAGCATCACTATCGATACCTCCAAGCCCAGCGGCATGGTCGATCCGATGCTCTACGGCCAGTTGTTCGAACACATCTACTTCTCGGCCAACAATGGCGTGTGGCAGGAACTGTTGTCCGAACGTTCATTCGAACCCGAGCACTACCCAGGCATCACCCCACGCGACGGTTACTTCGACGGCTGGTTTGTGGACGACGACGATGTGCTCCATTCGCCCACACGCTACGAGCAGCCCATCCGCATCACCGGTGTGGAGTGCGACGACTACGACATCACCCTGGACCTGAACTGGCGGTCGTACCGACTGGCCCGCCGTGCCTGGAGCGGAGGACTGATGGACATTCGCTTTGCCTTCAAGAACCAGCAGAATGGCGAGCCCTACTTCGTGCGACTGCACAACCCGAAGTATGAGGTGCGCAGCCTCTCAGTGGCACAAACCGAGGAGATGCGCAAGAACGAGGAGCTGGCCAAGGCCCGCGAGGCCATGCAGAAGCAGAGCACCACGCCCACATTCTCCATAGCCACACAGGTAGAGAAGGAGGTGGCTGGCTTCGGAGGACGCACGCGCAGGATGAAGGTCTTTGAGCCCATCGTGAGCAAGGATGCCAACGTCAAGCAGATCAACGAGAATCAGGATTGGCACAAGCTCCGTATCTCATGCCGAGGCGGTCAGGCCAAGGTATATTACGACGGCAAGCAGGTGCTCTCGGCCTCGAAGCTCGACCGCACGGGCAAGAACGATATTACCTTCTGGGTAAACTATACCGAGGCCACCTATCGCAACATCAGGGTCACCTCGGCCGATGGCAAACAGGTGTTCTTTGCTGGCCAGCCCGAGGATGTGAAGATTCCCGATGTGGCCCCACAGTGGACAGGCTTCGGCCCAGGTCAGTTTGAGCTTGTGAAGGGCGATGCCGTGAATATGAAGTATGCGCAGAAGATCACTTCGCCCACTGGTGTGTCAGGCATCAGCCAGGGCCCTGTGGCCCGTATCGTGCCGGGTGAGAGGTACGTTGGCTACATCTATGCCAAGGGCGACGGCCGCCTCTCGGTAGCGCTCAAGAATGGCGAGCGCGTAGTGGCAACTCAGCAGATAGGCACGGTGGGCAAGGAGTGGGGGAAATATGCCTTCGAGCTCACGACGCCTGACTACACGGGCGATGCCGACTTTGCTATCTGTGTGGAGAGTGGCAGCGTCATGGTCGATGAGACCAGCATGACCACGGCTTCGGGCCTGGCCCTGGGTGGTTTCCGCCCAGATATTTTCAATGCGGTGAAGCAGCTGCATCCTACCTGCCTGCGCTGGCCGGGTGGCGGCTATGTGGCACAGTATGACTGGCGTTGGGGCATCGGCCCGCAGGAGAAGCGCCGGCGCTGGGATCACTGGATGTGGATGGATTATGACCAGAACTGCTTTGGCACGGACGAGTTCATACGCTTCTGTCGCGAGATCAACACTGAACCGATCATCGTGGTGAGCATCGCCTTTGAACGTCCTGACTCGGAGGCCGACCAGATACTGGAGAACGCCTTGAACTGGCTGCGCTACTGCAACGAGCCAGCCACAGGCGAGTGGGGCGCCAGGCGTGCTGCTAATGGCCACCCTGAACCCTACAACGTGAAGTACTGGGAGATCGACAACGAGATGTGGGAGATGGGCATCGAGAGGTACGAGGCAAGGGTGCGTCGATTCTCTGAGGCCATGCGTGAGATTGACCCATCGATCAAGATCATCGTGTGCGGTGGCTTCCAGGAGGACAAGGAGTTCATCGAGCGCTCAGGCAACTACTTCGACTACCTGAGTCTGCATCACTACGAGCAGCAGAATGGCTATGCCGAGGGTCCGAAGCGCCTGGCTGCGATGTACGACCGCTATGCCCAGATGATAGCCGAGTCGCCCAATCCCAACCTGAAGCTCTTCATCTCGGAGTGGGACCTCAACAGCCAGGACTGGCGCACAGGCCTCTTTGCGGGCGGCTTCCTCAATGTGTGCGAGCAGCGTGACGTGGTGGCCATGGGTGCAGCAGCCCTCTTCATCCGCCGCACCGATGCACCCGACTGGGACAATGCCTTCATCAACTTCGACTACAAGGACGTGTACGTTGCCCCTAACTATCAGGTCACGGACCTGTGGTACGACCACTTCTCGCGCTACCTCCTGAGCTACACGGGCGAGACCGGCGACCTGAGCGTAGTGACCACCATGAGCGAGAATGGCCATGACGTGATCGTGAAGGTGGTGAACCCCACCGACCAGCCTTATCAGCTCCGCATCGATGCCCCATGGAGGGCTGAGCATGCAGGCCGATACGAATACTTCGCCCCTGGCGACCTGATGATCGGCAACACCATGGAGCAGAAGGATGCCGTGAGGCTGCAGACCTGCCAGGTGGAGGCCACGGGCAGGACGTATGTGCTCGATGTGGCTCCTTATTCTGCTGGTGTGCTGACGGTGGAAAGAAGATGAAAACTATGATTGCAAGATGTTACCTGGAGGTGACCAATGTGTGCAACCTCGACTGCGTGTTCTGCCCCAAGAATGCCCGACCCAAGCGAATGATGAGTCGCGAGGAGTTCGACCTGCTGACCGACAGGCTGCGGGGCGAGGTGAGGTTCCTATACTTCCACCTGATGGGCGAGCCGATGCTGCACCCCGAGATGCCCGACCTGGTGCGCTTGGCCCGGAGCAAGGGTTTCGTGCCTGTGCTCACCACCAACGGCACGCTGCTGGCCGACGCACGGGCCGAGGCGCTCATCGGGGCACGGCCGCACAAGGTGCAGGTGTCGGTGCATTCGCTCGAGGGCAATGGCAGGGCCGATGCCGAACGGTACGTGCGCGAGGTGATGACCTTTGCCCTGCGTGCTGCAGCGGCTGGCATTATCGTGGTGCTGAGGCTCTGGAACCAGGGCGGCTACGACAGCGAGAATGAACGCCTCAGGGAGCTGATGGCGCACTACGTGCCTCGGCCCTGGACGCAGCGCTACGATGGCTGGAAGCTCGGCGAACGCCTCTACCTGGAGTATGACCAGATGTTCGAATGGCCCGACGTGGGGCATGTGGAGTACTGGGAGGAAGAGACTTTCTGCTACGCGCTGCGCAATCAGATTGGAGTGCTAGTGGATGGCACGGTGGTGCCCTGTTGCCTCGACCACGAGGGAGCCATGCCGCTGGGTAATCTACATCGCCAGTCGTTGTCCGAAGTGCTAGCTTCACCCCGTGCCCGCGCCCTCTATGAGGGCTTCAGTCGTCACCATGCCAGCGAGGAGCTCTGTCGCAAGTGTGGCTATGCCTCGGTGACCAAAAGGTTTCGGAAAAATGACAAGCAGGGGTGACAGAGCAGGCCACAGCGGCGCTGTTTGTTGTGGGAGGAGTGGTTTTTCGGATGTTTTTTTTCTGTATTTAGCGAAAAATTGTTAAATTTGCACGTTAAATAGGTGTTGACATTAATAAATTACTCGAAGAATGACATCGTTGGTCGTCGTTGCGTTGGCTTCTGTGCTGGCAGTGCATTGGATCTATCCTATGATTCTGCGCATTGCTTTGGATAAGAACATTGTGGACCGACCCGATGACCGCAAGTCGCAGCAGGCTCCGGTGCCCATTCTGGGCGGCATCGTAGTTGCATTCGGTATCTTCGTGGGCCTCCTGGCTGAGCTCGTTTATGGCCGATTGTCGGGCACAATGGTCCACGAGCCCTCCTATCCGGTGATGGCTGCCCTGGTGGTGATGCTCTATGTGGGAGCCATCGACGACACTGTCACGCTCTCACCCCTCACGCGGCTGGTGGTCGAGGTGCTGGCTATGCTCGGCATCGTGGTTGGCACAGGCGCCTGCATCGACAGTCTTCATGGCCTGTGGGGCATCGGAGCTTTCACGTGGTGGGTGGCAGTGCCGCTCACGGTCGTTGCTGGTGTGGGCATCATCAATGCCATCAACATGATCGACGGTGTGAATGGCCTGAGCACCAGCCTGTGCATGCTTTGCAACCTGTGCTTCGGTCTGCTCTTCGCCCGCAGTGGCATGTGGGAGGCCAGTGCACTCAACGTGGCCATGGCAGCCTCGCTGCTGCCCTTCCTGGGGCATAATCTGATTGGTGAGCGATCTAAGATGTACATTGGCGATTCGGGTACGATGGTGATGGGCATGGTCCTCAGCTACGACGTCATCATGCTGCTCAGCTCCGACGCCGACATCGTCGCTCCTGTGCTCGGTGGGCACAAGGTGGGGCTTGTGGCTCTGGCCGTAGCCATCCTGGCAGTGCCGGTGGCCGACACCCTCCGCGTGATGACCATGAGGATCGCGCAGCACCGTTCGCCCTTCAGCCCTGACCGTTCGCACCTGCACCACATCCTGCTGGACTACAGCCACAGCCATTCACTCACCACGCTCAGCGAACTGCTCATCGCCCTGATCATCGTGGGTGCGTGTGCTGTGACATGCTGGGTAAAGGCCAGCATCGACGTGCAGTTCTATGTGGTGGTGCTTGTGGCCATGATCCTGATGTGGGGCGGCTATGCTTTCCTGGCTTCCCACAGCAAGGCACAGAGCGGTGTGGCTTGGCGTCTGCGGGGCACTCTGTCCGGGATGCGTAAGGGCGAGACGCGGTGGTGGAAGGCACTACAGGAGTGGGTGGACAGGGGGTGAGTGCTGAGTGATTAGTGATTAGTGTTGAGTGCTATCCTTCCACTCTGGACCAGAGAGAGTCTCGCACTCGCTGAATTTTTGCAGAATAATAGCTTTATACATAATTAAGAAACAATATGTGCGGTATTGTAGGTTATATAGGCAGCCAGCCAGCTGCCCCGATTTTGATTAAAGGACTCCATCAGCTGGAGTACAGAGGTTATGACTCGGCTGGTATTGCCCTCAACAAGGGTTCGGAACAGGGTTTCCATCTCTACAAGGCTAAGGGCAAGGTGTCGAACTTAGAGCAGACCATCCCCGCCGAGGTGATGGCCTGCGGCGGTGAGCCTCTGGCAGGCATCGGTCACACCCGTTGGGCCACCCATGGTGAGCCTTCGACTCAGAATGCACACCCACACCTCTCGATGAGTGGCGAAGTGGTGCTGGTGCATAATGGCATCATCGAGAACTACAAGGAGCTCAAGGAACAGCTCGAGGCCCGTGGCTACGCCTTCCAGAGCCAGACCGACACCGAGGTGCTCTGCAACCTCATCGACCTCTATTATCAGCAGAATGGCAAGAACCTGCGCATGGCTGTGGTGCAGGCCCTCAACAAGGCCATTGGTGCCTACGCCATCGTAGTGATGGAGGCCAGTGACAACCAGCATGTTGTCTGTGCCCGCAAGGCTTCGCCTCTGGTCATCGGCATTGCCGAGGATCACAACGAGTACTTCATTGGCAGCGACGCCACACCGATGGTTGAATACACTCACAAGGTCATCTACCTCGATGACGAGCAGGTGGCCGATGTGCGTCTGGGGCAGGACGTGGAGATTGTCAACCTCGACCAGACTTCGGCCGAGGTGGATGTGCAGGAGGTGGATCTGGACATCGAGGCTCTGACCAAGGGCGGTTTCCCCCACTTCATGATCAAGGAGATCTTCGACCAGCCCCACTGCCTGGAGAACTGCATGCGTGGACGCGTGGTGCAGCTCGAAGATGGCTCTTTCGACATCACCCTCTCTGCCCTGCGCAACTTCAAGGCCAAGCTCATCCGCGCCCGTCACGTCATCATCGTGGCCTGTGGCACCTCATGGCACGCAGGTCTCATCGGCAAACAGCTCATCGAGGAGATGTGCCGCATACGCGTCGAGGTGGAGTATGCCTCGGAGTTCCGCTATCGCAACCCAGTGATCGAGAAGGACGATGTGGTCATCGCCATCTCGCAGTCGGGCGAGACAGCCGACACCCTGGCAGCCATCCAGCTGGCCAAGGAGAAGGGCGCTCTGGTGTTCGGTATCGTCAATGGCGTAGGCTCGAGCATAGCACGTGCTTCGGACACAGGTATTTACATCCACGTGGGTCCTGAGATCGGTGTGGCTTCGACCAAGGCCTTCACCGGTCAGGTCACCGTGCTCACTATGCTTGCGCTTGCTCTGGGCCATGCTCTGGGCACCATCACCGAGGAGGTCTTCCAGCAGACTTGTCGCGAGCTCCTTGCCATCCCAGCCAAGATGGAGCAGGTACTGAAGCTCAACGATTACATCGAGCGCCTCTCTGCACCATTCACCTATGCACGCAATTTCCTCTATCTGGGCCGAGGCTACAACTACCCAGTTGCCCTCGAAGGTGCCCTCAAGCTCAAGGAGATCTCGTACATCCATGCCGAGGGCTATCCGGCAGCCGAGATGAAGCACGGACCCATTGCGCTGGTCGATGAGGAGATGCCTATCGTCTTCTTGGCCACCCACCACGAGCTCTACCACAAGATCATCTCCAACATGCAGGAGGTGCAGAGTCGCAAGGGCCGCATCTTCGCCGTGGTCACCCAGGGCGATCAGGAGATACGCAAGATTGCCCAGGAGGTCATCGAGGTGCCCGACACCCTCAACAGCCTCGTCCCTCTGCTCAGCGTGCTGCCCATGCAGATGCTCGCTTACCACGTGGCGGTCAAGAAGGGCCTGAACGTAGATATGCCGCGCAACTTGGCAAAGAGCGTCACGGTGGAGTGAGAGCATTCTCTTGCTTCGCCCTACCTCCCCTACAATTCCCTATTTTCTAATAATATATGAATCGTTTCTACAAGAGACTTTCCAACTGGTACTTATCGACGAAGGCTCTGCCCTATTGGGCCATCCTCCTCATCGACCTCCTGGCCATCTTTGCGGCAGGAGTAGTGTCAGACTATCTGTTCACCGATGCCCGTGCGTTGTACTACCACTTCGGCCGTCTGGTGACCACCCAGGTGTGCCTCTTCCCGCTGTTTCTGGTGGGTATGCGCCTGTTCCACACCTATTCGGGCATTTTCCGCTACTCGTCGTTTGTAGATTTGATGCGCGTGTCGTGTGCCAACCTTGTAGGCTCATGTCTTTCAGCCATCTTGTTATTGATCCTCTCTGCGTTCCATACTGATTGGCTTTATCTGCTGCCCGTGCGAGTGCAGATTTCGACCTTCTTCATCGCCACGGCCATCATGTGCGCAGTGCGCATCCTCTCGAAGTACTTCTATGACACCCTGTTCCGTCACGACAACGGCAAGTCGGTCTTCGTCTATGGCGTGCGTCACGGTGGCATCGGCCTGGCCAAGAGCCTGCGCAATGAGTATCCGCCACGCTACATAGTCAAGGGTTTCGTCAGCGAGGATCCTGCCGAGCAGAATCGTTTCATCCTAGGCACCAGCGTCTATGCCTCCAATGCGGAGTTGCTCGATGTCATGGAGGAGAAGGGGGCTCGCACCATCATCGTCTCGCCACTCTGTGCTGACAAGTTCCGTGAGAATCAGGAGCTCGTCAACCTCCTGACCAAGGCAGGCATCCGTATTCTGATGCTGCGCAATGCTGAGAGCTGGAATGGCCATGGCTCGGTCGATCACAAGCAGTTGCAGGAGGTCGATATCGAGGACTTGCTGCCGCGCGACAAGATTCAGGTCGATATGGAGGCCATAGGCCGAATGCTGCGTGGCAAGCGCATCCTCATCACCGGAGCCGCAGGTTCCATCGGCAGCGAGATGGTGCGTCAGGTGGCACGTTTCCAGCCAGCCGAGCTGGTGCTCATCGACCAGGCCGAGACCCCGATGCACGATGTGCGTCGCTTCATGGCCAACGAGTTCGCCTACATCCCTTGTCTCACCATCGTCAACAGCATCTGTCACCAAAGCCACATGGAGCAGATCTTCCGCGAGCATCGTCCGGAGTACGTGTTCCATGCTGCAGCCTACAAGCACGTGCCCATGATGGAGGACAATCCCTCGATCGCAGTCTTCAATAACGTATATGGTACGCGCGTGATAGCCGACCTGGCCGTGAAGTATGGCACCGAGAAGTTCGTCATGATCTCGACCGACAAGGCAGTCAACCCCACCAACGTCATGGGCTGCTCCAAGCGCATCTGCGAGATCTACTGTCAGGCGCTCAACAAGGCTATTCAGGATGGAACCTACCATGTGGAGGGTCAGCCTGCCGACGTGAAGCCTCACACTCAGTTCATCACCACTCGTTTTGGCAATGTGCTAGGTTCCAATGGTTCGGTCATTCCCATCTTCAAGGAGCAGATTCGCAAGGGAGGACCAGTCACGGTCACTCATCCCGACATCATCCGTTTCTTCATGCTCATCCCCGAGGCTTGTCAGTTGGTGCTCGAAGCAGGCACCATGGGCCATGGAGGCGAGATCTTCATCTTCGACATGGGCAAACCCGTGCGTATTGCCGACCTTGCGCAGCGCATGATCGACCTGAGTGGGGCCCAGGGCGTACAGGTTAAGTTCACTGGTCTGCGCGATGGCGAGAAGCTCTACGAGGAGGTGCTTGCTGAGGCTGAGGCCAACAAGCCTACCGTCCACCCTAAGATCCAGGTAGCCTCCGTACGTGAGTATCCTTACGAGCTGGCATTACGCAACGAACTCGAACTCACCGAACTTGCCCTTTCGGCCGACGATATGTCGATTGTGCGCAAGATGAAGGAGATTGTGCCCGAATACAAATCACAGCACTCCAAGTATCAGGTGCTCGACAAGTGATGCTGCGAACGCCAATAAGAGGCGTGTCAGGAGTCACGAAATGCTAATACAGATCATCGATAATAAGTCCACCCTCGCTACAATGTGCTGTAACGAGGGTGGATTTTATATGCTATTTTGTTTTATTCTTTGCTGGGGCTTGTGACATAGCTTTGCGCATCCTTTATTTCATCACTACTCACAAAGTGATGAAGTTGTGCGTGCTTTCCTTCATCACTACTCACACAGTGATGAAGTCGTGCGTGCTTTCCTTCATCACTGCTCACAAAGTGATGAAGCCGTGCGTGCTTTCCTTCATCACTGCTCACAAAGTGATGAAGTCGTGTGTCTCTTTCTTCATTACTTTGTGAGTAGTGATGAAGAAAGAGATCTTTTTTGTTAGTCCTCGTCGTCGAAGATGCCTCCGCGAGCGCGACCTTCGTATTCGCCGGACGAATAGTTTGAACCAGTGGAAATGCTACCCGATGTTGAGATGATGTCTTGTCCTGCTGGCATTAAGCAGACTTTGATTGTTGGACGGGAGAATATCTTTTTCATAACTTTTTACTTGTTAATGATTACTTTCTTTCCATCGATTACGTTGAGGCCCTTTTGAGGAGTCATCAGCTTGCGTCCCTGCAGGTCGAAGATCTCTCGCTGCTGATCAGCGTCGTTCGTGATGGCATTTATGGCCGATGTGTTGAATATATCGAGGCGAGCAGGGGATTCACCAGAGGTTGCTGGTACATCATTCAGTTTGATGTAGGCTCGATATTGTTTGATATTGGCGGTTGCATCTTCTGTAATCAAGTGTATCTTGTTGTCGTTACCTATGATGTAGGCGTTGTCATCCTTGTTTACAACGATTGGTGTTTCGCTCAGATTGCCCACCAGACCTATAGCGGCAATGGGTGTTTCTTGACAAGAGCCAGACAAGTTGATCACTTGCTGAGTATCTGTAGCCTTAAAAATATAAGGTTTGCCTGCCTCTAATGCCGAAACAGGATCCAATGCGATGCCTGTGATTTCATCTCCACTCTTTGTGACACCTGCTATGTTATAAAATTCAGCACCTGTGAAGTCTGTGGAGCCGAAGGGGAGACACATGGTGGCGTAGTCACCAGGTTGAAGATCTGAGCGAGTGTATGAAGTGGGTGAATAATTGACGGTTACTTTGGTCACATATACTGGATCGTCAAATGTTACAGAGATGGGATCAAAAGTATTTGTCGGTGTTACTTTTGCTTCTGTGCTTGATAATCTATTTGCTGATGCGTTATCCCATGTCGAATTTAGAAAATTTGTGACATATTTTTGATCAGTGATAGTAAATACTACACTTGTGATTGCCTTCTGGTTATGTGGGGTAATTGTAAGTTTAGTGCTTGCAAGAAACTTCGTATATGTTCCTCCCAATTTGTTATTTGCAGCGGGATTGCCACTATCACTATGCAAGTTCATCGTTGCTACATCGTCATTCCAGTAGACATCATATTCGGTTGGCGCTGGATCTTTAACATAACTGTCCGTTGTCAAATCCCATGCGAACGATCCCTCGAACGATTCATCAGCCCACATCCTTGTAGGCAAAAGACATAGCAGCATCAAGATGGCTATGCATTTGATAATGTTTGTTTTCATTGTTGTATTATTATGAATAGTTGTTGTAAATAATCATGCAAAAAATCCATCAGAGAAGCCAGAGGAAATGAAAGAAAACAAATCTTTCCTCACACAAAGAACAGCGCCACGCCGCACACACTGATGATAGCGCCAACGACCTCCTGCCAATGCACCTTCTGGTGGAAGAAGAGGTAGGTGGGGAGGATGATGAGGACAGGAGTCATGGCCATGATGGTCTGCGCAATGCCGATGGAGGTGTAGAGCGTAGCCATGAGTGAGAGGCTCACTCCGATGAAGGGACCCGTGATGGTGGCTCCGAGGGCGAAGAGCATGCCCCGGCCATCGTGGAGGCTGCGACGGAGCTGAGACAGCTGGTGACGTGCTGCTGTCCAGAGAGAGAACCCGATGAGACCTGTGACTGCACGGATGGCTGTGGAGGCAAAGGGAAGCACCATGGCAGCAGTGGCTCCGTGCTGAAAGGTGATGGAACTGTCTTCGGCCAACGCCTCGTAGTGCATCAGACCTTTGGCACTAAGCACCAAGCCTACGCCCTGACCGATGCCTGCACCTATGCCGAAGAGGATACCGCGGAGGGAGGGGGAGGAGGAACTTGAGCGGGTTTGAGAGTTTGAAGAGTTTGTTGGCTTTGAGGAGTTTGAGAGGTTTGAAGAGTTTGAGGGGTGGGGACGGAAGATGGCGATGGCTATGCCTATGACGGTGATGAACATGCCCAACACGGCCATTGCGGACATGGTCTGGCCGAGCAGCAACAGGCCAAAGAGGGCTGCTGCGGGGGGTGCAAGCGTCATGAGCAGCTGCCCGTAGCGCGAACCGATGAGGATGTAGGCGTTGAACAGGCAGAAGTCGCCCAACACGTAGCCCACCAGACCTGAGAGCGAGAGCCACAGCCAGGTGGAGGCATCGGCTCCCACTGGGTAGGGCGTGCCGGTGAACCACCACAGCACGCCAGCGAGCATGAGCAGCGACATGGACATGCGGATGACGTTGAGTGGCAGCGAGCCCATGCGATGACTGGCTACTTCGGCAAACATGGCGCACACCGTCCACGACAGTGCCACGAGGATGGAGATGAGTTCGCCCTTATACATGCTGCTCGCGATGTTGGAGTTGGATGATGGCCTCGGGGAACTCCTGGCGCAGGTGATCGGCCAGATGCTGTGCACAATAGACCGAACGGTGCTGACCGCCTGTGCAACCACAGTTGACTACCAGGCTGGTGAAGCCACGATCGAGGTAGGTGCGAACTGCTGGATCGACCAGACGATAGACGTTCTGCACAAAGTGCATCATGTCTGTGCCTTCGACAGGGGCCTGAGTGGGACGGCCCTCGGTGTCGAGCCGGCCTTCAAGGAAGTCAATGACTGGCTGGTCGAGGCCGGTGAGATGCTTGTAGAAGGGGTAGCGACCGGGGTTGAGCGGTGCGCGGCAGTCGAACACAAAGCCTCCGCCATTGCCCGAATAGTCCTCTGGGATGCCACGCTTGTAGCTGAACGAGGTGATGCGCACCACGAGCTGACCTGAGGCTGGCTGTGGCTGGAACCGCGGCATCTGAGCCACCTCGCCAAGAAGCTGACAGAGGTAGGGACAGTCATCCTCAAGTTCGAAGGTGTCGATGGCTGGCTGCGTAGAGTCGGCAAAGCCATCGTCGCTGACGTTGCAGCCTGCCGAGTCATCGGGGCCCCAGCTGCCAGTGAACGAGTCGCCAAACAGGGCCTGCAAGGTGGCGTTTTGTCCAGCACGGAGCGAACAGTTGTGGAAGGCGGGTTCGCTGTCGGGATGAGTGAGGGCCACCAGCGCCTGCAGTGCCTGGTTGATGGGACTGAGGAACATGGCCTTGTGCTCGTGGATGCCTCGGAAACCGTAGGCACCAAGCGTCTGGAGCAGACGGAAGAAGACGAAAACACGAAGGCGGTGGCGGAACACTCGCATGCTGATGGGAAGGAACTCCTGCAGGGCATCGACATAGGTGGTGAGCAGCTCTTCGCGCAACTGTGGCGTATAGGCAGCACGACTCTGCCAGAGGAAGGAGGCCACGTCGTAATAGATTGGACCAAGGTAGCCGCCCTGGAAGTCGATGTAGTGGGGCTGGCCCTCGTGAATCATGACATTGCGCGACTGAAAATCGCGGTAGAGGAAAGCCATAGGCTCGTCCTCGCCATTGCAGTCGAGCAGGGTGGTGGTGAGACGCTCGAAGTCGGCCTCGAGCCGCATCTCGTCCATTGAGCAGCCTGTGAGCTTGAGGAAGCAGTACTTGAAGTAGTTGAGATCCCAGCGGATGGTCATGCCTCCGAAACGAGGCTCGCGGGCTGCATGGGCAGCAAAGTCGAAGCCTCGGGCAGTGAGGAACTGCAGACGGGGCAGGTCGCGCATCACCTGCATGAGCAGGGGAGTGGCCTGACTGCGGTCGGCCACCAGCAGGTCGTAGAGCGAGGTGGAACCAAGGTCCTGCTGCAGGTAGCGCATCTGATCGGAGCTCACTGCCAGCACCTGGGGTACGTGCAGTTGGGCTTGTGTCATGTGGCTAGCCAGGGTGAGGAAGGCATGATTCTCGCGCAGGTTGTCGCCCACCACTCCTACGACCGAGCCCTGTGTGGGGTCGGCCTGATGCCAGAGGCGGTAGTAGCGACGGTTGCTGCCAGCACCACTCAATGGTTCGATGTGTGCTGGCTGATGGCCGAAGTGATCAAGATATAGTTGAGAGAGCTGTTGCATTGACTATCTATATATATAAATAATGTGTTATACCCAAATTTGACTGCAAAGATAGTGATTTTGGCAGATGCTTCCAAAAAATGTAAAGAAATATTTTGCTTTTCGCGAAAAAAAGCTTATCTTTGCGGCGTTTTATTATCAACAAGATGCAAAACCCAGAGATACAGAATGTGATGAACAGCATGGGCATCGTAGGTAACAGTCCACTGTTGCTGCAAGCCCTGAATGCGGCCCTGAGGGCTGCACCTTACGACGTGAACGTACTGGTGACAGGCGAGAGCGGTGTGGGCAAGGAGATGTTTCATCGCATACTGCACAACTATCATCCGCAGCGCCGACACAAGAACTGCCTGAGTGTGAACTGTGGCAGCTTGCCTGAAGGTACGATCGACTCAGAGCTGTTCGGCCATGTGAAAGGCTCGTTCACCGGGGCATCGGGCGACCGCAAGGGCTACTTCGAGGAGGCCAATGGTGGTACACTCTTTCTGGATGAGGTGGGCGAGCTGCCCCTCTCGACGCAGGCTCGTCTGCTGCGTGTGCTCGAGACAGGCGAATACTATCGTGTGGGCAGCAGCGAGGTGCGGCACACCGATGTACGCGTGGTGTCGGCTACCAATGTGGATCTGCTCAAAGCCATTGAGCAGAAGAAGTTCCGCGAGGACTTGTATTATCGTTTGAATACCATCTCGATCAAGGTGCCATCGCTGCGTGAGCGTCAGGAGGACATCGTGACGCTGTTCCGCAAATTTGCCTACGACATGGCCAACCTCTACCACATGCCAGCCATTCGTCTGGACGATGACGCCAGGAAGTTGCTGATGGCCTACAGCTGGCCGGGCAACGTGCGACAGTTGCAGCACACGGTGAAACAGATTTCGGTGCTGGAGGTTGATCGAACCATCACAGCCGAGGTGTTGCAACGACATCTGCCACACTTCGTGAGTGGTGTGAGCGTAGGTGGAGGTTCAGCCAGTGATGGCGGCTCGGGATTCGGCCCGGGCGAGAAGGAGATGATCTACAAGGTGCTCTTCGAGATGAAAAAACAGCTCGAAGAGGTGCGTGAGCATCTGGGAATGAGTCATGCTACGCCACAACCATCGACACATTCACCTCTGCTGGCCATGCCTGGTGAGACCCCGTCAGAGGATATAGAGGATGCTCTGGAGGTTGAGGCCGAGGAGTGGAATGGTGCCACACACTCGCTGCCAGTCAACCACGTGACGACAAGGCAAGAGACTGTCGTTCCCGACCGGCCTGTGACTATGGCCGAGGTGGAGAAGCAAACCATCGAGGCTGCTCTGCGTCGCAACAAAGGCAACAAGCGCAAGGCCGCCGAGGAACTGGGAATCTCGGAGCGAACCATACACAGGAAAATCCTGGATTATGGGTTGTAAGGTGCTAAACTTGAACAAGAATAATGAGAAAGACCGCTATCATACTGACCACGTGCCTGTGCTTCATCGTAGTAGCGCTGAGCGTGACTGCGTGCAAGATCACATACAAACTGAATGGCGCGAGCATCGACTACACTGTGACCAAGACCATCAGTATCGAGCACATGCCCATCAAGGCAGCACTGGTGTATGCCCCGTTGGCTGTGAACTTCAACGACAAGCTTCAGTCGAAGTACATCGATCAGACGCAGCTGCAACTGGTGAGAAACGACGGTGACCTACAGCTGAGCGGTGCCATCACGGGTTATTCGCTGGCTCCACAGGCTGTGAAGGCTGATGCCTACGCTGCTGAGACACGTCTGACAATCAAGGTGAAGGTGAAGTTCGTGAACAAGAACAACAAGACAGAGAACTTTGAAAAGGAGTTCTCTGCCTATCGTGACTTTGAGGCTACACAGTTGCTCACCGACGTGCAGGATGGTCTGTGCGACGAGATGGTGGACGAATTGGTGGAGGAGATCTTTAATGCAACTGTGGCCAACTGGTAAAGAGTGCAGTGAATATGACCGTGGAACGCTGGATCAAGAACCCCGCCGAGATGGGGAGCGAGGCTGTGCAACGATTGCCAGAACTGATAGAGGCCTACCCTTATTGTGCCACCTATCGTCTGCTCTATGTCGTGGCTTTGGCCAATGTGCACTCCACTCGCCTTGATGCCGAGCTCAAGAGTCATTCGGTGGCCCTGCCCGACAGGGTCAAGCTCTTCCAGCTGATCAACCATGGTGAGTATGATTGGGTGACGCTGATGCAGCAACTCGAGGAACAGCGTCGTCAGAAGCAGGAGGTGAATGATTTCGAACTGATAGACAAATTCCTGGCTACGATGCAGAACGCAGGCGTAGCAGACAATGGTTACTCGCTGGATGACCTGACTGACTCGACAGCACAGTATGTGATCGACGACGGTGAACCAGAGACAGCCCTTTCGGATGAAGAGACAGCAGAGGGCGACGAGCAGGATTGGCTGATCGACAACTTCCTCCGTGCCGAAGAAGAGGGCACGCTTTTCGTTCCAAAAGCCGAGAAGGTGGAAATTCAGGACGATGATCCAAAATTGATCGAAAAAATCAAAGATCGTGCATTTTTAACCGAGAGTTTGGCAAAGGTATATGTCAAACAGCACAAATATGAGCAGGCTTTAGCAATTTTTTCGCAATTAAATTTGCAATATTCAAAAAAAAATTGTTACTTTGCAGACCAAATTAGGTATTTGGAGAAGGTTATTGCCTACACCAAGTCCGATTTTGGGAACGAAAAATAATAAAAAATCAATAAAATAAAACTCCAAACAGAAATGGTAATTCTTACTGTCATCATCGTATTCATCAGCTTGCTTCTCATAGCTGTTGTATTGCTTCAGAAGTCAAAGGGTGGTGGCCTGGCTGCAGGCTTCCAGTCTCAGAATGCACTCATGGGTGCTCCTAAAACTGCAAACTTCCTTGAGAAGCTGACCTGGTCCCTGATGGGCATCATTGCTGTGCTGGCTATCTGCTGCACCCTCATTCTTGGCAATGGCCGCAATGTGAAGGGCAGTGCCATCGAAGCTATGGATTCGGCTCCAGCTCTTCCTGAGCAGGTGAGCGAATAAAACCCCGTATTTGCACAATCATTTTCTCCTATTCCAAATCATACAATAGACCCGTCAAGCACGTGAGTGTCTGCCGGGTCGCTTTTTTGTATGAGGTTGTGAGGTTTTGGGGTTGTAAGGTTGTGAGGTTTTTAGGGTTGTAAGGTTATGAGGTTGTAAGGGATTGATGGGTTACTGTATGTTGAGGAGCTTGTGTGTCTGTAGCGACAATTGCCATTTTGGATGGTCGAGGATGTATTGGATGGTAGCATATAGTATCTCAGCGTTGCGTTCGGTATCTTGCACATCACAGGGCTGAAGCCGATGTTCGGAGGCTGGGATCTGCTCGTAGGGTGACATGTCCTGTCTGGGAGACTCAAAGACCACCTTGAGTTCGTCGATGTGTGCCAGACGGATGGGAGCAATAGGGGCAGTCAATGCCTCTTCGGCTGTTGTGGCGAGGCGTTTGGGCGAACAGGTGATCCAATCAACCTCGCAGCCTTTGGCCAGGGCATGGGTGCCATTGGTCTCAATCTGGATAAAGAAACCAGCTTGATGAAGCAGCTGGGTCAGGCAGGCATTGAGCTGCAGAGTGGGCTCGCCACCTGTGATTACGATGTGGCGAGAGGGGAAACGAGAAGCCTCGGCTACGATCTGCTCCTCGCTCATTTCACGCCCCTCTTGATGCTGAGTGTCGCAAAACCAGCAGCGCAGGTTGCAACCACTCAGACGCACAAAAACGGCAGCGACACCAGTAAAGCGGCCTTCTCCCTGCAGGGAATAGAAGATTTCGTTGACGCGCATAAGGTAATCTGGAGTTAGAAATCAGGAGGTTTACTCGTCGTCACGTTCGTAGGTGGCAATGTTGCCTGTGCTCTCCTGCACATCAGCTTTGTAGCAGTTGGGCACGGTCTCAACGATCCAGTGCGCAATGTTCTCAGCTGTAGGGTTGAATGGGAGAACCTCGTTGAGGTCCTGATGATCGAGGCGGCCATGTACGAGCTGCTTCACTTCGGTGAAATCAACCACCATGCCGTCGTCGTTCAGTTCCTTGGCCTTACAATAGACGGTGATGATCCAGTTATGTCCGTGCAGATTCTCACACTTGCTTTGATGGGAGAGACGCAGGTAGTGGCTGCCTGAGACCTCCATAGACTTCTTGATGTAGTACATATTGTGTCGATTTTGTGTTATTTTTTTCTTGATAGCATTTATTCGCCCGTCTCCTCGTCCAGATGGCCCTCCCAGAGGTAATGGCGTGTCTCGCGCACCAGCACACCACTGAGGGCTAAGAGGCAGATGAGGTTGGGGATAGCCATGAGGGCATTGGTGGCATCACCGAAATTCCAGACCACTTCGAGCGCACGGGTGGCTCCGAAATAGGTGCCCACAGTGATAAGCAGACGATAGATGTAACGTCCGGCACGACCGTAGGGGCCACAAAGGTATTCGAGCGCCTTCTCACCATAGTAACTCCAACCCAGAATGGTGCTGAACGCGAAGGTGAAGACTGCTATGGAGAGAATGACCGATCCGAGGTTGACATCGCCCACCATCAGGGGGATCTGTTCGAAAGCACGGCGTGTCAGGGTGGCGGAGGCTGAGGAGTCAATGCCATTGTCGGCTAGTATGGTGGTGACCAGGACCAGGCCAGTGAGCGCACAGATTACGACGGTGTCCCAGAAGACCGAAGTGGAGGATACGAGTGCTTGACGCACGGGATTCTTGGTCTTGGCAGCGGCAGCTACGATAGGAGCCGAGCCTAGGCCAGCCTCGTTGGAGAAGAGGCCTCGGGCAATGCCGAAGCGCATGGAGAGCATCAACGTAGAGCCAACGAATCCGCCAGTGGCAGCCTGGGTGGTGAAGGCACTACAACAGATGACGCTGATGGCGTGTGGCAGATGACTGATGTTGATGCCAAGCAGAACGAGACATCCCAGAATATAGAAAGCAGCCATGAAAGGCACTAAGAATTCGCACACACGAGCGATGCCTTTGACACCGAAGATGACCACTGAGCCAATCAGCAGTGCCAGTATGATGCCCACCAACGAGGCATCCCACCCAAAACTCTCCTGAGCCATGGTGGCAATGGCATTGCTCTGTATGGTGCAGCCAATGCCAAATGAGGCTAGGAAGGCAAACACTGCAAACAGGACTGCCAGCCACTTGCACTTCATGCCTCGCTCAATGGCATACATGGGACCACCCAGCATTTTGCCATTGGGAAGGCGTACGCGATATTTGATGGAGAGCAAGCCTTCAGCATACTTGGTGGAGATGCCGAAGATGCCAGTGACCCAGCACCAGAAGATGGCACCTGGTCCACCCATAGCCACTGCTGTAGCCACACCGATGATGTTGCCTGTGCCTATGGTGGCAGCCAGACCCGTGGCCAAGGCAGAGAACTGCGACACGTCGCCCTCCGAATCGTGATCGCGCTTCACTGACAGTCGGATGGCCTTGCCAATATAGCGTTGTGGAAACCGCAGACGGAGTGTGAGAAAGAGGTGCGTGCCCACCAACAGGATAATCATGGGCCAGCCCCATAGATATGAATTAAGGAGGGTGAGAATATCGTTCATCGCTCAATATCGAATAACCATAAACATATAATGACGCTCAAATGCGAGTGCAAAGATAATGATTCTGCGCGAAATGAGCAACAAATAGGGATAAAAAGTCAATTTCCTGCATTCTTTTTTTGTACATTTACACATTATTTATTATCTTTGCATCCCAAACGTCAAACGTAATGAGCTTTCGGCCAATCGTAAATCGTCAATGAGTCAATCGTCAAATAGTAAATAGCTAAATAGTCAATCGTCAATGGTAAAACGTCAATCTCCCCAGCGTCTCGTTGTTCTCCTCGGCCCAACGGCTGTGGGCAAGACCGAGATGTCACTACAGATGTCCGAACGAATGCAGTGTCCCATCCTTAGCTGCGATTCGCGCCAGATCTATCGCGATCTGCCCATCTGCACGGCTGCACCCACCCTTGCCGAACGTCAGCGAGTGGAGCACTACTTTGTGGGTACACATGGCCTGGAGGATCCTTATAGTGCTGCACAGTACGAACGCGACGTGCTCCAGCTCATGGCTGAGAATCCTGAGCAGGACTACTTGATGACGGGCGGGTCGATGATGTATATCGACGCGGTAGTGAAGGGCATCGATGACATCCCCGATGCTGATCCCGCCATCCGTATGGCTTTGCGCGAACGGTTGGAGGCTGAGGGACTGGATGGCCTGTTGCGCGATCTGCAGCTGAAAGATCCCGTGTATTATGCCCGTGTCGATAAGCAGAATCCGCAACGTGTGCTGCATGGCCTGGAGATGTGCCTCACGACAGGCCGGCCCTTCAGCTCATTCCATACAGGCAAGAGCAAGGAGCGTCCCTTTGAGATCGAATTGATAGGGCTTCGTCGGGAGCGAGAGCAACTCTATGGTCGCATAGACCGACGCGTAGATCTGATGCTGGAGCAAGGATTGATTGAGGAGACGCGTCGGGTATATGAACGCTACTCCGACACGATTGAGCAGCAGTTCTCCATGGTGGTACGGAATCCTGGTCCTACGCAGGCTCAGCCCATTCCGAACCTGTTGCCTCAGGCTTTGAATACCGTGGGGCTGAAAGAGATGCTCCTGTACCATGCTGGCATCTATTCGCTCGATAAGGCTTGTGAGCGTATTTGCCATAATTCGCACATCTACTCCAAGAAGCAGATGACGTGGTTCAGTCGCAATCCTTCCATTCGTTGGATCGATCTTTGAGCCGTCAAAAGTAGTATATATAAAGAAGCCTCGCTGGTTGCGAGGCTTTCATGTGTTTACGAAAAAAGATTGACTTCATCTATTATCTCGTTTTTCAGGTATTAGATTTAAGGTCCCAAAGAAACTACTTTTGTTGCGTTATTTAAGGTATTGTGTTCGTGGTTATGTTATTTAAGGTAGTGCAAAGATAGGGCTTTTATTCGAAGCCTCCAAATATTTTTGCAATGAAATCGGTTGCACAGTGTCATTATTTTTGAAAAACATGTTGAGCAACATGTTTTCAAGGGCTTTTACTGGCAAATTTCTACAAAAATCAGTTAATGATGCAGAAGCCAGCTGCACGACAGTAAGCCGGAATAAATGCGGTGGACGATCAAGAAACTGAGCATGCCAACCATCAATCCGCCAAGAATATCACCTGGGTAATGCACTCCCAGATAGATGCGACTGTAACAGTTGAGCAACGCCCAGCTCACCAGTAGCAACAGCATGGTCAGGAAACGTCGTTTCTGTGGCCATGTGATCTGACTGAAGAGACGTTGGGCAAGAGGACTCGTCTTGTGCCACATCAGGTAGGCTAACCATAGTGCAATGGCAATGGAGTTGGCGGCATGGCTCGAGACGAAGCCGAATGCCCCTCCACGGTAATCGTTGACCAGGTGCAGTCCACCTTCCAACTCGGGAGCGTGGCTTGGGCGTGGACGTTCTACCCAATGCTTGATCAGACCCGAACTGATCTGGTCAGAGAGCAGGATGAGCAGCGTGGTCAACACAACGAGAATACCCAAGTGCCTCCAGAAGTGATGAGCCAGGTCCTTGCGACACTTCAGCACCATGAGCGTCAGCATCAGCACATAAAGGGGTACCCAGGTCCATTTCCCACTGTATAGGAACCAGAACTGGTCGAGCAATGCTCCGCCATCATAGTTCATCCACAATAGCAAAGACTTATCCCATTGGTCAAGTGTTTCGATCATAATAATGAACTCTTCGAACATTCGGATTTTTGAACTGTCGAGCTTTCGAAGCCTTCGGACTCTACCTTAGTTCCCCACTACCCATGCTTTGTCATAAACCGGGAAGGGACCATCATAGTTCATGTCCTCGTCGAGCGGGATGTCGACCTGATAGTTGATGGTCACACCCTTGCGAGCTGAGATTTTGCTGTCGCGCAACCAAGGGTTGAACTCCTTGAGCTGGAAGTAGGAAGTGCCGTGCTGTTTGGCAAAAGTAGCAAGGTCTGCAATAGGCGAAGTGACGCGTTCCTGACGCGTGCGGATGGGGCGATAGAGCTGGTCGGCGTAGAGCACGAATCCGTAGCGGTAGGGATCGCGGAAGATCTCCTTCATAGCCATGATTCTGAACATGTAGCGCGAAGTCTCTTCAGGCAGGAACAGGTCCATGGGATCCGATGCCTGCTGGCTAGTGAGCCTCTTCTGTATGCCACCCATGCCACCATTGTAGGCAGCAGCCACAGCCATCCAGTCGCCAAAACGCTTGTAGGCATCCTTGAAGTATCGACATGCAGCGTGTGTGGCCTTGATGGTGTGGTAGCGTTCATCCACCTCGTCGTTCACCGTCAAGCCATACTGTCGGCCCGTCTCTGGCATGAACTGCCAGAGACCCGCTGCCTTGGCAGGCGAGAGGGCACGCTGATTGAGCGAAGACTCAATGCAGCACAGATAGATGAAGTCGGCAGGTACACCCTCATCTTCGAGGATCGGTACCAGGATAGGGAACAATCGGTTGGCACGCTTCAGTGTGAGGAGCGTGTTGTTATGGGTGTAACAGAGGTTAGTCAGTTCGCGCTCGTATCGTTCATGCATGTCCCAGCGACTGAGGTCAATGGTCTTGTCGAAAACCTGCTGTTTGCTCTCAAATCGTGGTGTGGCCGAAAACGACTGCATGATGGGCAATTCGGGCTTGACATGTTCGCTCCTCGAAGCGCCAAGGAATGCCAACGCTCCTGCAATGATGATTGAAACTGAGAGAATGTAATAACGCATTATCTACGTGTTTTTTTGTGGCAACTGCTTGTTGACTATATTTCAAATTATTGTCTGTTGTTTTCTTTGGCCTTCAGTACATTGACAGCACCGCGTTCAATGTAGTGGTAGCCCTCAGTTCCTTCAGCTTTGATGATGTAGTAGTACGCACCAGTGGGCACTGTGCTGCCACCATACGTGCCGTCCCAACCTTCTGAGGGGTCAGTGGTGTGGTAGAGCTCTTGCCCCCAACGGTTATACACCAGCATCTCGAACGAAACCAGCGACTTGTACTTCACTTTGAACACACGGTTCTTGCCCGAAGGAGAGTCAGGCGTAATGACGTTCGGAATCTCAAGCATCGATTCGGTCACTTGTATCTGATAGGGCTCCTTGGTCGTGTAGTTCAAGGTGTCGGTCAGCAGATTATTGCCCGTGGGGCTATAGGGTACGTCGGCCTGGAAGCGAACGTAGTAGCTGCCAGCTTCGTCAAATTCATAATCAATCGAGGCAGTTCGTCCGTCGTTTGACAAGGTGTGAAACTGGTCAATCAATGATTCGAACGTGTTTGTGCCCGAAATCTCCCAGCTCGCGTATGTCGGCTGATTGGCCATCACAGCTTCGAAGTGGATGGTGAAGGGGCCAGGACCCACGAAGCTGTGTCCTGTTACTCGAACAGAATCCGCCAGGTTGTTGATGTAGCCCACAGGGTCGGTCCATGCTGTGTCGCTGAGCACAATGCCCTCAACTTCACCTTCCAATGTGCGCGGGAGGGCAATCATCGCAGCCAGAGATAGGAAGAACGTAAATATGAATCTCTGCATGTTGAAAAGATGTAAATACCAGATACTTGTATTCGCATTCATCAAAGAAATCAATGGAAATCAGTGTCTTAGAACTTGTCTGTGACTCGAGCAAACGCCGGAGCATCGAAGGCACAGAAGTCCTTGTCCTGATACTTGTATTGTCCCACGATGGCAATCATGGCAGCATTGTCGGTTGTGAACTTGAATGGAGGCAGGAACACGCGCCAGCCGTACTTTTTGCCCAGTTCTGTCAGACCCTCGCGCACGCCACTGTTGGCCGACACGCCACCCGACACAGCCACTTGTTTGATGCCCGTCTGCTTCACAGCTTTCTTCAGCTTGTCCATCAGAATGTCCACTATGGTCTTCTGCAGCGAGGCGCACAGATCGGACTTGTTCTCCTCAATGAAGTTGGGATTCTCTTTCAGAGCATCGCGCAGGGTGTAGAGAAACGAGGTCTTCAGGCCCGAGAACGAGTAGTCGAGCCCTGGAATGTGTGGCTTGGCAAACTGGAAACGTTTGGCATCACCCTCTTTGGCCAGACGGTCGATGACGGGGCCACCAGGATACCCCATGCCCATCACCTTGGCACACTTGTCAAAGGCTTCGCCCGCTGCATCGTCGATGGTCTGACCTATAACCTCCATCTCCTTGTAGCTGTTCACTCGGATGATCTGCGAGTTTCCACCCGACACCAGGAGGCACAGGAAGGGAAACTCGGGGACCTCTTTTTCTATAGCCACGGGTTTGCAGCCAGCTTCGAGCGATTCGGGTGTGGCTTCACGCACAAAGTGAGCCATCACATGACCCTGCAGGTGGTTGACATCAATCATTGGAATGTTCAATGCTGAGGCAAGACCCTTGGCAAAACTAAGTCCTACCAGCAGTGAACCCATCAGGCCTGGACCGCGTGTGAAAGCAATGGCAGTGAGATCCTTGGGCTCGATGCCTGCACGGCGAATAGCTTCGCTCACCACTGGCACTATGTTCTGCTGGTGTGCACGGCTGGCCAGCTCAGGTACCACGCCTCCGTAAGCCTCATGAACCGCCTGACTGGCTATTACGTTGCTCAACATCACACCGTCGCACAGCACAGAGGCTGAAGTGTCGTCACACGAGGATTCGATGCCCAGAATGTAGATACTCATATCTTATCTTTTTGTTTTGTAGCGTTGTTTATGTTATTGTTGTCAATATACATTTATTATATACTAACGTGCAAAGATACGAATTATTTCCCTAAACTCCAAGAATAACGTCGAAAACCTTTGTCTCAGCTTTCAAAAAACTTCTATTTGTCAGTTAGGCATAGTTTTTTTATCTCATCTATAGGCAGGATAACTACATGCACAAAAGAATTCATACTCATCAGGTGCTGTTGTCTTATTTGTGAGCCAAAATAAGACGTCAGCAAGATCAGCCACCCGAACAACTGAAGGCCTACGCCGACCAATACGATCGGTATTCCCGTCAGCAGATGGAACACGTTACGGACGTTATCGACGTCCACTAATAACCCAAAATCATCCGGCCTTAAGACGGCTGCCAAAGGCGACGTGCAGCTGGTTGTACCAGCCCAGCTCACAAGCGAGAACATCCGCCTTGATGTCGTCAGTTCGTAATCAAGTCATCAAGCTCCATGAGGAAATACTCAAATGCTATGCCAAGCAGAACCAGACGCCTGACGAGAAGCGCCTCAATCTGCTGACCGTCACCAATATTTTCTACCTTTCGATGGGTTCGGCAATCTTGGCCAAAGTCAAGCGTTCGAATCTGATAGCACAAGGTGTATTCCAGAAACTGCTCAAGAAGTCGGGACCTGACTTCTTCTACTGCGAAGTTGCTGCCATAGCCGGTAACAAGTATGGCGACGAGGATGTCGAAGCCCTGCACTAACACGTACAACGTGCGGCTTATCTGCTGCTCGTCGAGTGTGACAAGCAAGCCGACAGCCGCACGAAGGTTATCGAATGTGCTAAAGCTATGTACATGTATGGGCTCTGTGTGACGTTGAAGGAACGCCCGTCAGCAAGTGTCGAAGCAACTACTTACGTCCAGCCCTAACTAAACCGAGGTCAATACGATTCGTGTTTCATTCGACGATATTCGTCGAACAGTTCGAGGCAAGCCTCACGATCCATCTCCTCCAGATAATCCTTAAGTCGCTCACGTCCACCCATCAGCTTGTCGAACTTATCGTCACGGAACCCTATGCGTTCGTTGTCGGCAATCGTGCAGCCGTAATAGACGTGTTCGATGTTTGCCCACATACAGGCACAGAGACACATCGGGCAAGGTTCGCCCGTGGTATAGATCACGCAACCCTCGAGGTTGTGCGTACCGAGCCTCTCCCCTGCCGTACGGATGGCCGAAACCTCGCCATGAGCCGTAGCGTCGTGATTTCGCAACACAAGGTTATGACCCTTTGCCACTACCACGCCTTCACGATTGACGATTACCGATGCGAAAGGACCACCATCGTCCTGATGAATGCCACGACGCGCTTCGTCGATAGCCATTTGCATAAATCTGTTCTCTGCTTGCATTGTATCTCATATTTGTGTTGTTTTACGATGCAAAGATAACGATTAATTCTGATACATGCAAATTTTCGGCACAAAAAATATCATCAACTTCAATCTTACAAACCAGATACCTAAATTGAGTATCTGGTCAAGCCTATAATTACTATAGGAAATTCCTTAATGACAATCGTGACAATGGTGGAAGCGCTGTACATTGAAGGATATTGATGATTTTTGGGATTTTAGTCACTAATATCCTTTCAACTGAAGCTTGCGAAACTTGAATACCAAGTTATTTTTTGAATGTACCGAAACGAGGCGAAATTAGTTGTACTTCACCTGGAAAGGCTCTGCAGCGAGTTCAGAAGTGCCGTTGATCTGGCGACTGAGCTTGAGAACGAATTTGTATTCACCTACGGTATTGGCCTCTGGAGCACAGGCATCGATACGCGACTGGTAGGTCTGCTGCAACTTGCGGAACTCCGGAACAGCCTTCTCAAACTTAGCCTTGGCATCCTTGTCAGCGCTTGAGTAGCTGCCATCGGTACTAACTACCCAGAACCACTCTGACTTGTGGCTTGCGGCCAAGCTTGTCATAGCAGTTGAGTACTCCTCGAAAATCGGAGCAATCAGCGAAGGGCCAGTCTCGCTATTAGTGCCGGTAACAACGCTCCTCGATTCAGTGGCCAGAGCGATCTCGTAGATGACATCCTCCTGCTTCTCTTCGCATGAGGCGAAGGTGAAGAGTGCCAAAAGTGCAAAAAGAATCTTCTTCATCATTTAAATAGGTTTTTAAAAAGTTATAGTTGATAGTTTTTTTAGTTTCGTGTTAATCCGTGTCGATACGTGCTGGAACTCCATAAGTCGACTTGTTATACTGCCTACCACAATTGATGTAAAAATAATCACACTTGGCAACCATCTTCCGAATGATTGCCAAGCGTTCGGTGATGTCCACCATATAGCGCTCGTTGGGGCGACAGGTACCCGCTGTATTGAATATCTTCATATTGCAGTGACAAAATGCACAACTTTGCTTGCAAATATATGAAAAAAATCTCAAATTCGAGCAAAAACTGCCCTGGAAAGTGTCATACTTTATGAAATTTTATAACTTATGTTATTCTGAACTGACATTTTGACTGCAAGACAGACAATGGTGGAAGCTCACAAATTCCGAATTACGAAGTTCTAATTACTCTGCTTTGCGCATCCGAAATTACCAAGTTAATATTCTGCTGACTGTGGATCAAACTCTGTCCAGCCGTTGAGCTAGTTGTCATTGGTAGAGAATGCTCCTACATAATCGATCTTGGTGAAGCCGGAAGAAAGAAGAGCATCTGAGAAGGTGGTCGCACCCAAGAGAGGAGAGCCGGAGAGTGGAATGAAATTGACGTTGCCGAGCTTGCTGTAAGAAGTCAGCTTGAGTTCGTCGATGCTGTTGAAGAGTCGGTTGCCTGGCTGCGCCTTGAAGAAGGTAGAGCTGTAAGACTCCTGATTTGCGTCGATGACCGACTTGCTGGCTGCAGGTCGCGTACCGAGAGTCGCATATCCAATCGACCGAAGCTCTTGCCAAGATTCAGGTCAATCTGGTGGCGTGGCATCTCGTAGCTGTCTGGCACACGGACGTCTGTCTCTCCGCTGCCGATGCTTCGTCCTACACCGATGATACGCTTTCCGATTGTGTTGTAGAGCAAAGAGGGCGTCCATCCTTTCTGCCAAGCCAGCGATGGCTTGCCAAGATCGCTGTTGTAGAAGATGCCTGCATTGACCAGATAGGGCGACTGGCCCTGCATCGGACGATCTTTCTCACGACTGCCCTCAGGGAAATTGACCGAAGAGTGAATCCATGCGGCATTGAGCGACAGGGAGAATGCTGGCAGATGGATGAAATCGAGTTGTTTGCGGATGTCCAGTTCCACCCCGTAGTTGTCGGCACTCTCGGCATTCAGGTAAGAATAGACGAGGTCCGTACCACCTGCCACCGTGGAAGTCCATTCGATAGGATTCTTGAAGTGCTTATAGAAGAGCGAGAGGCTGATCACCTCACCGGCATTCGGGTACCATTCCCAACCGAAATGTACAGAACTTGATATATGTGAAAAACAACTGCAGTAGAGAGCAAATGCCAATAAGACGAACTTATTTTGTGCAAAAAATGTAAAAAATAAGCTTTTTGATTTGGTATATTCAAGGATAATCGTTAATTTTGCGCGCAAAATTGGCAGAAAAGTGCTGATAAGAAAACGAAAAAGTTACTCCTGCTTTGTAGTTTATGGGGTGTTTGCTTTGAAGCAAGTTTCTGTGTTATGCCTCATGGCATGAGAGTTGAAAGGTAAATAAAGTTTTGCCATTGATGCCTGAAAAGCTTGTCATAAGTATTTCTCATTGTTAAAGAATACACATCTTAATGCTTCATTAATGAAACGGTTTATATACATCTCTGCTCTTGCATGTGTTCCTCTTATGGTGGAGTCATGCGAGGATTATGACTTCGGTGTGACATCGGAGACTTTAGCTCGGATTACGTACGATATGAATTTCCGCAAGGACTTCGGTGATTTTGATCCTGCCAACGACTTCAACCTGGCACAGCGTGGCTCGGTGACCGTCACCCCTAATGGCAACCGCGAAGTGTGCATCTACAAGAAGGCAGCCAACGGCTACCAGCTCATCGCGCGTTACGACGATGTTACCTCCACCCGCACCCTCGGCTTCGACATTCCTAAGGGTGAGACAGAGATTCTGGTGGTCAATGGTAGTGCTACGCAGGTGACTACGGTGGGCGGAACGGTTACGTTTAACGGTGGCACCCGAGCTGGAAATTTTGATGGTACTCATGGTAAGCTCTCGGTTAGGCTGAACGACGGTAAGGACTTACCTATTATTATTATAATGCAACAGAAGCCACGTCGTTCAATACAACTCTTCCAGAGGGTTCATTTAACAAGGACAAAGCTATTGACGACTTTTCGCTGATCTCTACCGGCGAATTCATCATCTACCCAACTTATTGGAATGCCGGCATTGCTTCAAGGTTCGGTATCTATTACTATGACAATGCTGGCAATATCCACAAGAAGATGATCTGTGGTAATCATGGCTACAATGAGAGTATTCAGTATTTGAATGGTAATGGTGACTGGGTAACAGAGAACACGATTTATGGTGGTTGTAATGGCACTACCTATACTTGGGTAGGTGGCAACGAAGCACTCACAACTGTAGGTGCAACTAATTACCGTTCCAAGGGTATCATCATAAACCTTCCAGTTGGCACTAAGTTCGGATTCTATACTCCGATGTTCGATGACTCGCCAAGTAACTTTGCTGGCACCGATTTAACTTTTGAGGAAACTCTTGCTAGTGGCCAAGGTGGAGGTGCAAATCATCACTTAAATACGAATATTTATGTTCCGAATAATTTATTAGCAATTAAGAATGGATGCTCCAACTTGGGTGGAAGTGAACATCTTCAATCCAAGCGCAGCTTCGGACGATGGTGGTTCTTGAAGAACGGTGAAGTTGTAGAGGCAACCTGGACACAGAATAGAGATCTTCTAGATGCCCATTCCGAGAGCAATCTGAATCCGCCTGATGTATGGGACAAGAATTATACTCTTTGGAATAAGGATGTCAATGCAACTGAAAACAACCCTCTGAAATACGACCGCCATGCCGTTATGTTCGGTTTGTACTATGACGATAATGGCGATATGGTCATTGGTGCCGAAGACTGCTATTATTTGAGTGAGTGGAATGCATCTGACTACGACCTCAACGACAAGATCTTCAAGATCTACGGCTCACAGCCATTACTGCTGAACAACAAGGCCCAGTCATGGCACCTGGCCTTTGAGGACCTTGGCGGTTCGTTCGATTGGGATTTCAACGACGTAGTCCTTCAGATTGAACACGTCAGCGGCCAAAACAAAGCTTACGTTACGCCTCTCGCTGCAGGCGGTACGCTTCATTCGCAGGTGTATTTCAACGATACCGATAATGACAGCAAGAAGCAGGGTTTGGGCGAAATCCACGAGTGGCTCGGCGCTACACCTGTAGATGATGATGTGTTGTATGAGCCAATCAATGCCTCTTCGCGCGGTGTGCCAGGTGTGAGAAAGGAGGTGACGATTACATCGCCTTCTACATTCACGATTGCCAATGCAATGGACGCTGCCAACAGTTCGACGAACGGCACTTCGAGCAAAAACATTCTCGGTCTCTATATCGAGACCAAGGGCAACGAAGAAGGCACTAAAAACACCATCGCCTATCAGGGTATGGGCAAGGCTCCTGCCATGCTTGTGCTTCCTACGAGCTACGAGTCAGAGTCGGACAAGAGCTACCTCGAGTGGGCATGGCCAACTGAAATGACGGACATCCGCAAGGCTTATGAAACCGATGGTCATAAGTTCACCGATTGGGTAGCAGATCACACTAAGGCGCAGGATTGGTACATGTATCCAACCAAGAGTACGGTCGAGGCTAAGGTGGCTGGCAAGTATGCTAATGGCAGCACCACCGCAGGCTCAGAGTATGAAAAGGCAGATTACGGCACTACCATCTCATTCCCTAACAAGAATGCAGAGAATCAATATGTGTTCGATGTAAATAGTACATTCAAAGATGCAACAACCGCAACGGTTACCCTTGCACTGAAGGGTACAGCAGGCAATCAGCTTTATGCCCATGACGGCTCAGCCACCACGGGCAGTGCTCTGGGTTCTTGGTTCCGCATGAACAACGGTGGCACCTTCACCACCGTGGGCGATGGCCACAACTCCGGCACCACGAATGTCAACATCGAGGGTATGTATCAGATCACTCTTTCGGAAGCAGACCTCGCTGCCATCAAGACTGCTGGTCATTGGGCCATCACCGCAGGCGAAAAGTCTGAGATCATCTACATTGCTTTCAAGTAATTTTTGTGTCTTCGTTTCACTGGCGCCTTTGCACCCTTATACACCTCGCACCTAATCAGATGCCGTGTGAAGGTTGCTAAGGTTGCCAGTTGGCTATATCATCTATTTTTACAAAAACTTATCAATATGAAAAACTCATTACATTACCTCACACTGATCCTATGGCTCTTCTGTGGCACTCTTCTTGCCAAGGACCATACCGGCATCAGCTCTTCTCTCTTACGTGCTGACCGCTTCACATTGATCGAAAACGCCCAGCCCACCAAGATCCTCATTGCCGACAATGAGCTGAAGGGTGCTCGTATTGCTGCCGAGAACCTGCAGGCCGACTTTGGCCGTGTTTGTGGCAACAAGGCCGAGCTCCTCACCGCTGCTCCCAGTGGCAAGTGCATCATTGTGGGCAGTCTGCAGAGCACCTACATCCAGCAGATTGTCAAGGCTGGCAAGCTCGATGCCAACGAGCTGAAAGGCAAGGTGGAGAAGTACCTGATGACTGTCGTCGAGAACCCTCTGCCCGATGTGGACGAGGCTCTGGTCATTGCCGGCAGCGACATGCGAGGAACCATCTATGGCATCTACGAGCTCTCTGATCAGTTGGGTGTGAACCCATGGTATGACTGGATGGACGTGCCTGTGGTACATCAGGAGAATCTCTCGCTGGCCAAGGGCACTTACACCGCTGGCGAACCTGCTGTGCGCTATCGTGGCCTCTTCCTCAACGATGAGGCTCCCTGCCTTACCACTTGGGTCAAGAACACCTTCGATACCAACTACGGCGGCCATGAGTTCTATGCTCGGGTCTTCGAACTCATCCTCCGTCTGCGCGGCAACTATCTGTGGCCGGCCATGTGGAGCTGGTCGTTCTATGCCGACGATCCTCTGAATTCTCCTACGGCCAACGACATGGGTGTCATCATGGGCACGAGTCACCATGAGCCGATGGCCCGCAACCATCAGGAGTGGGCCCGTCATCGCAAGGAGTATGGCGAGTGGGATTATGTCACCAACCAGCAGGTCATCGACCAGTTCTTCCGCGAGGGCATCCAGCGTGCCAAGAACACCGAGGACCTCATCACCATCGGTATGCGTGGCGATGGCGACACTGCCATGGGAGCCCGTGAAGGCCATGACGATGAGTTCGTAGCCAACGACCAGGCTACCATCAAGCTCCTCGAGAAGATCGTCAGGAACCAGCGCCAGATCATTGCCAAGGAGACTGGCCGACCCGCCAAGGAGCGTCCTCAGGTCTGGGCTCTCTATAAGGAGGTGCAGCGCTATTACGACAAGGGGCTGAAGGTGCCCGACGATGCCATCATCCTCTTCAGCGACGACAACTGGGGCGACATCCGCCGACTCCCTTCAGCCGAGGAACGTAAGCATAAGGGTGGCTTCGGCATGTATTACCACGTGGATTATGTGGGTGCTCCTCGCAACAGCAAGTGGCTCAACGTCACCCCGATCCAGCACATCTGGGACCAGCTCACGCTCACTTATCAGTATGGCGTGGACCGCCTCTGGGTGCTCAACGTAGGCGACCTCAAGCCCATGGAGTACCCCATCACCTTCTTCATGGACATGGCTTGGAATCCAACGCGCTACAATGCTGCCAACCTCCTCGATCACCCACGCAAGATCTGTGGCGAGATGTTCGGCACAGACCAGGCCGACGAGGCAGCTCGCATCCTCAACCTCTACAGCCAGTACGCTGGTCGTGTCACCGCCGAGATGCTCGACGCCCGCACCTATAACGTCAAGACCGGCGAGTGGAAGCAGGTGGCCGACGAGTTCATGCGCCTTGAGGCTGAGGCCCTGCGTCAGTACCTGACACTCCGTCCTGAGTGCCGCGATGCCTACAGCCAGATGATTCTCTTCCCGATTCAGGCGCTGGGCAACGTCTATCAGATGTACTATGCACACGCTATGAACCAGAAGCTCTATGCCGAGGGCAACCCTGAGGCCAACCTCTGGGCCGATCGTGTGGAAGCAGCCTTTGCCCGCGATGCAGAGCTCTGCCGTGCTTACAACAAGGACATGGCTGGTGGCAAGTGGGATGGCATGATGATCCAGAAGCACATCGGCTACACCATCTGGAACGATAACTTCCCTGCCGACATCTGCCCGAAGGTCTCTCGTTTCGAAGATGCAGCCAGCATGGTGGGCGGCTTCACCTTCAAGCCATCTGACGGCTTTATCTCTATCGACGCCGAGCACTACTACAGCACAGAGAATCCTGCCGACGCTGCATGGACGCTCATTCCTCACATGGGTCGCACTCGCAGTGGCATCTCGCTGCAGCCCTACAATGCTGAGGTCGAAGGCGGCAGCATTGCTTACCGTGTAGAGATTCCTGAGGGCAATGCCGAGGTCGATGTCCACGTCATCACCGGAGCCACACTGGCCTTCAAACGCGCTGAAGGTCACCGCTATATCGTAGGCTTTGAGGGAGAGGAGGCCGTGGAGGTCAACTTCAATGGTGAGCTCAACGAGGAGCCCGAGAACGTCTATCGCATCATGTATCCTACCGTTGCCAGCCGTGTCATCGACAAGACCGTACGCCTCAAAGCAGGTGCTGCTGGAACCAAGACCCTCGTCATCAAGCCTCTCGACCCAGGCGTGATCCTTGAGAAGATTGTCATCGACCTGGGCGGCTATCAGCCTTCGTTCCTGTTCGGCAATGAATCGCCGGTAACAAGAAAGTAAGTTTCTTGTTTAATAGGAATATAAATAAGCCGTTTTAGAGCAGAATATGGATTGAAATCCGTGTTCAAAACTCTAAAACGGTTTTTTGCTGAATATAGGATGATGTGTCAACTTACATCTTGTTAGCGTGTGTCTTCTTTCACGAATTTTTTACGACACCCCCTCTTTTTACATATACCGATACACCCTGAAGTGCTGCATGTCGAACTGCCCGACCGGAATGCGGACGTGACGGCCTTGGTGTGTCTGATCACCGTTCAGATGACGCCTGACGTGCATCTGGCCGTCCGTGATGCTAACCGACTCACATTTGGCCAACCCGATTCTGGTGTCCCCCTTCTTCCATGTTGTTCCGGCCTTGGCGTCAGTATATGTGATGACCACACCGCTGCCAATGGCCAGATAATCCTCCTTGCCGAGGCGGAGAATGATGCAGGCCGCTTCGGGCCATTCGGCATCCTTGGCCCCTGGTTCCCAGCCGAGTGAGTAGCTGTGGCGTATGGTGAGGCGTATGCCGTCGGGGGTCACGATCTCTGCTTCACGATGCTCATTGTCGAGCAGTACGGCATCCATGTTGCTGGTCCCCTGTCGGTCGAGGATCAGCGGCTCTGCCTGTCGAAGCAGTCGGTAGGCGGCTACAAGAGGGGAAGCCACACCCCGACCTTCCCCATGTGTGAGGGAGGAGGCGAAGGCGTTGAGCTGATCGTCCTGCGTGAAGTCCATACTGCTCATGTCGCTGCCCTTGGCGTCGGTGGCATAGAGCGGATAATCCTCGATGCTGAACGGACAGAACCCCATGGCTCCATGGTGGCCGAAGGCATAGAGGGCATACATGGCATCCTTGTCCTCCAGTCGGATTTCGGGCACAAACAGCGGATTGTTAGGCAGATGATACTTCGTGAACCATGACTCGATGCCCCTGTCGTAGATGTCCACACCAAGCACGTCGATCGATGGTGCACCGCAATGCCAGAGGTCGATGAGGTGGGCTAGCGGTCCGCCTGACGGATATTGCCCTGGCTGTCGGTCACGGCTGTTGAGGGCTACGTTAACGTACATCGGCAGGTCGTACACCTCACGTCCTGCCTTGGCTATCTGCTCTACGTAGGTGGCGTAGGTCCATGTCTGGAAGATTTCTTCAGTATAGATGTCATCGCCAAAGAGTTGCGGCCAAATTGTCTCCCCCGTCCCCTCCAAGGGTTGGGGGACTTGCAGTTTGTTCCTAAGGTAGGGGTGGAGAGTCTTCTGGTTCTTCTTCAGATAGTCGGTCAGCTGCTTTGGCACAGCACTCTGGTAGAGCTTGGTGGCATCGGCCGAATAATCCCGAGGCACGTCGATCATGCCTATCTCGTTCTCCACCTGCACCATGATGACCGTCTGCTCGTCGGCGTCATGCTCACGCAGATGCTCCATGATGCGGCAGAAGGCACGTCGGTCGGCCTCCAGCACGTTCCTGCTTAGTGACGATGCCTCCTCCACGGGTCGGCCTTCCAGTGCATGAGCCCGAGGGAAACGCTTTGTGTCGCGTTTGAACCACTCTGGCGCATAGCAGCTCATCGAGTTCTTCCATGCTCCGAACCACAGCAGCACCACCTTCAGCTCGTTCCTTCGGGCTTCGGTCAGAATCACGTCGAGCGATGTCATGTCGAACTGCCCCTCCACGGGTTCGATCAGTTCCCACGACACGGGTGCAAGCACGGTGTTCAGCCCCATCTTGTGCAGGTGGGCAAAGGTGCTCTTCACGTCCTCGGGCGTAGAGGCCGACGAGTTGCCCAACTCACCGCCAATCATCAGCATCGGCTTCCCGTTGGCCACTATCCTTGCTGTGCTGCCGTTGCGATGCTCCAGATGCGTCTGTGCTGAGGCAAAGCTGCATGTTGCACACGCTATGGCCGTAATTATCAGTCTTTTCATTCGTTTTTGTGTGTTGCGACGTTTTTTATAGTTCGAGTTATTATTAGGTAACAATATACTTTGTGGCACTAGCCTAAAAGTGTTTATTACCATTGCATTAAAACCCCATCAGCAAGTGGGATTAAGGACGGTGAGGGCAATGTCTTTAGTCACCCTATGAATCGTCAAGATACTAAGAATTGGTTTAGTGCCAATTTGTATATCATTGCCTATTTTTTTCTTGGAAGTTAAAGAAGTAAAAGGAGTTAATGTAGCTAATGACATTGCCAAAATTGCCAAATATCATTTTGTAACTCCCCTCAAGTAGGCAAGTTAAGGACTTGACTTGGAAGCTAAAGAAGTGGTTAAGGAAGATAAGGAGATAAAGACAATACCCGAATCACTAAGAATCGTCTTTTACTTCCCAAGCGTCGAAGGAGCTAACTTCTTTATCTTCTTCTTTAACTCCTTTCGAGAAAGGAAACTTAAGTACCTCATTTTCCCGTCATCTCCAGCCCCACGATACCGATGAGAATCAGCAAGGCAAAGAGCATCCGCATGACCGATGCACTATCGCCGAAGCAGCAGATGCCGAGCAGGAAGGTGCCGATAGCTCCGATGCCCGTCCAGATGATGTAGGCCGTGCTTACAGGGATGGTGCGTTGTGCCAGATAGAGGAAGACTCCACTCAGCAGCATACTCACACTGGCCAGCGTGATGTAGGTCCAGAACTTCTCCGGATGCAGTCCCGACATCTTGAATCCCAGTGGCCAACCCACCTCAAAGATGGCGGCTATGATCAGATAAAACCAAGCCATGTCTGTTTCTGTTTCCTTTATTTATGTACGTCGATGACGTCAGTCACATGCTCCATCTGCTGACGTGAGTATTGTTCATAACCAGTGGCATACGCCCTCATGTGTTCGGCATCATAGGTTGCTGAGTCGATGATTCCGTCGAGGGTCAGCAGTTCGATGATCCGTCCCAGCGTCTCCTGCCGCATCGCAATGGTTTGCTGCTCGTCGGCCGTCACCCGAGCCATCGTCTCGTAGAGTTTGGCCAGATTCTCGATCTTGCGGAACACCCTCAAAGGTATCTCCTCCAGCCCCTGATGCTCATACACACTCGACGCCACCCCTTTGACCCGCACCAGTTCAGGCTCCTTGTCGATAGTCACCACCGTGGCATCGCAAAGATTCCAATCCCATATCGACTCCCTGATCCGGTCGAAGCAGATGACCTTCCGGCCGAACAGCGGATTCTTCTGTATGTACGACTTATTGGCTTCGAGCATCATTAAGTGTTAGTTTTACTTAACGCTGCAAAGATAATCATTTTTTTCGAACCAAGAACCAAATGCACCTAATTCTTATGATTTTTTAGCACAATACGAGGGTGTATCAAAGGTATAAATCCCCAGACACACCCTCAATTGCCAATTTAAATTAAAGGTCTGGACTTTCACAAGCTCGGACTTTTTATACGCGAAAATGTGTATCTTTGAGGCGCTAAAAAAAAATATGTCTACAAAAGTACGATTTAAATCTTACAATGAGGACGTGCAAAAGACTAAAAATGGACTTTTGACACGCCTTCCATTGTTCAATCTTTTTTATTCTTCTTTTCGCGTGGTTTGCGTCTGCAAACATAGTAACTTATTTGAGTACCAAGATAAGACGAACTGATTGTATTTTGTCTTATTTGAGTACCAAGATAAGACGTCCTGATTGCAGTTTGTCTTATTTGAGTACCAAGATATGACGTCCTGATTATAGTTCGTCTTATTTGAGTACCAAGATAAGACATCCTGATCATAGTTCGTCTTATTTGAGTACCAAGATAAGACATCCTACATTCCAGGCTTCTTATCCCCTCTCTCATAGTCGTTACCAGAAGTGGAAAGAGCTGAAAAAACTGCATATTTAGACAACGAAAAAGCAAAGTAGAGATACTAATTGTAGTTATTTTTCGACCAAATCGTTCGTTTTTCGAAGAAAGGTGCGCAGACTTGTGTCGATTCTTGCAAAAAGTATTAACTTTGTACCGGTGTATTGTATCTCTTTATTCAAATCGACTGGCGTCATCAGCTTAATTGTGTGATGTGCGCTAGCGAAGCTTATGCTTTGACGAAATGCAACGTGGTGTTTGGTAGTGAGAAGTGTTTCTATTGATAAGATGATGTAAACTTTTTTATTCTGTGAGCTCAGATACACAATCTAATAATAAACGCATAGCTAAAAATACATTATTCCTGTATTTCCGTATGCTATTCTTGATGTTCATAGCTTTTTTTACATCAAGAATAGTCCTGGATTCGTTGGGGGTAGTGGATTTCGGTATCAACAACGTTGTTGGCGGTCTTGCAACTATGTTTGTGTTCTTCAGATCGTCATTGGCCAATGTTACGCAGCGCTATCTTAATGTCGAGATAGGCAGGAATGATAGTAAGCGGGCTCAGATTGTTTTTGCACAGCACCTGTCTGTCTATGTTGTAATTGCATTGATCGTCGTGGCGTTAGCTGAAACGATAGGATTATGGATTGTCCAAAACAAACTGGTGATACCTCCAGAGCGAATGAATGCTGCGGTTTGGACATTTCACTGTACAGTCTTCGCTATGGCAGTAACTATTGTTAGTGTCGTTTTTGATGCAGTGATCATTGCTCATGAAAATATGAAGATCTACAGTTATGTAGGCATCGTTGAGGGCATCGCTAAACTATTACTGGCTTATCTCCTATACATAATCAGTTCTGATAAGCTGATTGTTTATGCCGTTATGCTCAACTTCATAGCAATTGGCATACCCGTATTCTACTATTTTTACTGCAAGGGGAAATACGAGGAGTGTGTTTGTCGGTTTATGTGGGATAAGAAAGAGGTAAAAGATGCAGCCTCGATGATTGGTTGGAACACACTTGGAACAATGGTCTATGCTTTTAATGACCAAGGCATAAACATGTTGTTGAATCTTTTTTTCGGTCCAGTAGTTAATGCTGCAAGAGGTGTTACGATGCAAATATCAAATGCTGTTAATAATTTCAGCAGTAATTTCTTTACGTCAGTCAGGCCACAGATAGTAAAAAGTTATGCACAGCAGGACTGGAATTATCTGTATCAATTATTTTTTGCTAGTTCAAAATATTCCTATATGTTGATGTGGGTAATATGTTTACCCTTGATGCTGAGGGTAGATTCAATACTCTCTGTATGGTTGAAGGAAGTCCCTGAGTATGCAGGGGTATTCACGATATGGATATTAATATACTCATTGATTAACACGCTTAATACTCCTGTATGGACGTTGGCTCTTGCAGTAGGCGAATTAAAAAAATATATACTTATAGGTAGCGGCGTCTTCTTCCTTGTTTTCCCTATTTCGGCCATCTGCCTGTATTGTGGTTGTTCGCCCGTCAGCGTTTTTATCAGTATGGTACTTGTTCGTGTGGTATATATTACGGTGGTACTTCGCATAATCCATACATATATCAAATTTGACCAAACTGATTATTACAGGAAAGTGATACTGCCATGTGTTTTGGTTTCTATAGCATCACTTGTTCCTGCGCTCCTTATAAGTGAGTTTCTGCCGCAGACGTTTTTCTCAACCCTGTTAACTATTATGGTCGTCACGTTCATTAACATCACAGTGTTATGGATCATCGGGTTGGATAAAAGCGAAAAAACGAAGCTAAAGCAGATGGTACATGATAAAATGCATAAAATATGAGCGTAAAGCATTTTTTTTCAAGATCCAAGAAAGATGTTCTTTATGATTTGAATCATAGGTATGGAATATCTGCCCTCGAAAGAACATTGAGCTCTCATTGGTTTAATCCTTTTCTGACTTTTTGGGTAAACTTCAGGTGTTTCAAGTTTTCACAGGCCATTCATTTTCCTTTTTATGTATATGGAAGACCTGGCATCTACGACCTATATGGGTCAATGGAAATCGTAGGAGATGCAAGGCGAGGAATGATTAAATTCAATCAGACACGTCCCGGTTCTCCTAATAATCAGAGTGTACAAAGTGATATCTTGCTCGAAGGTCATATCATTTTCAGAGGGTTTGGCTTATTTGGTACAGGCGTTCATCTGTGTGTCGGTCGAAATGGTGTTCTTGATCTTGGCAAGGACTTTAAGATTACTGATATGACGAATATCGGATGCTGTAAAAGCATAAAAATAGGACCGCAGACCAGAATTACACATAAATGCCAGGTCATTGATACAAATTATCACTATATTGCCAATTTTAATAGTCGAACTATTCCTGATTGCGAAAAGACTATTGAGATAGGGAAGGGATGCTGGATATGTAATAATAGTACAATAACAGGAGGAACTGTAATTCCGGATTTTACTATTCTCGCTAGCAATAGTTTGGCAAATAAGGACTATAGTGATATAAAACCAGGATCAATACTCGGGGGAATCCCTGCTAAACATATAGCTTCTGGTTATAGAAAAGTTGAAAATCCTAGCGTTATTACTCAAGTCTTTGATCATTACAAAACAAATAGTGGAAAGTTTGTTATGCCTGAGGATCTGGACGAGAATTTATGTAGTAATTTCGTATAAAAAAGCTGATGAGAAATATGCGAAACCTTCATATTGTTATGCCCATGGCGGGCGAAGGTAGTCGTTTTAAGAAGGAAGGATGGACTACACCCAAACCACTTATTGAACTCAATGGTATGCCCCTGTTTAAGCACGCAATCAGTAGTGTGTGTGCAGAAGGCATTGAGATGAAATATAGTTTCATTGTGCGACAGGAGCACATTGATGAGTATAAGATAGATCAAGGCATCAGAAGCTTTCAGCCAGATGCGAATGTGTTCTCTGTCCTCAAAACTACACGCGGAGCAGTCGAAACATGCCTGATTGCAGAGTCTGCTATTGCCGATGACGATGCCGTCATCGTGATGGATTGTGATTTGGAATTCCGCAGTAAGCAATTCGTTGAAATCATAAAAGAGATTCTTGCAACACCTGCAGATAAGGCTAATGGTGGAGCTTTAGTAAGTTTCGAGAGCAATGAACCTCGTTATTCTTATGCTGCAGTGGGTGAAGATGGATTCGTTACTCGTACGGCAGAAAAGGAAGTGATCAGTAACCATGCTCTGTGTGGGGCCTACTTCTTTTCAACGGGCAGGCGCTTCAAGCAGATTGCACACCAGCTGCTCAGTGAACCTGAGTTCAAGAAACCAGAATATTATGTGTCTTTGCTATATAACTATCTGCTTGCTGATGGTGAGAAGGTACGGCTCGCTTCGATGGAAGAGTACTATAGCTATGGAACACCAGAGGAACTGAAACGTTACCTATGATAAAAGCCATAATTACGGACTTTGATGGTACGCTTGTAGATACCTTCGAAGCAAATCTGCGTGCATATCAGGAGGCTTTCTTTCAGGTGGGTATTAACTTGACTGCTGAGAAATATAAAGAATGCTTCGGATTCCGTTTTGACCGTTTCATGTCTGCCATGGGGATTACGGATGAAGCGACTGCCTCTAGGATAAAAGAGTTGAAGAAAGATGCCTATCCAAAGTATTTCGCTTATCTGAGGCCCAACAAGAATCTGATTGAACTCATCTCCACCTTCCACCAAATGGGAGGCAAGACGGCTATTGCATCAACAGCTCGCAAGGAGAATCTGATGAATGCAGTCAATCATCTTGACATTGCTTCGCACTTTGATCTTATATACGCTGGAGTTGACGTCAAACAAGGTAAACCTTCCCCGGAGATATATTTGAAGGCTATGAAGGCTCTGGGTGTACAGGCTGATGAAGTAATGATCTTTGAGGATTCAGAGGTCGGCTTCAAGGCCGCAGAGGCTTCTGGTGCTAAATATATTAGAGTAAATTACGAGTGGTTCGAATAATGGAAAATGAGATAGAGAAAACTTTCCCTTCCGTGCGGGGTGAGAAAAAGAAAAGAATCTACTCTTATGACGTAATTCGCTGTTTAGCAATTCTGTTCGTGATTTGCATCCATAGCTCTGGTGTCGTAGAAAATTTCGTATATGGAACAACTGAGTATTGGATCGGGTATTGCTGGTTCTGTTTTGTAAAGACAGCAGTACCAATGTTTGTAATGTTGTCTGGCGCTCTGTTGCTGAGCAAACCGATACCACTGACCAAAGACGGCCTGCTTACATTCTACAAACGCAGATGCCTCAAGGTTGTCACTCCGTTCATATTAATATCCCTAATTCATTACTATTTCTTTCAGAATATCGAGGTCAGTTATGTCAGGGCATTGTTGAATGGATCTGCAGGCGTATTCCATTGGTATGTCTATATGATATGTTCGTTCTACTTCTTTGCACCATATCTGGCTAATATCTTACAATGCCGGAGCCGTAATGTGCGATTGAGCATATTCATTCTGGCAAATCTTTATCTGTTTTTCTGCTTCCAGCCGGGATTATTCCTGACAAGGGATTTGAGAATGCCGTGGTATCCATATGTTTACCTCTTTGTCATGGGGTTCTATATAAATGAGTATAGAAATTGGATTAAAAAAACATTGACCGTGAAATACGTATTGATTTCATGCGTATGTTTTTATCTTGTGGGAATCATGTCTGTCATCCTCAATTTGTCCTCAAGACTCCCTTTATATTACTATTTGCCGTTGTCTGTTTCGTTATTTACTTTATTGTTAATAATTGAATACAGAAAAGAAAGTAAGCTTGTAAAAAATATCTCAAGGTTTAGCTATACAATATATTTGATACATGGCCCTTTGGTGACGTATCTTTGGAATCATCCTTTATCTGATATTTATCCCTTGTCGATAGTAATCAACGTTGGGATAGTGTTTGCTATATCTTATTGTATTGTGTGGATTCTATCCAAAATACCTCATCTTGGTGTGTTCATAGGAATATAGTGCTCAAAATATGGAAATTGAAGTAAAAGGACATAGTGGTTGCCAGATAGATGTAGTAAATGAGGAGGGACAGATTTATGTTTATAAGTCCACCGAAGATCCGAAATATCTGCAACGATTGGCTTTGCAGGCACACAAACAGCAGGCTGCAGGTCGCGTTGAGTACCAACATATAAGGGTGCCGAGAATCTATGATTTGAAAGAGACGGCTGAGCAGACGGTAATCAAGATGCAGTATGTCTATTCTAAGCATTTCATAGAGTTCTTTGAGCAGGCAGGCTTTGAGCAGGTGGAATACCTGATTGGCGCTCTGGAGTATTTTATAGAACATGAAATCACAAAGAGTGAAATACAGACAGTATCGGCAAAGATATTCAAGGAGAAGTATGCAGACATCCGCAAGAAAGTAGAGGCAAATCCTCTCTATGCCGACAATAATGTGGTTGCAGACATATTGGACAGAAGCCAGGATGTGTTCGACAATATGTCAGACATGCGGATTCCTGTAGGAACTTGTCATGGCGATCTCACCTTCAGCAACATCCTCTTCAATGGTAACAACTATTATCTGATTGACTTTCTAGACAATTTCATTGAAACCCCTCTTCAGGATATAGTAAAGATACGTCAGGATACTGCTTATCGTTGGTCACAACTGATGTACACCAAGCCATACGATGCTGTCCGCTTGCGTATCATTTGCGACAAGATAGATTCAGAGATTGACTCGTATTTCAGCCAGAAATATGATTGGTATCGTGATAATTATCGAATAGTCCAACTGATGAACATTCTTCGTATTCTGCCTTATGCACACGAAGAGAACGTAATTGATTATTTGCAGAACATCTTAATATCGTTGCTCCATGAAACCCTTTAGCCTTATAGTGCCTATCGCGGCTGATAAACCAGAGTACGAAAAAGAGATGCCATTTGTTTTTGGACTTGCTTCTGATGGAATTATGTATTGCATCAAAGCTATTTTAGGACTAAACCTTGATAAGTTCACTAACATATATTTCACCATCCTAAAGAAACATGATGATCTCTTTTGTCTCTCAGATTTGTTTGCCCTTCAGTTCAAGCGTTTGAAACTGACGAGAGCCAAAGTGGTGGTCCTTTGCGAATCGACATATTCTCAACCCGAAACGATTTTTCGTACTATTGAGCTGGAGAAGATTGATGGCAGCATATTTATCAAAGATGCAGATTGCTTCTTTACTTGCGATGTGGAACCCATGAATAGTGTTGCCATATATCCACTAGAGAGCCTTGAATGGGTGAATCCTCAACATAAAAGTTATGTCGCCGTTGATGATATGTTCTATGTGACCAACATTATTGAAAAGAAAATTGTCAGTCATTATTTCTGCTCCGGTGGGTATTGCTTTGAAGATGTGAGACAATTTGTTACATTTTATAATAAGCTTATAGAATACAAAGCTATTTATTTGTCACATATAATATATAATATGTTGTTAGAAAAGATTGTCTTTCGACCTATCTGTGTTAATCACTATCTTGATTACAATAAATGACCTATGTGATGAAATCTTCAAACAACAAATAGCTTGAATTTATGATTCCAATAGTCGTAATCACTGATATATCTAGACGCACTTACTATTACCAATGGTTTATATATGGTTTAATGCTCTTAGAGAAAGAAGGCATTATAAAACTAAGAATCAGAACACCATTTATACAAAGGCTTTATTTTGACGATAAATTATACAATTTTATTCGTATCTGGAATAGACTGAGAACTCCAAAACCTGAAAATAAATTATTCAGTTTATTTCATGGTTATGTAGAGTATAATGGTAAGGTAAAGACGTTCTGCATAGACTCCGCTGATAGCCCATATATGTTCTATGGAAAATATTTGAAAGAAGTGGATACTTATTTCAAATTGCAATGCCCCATAGAAATCGAAAAAGATGGCTTCAGATTAGGCAATGTTACTATGCCGTATGTGGATAATGAGTGTTTTAATCCAAAAGATAACGGTAAGGCAAAGGGTAAACGCAGACTTTGTCCGGAAGTTTGGGATAATAGAGAAAAGATCAAACCTTTGTTGGTCCCCATCAGGAAAATGGGTAGGAATTGCAGCTTTAAGATTCTGGATGCATGCTACAAGAACTTAATGATTGCACGTGGTGTCAGCCAAACACAAAAGGCTATGTGCTATTTCGGTGATGCTAAGGGGCCTGTTCCATCAGAAGACTTGACAAATGTTGATTTAGACTGGGAGGCTGATATTATGGCTCTTTACAAGAACGAACTTAATCATCCAAATGAAAAGCGTGCCAAGATTGCAGAGATCCTAAAGGCCTTAGGCCGAGACTATGATGCCAGGATAATAAACCCTTCAAATTCTGATGGAAATAAAGATAATCAAAATGAATCGCTTGTAATCCCTTTCGAGGAATTCTCAAAACATGTAGCAAAGTTCCAATATAATATTAATGTGTCAGGTTATAGAATGAGCATACCAGGCCGTTTCATGGACTCTTTTGTTTGTGGAACAGCGATTGCAACGGATAATCTGCACGTGAAGTGGTATGCACCATTCGACAATGAAGTAGTGGAGATTGGAGAGATGGGCTATTTGCCAGATAACGAGGTGGACTATCCTTCAATAAAGGAACGATTATCTGCTCTGCCTGATGTCAGTCGCGATTGTGTGATTGAAAAATATGAAAAATACTGGGCACCCAATAAGTGTGCAGAGTATATCGTAAGGACGGTGATAGGGCATGATTTCACCAGTAGGTGAAGATCATAATCGTCGCATATCAATTCGCCAAAGAGTTCGAGATACTTTTGATGTACTTGTCGTATAGTTCGCACTCTTTTGTACTTGTCAGTTAGCCATTACAACTTCTAATAACAAATTATATGAAATCATCAAGATTAGGTTATATTGATGCATTGAAAGGAGGATTGATCTTTTTCGTGTTGTTATCTCACTTTTTGTATTTTTCAATTGGAATAGAGGGCTCTTTCCTAGGTAATGTCTTCGAACTTACCGCAATGCCAACGTTCTTTCTCATAAGTGGCTATCTATATAAAGATAAGCAGATATCTGAAATGAAAGAATTGTCCAGTCGATTGGCAAAGCTTGTTCTGCGATTATTACTCCCGACTTTCTGCTGCCTTATCCTTTATATATTTTTCCAAAACTGTATACCGGATAGTCCTCATATAACTCTTGGATTTTGTTTACAAGACACGATGTGGCATGGTTATTGGTTCACACCTACACTATTTGTCATTTGTTTTGTCATACTGATATTGAGATTTATGTTGCCTAAGTCTTTTTTCTTGTTTGTAAATATACTGATTCTTATAGGGCTTCCCATTGTTATGCATTTCGTAGGGCCGAAGTTAGGACCTATGACTAATGTCCTCTGCATTCGAAAAATGATGGATTATCTCCCGTTCTATTCGTTAGGAATCTTGATGAGCAATTATAGGGATTTTGTAGACAAATATCTCAAAAAAGAGTTTTTCAGATTTGGCCTTTTGGCTTTCTGTGTAATCTATTTTGTAGTTGTAAGTGTTTACGAAGTTGTTCTATTCAGTTATGCCCGGCTATTTTTCTCGCTTCTTGTCTTTTTGCTATTCCAGACATCAGCAGCGTATTGGAGTCAAGATTTTCGTTTTACCAAAATATGCCGTGTCGTAGGTCAGTCTTCGCTCGGCATCTATTAACTTCACTATTTTTTCCTGCCTCATAATATGTTGTTTTTGCATCCCTATCTTGAGTATAATATTCCTTTGCAGATTGTATTAGGTGGGGCTATATCCATAGTTATTATTCTACTAGTATTGGCTGTTGCTAAGGTTTTACGTTATAGTAGAATAATGTCAATGTTTTTCTTAGGTGAAAAGTGATGACCATCAACTTCCTTTTACATATTTGAATGATGATACCCAAGATAATTCATTATTGTTGGTTTGGAGGCAACCCTCTGCCTGAACTTGCTATTAAGTGCATAGAATCATGGAAGAAGTATCTTCCCGATTACGAAATCAAGGAATGGAATGAATCCAACTTTGATGTCAATATGATACCATATACAGCAGAGGCGTATAGACTGAAGAAATATGCTTTTGTGAGTGACTATGCCCGTTTCTATGTGCTGTACCGATATGGAGGGTTATATTTCGATACCGATGTTGAGGTAATCAAGAATATGGATGATATCATCGCAAGAGGCCCGTTCATGGGGATGGAAGCGGGAAATTTGAATGTATATTATGACCCCAAAAAACGAGCAATAGATGAAGCTTGTGATGAAGTTGGTTCTAAGGATGATTCTGTTCTCGAATTTTGTGTAAACCCAGGTCTCGGCCTTGGGGTAACACCTGGTCTCGAATTTTATAAAGACATGCTTGACTCTTATGCCAAGAAACACTTCGTCACTTGGTTGGGAACAACTACTGAAACAGTAGTGACTGCTACAACCAGATTACTCAATAGGCGAAGAGCAGAAAATCAGGGTAATGGCATTTTCAAGAACGGGAAAATATATCTATATGCCCCTGATTATTTTTGCCCACAGAATTACTTTACAGGAGAACTCTCTATCACAGAAAGGACGGTCAGCATCCATCATTATATGGCTACTTGGGTAAAGGATAATTCTAGCATCAGAAGTAGGGTAAAAAAACGTTTAGTCCTTTTTGGGACGCGACTGATGTCTTCGTTCGGATTGTTATAATAACAGATTAGTAATGGTGGTGAAAATAAATGAAATCGTTCGTAAAAAGAATTATAAACAAATTAACTACAGAGTATGCTAAAACGAGCTCTGAGCGCTTTATCAAATATCTTCGAACGAAGGGGGTGAGAATAGGACAAGATTGCATGGTCTTAGATCCTCGTGATATTCAAGTCGATGTGTCTCGTCCAGAACTTCTTGAGATTGGTGATCATGTATTCTTGCATAAAGGAACCATAATAATGACACACGATTGGGCTGGCTGGTGTTTCGTCTATTCTCATAACGAATTCATACCATCACATGCAAAAGTGAAGATCGGTAACAATGTATGGCTTGGCGAGAATGTCACGATATGCAAAGGTGTTACTATAGGTGACAATTGTATCATAGGCATTGGTGCAATAGTAACTAAGAACATTCCGGCAAATAGTGTAGCAGTTGGAGTACCAGCCAGGGTAATTTGCTCTTACGAAGAGTATTATCAGAAGAGGAAACAACTATACACGGAAGAGGCAATAGAATATGCACGTTCGATTATTGAGTGCGGTAGAGAACCTGACATAAAGGATTTTTATGATGATTATCCGTGTTTCGTCGATGGGAATAACTACACAGAGTATAATTACCCGTTCAGCAGAGTCTTTGGTCCTGATGAATTTGAGAAATGGAAACAGTCTCATACAAGGACATTCAATGGCTTTGAAGACTTTATGAAACAGGTAAATAATAGCAAGTAATGTTCAGTTTCGATTTCGACTATGACCTTATAAATATCTTGTTTTTGCTACTGATGTGTTTCGTAGGAAAACAGGTATCAAAAGGTCGTCCATATTGGAAATACACAGTTTGGGTAATTATTGCCTTTACCCTTGTGGAGGGTCTGCGCTATGGCCGTGGCGTAGATTATCTGCATTATATTGATGTGTACTTATATGATATGGAGGATTCACAGGTTTTATTCACCTGGATAAACCGGTTTCTGAAGGCATTAGGTGTTAGTGCTATCAGTGCTTTCAGTATTTATGCTATCCCTTTTATTATTGGCGGTACTACACTACTGAAAAAAATGAGGAGATACGGAGCCTACATGTTCCCCTTGTTTTTGTTAAGCTTTATTGTATTTCATGAAGCTTTTATCCGTCAGGCTCTATCTACTTCGTTTTATTTCCTCTTCATTTCAAAGTTATTTGATATCTTAGAACGGCGCAAAAAATGGCGCAAGCATATCAAAGATTATCTTGCACTTGTGATATTCGCAGTATTTGCCATTTCGATACATTCTATACAAGTCGTAGCCATATTAGTGTCAAGCGCCATTATTTTGTTCCTTCACAAACCTGTCAATTGGATGTATTCAATACCCTTGTTGCTGGTCGGTAAGGTGATAATTGCTAATTATTTCGATTGGTCCTATCTTAACGGTCTGCTAAATCTCTTATCAGGAAGTGAAAAACTGGCAGGTTATACGGACAATGCAGATCTTTGGTTCTCTGAAGAAGCAATGAATGAAGCGTATGATAGGAATATATCAATTCAATTCTTGGAGGCATTTGCTTACAGTGCATTGCTTTATCTTGGTTACAAGGTCTGCCGATATGTGCAGTTTGATTCAACTCTTCATAAATTTCGTGCCAGAGAGAATCATGTTCAGATGTATATATCCTTCTATAACATGTTTGTGTTAGGTGTTCTCATCTATCAGACGTTTTATAATTTGGAGATAGTACGTCGCGTAGCTTATTGTTGGTACTTATTTTGGTTTGTCCCATTATCTTTAGTGTTGTATTACTGGCGCAAACCCAAATTGTTCAATGTCGCTGAACGATGTCTATTGATAGGTTTTGTTTTCTGGATTTGGGAATATATACGTTTTTTGTTTGTCTTTTCAGAGAAGCCTCTTTTTATATGGGATTTATAAAAAACAATACTGTTAGTTTATGCTTATGAAACCAAAAGTCTCGATTATTGTTCCTTGTTATGGAGTAGAGAAGTATCTTAATCGATGCATGGAGAGTCTGGTGCATCAGACTTTGAAAGATATAGAAATTATCCTTGTTGATGATCATAGTCCTGATCGTGTGCCAGAGATGTGCGATGAGTGGGCGAGGCGGGATGCCCGTATAGTGGTTATCCATAAAGAAAAGAATGAAGGCCTCGGATTGGCGCGCAATACAGGCCTTGATGTGGCTAGTGGGGAATATGTGGCATTTGTAGATAGCGACGACTATGTGGATTTACGAATGTATGAGACCTTATATGATGTCGTGTTGAGAAATAAGTTAAGCGCTATCTTTTGTGGTTTTTATTTTGGTACTTCTCCACGTACATTTAATCCTGTTTCTGAGTGTCAACAATATAGAGAACTGCATGGTGAAGAGGTTCATCAGTTATGTCTAGATTTTATTGCAGCTGAGCCCTATGCAAAAAAGGGTTATCTTTATGAGATGTCCGTATGGCATTCTTTGTACGAAAGAAATATATTGGTTAAGTATGGTATCAGGTTTGTGTCCGAAAGAGTTTATTGTTCGGAAGATATTCTTTTCCAGATAGATTTTTTTGAGGAGGCAACCAAAGTCGCATTTATTCCGAATCGTTTTTATTATTATTGTTGGAATAAAGAATCGTTAACGAAAAACATTACTCTTGAAAAGTTTGAGAGTATGAAAAAATTATATAGATTGCTAGCTGAGAAAACATGCAAAAGAGATCCTGACCTTTATAGAGCCAAAAGGTTGTTTATTGGAAATGTCAGATCTTATGTGCGAATCGCTGCTAAACAGGATAAACCATTAAGAGAAAAATTGAATCTGATATCACTAGCTGCTAAAGACGATATATGGAAAGAAATAAAAAAAACATACCGTTTGTCATATATTCCGTTTTTTTCACGCCCTCTATCCTGGGCTTTATATTCGGGGTCTCCATTCATCGTCTACATTTTTGCCAAAATAATGAATTTTCTTAAAAAAAATATGTAAAGAATAATCGCACGTTTGGTTGCTATTGTATTCTGGATTCTCTCAATTATCGTAGGATTCGATGCGTAAGCTTCCAAAATTACTGTCTTGCTTTCCTTTATAAACGATTTCCTATGCTGGCAGAACTGCTCATTAAACTATATTCAGCTCCTTCATTCTTCTGGGACAAACTATGGTCTCCCATTTACAAACGAGCTATGCGCTATTGTGGAGAAGGAGTGTACCTAAGACCTTCTTCTTGCGATTTTAAGGGGCTGGAGAATTTGTCGATAGGAGAGGGAACGAGCATTCCGAGAGGTAGTACTTTCTATTGCACCCGTGCGCCATTGACCATCGGAAAAAAGGTGATTTTTGGACCTCATCCTACAATTATCACGGGCGATCATCGCATTGACGTCATAGGTAAGCACATTATGGATGTATTGGATGAAGAGAAATTGCCAGAGAATGATGCTCCAGTTGTGATTGAAGATGGAGTCTGGTGCGGTGCCAATGTGACCATTTTGAAGGGTGTTACAATTGGACGTGGAAGTATTGTGGCAGCAGGAGCTGTCATTACCAAAAAGATGCCTCCTTATAGTATCATTGGAGGTGTGCCTGCAAAGGTTTTAAAATTTCGGTTCTCTGTGGATGAAGTTATGGAACATGAAAAAGGTTTATATTCTGAGGAGGAACAAATGACTCGTTCCCTGATAGAAGATTCCAGAAAGAATTACCAATGATTATGGGTACAAAAGTAATAATCTCTGCTCCATCCTTGGATCCTTCAATAAATGTAAGTGGAGTTTCGGCTGTTGCAAATTTTATTATTGACAACAATCGAGACGTCGAGTATGTTCATTTTGAGATAGGAAGAAAGGATAATGAAAAGGGGGGTATAAGGCGTGTGGTATCTATAGTTAAAGCTGTCCGAAGGTGGCGCAAATTACTTAAGCAGCATCCTGATGCTATTGTACACTATAGTTTCCCCCTCAATACTCCTTCCATACTGAGAGATCCTATCTTTATGTGGATCGCCAAGAGAAGAAACCGAAAGATGGTTATCCATATTCATGGCGGTTTGTATCTTACATCTGACTCTATTCCTTTTGCAATTCAAAAGATTTTGAATTGGGTTTTTGACTGGAATGTACCATTTGTTGTATTAAGTGATTGCGAGAAAGATACGCTTTGTCATCGTTTTGGTGTGAAGAATGTTACTGTACTGCCAAATTGTGTTGACTTAACAGATGCCAATATGTTTCATAGAGAGTATTCTACAGGACCTCTTAGATTAGGTTATCTGGGTAGAATCGCGGAGACAAAAGGAATGAAGTATCTACTTGAGGCATGTGTGGAACTAACTAAGGCAGGTATTCCTTTCTGCTTGGACATAGCAGGAAAAGAGGAAAGGAAAGATGAGTTTCTTCCTGCTTTCAAAAACGCTTTGGGAACGCATTTCTTTTATTCTGGAGTGGTATCAGGTAAGGCCAAGTGTGAATATCTGCGCAGCTTGGATCTGCTGGTTTTCCCTTCTTACTTCGAGGGATTGCCAATATCCCTTTTGGAATGTATGAGTTATGGCTGTGTTCCTATTACTACTCCTGTGGGAAGTATTCCTCAGGTAGTAACTGATGGTGAAAATGGCATTTTCATTAAACTTAAGGATTCTGCTTCGATCGTGGATGCTGTTCGAAGAATGCATGAAAACAGACTTTCAATGCAGAATATTGGAACAAAGGCCAAAGAAACGATAATAAAAGACTATTCTCCTAGAAAATATATAGATGAATTAAATGCAATCTATTCGCATTTCCAGTAGATTATGTTATGCTTCTAATCGATCTATTTTGCGTATCCAGAAAGAAGACGGGAGACGGATTTTATTAGAAGGATCAATCTGCTGAGTAAGAGTGGCGATTTTATATTCCTTTACAATGAGACTAAAACTACACAACTTGACCATGTTGCCCACTCGTGCCGCACTGGGTACAATACCACAAGGCAAGGTCTTGATCAATACAATCAACGCACATTCCTTCAACACAGCACGATGCATTGTTTGCCGAGTCGCTTTCGAAGTGCGATGTGTTGTTGCCTGATGGTGCATCGATCCTGATGGCTACTTGTTTTCTGGGTTATGATAATCAGCCAAAGCAGCGCACTTCGGGCTGGGACTTATTTGTGTTCGAGATGGACCGGTTGAATCAGATAGGGGGCAAGGCAATGTTCATGGGGTCGAGCGAGAAGGTGCTCAGTTTGATTAGAGAAAAAGCCAGTGGAGTTTATCCCAATGTCGAGATTGTTACCTATTCTCCGCCTTTCAAGTCTGAGTTCTCGCCTGAGGATAATGCTGTCATTGTTCAAGCAATCAACGAGGCTGATCCGGACTTGCTCTGGATTGGAATGACGGCTCCGAAGCAGGAGAAATGGGCATACAGTCACTGGAATGAACTGGACGTTCATTGTCATGTGGGCTCGATAGGAGCTGTGTTCGATTTCTTTGCAGGTACGGCTGCTCGTGCACCTTTTTTGTGGCAGGATTTGGGGTTGGAATGGCTTTATCGCTTGATTAGCAACCCTCGAAAGATGTGGCGTAGATATATCATAGGCAATCCTCTGTTCGTGTGGAATATTATTAAGGAGAAATTTTCTGCATGGAAGATATGTAGCAAATACAATCAGTAGATCACTTCGTTGCGATCTTCTTTAAGTTGCTGCAGGAGATTGCATTACATGGTTGTCAGAAGGGGAGCTCATCTTTTTGGCTTACGATCGAAGAGTTTTTTATAGTTAAATCGAAAACATGGAAAAGACAAGAGTCCTGAATACGGATGTGTTAGCCATAACGCAGCAGGAACTGCTTGATGGCCTTGATCGGAACCTCAAGGGCGAGGGCGGTAATGGGGTTGTCATTACTCCTAACCTCGATCATCTGGTGAAACTTCAAAAAGACGAGGAATTTTACCATTGCTATCAGGAGGCAGAATGGGTTGTTTGCGACTCAAGAGTACTCTGGCTGTGTTCTAAACTGTTGAAGATTTCATTTCCTGAATCCATTCCCGGTTCCTTCTTTTTTACAACATTTTATAGTCAATTCAATGTTTCCAGCATAAAGTATGGGGCTATCAAGGCTGGAGTACTTCCTAAGCCGAAGATTTTCCTGTTGGGAGCACGTCCGGGTGTGGCCCATACTGCCATGGAAAAAATCAATAAGACAGTGGGTTGGAATATAGTAGTTGGAGCTCATTCGCCATCTTTTGGTTTTGAGAAGAATCGTGACGAAATCATCGAAATATCGCGGATTATCAACGAAAGTGGTGCTAATGTGGTGCTGGTGGGTGTTGGAGCTCCCAAACAGGAGAAGTACATCACCACTTATCGACGCGATATGCCAGGAGTGAAGATCTGGTTTGCATTGGGTGCCACGATTGATTTCGAAGCAGAATACATACGTCGTGCACCTATGGTCTTTCGCAAGCTGTGTTTGGAATGGCTTTTCCGAATGTATTGTGAGCCGAAGCGCATGTTCAAACGCTATATCTGCGAGGACCTGATATTCTTCTGGTATCTGTTGCAACAGTTGTTGGGTAGGTACAAGAATCCTTTTGTGTAGAAACTTAAAAATAACATCAGTCTTGACTACGCTTTTTTTCGAACTCCTTCAGATAGCGATAGGCACACGCGCATCACTCTCACGCACTCTGACTGAGGAAGAGTGGGCTCAGATGTATGAGGTGTGCAAGGAGCAGGCTTTGCTGGGTATTGGATATGTGGCAGTTCTACGTCTGACGCACGAACAACGACCACCGAAGAGGTTGATCGCCAGATGGTCTGGCATTGCCAACAGCCTGAAAGTGCAGAATGATAAGATCAATGCAGAGTGCAGACTGATTTGTGACTCATTTGCCAGACATGGAGTGACTTCTGTGGTGCTGAAAGGCCAATCAAATTTGGAGTATTACCCTAAAGTTCCGACCCTTCAGGGAGAGGTGCATTTGGGTCAGTATCGCACTTCGGGAGATATAGATTTGTGGTGCTACGTGTCTGACAAGGTCGAAATAAAGGAAGAAAAAGGTGGCCAAATAGAGTCGAGAACTTTCAGCGGAGTTGAAGCTGTTGTGGAGTTTTGTTTGCATTATGCCCGTCGGGTCGAGCACCGCGACATCCCTTGGCATCGCATTCTCTACTATCATTGTGAGTTGACAAGCAAAAATGGCATTGGGGTAGAACCTCATTATCGCCCATCTTTCTTTTATTCGCCTCTCCGTAACCGACGGGCTCAGCGTTGGTTCGAGAAGCAGAAGGGACAGGCGGCTGCAAAGGAACAATTAGGTTTTGCAACTCCCTCAGTAGCGTTCAATGCTGTGTATCAGCTGACCCACATCTATCGACATCTGTTTCAGGAAGGTATTGGCTTGCGCCAGCTGCTGGATTACTATTTCGTGTTGCAAGCAGGAATATCTCGCAATAGCCGGGATTTCACCAAGGAGACTATTAGGCAGTTGAACCGATTGGGAATGCATCGATTTACTGGAGCTGTGATGTATGTCTTGCAGAAGGTATTTGCCCTGCCTGACTCTTTTTTGCTCTGTCCGCCTAATTCCAAAGAGGGCCGATGGCTATTGTCAGAGATTCTGTTGACGGGTAATTTCGGTATGTATGACGACCGTGTCCATTACACGGGAACAGCGACTCAGCGTGGATGGATCCGACTGAAACGTGACTTGCGTCTGATGACTCATTACCCAGAAGAATGCATTTGTGAGCCATTTTTCCGACTGTACCATTGGATGTGGAGAAGGTTCAAATGGTGGAGATACGAATGATGGAGTAGGCCATTTTTGCCTTGTCACATAAAGAGCTCGGTATGCTTAACACGGCATATCGAGCTCTTTGTCGTGTACTATAGTACACTAAGCGAGAGGAAGTGTGCAAAAAGAGAAAGTTTTGTCCGAAATATTTGGAAAGGTGAGAAATATTGTGTAACTTTGCACCCGATTTAATGTGCCGAAAAAATATGAATAGACGAAATATGATACTGGCCATGGTGATGGCCCTCATGATGTGCTGTCAGTGGCTGGCAGCAGAAGTGTATCATCGGGTGCAGCCTGGTGAGACTCTTTACAGCTTAGCTAAGCAGTATGGAGTGACGGTGGAGGCCATTCAGGCAGCCAATCCTCAGATCAATGGAACCAATATCCCAGCAGGTTATCCTTTGGCTATACCTGCGGCAGAAGCGGCGACATCCACACAAGGTGCTGTCTCAACACAAGGCAATTTGGGTGTGCTCAATCCTGCTCAGAGTGTAGCCGTGCCAGGATATCAATACTCAGCGGAATCATCTGTGGGTGACCATTGGACCGATGGCACTTTGACCTTGGCGGTAATCATGCCCTTCAATCTGAGTGGCACTACGGCTGAAGAGAACAAGACACAGATGCGATCAGTGGAATTTTATCAAGGTGTGCTTATGGCTGTGGACGATATCCAGAAGACGGGACGTCGCGTCACTGTGCAGGCCTATGATCTCGGCAGCGAATCCTTGAATAGTATTCTGGCCAATCCACAATTGCTTCGCTGTGACTTCATTATTGCCCCAATGGAGGAGGCTGAGGTTCGTCAGGTGGCCAGTTGGGGCGAAGCGCATGGTACACCTGTGGTGAGTCCGTTCGTATTCAATGCGCAGATGATTGAGGAATACGAGCACCTGTTCCAGATCAATACGCAGAAGTCGATGCTCTATCCTCAGCTGAGCGAGGAGATACTGAGTCGGTTCCGTGACTACACCTTCGTCTTCTTGACCGACACCAAGGGTGCGCAGAAAGCCGATCCGTATCCTGCCCTGCTGAAGCAGGAACTGAAGAAGAACAACATAGCCTACAAGGAACTCTCCTATGCGGCACCAGAGCCTCTCATGGCGTGTGACTCGATTTTGGGATTGATGGATGCTGACATCATGTTCGTGCCTGTTACACCCCAGCAGGAGGCTTTGCGCAGAATGTTCAGTGGGTTACAGCATGTGAAGATATTGCGCGATTCGCGCTATCAACTGGCTTTGACCGAGGGAACAGTACAGGCAACTGATCGTCGTCCACTGATGTCAGTGTTGGGGTATCCTGAGTGGTTGCTCTACACTCACGACTTTGTGGATTACTATTACGACCTGAATGTCTATATGTTCAGCAAGGTCTATGTCAATCCTTTCGATGAGGATGTGAAAAGGTTCTATGCGGATTTCAAATTCTGGTATGCCAAGGAGCCGATGTCGCTGATCCCGAAGTATGGCATATTGGGTTACGACGTCACCAAGTTCTTCCTCCAGTCGCTCGGCCGCCATGGTCAGCACATCGAGGAGCGATTGAATGGCGAGCTGGGCGAAAGTCTGCAGACCGTTTTGTCCTTCCGTCGTGACGAAATAGGCAAAGGCTTGTACAACCATGGACTTTATCTGGTACACTTCACCCCAGATTCGAAAATCGAAAAGATCATCATCAAATGAGAAGTGTGAAAAGAATGCAACACCGTGTGTGGGCGCTCGTCCTGACGTTGTGCCTGACAGCAAGCATGGATGTAATGGCACAGAAGCGCATACCGCGTGAGATACATTTCGGTGTAATAGGTGGTGGCACACTGAGCGAGTACTGGTTCCACCCCTCAGTGACCCAGCAATATGCCAAGGGCTATACCGCAGGTGTGGGAGTGCGTTATATTGAGGAAACTCTTTTCGGACTTCAGGCAGAGTTGCACCTGACTCAACGCGGCTTCTCGGACTTCTACGAGGAGGAACCTGAGCTGGAATTCACCCGATCGTTAACCTATCTGGAGCTGCCAGTCATGGCTCATGTCTATTTCAAGGTGGGCGAGAGGCATGAGGTGACCTTCGATGCAGGACCCAAGTTCGGTTATTACCTGTGGGACCATGTCGATAGTACCCTGCCAGAGAAATTCGGACAGGAGGGCGATCCGCACTATGGCTACGTCTATAAGCACCATTTCCTGCCAGTCGAGCGTAAGTTCGACTATGGCATTCAGGCAGGCCTCGGCTATGAGTTCAAGTTCAACAAGGAGTTGAGCATGCAGATAGCAGGTCGTTATTATTTCGGTCTGGCCAATATGTGGCCTGATTCCAAGGCTGATGACTTCGAACTGTCAAGCCAGCAAGCCATCCAGCTGGTAGTGTCGGTATGGTGGCACAAGTTGGTTCGCGGGAAGCGAACCAAGCAAAAATAAACAACTATTTATTTCGCTGAAATATGGGTGTCATCATCCGACAGTCCCTCAAGGGAACGTTCGTCAATTACGTAGGCGTGCTGCTCGGCATCTTCGTGCAGTTCTACATCGTGGCCAAATATCTCGATCCTGAGATCATCGGCCTCTCGAAGGTAGTTTACGAGATAGCCTTTCTGCTTTCGACGCTTGCATTGCTCGGCTCGGGTAGCACGGGCATGAGGTTTTTCCCCTACTTTAAGGACAAGGAGGGCAACAACAACGGCTTCCTCTACTATTATCTGCTCTTCCCTCTGGTGGGTGTGGTGCTGATGTCGCTGATCTATATAGGTCTGCGTACTCCTATTGAGGAATACTTCGCCGCGAAGTCTCCGCTCTTCAACGAGCATTTCTTTTATGTCATTCCCATGATGGTCGTCCTGGCCTTCTGGGTGTGGGGCGAGAACTATGCCAACATCAACATGCGCATAGCCATACCTAAGGCTGTGCGCGAAGTGGGCATGCGAGTGCTGATGTTGGTTATCTACGTGTCTTATGGTTTGGGTTATCTGGGCGTGACGGGCTTGATCGTGGGTTTCATCATCTGCTATGGCCTCTGCATGCTGGTCTCGACGAGTTATTCGCTCCACATCGGCAGCCGTTCACTGAAGCATGACTGGCGCTTTGTGACGCCCGACCTGCGTTCGAAGGTGCTGAAGTACGCAGGCTTCCTGATGCTGGCCACCATCTCGGGCAATGTGATTCAGCAGATGGACATCTTCATGCTCTCTGGCGTGAAGGGACTCTACGATGCTGGTATCTACACCATGGTGATCTATATGGCTGAGATTGTGAACATGCCATCGCGCAACATCACCCCCATCTCCACTCCTCTGGCTGCTGAGGCCATGAAGGAGGGTGACACCAAGCGGGCCCAGGACCTCTACCGACAGGTCTCGATCCACCAGATGCTGGCCAGCACTGTGCTGCTGCTTATCGTGTGGATCAACCTCGACAACATCTTTGCCATCATTCCCAATGGCGAGAAGTTCGCTGAGGGGCGTTGGGCTGTACTTTTCCTTGGCCTCTCGAAGGTGGTGTATGGCACGCTCAACTTTGGCAATACGCTGATTTCCTTCTCGAAGTACTATTATTGGACGCTTTTCTTCACCTTCATTCTGATGGGAGTGAGCATTGTCACCAACCTCCACTTCATCCCCATCTTGGGCATGAGTGGTGCTGCGCTAGCCTCGCTCATCACCGTTTTGCTGAGCTACGCCTACCAGCAGTACATCGTTCAGGTCAAGATCAGGACCAATCCATTCACTTGGGCTCACCTGCGCATGTCCATCATTCTGGTGGTACTCTTTGCGCTCAACTTCCTTATTCCGTCGTTTGCCGGTTACAGCCCTTGGATTGATGCCCTGATTCGTACATCTGTGATATTGGCTGCTGCCGTGGCGTTGGTCTATGCGTTGCGCATTTCGCCACAGATTACGTGGTTTATACATAAAATAATTAAGAAGTAACATGACTACCCCACCTATATTCATAGCAGGTCCTTGCGTCATCGAGTCGCAGGAGTGCTTGCAGGCAGTGGCTGAGGAGCTGGTTCGCCTGAACCAGAAGCTTGGCATCGAAATCATCTTCAAAGCCTCGTTCGACAAGGCCAACCGCACCAGCATCACCAGCTACCGAGGTCCTGGCATGGAGCATGGCCTCCAGATGCTTTCCGACATCAAGCAGAAGTTCGGCCTCCGCGTGTTGACCGACATTCACGAGAGCGATCAGGCTGCTCCTGTGGCTGAGGTGGTGGATGTGTTGCAGATTCCTGCCTTCCTTTGCCGACAGACAGACTTGCTGGTAGCAGCAGCCAAGACGGGCAAGGTTGTCAACATCAAGAAGGCACAGTTCCTCTCAGGTCAGGACATGCAGTATCCCGCACAGAAGGTGCGCGACACCTGGGAGCAGATGGGTATTGACGCTCCAGTGCTCGAAGGCATTACGACCGAGGGCCTTTGGCTCACCGAGCGTGGCAACTCGTTCGGCTACAACAATTTCGTGGTCGATTTTCGCAATATTCCCGACATGAAGCAGTTCACTTCTGCCGTGATTATGGATTGCACCCATTCGGTTCAGCGTCCTGGTGCAGTAGGTGGCAAGTCGGGTGGTAATCGTGAGTTTGTGCCCAACATGGCCTTGGCAGCCAAGGCTTTTGGCGCCACAGGCTACTTCTTCGAGACGCATCCTGATCCTGAGCGAGCTCTGAGCGATGGCCCGAACATGCTTTACCTCCGTGATCTGGAGCAGGTGATTGGTTCGTTGTTGTAACCAGTCGTTGTGCCTGCACAAAAACTTGCCTGGAGTTCAGGACAAAAAATGTGTGTCCACAATGGTTTGCCCGGAGTTCAAATCGTGAAATGTGCGTGCACAAAAGCTTGCTCGGAGTTCTGATAAGGAATTGTGTGCGCACAAAGGGTCGCCAGAGTTTCGAATTCACTTTTGTGCGTCCACAATAGTCCGCCAGAATTTCGAAATTACTTTTGTGCGTCCACAAAAGCTCACCAGCAACTCTGGCAAATAAAAATCGAGATGTCTGAAAGTTTGCCTACACTTCTGGCAAAGAATTCGAGCCGCCGAAAGCTCAATTTGGCTCTTGAATGTCTTTTTTGATAGAAACAAAAATATAAATATTGAGAATCCGTCGTGACTGATATAATACAAACCGGCATACAGTGTCTGCGTGACGAGTCGCAAGCCATCCTCGACCTGATTCCTCGTCTGGGGGAGGAGTTCGAGCAGGCGGTGCGTCTCATCCACGAATGTCGGGGCAAGGTCATTGTGACAGGTGTGGGCAAGTCGGGCCACGTGGGCAGCAAGATAGCAGCCACGCTGGCCAGTACGGGCACTCCATCGTTCTACCTTAATCCGCTTGATGCCTATCATGGTGATCTGGGCATGATTGCTCCTGGCGATGTGGTGATGGCCATCTCCTATAGTGGCAATACAGATGAGTTGCTGCGCTTCATCCCCTTCATACTTGAGCGTCAGATTCCCATCATCGGCATTTCGGGCAATCCTGACTCGCTGTTGGGCAAATATTCGACCTGTCACCTGAACATTGCCGTGCGTCGCGAGGCCGATCCGCTGAACCTGGCACCTACCTCTTCGACCACAGCCTCCATGGCCTTGGGCGATGCTCTGGCATGTGCTTTGGTCAAGGTGCGTAACTTCAAGGATAGCGACTTCGCCCGTTTTCACCCAGGTGGCAGCTTAGGCAAGCGTCTGCTCAGCAAGGTCAGCGACCTCATGGCTACTGAGGATCTGGAGACATGGTCGGTGTCGCCTCAGGATATGCTGTGTGATGTCATCATTCGCATCAGCCAGGGCAAGAAGGGGCTGGTGGTAGCTTTGGACGAACAGCAACAGGTTGTTGGTATCATTACAGATGGAGATGTGCGTCGCGCTATGCAGAAACACAAAGAAAAGTTCTTCTCGCTGCGTGTCGAGGACGTGATGAGCCGTCATCCGAAGAAGATCAGTGCTGATGCCAAGATCAGCACAGCAGCTGACCTGATGCTGAGCAACAGCATTCATGCCTTGATCGTGTTGGACAAGAATCAGCACTTCTGCGGCATCATCGATTACTTCGCCTGTGTGTGATTCCGAATCATTGATCAGTCTATAAAACCAATTTTTTTATCATCCTCAAATGCAAGCAATTATTCTGGCAGCTGGAATGGGCAAGCGCCTTGGTGAATACACACAGGCCAATACCAAATGCATGGTACCAGTCAATGGCACTAAGCTCATCGACCGTGCCCTCATGCAGTTGTCGCGTCTGGGCTTGTCACGCGTCGTCATCGTAGTGGGTTATGAAGGCCAGAACCTGATGGATTATCTTGGTTCGGAGGTCTGCGGCCTGAAGATTGAGTATGTAGTCAATCCTATCTACGACAAGACCAACAACATCTATTCGCTTGCTTTGGCCAAGGACAAGATGCAGGAGGATGATACGCTTCTGCTCGAGTCGGACCTCATCTTTGAGGACGGTGTGCTCAACCTTCTACTCGACAATCCATTCCCAAACCTAGCGCTAGTTGCCAAGTACGAGACGTGGATGGATGGCACAATGGTCTGCATCGATCAGGATAACAATATCGTCAACTTTGTCACCAAGGCTGCCTTCAACTATCAGAACGTCAATCAGTATTACAAGACTGCCAACATCTATAAATTCTCGAAGGAGTTCGCAACTACGAAATACGTGCCTTTCCTCGAAGCCTACACCAAGTCGGTGGGCAATAACGAGTACTATGAGAATGTGTTGCGCATCATCTCCTTCCTCAACAGTCATGACCTGAAGGCTTTGCCTGTAGGTGGACTCAAGTGGTATGAGATCGACGATAAGCAGGACCTCGATATTGCTGAGGCTCTCTTTGCTGAAGAGAAGGACATCCTCCGCAAGTACTATGGTCGATTTGGCGGTTTCTGGCGATTCCCGCAGATGCTCGACTATTGCTATCTGGTCAATCCCTATTTCAACGAGTCACGCATCATCGACGAGATGGATGCTAACTTCCGTACACTGATTGCCGAATATCCTTCGGGCATGAAGGTCAACGCTTTGTTGGCTAGCAAGTGCTGGGGTATCCGTGAGGAGTATATCATCCCAGGCAATGGCGCTGCCGAACTGATCAAGGCCTTGATGGAACTCCTGTCAGGCACGCTCGGCATAGTCCGTCCGACCTTCGAGGAGTATCCGAACCGTCGTTCGGCTGATTCGCTCGTGACTTTCGTCCCTCAGAATGAGGATTTCCGCTATTCTGCCGATGACCTGATGACCTATTTCAGCGATCATCCTGCCGACAACCTGCTCATCATCAACCCAGACAATCCGTCGGGCAACTTTATTCCTTTTGCCGATGTGCTGCGCCTTGCAGAGTGGTGTGAGCAGAGGGGTGTGCGTCTGATTGTCGATGAGAGTTTCGTGGATTTCAGCGTCGGCTATGAACAGAATACCTTGCTGCATAATGAGATTCTCGAGCAGTATCCTCATCTCGTCGTGATGAAGAGCATCTCGAAGAGTTATGGCGTGCCAGGCATTCGTTTGGGCATCCTCTGTTCGGCCGACAAGGAGATCATTGCCCGAATGAAAAAGATGGTGAGCATCTGGAACATCAACTCTTTTGCAGAGTTCTTCATGCAGATTTTCAACAAGTACGAAAAGGATTATAGCAAGGCGTGCGACAAGTTCATTGCAGAGCGCAATGACTTTGAGCGACAGTTGCAAGGGATTCCATTCCTTCGTGTCATGCCATCGCAGGCCAACTATTTCCTTTGTGAGATTCTGTCCCCTATGTCGGCAAACTCTCTGGTCTTGACTATGCTCAAGCGCTTCAACATCCTGATGCGCGACTGCTCGGACAAGAAAGGCTTCGATGGACAGAAGCAGTATATGCGCATTGCTGTCAGAAGCCATGAGGACAATGCGCGGTTGATTGCAGGTCTGAAACAACTAAGCAGCGAGTTATGAGAATCATCACACAAAGCCAGATTCGCAATTTGCAGATTTCGCCCAGAGAGTGCGTAAACTGGATCTATGAAAGCTTTGCAGCCAAGAGCGCATCGCAGTTGCCTGCCAAGATCAGTGTGCACCCTGCCGATCTGGATTTTTTCACGACGATGCCTTGTCTCCTGCCGATGGACGAGAAGACTGGCCGACAGTACTTTGGTGTGAAGGAAGTGCATCGCATCGAGGGGGCTGTCCCGAGTCTTGGCAGTGATCTTCTGCTCTATGATGCCAGGACGGGAGCGCTCCTTGCGTTGATGGATGCTGACTGGATCACGACAATGCGTACAGGTGCAGTTGCAGCTGTTTCAGCCAAGGTTCTGCGCAAGCCAGATGCCCGAATCTATGGTATGGTCGGGTTGGGCAATACGGGAAGGGCTGCCTTGATGTGCATACTCGAACAGGAGCCTGATCGTCATTTTGAGGTCATCTTGATGAAGTATAAGGATCAGACCGAGTCTTTCATCGAGCGGTTCAGGGACTATCAGAATGTCTCATTCCAGGTGAAGGATGACCTGTCGCAGATTGCACGACTGTCCGATGTCTTTATCAGCTGCATCACAAGTGCTGATGGACTTCTGGTGCCTGATGTTAATGATTTCCAGCCAGGTGTGACTGTGATTCCTGTCCACATGAGAGGCTTGCAGAACTGTGACGAGGCCTTCGATCGCGTGTTCGGCGACGACACAGATCACATCAGGGGTTTCAAGTATTTCAGTCAGTATCATGACTACAATGAGATAGGCGAGGTTCTGGCTGGTCGTGACCCTGGCAGGAAGTCTGCGTCACAGCGCATCATTGACTATAATTATGGTCTTGGCTTGCACGATGTGATGTTCGCTTCCAAGATCTACGAAATGATGGCTGGCACGTCATGCGCAGAGTTCGATATGCAGAAGGAGTCCGCAAAATTCTGGATCTGATGGCTTAACAGTAATAAGATATGAGAGATTTTGTCGTAAAGATTTTTGTAGCATTGGGAATCTATAAACCAACGGTTGAACTCATCAATCGCGTAAAGTTTGAGGTTCAGGCACGTCGCATGCGTCGCTATGGTCTCGAAATGCTAGCTGCGGCCGATGCTGTTTTTACGAAAATGGATGTTAGGGCATTTCTGACATACGGATGTCTGTTGGGTGCCTATCGTGACCATGGTTTTATCTCGTATGATCCAGATATCGATATGGGAATACTTGATTCGGAAGTTCCAGAGGATATGCATGAGCAGATGGCAAAAGCAGGATTCCGCCTCTACCGACAGGGAGTGCTGCGTCGCGATGGAGCTGATGTCGTGTTCGAGGAGACCTATCTCTACAAGAACTTGCACTTCGATGTGTTTCGCTACTTTGCTGAGGGCGATGATCTGTATTCTGTAATTGCTCGCAAGCATGAAACAAAAGAATGGAAGGAGGCCAATGCTACAGATGGTTTCCCATGCGACAGAAGCTACGTGCCGAATACCGACTTTGAGCGTCGAGAATTCTTGGGCTTGAAGATATTTATGCCGGTCAAGACACACGAGTGGCTGTGCGACATCTATTCTGACTCGTACATGACTCCGATCAAGAACTGGACGGCCAAGGACTACAAGACCCGCATCATTCATGCCGAGGAGCGCAGCTATCGTCGTTTCTTTTGATAAGGCCCTTACACATTATATATAATATATAGTATATAAGCAATGACCACCCTCATCATCTGCACCTATAATCGCGAGCGCTTTCTTCCTGGCCTCTTCGGCAGCATTGTACACAATGACTATCCGGCGTCGCAGTATGAGATTGTCGTGATTGACAACAACTCAAGCGACCGTACTGCTGAGATCTGCCAACAGTTCGCTGCAGGACATCCCGATATCTGTTTCCGCTATTTCTTCGAGGCGGAGCAGGGGCTCTCCAATGCACGCAATCGAGGTCTGCGCGAGGCAAGGGGTGAAGTGATCATCTTTGTCGATGACGATGCACTGATCGATTCAGACTATATCAGCAGCTACGTCGCCTACCTTGACCAACATCCCGACGTGATGGCTGCGGGTGGCCCCATCGAACCTCTCTATGAGACGAGCGAACCAAGCTGGATGTCGCCTTACACCAAATCGTTGCTCTGTGGTTGGCTCAATTTCGGCTTGGAGGTGCGGGAGTTCCCTGCGGGCAAGTACCCAGGAGGTGGCAATGCTGCTTATCGCAAGAGCGTATTTGATGCTGTGGGCAACTTTAACCCCAAACTCGGCCGCAATGGAAACTCATTGGGTGGCGCTGAGGAGAAGGATATCTTTGACAAGATGCAGACGCGTGGAATGCGCTACATGTATTTGCCTGAGCCAGTGCTGCATCACATCATTCCTCAATACAAGCTGGAAGAGGACTACTTCAATCGCCTGACCTTCCAGATCGGGCAGAGCGAACGACAGCGCACCTTGTCCATCTCCAAGTTCAAGTACTGCAAGCGATTGCTGATGGAAGGTGTCAAGTGGGGAGGCACCATCGTTTTGTTCTGCCTCTATTCGCTGCAATGCAACGTCCTCAAAGGCTGGAAGCTCGTCCTCTTCCGTTGCAATGTCACCAAAGGGCTTCTCTTGGCTGTTAAATAATCAACATTCGAATGATTGACCACAACAAATATCCACACTTGTCAGGTAAGCGCGTGAAGTTCTTCACACGAAGCTTCTCGCTCGAACTCTACCGACTGTCATCGCGCCTCTACGTTGATGCAGGCTTGCCGTGCGTCCGCCTGACCGACCAGACGGCCGATGGATATTTCTGTACGATGCTCAATGATTCAGAGTGTGACGTTGCCATCAATGTTGATGAGGATTGCTTCATCACCGACCTCGACGCGGTCTTGTCATTGGCCGACTGGACCCTCGGTCTAGGCTATGTGAATGCAGGATGTTCGGATGCAGCCTTGGGCTGTCCGCGTGGTGGCAATGCCATGGTGACTAATCCGTTCTTCAATGTCTTTGACCTTGCACAGATTCGTTCGCGATGGGAGTGTGGCAAGACTCCTGCGTTGCTTAAGGCCTTTGCTTATGAACAATGTCGTGAGGCTTTGACAGAGTCATTTGAGCAGCAGATGAGCAAGCAGAAGCATCAGCAGGGTTTCGGTAAGGAGACGATCCGTGAGAATCTGCGACTGGAAGTCAAGCGGGCTGAACCTTATTACAGTTTCTTCTTCTGGTTGATGTCCAATTTCCCAGGCAAGACATTCTATCTTGACAATGTGCGTCATGCAGATGGACTTACGACGATTGTCAGGAAGATGGATGTCAGGAACAATGAAGCCGCTGTGACGGATTCTTTAGCTCTGCACACTTGGTATGCACGCTTTTTCCATCCATCGCCATTGTCTTACCTTTTCGAAGGCCAGAAAGGCAAACGACAGCACACGGATCGTATTGATGCCATCATCAACAACGCTTATGAGATACGTGGCATACAGCGTCCACACTTTGCTATCGATGATTATCTCGCTTTTGCGTGGAATGGTGTGGTGCGATGGTCCATCAAGGTGCCACAACGCATTGCTGGATGGCCTGATAAGCTGAAGAGACGTTTTGCCAGGCAGTAATCCTTCATGGAGCCAGGTAGTGTTATCGAAATAATAAAAAAAATTGAAGATATGAATTTCATCAAGAAACAATGGCCTTTTCTTGTGGCCTTGATTGTGTTCGCAGTCGTGGCATGCGTTTACATGTCACCAGTGCTCGATGGCAAGATCATTGCCACCTCTGACGGTATTCAGGGACGTGCTGCCGTGCATGAGGCCAATGAGTTTTATGAGACGACGGGAGAGCGAACGTGGTGGACCGGTTCAATGTTCTCAGGTATGCCAAACTATCAGATCGGTGGCTGGGAATACGAATCGGGTAAGATGATGCGTCCTCTGAAGCAGATCTTGCTATGGGGACATCGCAATGTCATAGCCATCGTCCTGCTCTATTGCCTGGGATTCTTTGCCTTGCTGCGTTCGATGAAGGTGGATAAGTGGCTCAGCATCGTGGGTGCGTTGGCCATTGCTTTTTCCTCGTACTTCTTCATCATCATCGGTGCGAACCATCACTCCAAGACTTCTACGCTGGCATTGATGTCGGCTGTGGTGGCAGGTTTCTACCTCATCTTCCATGGGCATCGCAAGACGGGCATCTGCCTCACGATGATCTGCACGGCCATCGGCTTCTTCCCACATCCACAGATGGCCTACTACATGTGTTTCATTCTGGGAGCTTTCTGGGTGGCAGAGTTGTGCAATGCCTTCGTCTCGAAGGCCTGGAAAACATTCGGCATCTCCACTGCCATTTTCTTTGCCGCCTTCGGCATCGGTCTTGGCACAGGCACTGGTGCCACCTTCACCAACCTCGAATATGCTGCTGAGACCATGCGCGGCGGCGGCTCAGACCTTCAGAAGGATAACGACACAGAGAACAAGACCGAGGGTCTTGACCTCGACTATGCCACTGCCTGGAGCTACGGTATCGATGAGTCCTGGACGTTCCTGGTGCCTGATTACATGGGTGGTTCGTCAAACTACAACGTGGGCAAAGACTCAGACCTCTATAAGGAGATGGTTCGTCAGGGCGTGCCTCGTCAGTCAGCTGATCAGTTCTGCCAGTCGTTGCCTATGTATTGGGGCGATCAGCCATTCACCGCTGGTCCTGTCTATATGGGTGCTGTCGTGTGCCTTCTCTTCTTACTGGGACTTTTCTTGGTGAAAGGGCCTTACAAGTGGGCTTTGCTGGCTGTTACCCTCCTGAGCGTGATGCTCTCATGGGGTCACAATTGGATGGGCCTGACTCGCTTTTTCTTTGACTTCGTTCCAATGTACAACAAGTTCCGTGCAGTATCGTCCATCCTCATTATTGCTGAGATCACGATGCCTTTGCTTGGCTTCCTGGCTTTGAAGCGCGTGGTTGAGATCAAGCAGCAGGCATTGGAGATGTCGGGCGGTGTGGCCGAACTCTATAAGTCGAATACTGGCGTTCGTCAGGTGTTGAGAAGTCTGCAGTACGCGGTGATTATCATCGCGATCTTACTGGGATTGTGTGTCACAATGACCTCTGGCTTCACGGGGCCAAACGATGCCAGCATCTTCTCGCAGTTGCCCGAATGGTTGAGTGTGAGTATTATGGACGAGCGTCACAATATGCTGGTTTCAGATGCATGGCGTTCTTGTCTCTTTGCTGCTGCAGGCGCTGTGGTTATTTTCCTTTTCATCTATTTGCCAAAGTTCAAAGGTACTGCCTCGCTGGCCGCTGTGCTTGGTGTGCTGATTCTTGCTGATATGTGGCCAGTGGATAAGCGCTACATGAACGACTCTATGTTCTCGAAGGGTAACTCCTACGAGCAGGCCTTCAAGATGCAGCCATGGGAGAAGATGATTCTGGACAATGACAAGGATCCTAACTTCCGTGTCTTCAACATTGCGCAGAACCCCTTCAATGACGCTCGCACCTCGTATCGCTTCAAGTCCATCGGTGGATACTCTGCAGCCAAGCTTCGTCGTTACCAGGACCTCATCGACGAGCATTTGTCGAAGATGCACATGCCTGTCATCGATATGCTCAACACTAAGTATTTCATCGTGCAGGATCAGCAGTCGGGTCAGCTCATGCCACAGGTCAATCCGAGTGCCATGGGCAATGCCTGGTACGTCGATACCCTTGTTGTGGTCAACTCTGCCAACGACGAGAGTGCTGCCCTCATGCAGTATGATCTCCACACCACCGCTGTGCTCGACAAGCAGTTCGCCTCTTTGGCCAATAGGCAGATGGCAGATGGTCAGATGGCCAATAGTCAGATGGTAAATGCCTCTGACAGTTTGGCAACGGTTCAGCTCATAAGCTATTCGCCCAAGGCTCTGGAATACGAAGCTCAGTCATCTCAGAATGGCACGATCGTCTTCAGTGAAATCTATTATCCTCATGGCTGGAAAGCTTCGATCGATGGTCAGCCAGCCGAGCATTTCCGTGTGAACTACATGCTGCGTGCCTTGAATGTGCCTGCAGGCAAGCATCACATCAGCTTTGTGTTCGACCCTGATTCGGTCAAGAAGGGCAACATGTTGTCGATGTTCTTCGTCATTGCCATGTATCTGATCATTATTGGTTGCATCGGAGTGGGAGTGAAGTCGCTCCTAAAGGGCAATCAGTCTCTTCATTGATAGTAACTGCTCCCTTCCCCGCTTCTTGGGGCTTCGGGCTTTGCTCGTGCGCTCCAGAGGACGCTGGGGGTGGGGGATGGAGGCATCTTTTATGGAAATTACAATACTTTCACCAGCATGGCCCTACCGTGGCGGCATAGCGGCCTTCAGCGAACGCTTGGCGCGGCAGTTGTTGTCCGAGGGGCATCAGGTGCGTCTCTATACCTTCACGCTGCAATACCCTGGGTTCCTCTTCCCCGGCAAGACACAATTTAGTGTGGAGCCGCAGCCTCAGGATCTTGTGATCGAACGCCAGCTTTCGTCGGTCAACCCATTGACGTGGATCCGGCTGGGACGACACATCAGACGTGAGGCCCCCGACGTCCTGATCCTTGCTTATTGGATGCCCTTTATGGCTCCCTGCATGGGTAGTGTGGCTCGTTTGGCCAAGGGTAATGGCCATACACGTGTAATCGCCCTCTGCCACAACCTCATCCCACATGAACATCGTCCTGGTGATAGCTTGCTGACCAAGTGGCTGTTAGGTTCGGTCGATGGCGTCATGGCCCTCTCGCAGTCGGTGTGCGACGATGTGCATCGCTTCCGTCCGCTGATGCCTACCATGGCCTCTCCGCATCCCATCTATGATAACTTCGGCTCTTCTGTCGATCGTACAGAGGCCTGTCGTCATCTGGGCCTAGATCCACAGTATCGCTACTTCCTCTTCTTCGGCTTGATCCGTGCATACAAGGGATTGGATTGGTTGCTTGAAGCCTTCGCCCAAATCGTCAATCGTAAATCGTCCGATTGTCCAGAGGTCAAACTCATCATAGCTGGTGAATTCTATTCCGATGGCGAGCCGTACCATCAGCAGGCACGTGAGCTGGGCATCGACGAGCATCTGGTGTGGCGCTCCGAATTTGTGCCCGACAGCGAGGTGCGTTACTATTTCAGTGCTGCCGACCTCGTGGTGCAGCCCTATAAGACGGCTACTCAGTCGGGCGTCACGCAGATTGCCTACCACTTCCTTAAGCCCATGCTTGTGACCCGTGTGGGCGGCTTGTCCGAGATAGTAGCCGATGGCAAGGTGGGCTTTGTGGTCAATCCCGATGCCCCTTCCGTGGCCGAAGGCATGTTACGTTTCCTCAGCGAGCAACCCGACTTCACATCAGGTCTTCAGGAGGAGAAACTGCAATACAGTTGGCCAATCTTCAGCGAGCGTCTCATGACATTGCTTCGCCAGAGCTGAAAACTAGCTCTCGACGATAACCTAGAAACATAATACATCATTTATTATTATATATGGATACCCCAGAAACACATAAGACACCTATTATTGAAGAGCGTGTGATACGTCCCCTCAGCCAATGTGATGACCAGACCTTTCACCGTTTGCGCGAACAGGAGAAGTTCAAGGACAAAGTGTGCTGGTATGCCTGCTACGTGCAGGGTCAGCATGAACTCCAGGTGCACGACTACCTGATGGGTTTGGAGAAGCAGCGTCAAACCACGCGTCGAGGCAAGTCGAAAAAGGAGGATCTCTTCCTGAAGGTCGATCCTGACAAAGTCAAGATGGAGTGTTACGTGCCCCTGCAGCGTGTGCGTGTGAAGCTGTCCGACCGTATGGTGTGGAAAGACAAGATACTCATTCCTGGTATGATCTTTGTTCATTGCTCGCTCAACCAGCGTGACCCCCTTTTCTATGGCAAGATGAAGGAGTATGTCACCGGATTCATGAGCGACCACGACAAGCATCGTCCGCAACCCATCCCCGATGACCAGATGGCTACCTTCCGCGCTTTGGCCGATTCAGAGTACGCCTTCCAGATGGAGGCTCCAACGTTCAAGGTCGGTCAGTCAGTGCTCATCCTTTCTGGCCCTATGCAGGGACATGTGGCAGAACTCATCTCAACCAAAGATGTGGTGAGCAGTACCGAATATCAGCTCGACCGCGAGGGAAACAAGGTTCTCGACTCCGAGGGTAACCCCATACCCAAGCACACAATCAAGCTCTGCGTGCGCCTCACCGATATGCTATGCGCCAAGTTCCAACTCGATGCCGACGATGTGAAGATCGTGCCTAAGGGTACCAAGACTTCGATGCCTGTGGATTGAAATACGGTCATTTTGTCACCGTTTACTTCCCCAAAAATATGTTGTATAATATAATTTGCAATTAGCGCAACCGATTGAACTGCACTTTTTCTGTCTTTTTTCTTGGAAAATTTGTAATTATTCGCTATCTTTGCAGTCTAAAAAATAGAAGAAGCGCCGGCGGGGTCAATTTCCCACCGACGGCCAATCGTTTTTTGCTTAATCTATTTTTTCACATTTTATAAAACTGTTATTTTAATTATGGCAGAAAACAAAAAACGCGTTTACACCTTCGGCAACGGTAAGGCCGAGGGTAATGCTTCAATGCGTGAGGTTCTCGGCGGTAAGGGTGCTAACCTCGCTGAGATGAACCTGATCGGTGTACCTGTTCCTCCAGGATTCACTATTACTACTGATACCTGTAATGAATATTATGAGGTAGGCGAGGAGAAGATCAAGGAGCTCCTCGAGGCAGACGTCATGGCTGCTGTCGCTCAGACTGAGGCCCTTATGAACAGCAAGTTCGGTTCGGTTGAGAACCCACTGCTCGTTTCTGTACGTTCGGGTGCCCGTGCTTCTATGCCTGGTATGATGGATACTATCCTCAACCTTGGTTTGAATGACGAGGTTGCTGAGGGTCTCGTTAAGAAGACTGGCAACCCACACTTCGTATATGACTCATACCGCCGTTTCGTACAGATGTACGGTGACGTTGTACTCGGCCTCAAGCCAGTCAACAAGGAGGATATCGACCCATTCGAGGAGATCATCGAGAAGGTTAAGAAGGAGCAGGGCGTTGTCCTCGATAAGGACCTCTCTGTAGAGTCACTGAAGAAGCTCGTCGAGCTCTTTAAGGCTGCTATCAAGGAGCGTACCGGCAACGACTTCCCAACCGATCCTATCGTACAGCTCTGGGGCGCTATCTGCGCTGTATTCCGCAGCTGGATGAACGAGCGTGCTATCCTCTATCGTAAGATGGAGGGTATCCCTGACGAGTGGGGTACTGCCGTTTCGGTTATGGCCATGGTATTCGGCAACATGGGCGATACCTCTGCTACCGGCGTTTGCTTCTCACGCGACGCAGGCAACGGCGAGAACCTCTTCAATGGTGAGTACCTCACCAACGCACAGGGCGAGGACGTTGTGGCTGGTATCCGTACCCCTCAGCAGATCACCAAGATCGGCTCACAGCGTTGGGCTGAGCGTGCTGGCATCTCTGAGGAGGAGCGCGTAGTTAAGTATCCTTCAATGGAGGAGGCTATGCCTGAGCTCTACAAGGAGCTTGACGCCCTTCAGGATAAGCTCGAGCACCACTATCACGATATGCAGGATATGGAGTTCACCGTACAGGAGGGCAAGCTCTGGTTCCTCCAGACACGTAACGGTAAGCGTACCGGTACTGCAATGGTTAAGATCGCCATGGACCTCCTCCACGAGGGCATGATCGACGAGAAGACCGCCATCCTCCGCTGCGAGCCTAACAAGCTCGACGAGCTCCTCCACCCAGTATTCGATAAGGAGGCTCTCAAGAAGGCTAAGGTTATGACCCAGGGTCTTCCTGCTTCTCCAGGTGCTGCTTGCGGTCAGATCGTATTCCACGCTGATGACGCTCAGGAGTGGCATGCTAACGGTCACAAGGTAGTCATGGTACGTATCGAGACCTCTCCTGAGGACCTCGCTGGTATGTCTGCTGCCGAGGGTATCCTCACCGCTCGTGGTGGTATGACCTCACACGCTGCCGTTGTGGCTCGTGGTATGGGCAAGTGCTGCGTATCAGGTGCAGGTGCTATCAACGTTGACTACAAGGCTAAGACCGTCGAGATCGAGGGTAAGGTTTACCATGAGGGCGACTACATCTCGCTCAACGGTACCACCGGTCAGGTTTACGATGGTGAGATCAAGACCAAGGCTGCTGAGCTCTCAGGCGACTTCAAGGAGCTCATGGACCTCTGCGACAAGTACACCAAGATGGAGGTTCGTACCAATGCCGATACTCCACACGATGCTGAGGTAGCTCGTGCATTCGGCGCTAAGGGTATCGGTTTGACCCGTACCGAGCACATGTTCTTCGACGACCAGAAGATCATCGCTATGCGTGAGATGATCCTTGCTGACTCTGCCGAGGGTCGCGAGAAGGCTCTTGCTAAGCTCCTCCCATACCAGAAGGCTGACTTCTACGGCATCCTCAAGGCAATGGACGGCCTGCACGTCAACATCCGTCTGCTCGATCCACCTCTCCACGAGTTCGTTCCTCATGATGCAGCAGGTCAGGAGACCATGGCTAAGGAGATGGGCGTATCGGTTGAGGAGATCCGCAAGCGCGTCAACTCACTGGCTGAGAACAACCCAATGCTCGGTCACCGTGGTTGCCGTCTCGGCATCACCTTCCCTGAGATCACCGCTATGCAGACCCGTGCCATCCTCGGCGCTGCTTGCCAGCTCAAGAAGGAGGGTTACGATCCACACCCAGAGATCATGGTTCCACTCATCGGTATCCTCTACGAGCTCAAGCAGCAGAAGGCTATCATCCAGCGCGTTGCCAAGGAGGTATTCGCTGAAGAGGGCGTTGAGCTCGAGTTCGAGATCGGTACTATGATCGAGATCCCACGTGCAGCTCTTACCGCTGACCGCATCGCTACTGAGGCTGAGTACTTCTCATTCGGTACCAACGACCTCACCCAGATGACCTTCGGTTACTCTCGTGACGACATCGCTTCGTTCCTCCCTGCTTACCTCGAGAAGAAGATCCTCAAGGTCGATCCATTCCAGGTACTCGATCAGAACGGCGTTGGCCAGCTCATCAAGATGGCAGTCGAGAAGGGCCGTGGCGTTCGTCCAGGCATGCGCACCGGTATCTGCGGTGAGCACGGTGGTGAGCCAAGCTCAGTTAAGTTCTGCGCTAAGGTCGGCATGAACTACGCTTCTTGCTCTCCTTTCAGAGTGCCGATCGCCCGATTGGCCGCCGCCCAGGCTGCGGTCGAAGAATAAACGACTGAATGCTGATAATTAGTGAAATACGAGGCAAGAGTTTGGAAAACAGACTCTTGCCTCGGTTCTTTTTGCTCATATTCTGCGGGTTACGTAAGCAGAATAAGTTGACTA
>JAZQQU010000049.1:0-49925 GCA_045629225.1 Bacteroidales bacterium | reverse complement strand
ATGTAGATTGGAGATCCATAGGCTGGTGTTGGAATCTCAAAGTCATTACATGAAGCATTCTTGGTTATGCCCATCTTCATGCACCAGTGATGCACGGCACGAAGTCTTGACAGGATATGAGACTCGCTGCCTTGGGTGACTTGTCTCGGGGTAAACCTCCCAAGGTTGAACTGCTCATAGAAATCTGGATGTTCCTGGTACAAGACATGCTCATTGGTGACAAACTCCACAAAGTCATGATAGTCCTCTGCCGTGATTGTCTCAATGTATAAGTGGAAGTTCTCTATTCCTTCTATCTCCTGCTTGTATGCCTCATAGCGATGCAGCTTTTTGATGATAGGGGAATAAAAATTACCCGTGCTCTTGCTCATGGTATGTTGAGCTAGGTATTCATTGATTCTATCTGTCAAGGTCGGGTTGGTTGTCTCCTCTTTGGGGGATTGTGGCTGCTTGCATCTTGCAATAACGGATTTTACCCATGAAGGAGTGGCGATATCAGGACAGAACTCTTCAGTCAGAGTAAAGATAATAGACTTGATCAGACCGTTCATCATCTGCAGCTGGTCGGATGGAACTCTTTTAGTTCGCTTATAACAGGAAGAGTCTGCGTCCCAGAACTCACTGACTATGGTAATCTCCGAACGCACCTTGACATCTGTTCCTTTCTCGCGGATTCGGAACCCGAGGTACGCATCACAATTGCACCCTATAATATCTATAAGGTGAGATTCATTGCGCCGGATGTCTTCACTGCCCTTGCGCTTGATTGAAGTAAGATAAGTTGTTATTTTCATTTTCTTTGTGCATTGAAATGATTATTATTCGCTGCACAAAGATAGAAACTTTTCCCGGGATTGTTCCCACATATCCCAAACAAATTGCTATTCCGTTTAGATTATTTAATACTCGTATCTTTCCGATTTTATCTTGTTTTTCAGTTTGTTACGCTCGCCTTTATTCAATTTTCTTTGTTCTCCCTCATTTCCTTTATCCTATTCCAGAAGCCCACGTCATGCAAATTCGACCACTTCAAATGAGAGCAAACATCTTGCTTCGCAACAAAATGCCATGCTACCATACGAAATGGAGCGGATATAACATACCCATGGACGCCATACATTGCCTTGTCTCTTGGGATGTTGAAGGTGGTAGTTTCAGTTAGCCAAGACCAAGACGTAGTGACGTCTTTCCAATAAAATGATGCTACAATGAGGCACACGTGCCACGCGCAGCATTGCCAAAGCTCCTCAGCGTATGGCACCCACCCGATAGCGGGCTCCTGCACATACAAAATTTGGAACTATGACGGTGCAAAGATAAGCAATATTTCTGAAACAACAATCATTTTGACCTATTTTTTGTGTAAAAAGTCGTGCAAAGGCATAAAAAAAGCTATGCACGGTAGAAATGCATAGCTTTATAGTGCCTATATCTCTATTAATAAAGTCATAAGCCCGAAACAGCTCAAGAGCGAGCAAAAGGATGGGGATTTTACTTCAATTCCAGTCTTACTACATTCTCAACATGCTGCGTATGTGGGAACATATCGACTGGCTGGATGTCCGTGACGCGATACTTCACGTCGAGCAGCTGGAGGTCACGGGCTTGGGTGGCAGGGTTGCAGCTGACATAGACGATGACCTTGGGGGCAGCGTTGAGGATCACGTTGACCACGTCTTCGTGCATACCAGCACGTGGAGGGTCAGTGATGATGATGTCAGGGCGGCCATGCTCGGCAATGAAGTCATCGGTGAGGATATCCTTCATGTCACCTGCATAGAACAGGGTGTTGTCAATGCCGTTGAAGGCAGAGTTAATCTTGGCATCCTCGATGGCATCAGCTACATACTCGATACCGATAACCTTGCGGGCGTTACGAGCTACAAAATTGGCAATGGTGCCGGTTCCGGTGTAAAGGTCGTAAACGAGAGGAAGCCCCTCTCGGTCCCCCCCTAGGGGGGATGACTGGCGGCTGGTCCCTTGTTGGAGGGGGCTTAGCCCTGCGAAGTTACGCGTGTGCTTGTAGAGCTCGTATGCCTGGCGCGAGTTCGTCTGATAGAAAGACTTAGGACCGACCTTGAACTTGAGCCCCTCCATCTCCTCGATCATGTGATCCTTACCGTAGAAGCAATGCACAGGCAGGTCGCTCCAGGCATCGTTCTGCTTCTGGTTCACCACATACATCAGCGAAGTGAACTGTGGGAACTGCTCGTGAATGGCCGACATCAGCTGCTCAATCTTCTTCTGGTTGGGCTCGCCAAAGATGACGATGAGCATCTTCTCACCCGTTGAGGCGGTGCGGACCACCATGTTGCGCAGGAGGCCATGCTGCTGACGCAGATCGAAGAAACTCAAACCATGGTCGATGGCATACTGACGAATCCAGAGACGTACCTGGTTCGAAATCTCCTCCTGCAGGTAGCAATGCTCAATGTCGAGCACCTTGTCGAACGAATCGGGTATGTGGAAACCCAAACCAGGTTCGAATGGGATCTCCTTACCTTCAGCACGCAGACGATCCATCTCCTCGAACGAGATCCACTGCTTATTCGAAAAGGTAAACTCCAACTTGTTGCGATATCGCACAGGCTGTCCCTGGCAAAGCTCTGCCTGATGCTCTGGATGCGAGCATCCATCGATAGGGTGGCACACAGGCAGGTCCACTTTGCCAATGCGGGTGAGAGCGTCCATCACCTGCTGCTGCTTGAAGCGAAGCTGCTCCTCGTAGGGAATGTGCTGCCACTTGCAACCGCCACACACGCCGAAGTGCTGGCACAATGGCTGCACGCGCATAGGCGATGGTTCCACGAGGTTCACAATCTTGCCCTCGGCAAACGAGCTGCGCGACTTGAGGATCTGCACGTCGCACACATCGCCCTCGGCTGCAAAAGGCACAAAGAGCACCTTGCGTATCTGGTTGCCATCCTTGTCGCGACTGGCACCACCGTTGGCTCCGATGCTATCGAAGTGTGCCACACACTTGCCCTCGGCGGCATAACGTTCTATCTTTACGCCCTTAAGGAGCGGTAATACTTTCTTTTTACGTTCCATTTGATGTCAAAATGATGAAATTTCACAGCTTTCACACAAATAATTGCACAAAAATTTGGGTGACTGAGAAAAAGGCCTTATCTTTGCGGTCAGAATAAAGCTATTATACTTACAGAATGACAGACGCAAATGTTGACCTTAAACGAAAAACACAAATAACGTCATGAAACTCTTTCGCTGTGAAGCATAAAGATTTTCAGATAGGGCCGAGCCGTAAGGACTTGGCCCTTTTTTGTTTCATGCACGAATTTACTCTTTGACGCGAAGTTCCTCGCCACGCTGATTCACAATGGCACGATAGAAGTCGTCGCTATAACGGGGCTGCATAGGCGATGCAGGCACACCATACTCGGTACGCTCGAACTTGCCGTCCTTCTCACGCTTCACGTTGCCATCCAGATACTTTACCAACAGGTAGAGGGCAAGGTCCTTGTAGCAGGCAGTGGCTTCGTCAGCTTCCTTGCACGAATAGGCAGTGAGCAGAGCAGTGGCTTCGTCGAGCTTGCCAGCATCGACCAGCGCCTTGGCCTTCACATCCATGTCGGCCACCTGACGGTCCCAACGGGTGAAGAGCGAGTCGCGTACGGCCTCGACATCCACACTCATAGCATCCCAGCGGGTATATCGCTGCTGAGCCACCCATGAGGTCATCCAGAAGAGCGACGTCCATGAGAAAGTCAGCAAGTCACCATTGCCCACACGCACGCACTCAGGCACACGGCTCACATTATTATATATAGGTACATAGAGTGCCGAAGCAGCATCATCAACCCCGAACCAGGTGATGGCACCCACCTCGCGTGGCAGCCAGCTGCGCATCTCGGAGACAAAGGTGAAGCCTGTCTGCTGTGTACCTATGGCACGTTCATGCATGTAGCGAGGCGCATCCTTAGGGGCATCCTTCTCGATGGTCCAAGTCATAGGACGCCAGCGGTAAGGGCTGTGGAAAGGACCACTGCCTACGTCTTGAGTCATATCCCATGGCGTACCCTCAAAGTGGTCAGCCAGACCTGCCTGCACGTCGCGATGCGAGATGAGATGGTCAGGCTTCACATAGAGTGGCAGTACAGGCACATCCTCGCCCTTCTCGTTCACATAGCCCGTGGCGGTTGGAATGCCCTGCATATCGACGAAGGGGAAATACTTGTCCATACCCTTGACATGACGATTGTACCACGCCCACACACGGCCATCACAACCACGGAAGGCGGTATAGTCAGCCTCACCGTATGCCTTGGCAAAGTCGAAATCCACGTCCGAAGCCTTAGCATCGTATTTGCCACAGCTGCGGGCAAAGGAGATAAGGTCGGTGCTGAACATGCACGAATCGCCTACCTCATAGCGCTGATAGGTCTTGGTCTTGAGGCCGCTGCCCGGGAAGTTGAGCTGGCTCTTAACCTTCACCACCTTGCGACCCTGCTGGGGGAAGGTGTGGATACGTGCCTGATTGGCATGACCCGAAATGCAATCCTCAGGTATGAGACGAGCTATCCACACGGCACCTTTCTCACCTGTGCCCTGGCCCTCGCAGATCGAAGCACCTGGTGTTCCCTTGCCAATCAGATCCATTACCCAGATCTCATTAGGGTCACCAATTGAGAAAGTCTCTCCCTCAGAGTAATAACCATACTCAGCCACAAGTTGTGTCATGATGTCGATGGCTTCGCGAGCTGTCTTGGCACGTTCCAAGGTGATATAAATCAGAGAACCATAGTCAATCACCGCCGTTGTGTCCATAAGGCTTAAGTCCCCACCCCACGTGCTTTCGCCGATGGTCACCTGCCACTCGTTCATATTGCCCACCACACGATAGGTGTGTGCTGGCTGAGGAATCTGGCCGAGGGGCTTGTAAGTGTCCCACTCCACCACATTGCGCATCTCACCCACCTCGTGATCAGCAGCAGCAGTGTAGTAGAGTTCGCCATAGAGTTGATGACTGTCAGCATTGTAGCTGATCATGGTCGAGCCATTGACCGAAGCCTTGCGACCCACCAGCAGATTGGTGCATGCAATGGAAGGTAAAGCAACCATTGCTGCCAAAACTGGAATAATATAATTCTTCATGAAATTATGTTACTTATATAATTATATAATGTGTTGTTTATTTAACTTCGCAGTTCGAACTCTCAGTGCACCCCATAATGCTGGCATCATACATAGCCTCAGCATGAACTGATGGCATGTAATACAGACCTGCATAGGTAGCCGAAAGGTTGATCCGGATGGTGACACTCTCATTGACTGGCAGACGGTCGATGTATGACAGTACGCGGTCATCACGTACATCCTGATAACTGATGGCTCCCGATGGCTGGGCTGCCAGAATCTCCCATCCTGCAGGCACAATATGTGTCACTGCAATGTTCTGCTGATCCTTGCCAGATGTATTACGCACAGTGAGGTAAGCCTTAAAGGTTGTGCTCTGCGACAGGCTTGATGGGCTGAGGACATGGTCATTATCATCGGTGTACCGGATGCTAAGATCAAGGCCATTGGCCGATTGCTCAACCTTGCTCTGAGTGGCGACACCTTGTGCCGTGATGGTCAGATACATCGGAGCGTTGCCAGTGTTACGAACAGCGACTGTGCCCTGCTTCTTGCCAAAAGACTGCTGATTGTTCCAGGCATACTTCTCAATATCGACATCGGCAAATTTCTTACCATCAACGGTTGTGGTAAACTTCAGGCCCTTGCCTACGGTATTCTTCTTGTAATACTGCGACATGGCTATCAGCGAGAAAGCAGTCTCACTGGTCGAGAGCCAGTGATCTGCCATCAGAGACTTGCGGACCGCCTCAGCGGCAGCCTCAGCATGATTCTCATCAAGGCTCATCTGTGCAATGAGGCGAGCAACGTCATTCGAGAACCACCACCAGTCCGTCTTGTTGCTTGAAGTCGTATTGAGCAGTTCCCTGCCAATGTCTGTACGTCCACCCAGCGTGTAGGCAGCCGAGAGCAGACAGATTGCGCTTTGTGGCAATTCAGCAGCATGTTCACGCATGCGGTTCATAGCACCCAGTTCGGCCGACTGCACTGCAGCCAGCACATAGAGCTGGTAAGCAGCCGTATTGGCATCTTCCTTCACCGTCCAGGCATTAGCCTGTGCAGCGACATAAGTCTTCAGGCGACGCTGCATGTCGTCTGGCACATAGTAGCCACGCGAAGCAGCCTCATAGAGGAACTGCAGCACGTAAGCCGAAGCCCACGGATGGCTCTGACGTCCACCTGGCCAGTAGGACATACCACCATCAGCTGTCTGATATGAAGCCAGTCGCTGAATGCCATACTTAATGTTGCCCTCCACCTCGGACTGCTGTTCCTTATTCAATGCCGAGAACTCGCTCAGATAGAACTGTGGGAAGGCCTTGGAAGTAGTCTGCTCGACACAGCCGTGTGGATAAGCGATGAGCTGGCTAAGACGACCTACGAGATTCAGTGGCTGGTTGGCCGAAATAGCGTAGAGCATGCTGAAGTCGCCATCACCTGGCATCGTTATCTGCTTCTCGAATATGCCACCGGCCTCAATACGCTCAGTGGTAGTCTGACGCAAAGTCTGGCTGACTGTTCGTACGGCAATGTTGGCCGTATAGTCGGCCTTGCTGTTACCCGACGTCGCCACAAGCGTCACGGTTCCATCACCTGCCTGACCAGCCTCTTTTATACGGAACTGTACGGTCTGATCGCCTGCATCGCTGAAGCTGACAGTCCGACTCTTTTCGCCAACAATCTGGAGTCCGTCCGATGCCGATATGCTCACCTTCACCTCACCCAGTTTCTGCGAAGCAAAGACGGTGGCAGCTACGGTCATCTCATCATCACGGCCGATCTGACGTGGCATTGTGCCGATAAGCATAAGTGGCCGACGCACAAGCACCGACTTCTCGGCATTGCCATAAGCACTGCCATCGCCAGCCACAACCATGATGCGTACACGTCCGTTGTAGTTAGGTACATTAATCTTGTGCGAACGCTTCTCCCCCTTCTTCAGTGTGTAAGGACCTGAGAAGTGGACCATCGGAGTGAAACGGTTGACAATGGCTTTTGGCGTATTATTCAATGCCTCGTCGCCACCAATACTGAACATCTGTTCGATGCGGCCTCCATAAGCACCATTGACATGGCGGTAGAGGTCCCAGAAACGCACACCGAGTGCCTCGCGGGCATTGAATACCGGCCAAGCGTCAGGCGTCTTGAACCGTGTAAGGTCAAGAAGGCCTTCATCAACAATGGCCAGCGTATAGCTCATCGGACGGCCATCCTTTTCGCTCACCGTCACCTGACACGAACTCTCTGGCTCAAATTCATCAGTACTCTTTATCACTGGCGAAAGGTGGCTCTTGGCCGAAGTGACACTGACAGGAGTGAGACCATAGAGGCGGATAGGCATATCATTGACCGTCTGGCTGTATGGCTGCACAAGCGAAACGCCGATATAGACGTTAGGAGTCATCTCATCGGTTGCCTCAATGACTATCTCAGTGCGTTCCTTCTGGCACTGGTAGGTATTGAGCTGCAGAATCTTCGAACCATTGCTGACGCTCACGATAGCACGGCTGCCCTCGTCAGAAGGCAAGCTGATATGCATCTTTTCGCCAGGAGCATACTCCTTCTTGTCAGTGGTGATGGTGAGCGAAGTAGCATTCTCACTGGCTTCACTACTGCGACGTGATGACATCCAAGGCCAGTCGAAGTAGCTCAACGTACCTGCAGCATGACCGCTGGCCTGATCCTCAACCATGATCAGGTAGGTACCCCAGTTGGCCTCGGTCATCTTGAGCTTGAAGTCGGCCTTACCGCTCTTGTCGGTCACCACGGTCATCGTCTTCACCGGCTCATGGTGACTCGAAGTGGTGTAACCGGCCATGTCGTTGCGAGTCGAACTCCACCACCAGTACCAGTCTACCTTATATACATCTACCTTCACCTTGACGTCAGACACAGCCTTGCCCTCCTTATCGACACTGGCCACACTGAAGGTATGGTCACGGTCGGTATCGAGATGCGACTGTCGTGGCTGCTGTGGCGACTTGATGCCCACGAAACGCGAGTATGGAGCAATCAGTGCCTGATGCACATCGATGCTGAATTCTCCTGATGGCTCATATACATGTGTCACAAAGTTAGCCTTAAGCATACCAGGAGCTGTCTTACCTGTGTTCAGATTGAGCAGGCAGCTGGCATCGCCTTGCTGGCCGACCTCACCTTTGGCCACATTCTGCTCACTGGTCTCGAAGGTCTTGGTCGGATTGTCAAAAATGTATTCTGGCCAAGCCTTCCATGTAGTCGGAGTCTCGATGATTGTGGCCGAGATATCATATTTCAAGCCACTGGCCACATTGCCATTGAGCCACTCCGTATGCAGTTTGGCACTATTGCTGCCACTGCTGAGAGCACCCTTTGGCAGATCAAGGTCTATCTTCAGTCTGTTTGGCTTAATAGTCTCGATACGCAGACTCTTGTAGAAAGTGACATCGCCCACGTTGATCTGTGCCGACCAGATGCCAGTCAAGGCATCAGCCGCTGTAGGAATGGTGAAGGCATAGAGGCCCATGGCACCCTCCGTACGAGTGATGCGGTTAGTCACCTGGCCTAATGGATTGCTGAGTTTCAGCGTTATCGGATAGTCAGCAGGCAGAGTCTTGCTCTTGTCGTTGAGCATGAAGGCGATATGCAGGGTATCGCCCGGACGCCATACGCCACGGTCGCCATAGATGTAACCCTTCAGGCCACGCTCTACGACCGAACCCGAGACGTCGAACGTACTGGTAGAGAGCGATCCCTCATTGTTCACCTTCAAGTACGAAATGTCGCTTCCCTTACGAGCAACGATGTATGCAGGCTGCCCCAAGCGTGTCTCGTAGCCTATCTGAGCTATTCCCTCTCCATCGGTCACACCCTTGCCCACCAGCTGCTGCTGCAGGCTATAGGCCTCGACATTGACACCCGTCAAAGGTTGTGCATCAGGTATGTTGATGGCTGTGACGTTGAGAAGATTGTCCGAACCCCTCAAAGCCGTAAGGCCGATGTTTGTGGCCAATACGTTCTTGCTGACCGTACGGTTGTCATAGTAATAGGCTGCGTTGGGGTCATTATGCAGAGCATAGTAGTCATCGTCCCACCAGTTGTAGCTCTCGTAGGTCATGCCGCTGTAGAAGTAGCAGCCCCTGTCGAAACGTTCACACATCCTGTCCATCAGACGTGAGTCCTCAGCAGCCATCTCCTCGCGGGTAGCCTGCTTCAGCGTATCGCAAGGCCAGGCAGAGAGGCGTGAGTCAAGGCTCAGCTCTATGTGGTACATGGCTCCTGGCTCCAGCTTCACCTCATCGGTCAGGTCGATGGCATAGGTATGCCACTCGCTCAAATCTGTGCCATTGTCATCAATAAAGAAAGTAGTCATGGCAACAGGACGTCCGGCATAGCTGACCTCACTGGTATAATCAAGGTCTCCTCGCTGCATCACGGTTCCCATCATATTGCTGAACATCTTATACACAGCCACACGGACACCACGCATATAGACCGAACGGAATGGTATCAGGATCCTGTCCGACTGGGGCAGGATGGTGCCATCGCCCACAAACTCTACGGCAGGCTTGTCCATAGCCACTTTGAAGACGAGGCTCTTGGTCTCGCCAAGGGTGCCACCATTACGGCTACGCACCTTGCCGGATATGACCACATTGACCTCCTCACCATCAACAATGTCAGCATAGAGGAACACCTTGTTGCCTTCGACTGACGTCTGTGTCTTCTTTCCATCAATGAAGATCAGGCCCTGCAGGTTCTGCTTCGGATCAAGGTTCTTATTGAATATCAGCTCCACGCACTTGCTGTCACCCATCTTGCAGCGCTTGTCAACTACAGTGAATGACTGACTCGATGGCAGATCGACCGTAGCGATCGTCTGTCCACCGGCCTCTTCCGGCTTCTCGATGCTGCTCTTCAACAAGAGTGTCTCATCCTTTGTCGGCTTCACACGGAAGGTCAGCTGGTGTGTCTGGCCGTCAGCCGCATGGCTCCATGTCTGATCGCCTTTCATCGAAAGATTGACGTGCTTTTCGGTCTCATCGGCCGTTTCTGTATCGGCAGTGAGGAGGCTGAAGGTGAGCACGTACTGGTCATCATCGGTCACATCGAACGACTTCAGACCGCCGCCTATGGCAAACGGACGGGTCTGGAACTGGAACTGGAACTTCTTGGCTCCAGGGAACAGTTTATCGACATCGACACTAGCCGTATAGCTTGAATTACGCTTCATCTCCGATGTTGGCTTGAACACCAGGGTGTGGTTGTCTGCAAAGGTATACGTACCCTCTGCAGCTGGCGTAAGCTTCATGATGTCTGCTGGATTAATACTGTCCAGAAGGCTCTCTCGGATCTCACGCGAAAAGAGAACGCGAACCTCTGAGTTACGCGAAACTGATCCGCTGGTATAAGCCGACACGAACTCATTGTAGAGGTCGTAATCCGACTCTGCACTGCGGTTTGACGAGCACTGGCAACAAAGGATGGCTGTCAGCACGACAAGAAACATCGATAGCAAGCGTTTCATATCTGAAAAGGTTTTGAGTGTTGTCTGTAGAAGATCGTTGAGCAGGTGAGGAACCTACCTGACCGTAAAAATGATGGTTCGGCGGTTTCCATGACCATCAACCAGCGTCAGGCTGTGCTGCCCGACTGACGGCAGATAAGCCATCTGGTGTGTGCCATGGGTCTGGCCTATGTAGTTCTCGTCCAGATGCCAGAACAGGGTTGCCTCTGCATCGTGGCAGGCAGCCTGCATCACCAGTTTCTCGGGCTTACCGCCGAAGTTGCGAGGCAGTATCACCGTGGAGTTGTGCTCAGGCATGATGATGGAGAATTGCTCTCTTGACTCCATCTGGCAGTCAGGCCTCAACGGGGGCAAAGGCTGGTACGATGCCGTGTGACTGGCGAAATAATACTCCTGCACTGGCGGCAGCACGAATCGGGCCTCGGTGCGTATCTGACTCACCGGTTCACCCGAACTGTTGACCTGCCAGACTCCATCGGCCGAAAGGTGCACCAGACGGCAGTAAGGACAAGGTGTGGCAGCAATGCATGTCCGTGGCAATTCCTGCACTTCCACCTCGGCACAGATGGCCGAAGCCAGATGCCCACTGTGCCTGCAGATCTTCGCCTCGATCATATCCTCATAGGGCTGGTCGAACCAAGCAGAACCATCGAGCAGCGTAAAAATGTCGAACATCACCGGAGCAGCAAAGCCCACTCCCGTCAGACCTGCACGACCCTCACCTGTCGAATTTCCTACCCACACGCCCACCACATAGCGTGAGGTGGTGCCTATGGCCCAGGCATCGCGTGATCCCCAGCTTGTTCCCGTCTTCCATGCTACACGCTTCATGGTGCTGAAGTTCTGCCAGTCGGCCTCCTCCTCAGGGCGGTTCAGGGCACTCATGGCCTCATAGGCATACCAGATGGAGGCAGCCGTCAGACGGCTTTCGGTCGTAAGCTTTGGTGCTACAGGTGTTTGGGCTGTCAGCCGCAGCGGGTGGATATCCTGCCTGCAGTACTGGTGGCCATACCCCTCATAGTGCGACAACGTGCGTGAGAGCGAGGCATACATGCCCGTCATGTCCCAGAGCGTACCCTCTGCACCTCCCAGGATGATCGATGCACCATAATGATCTGCGTCAAACCGCAATGTGGTCATCCCCAGCCAGCGCAAAGTGGTCATGAACCTGCCCGTTCCGTACTCCGAGAGCATCCTGACCAAAGGCACATTGAGCGAACGTGTCACAGCCTCATCTGCAGGCACCACTCCACGATAGGTCTTGCTGAAGTTCATCGGGGTGAAGCCGTTGAGGTTAAGCGGAGTGTCGGCAAAGAGCATCTTAGGCGTTATCTCACCGCTGCTCATCATGGCAGCATAGAGAATGGGCTTCAGCAGGCTGCCTGTGCTTCGTTCACCCAGGATATTGTCCACCTGTGAGGTTGCCGTTGGCTGGCTGCTGTTACCCACATAGGCCAGCACATTGCCTGTCTCCACATCGGCCACCACAATGGCCAGATCATTGATGTAGTTGGCTTTGTAGCGGGTCGAATAGCGGTCGGCCACATCTTGTGCCAAGTTCTGAAGCGTCAGGTCGATCGTACTCTGCACCCTCTCACCCCCATGATTCCTGGCCAGCCTTGCCAGAAGATGCGGAGCCTGATTCGGTATGGGAAGCGGAGCCTGAGGCAGTGGTTCGCTGATGGCCAGTGAGTATTCCTCCAGACTTATCACCTTCCGCTCCATGAGTTTCTGCAGCAATCCGTCACGTTTCTGCTTCAGGGCATCGCGGTTCCGGCTCAGGTGTATCAGTGAAGGGGAGTTCGGCAGCACGGCCAGTGTTGCATTCTCGGCCCATGAGAGGTTGTCGGCACTTCGGCCAAAGTATCGCCATGCAGCAGCATCAATGCCCACGGTGTTTCCGCCGAACGGAGCATTCGAGGCATAGAGCCGCAGGATGTCACGCTTGCTATGCGTCAGCTCCAGATCGATGGCCCACAACGCCTCTATCAGCTTTTGCCACAGGTTGCGGCTTCGGTTGCCTCGGGCCATACGTGCCACCTGCATGGTGATCGTACTGCCTCCCTCGGCCACATGGCCTTGCTTTGCATTATGCATCACAGCTCGGACTATGGCAGCAGGATCGATGCCCAGATGGAAGTAGAAGCGTTGGTCTTCGAAGGCGATGATGCACTGCTCCAGTTTGTCCGAGATAGTGTCCGAAGCCGGAAACCTCCACTGCTCGTCGGCCGCAATACGAGCTCCGATGAGTGCTCCCTTGCTGTCGGTGATCACGGTCGATGTCGGTGTGCTGAACAGCGGACGAGGCACCCACAGATGCAATGCCAGCAGCAAGCTTGCAAGTATAGCTCCACCTATGATCAGTTTCCTACGCATGAATCAGTCTGCAGCAAGTTCTTTATTTATGACGCGCAAATATAACCAAAATTTCTGATTTGGACAAATATCACCACCATAAAAATGATAATAAATAGCAATCAGGCCACATAAGGCACTGAAAATGGCCGAAAAACGTGCGATTTCAGAACTGTCTGCTCTCTGTCAGCGTAGCCACATTGCCACACTGATCCCATGCGGTGATTTCAATCTGATGTGTCCGGTTGGGCTTGATGCCATAGTTGGCCGGTTCACCGAAGTAGCGTCCGCGATTGTCCATGTTGAAGGGGACGAACTGCCCATCGATCATGACACGGAAGCGTGACAAGCCGCTGCCCTCATCGCCCACTGAGATCTGCATCTGCTTGTAGCCCTCCTTCACGATGCGGAGGGTGGGGGCCTTGTCATCGCGACGCACAGCATAGCGTCCACCCTCACGGATGCGACCACTCATGGCTGCATTGTGGCCGATGCCTCCCTTGACATAACGGCTGTCAGCCACGGCTCCCGAGCCATCGAGGTTGGTAAGGTAGAGCTGATCGGTGTTGGCCAGAGTGTCGGGCACTTCGATGCTGATTTCGCCGTAGCTGTGCATAGGCACCACCGTGCTGCCCACCTCATAGACACGCGACACACAGGGTATCTGGTACGTTTCGGTCTGCTCCACGGTCACCATCTTGCCCTTCTTGTTCTTCACCTTACGACTCACCTTGCGTGTGCCGGTGGCATTGTCAGTGATGGCAAAGTGGAGGTACTGATTGACATAAGTAGTGCCCGAAGGCAGGCATAACTTAAGACCAGCGGTATCCACAAGTAGTGGCTTCAAGGACTCGACGTAGAGGTCACCCTTGTGGGGCTGTGGAGCAGCAGGAATCTCCTGACGCACACCACGCACATTGAAGTCGAGCGAGGTGAGGTTGCCATGGGCATCCTCCATCTCGTACACGAAGTGGTAGGGCCGTTCCTCATTGATCTCCACAATGCCGTCGCCCAGTGTGGCATCCACCTGCTGCAACAGGTTTCCTGGCTCGATGAACGACTTCATGATCATCGACTTATCGGTCACAAAAGCCTCATAGTCAGTAAGCGAATTGGTGTAACGCGTCTCGGTGTAGCGGAAGGCATCCTGACGGAAACGATAGATCAGATTGTAGCGTGGAGCACCCTTCTCCTCGTCAGCAGCATAGGGCACTTCCAGATAGAGTCGAAGCTCCTTGAGGCCATATTTGTTGGATTGGCCATTCATGTAGTCGTAGGCCTTCAGGCCGATGCCTATCCGCCCCCAGGCAGTCATCTCCTTGGCCAACTTGCCGCCCTGGCCACCCTGTGAGGCACAGATGCCAGTCACCTGCGTCACCTGACGCTTGGTGGAGCCATTGGCCACACCCTCGCCCTGCTGCGGATAGAGGTAGAGGTGGCTGATGCGTGGTGCCTGGGTGTCAACAAGCTCACGCAGGAAGTACATCTGCGGATCGTAGAAGATGTCATTGTCGTCCGTAGGGATGTTGCGGAGCTCGAAGTGCACATGTGGGCCTCCCGAACTACCTGTATTGCCACTCAAGGCAATGACTTCGCCACGAGTCACTGGCAGCTCATCAGGGGCAAAGGTGATGTCGGCATTGTTGAGCTGCTCCTGCACCTGACGCTCACGGAACTTGCGCCACACCTTGTCGCTGAAGGTGTCCAGATGACCATAAACCGAGGTCAGCCCCATGCCCGGATGCTCCACATAGAGGCAGTAACCATAGCCATAGGCATAGATCACAGCTCGGCGCACAAAGCCGTCGGCAAAGGAATAGACGGGGTGGCCGATGGTCTGATCGGTCTTGAAGTCAAGGCCTGCATGGAAATGATTGGGGCGCAACTCTCCATAACTGCCTGCTATGGCTATGCGAGTATCCACGGGCAACTGATAGCGTTGCTCCTGGTCCACCTCAGGGGCGGAATCGTTGTATCGTTCGATGACGGGATCGATGGTTCGCATTTGCTCTGGCTGCAGCTTTGCCTCCGAACATTGTGGGAAGGCGATCATGGCAGCAAGGAGCATACCGAATATACAAATATGACGCATAATGGATGTTTGAGTGTTTAAGTGTTCACTATTTTTCTTATTGTTAATTGTTAAATGTTACACAAGCTTCCTGAGCGAAACCTGCGATGCAGTTGCAAGCCAGACAGCTTCCCGCCAGAGCTCGAAGGCAAGGGGAGTAATGCATGACCAGATACTGCCACCTGCCCAATTATAACATATAACAATTAACAATAAGGAAAACAGTGTACCCTGATTCTGATTTTAGGGAATTTTTTTAAGGAGTTTTAAATATACATTATATATAATAGAATATATCTTCTCTATAAGTAGTCAATAATAATTATATTTTGTTTTTTTAGACATAAGAACATAAATTTTTTGAAAATTGCAAGATTTCTATACTCTTTGTCCTTGTGTTGTTCTGTCAGAATATATAAAACATATTTTGATCAGTACTTATAAAACCGTCTCCCTATGCCGGACTCTGCACTATTTTTCTTATTGTTAATTGTTAAATGTTACAAAAGCTTCTTGAGCGTAACTCAGAGCGTAGTTGCAGAGGGGGTAGTGCATGTCCGGATGCTTGCCACCCCCCAACTATATCGTCCGCAAAGGTAGCAATTATTTTCGAGAAAAACAACTCGCAAGCCTCGATGTTGCTATCTTTATTTGTCATTTTGACTATTTTTTGCATTTCCCACCTCTTTTTTGTTCGTTTTTGCCCGAAAAATTTGCTCAATCTGCAAAAACACGCCATCTTTGCAGTGTTCTATTTAACTAATACACTACCAAAATAGAACAAAAGAGCAAAGCGAGGTCTTGATAAAGCTTTGTAAAGTTACAAAAGGACGGCACGAGCTTCGGACAAGCCGTTGTGGATCCACAAAAAGGTGCCACAAGTTCTAACAAAAAAATGTGCAGCCACAATAGGATGCCTCAGACTTTGGACAAGCCGTTGTGCAGCCACAAAAAGTCGCCACAGGCTTCGGACAGGCCATTGTGCAGCCACAAAAAGTCGCCACAGGCTTCGGACAAGCCATTGTGCAGCCACAAAAAGTCGCCACAGACTTCGGACAAGCCATTGTGCAGCCACAAAAAGTCGCCACAGGCTTCGGACAAGCCGTTGTGCAGCCACAATAGGATGCCACAGGCTTCGGACAAGCTTCTGCAACTTTACAGCGGTTCTTCCTGACAAGCGGACAGGCTTCTGTAAAAAAACATAAGACAAAACATATTAAAAAAATAAAGAAATATGATCCAGACAAATCACCTCAGTTACGGGTATGTACGCAACCGTACCACCCTCAAGGACATCAGCCTCAGTTTGGAGGACGGACACATCTACGGCCTGCTCGGCAAGAATGGTGTGGGCAAATCGACTCTCCTGAAACTCTTCACCGGAGCCCTGCTCGGCCAAGGCGAATACTCCATCGACGGCCTTGACCCACGCATGCGACCTGCCGAACTGCTCGAAAAGTTCCGCCTTGTGCCTGAGAACGAAGCCATCCCCGAAACCACGATCCTGGAGCTTGCAGCCGTGGCTAAGCAGCTCTACCCTGCGTTTGACGAGGCTCTGCTGATGTCTGCCCTTCAGGAGTTCGAGGTACCCTACCAGCAGCGACTCACCAAGATGTCGCTCGGCCAGCAGAAGAAGTCGCTGATTGCACTGAGCCTTGCCTGCAACACTCCCTACCTCTTCATGGACGAACCCACCAACGGCATGGACATCCCCTCGAAGGCCACCTTCCGCCGCATCGTAGCCAGCTCTTTGGCCGATGTGGAAAAGCAGCAGAAGACGGTGATTATCAGCACCCATCAGATTGACGATCTGGAGAGTCTCATCGACTCAATCATCATCATGCAGAACGAGGGAGTGCTCCTGGCCACCACCTTGCAGGAGATCGGCCAACGCCTCTGCTTCGGCATTGCTGACGAGGGTGACGAGGTGCTCTACTCCGAGCAAACCCTGCATGGCAAGATGAGCGTAATGCTCAACCGCACAGGCGAAGAGATGCCTGTCGATGTCAAGCTGCTCTTCAATGCAGTGGTCAAGAACCCACAGAAGTTCCAAGAGATTTTTAAAGGAGTTTGAGGAGTTAGAAAGGCTCGAAAGTTCGATAATTCGATAATTCGAAAAATCGATAATTCGGAAAATCGGAAATTCGAAAGTTCGGAAAATCGAAAAAAAGATCAAACATCAAACCCCTCACAACCTCACAACCTCCCAACCCCACAACCTCACAACCTCATAACCTCATAACCTCCCAACAATTATGAATACATCCCGCATAAAAGCCCTCCTCCACTACGACTGGGTAACCGAGAAACGCAGCTTCCTGCTTGCTACCACCATCATAGCAGTCACATACCTGTTCGTAGTATTCCTGTATTTCCTCTTCAATGGCATCACACAACTCGACATCACGTCCAGCAACCAGTTGCCATACAGTAGTGCCATCTTCTGTGCACAGTTCTTCAGCTACGCACACATCGCCATGGTGCTGTTCCTCACCCAGGTGCTGCACAGCAAGTTCACCAATCCTCGCACTTCGCTCAGCTACCTCACCCTGCCTGGCACCAATGCCGAGAAGTGGCTGGTCATGATCGCAGAATACATCATCGGATGGCTTACTGTCCAGGTGCTCTTCGCTGTGATGTTCGTGCTAACCTCCGTTGTGGGCAACCTCATTGCACCTCATCCAGAGTGGATATTCAATCCATTCTTCACTTGGGACAATGACTTCATGATGGGCTTTGTAAAAGGCTTCTCTGAACTGGAGGGCCAGACCGCTGACTCAGAAACTCTTGCCATGATGAATGGCATGTTGAGCAAATTCAATGTTGCCAAATATTTCTCAATCTTTGTCGCTCTGTTCCAGCTGGGTTGCTACATTGTGGTCAATATGTGCTTCCGTAGCTATGGCCAGCTCAAGACGATAGCTTGCGGCATGGGCTTCGGTGCCCTGATGGGTGTGGTAGGCATTGCCTGTATGTTCAACTACTTTATGGGCATAGGTGACGTTTCGCCATCTGCTATGTCCGAAATGATAATTGATTTCTTCAACTACATTCTATATTTCTACTACAGCACACCACTGCTCTCTGCCGCTGTGCTCTACCTCTTCTATTGGCAGATCTGCAAGAAGCAGGCCAAGTAACAATATGAACTCCCAATCATGAATTTCTGACTATGAAATTTCAAGAATCGCAACCCATATTCATGCAGATCGTCGATTGGATGTGCGACAAGGTGCTCCGACACGAACTGCAACCCGACCAGCAGATTCCTTCGGTACGCGAGATTGCCATGGAGCTCGAGGTGAACCCCAACACCGTGATGCGATCCATCGAACGACTGCTGCAATCCGAAATCATCTACAGCCAGCGTGGCAAGGGTAACTTCCTCTCGGCCAACGCCTACGACAAGATTCTCCAGATGCGTCACGAACGCCTCATGCAGGAGACCCTGCCTCAGCTGGCAGCCGAACTCAAGATACTCGGCATCACGCACGATGACCTCATCAACCGACTTGCCTCATTAGCCTAAACCGCACTTTTTTAACCTGATAATTTATTATTCGCAAGTCATCGTGCACCGGTTCAACGACATTCATACCCACACACTGGGTCGTCCTCTCTCTGTGCTCTCCATCCCTGTCAGCGGGGTGGAGGGCATTGTTGCAGCCAATGCTGAAGTTCAAAGGGAGGACAACACCGAAGCTCAAAGGGAGGGCAATGCTGATGCACAAAACTCATATTCAGATCGGGTATCCGGTTTGCAGCACTATAGCCTACAGCTCCACCCCTGGCACCTCACAGACGAACAGGATATTGACGCCTACATCGCATGTGCCCGACGTCTGGCCAACGATCCCTGCTTCGTAGCCCTCGGCGAATGCGGCCTTGACCCTTTATGCTCCACACCACTCCCCCTGCAGCACAAGGCTTTCCTTGCGGCTCTGCATCTGGCCAAGGAGCTGCACAAACCGCTCGTCATCCACTGTGTACGGCTCTGGGGTGAACTCATCCGTGACGTCCAGCAAGTGCTCACTCCTGCTGAATGTCTTGCCCTGCCACTCATCATTCATGGATACAGAAAAGGTCCTCAGTTGGCTCAGCAACTGCTCGATGCGGGATTCAGCATCAGCTTGGGAACTCATTATAATGAACAGGTTATGCAGCTGATTCCAACCGATCGCCTGTACAAGGAAACCGATGAACTGCCGAGCTCGTCCTGAACCATCAAAATGGCCGAAAAAAGAGGCAAAAAAGGGGACATTCGGTGACAAATGCAATAGAATGAGCGTGATGAAATAAGAAAATAATGGCAAATAGTTGGAAATATGAGAAAAAAACAGTAAATTCGCCGCTCATTTTATACAAAAGTCACCCACGCATCTAAACAAAAAACATGACGTCGAAAGGCAAACTTAATGACATGACCGGATGGCTGATGACCCTATTGGGAGTCGTCGGCTTTTTCTGTTTCTTCCAGTTCGCACATCCATACCACCTGCAACACCGCGAGCAGACAATGCTCTTCCTGAGCAATGCCGACTGGATAGCTGAGCAATATGCTGTCACACAAAGGGGCTGGCTGGCACGGATGGTGGGCGATTACCTGCAGCAATACTTCTACTATGTGGGGGGTGGTGCTTCGATTCTGGCCGTGGTGCTGACACTCATAGCCGTGATGTGCTACAAGCTGGTGCGACGCCTGTTGCCCGACAAGGGCTGGAGCATCGTCACAGCATACGTACTGTCCATCGCCCTTACGCTTTGGGAGGGTGGACGCGAATGTCTGCCCGAATACCCTCTGGCTTCGAGCCTGCAGGTGCTGGGATGGATGCTGCTGCTCTGGCTGGTCAGCCTTGTGAGGAGCCGGATCGTACGATGCGGAGCTCTGATTGTGAGCCTCGGTGTGGGTTTCTTTCTGTTCGACGTCGGCAACATGCCCAACACCAAGGCCTGGGGTTTGCCCAACATGCAGCTGGAACACCAGATGGCCCTGGACGTGGAGGCTTCGTATGGCCACTGGGACAAGGTGGAGCAGCTGACCGAGGATGAGCAGCCCTACAATCTGGACATCTACTACCGCAATCTGGCACTGGCTCATCGCTGTGCTCTGCTCGAGGGGCTGATGGAGCGGCACCAGAACGGCATGGACGGCATCTTCATGCCTGTGAATGAGCAGGGCAACTACTTCCTCTTTGCCGCTGCTGGCGAAGCGTGGTGGGCTATTGGAGACCTCACAATGGCCGAACATGCCACATTGCTGGGCATGATCTTCTCACCCCGACACACAGGCACACGCTGTCTGCGTCGCATGGCCGAAATCAACATGGCCAAAGGTGACGACATGGCTGCCATGAAGTATCTGAGGATGCTGGAGCAGACGGTACCTCACCGCAACTGGGCTCAGACAGCCATGGCTCAGCTCAAGGCCAATGCCGAGGGCAGGGACAGCCGTCCCTTCCCCACCGTGACACGTCAGCAGCAGATGCAGGCGGCAACGGACACACTACGCCTCTCGACACAATACCACCACTCGCTCATCAACCTGCTGGACAGCAACAAGGACAACATGATGGCACAACAGTACCTGCTGGCCTATGACCTGATGCTGAAGGACATGCTGGACTTTGCCGACGATGTGGAACGATGCTACGCTGTGCCCTCGTGCCGTGTGCTGGAGGAGGCAAGGCTGATCGTGATGGCCTCACGCGAGGAACTTCGAGATGCCTGGAACAGCCACATTCAGGCTGCGACGTGGGAGGACTTCATGGCTTTCAACCAAGCCTTTACACAGAGCCAAGGCAAAGCACAGGCACTGAACGCAAGGTTCGGACGGACGTATTGGTACTACTCTCAGTTTGCCAAATAATGATGTTTCGCTAACTGCGAACTTGGAGGAATTTATGGGAATGGAAGAGCTTGAGGATTCTGAAGACATTTGTGCCTGATGTCAAAACCGAGGGATTCTGCCTGCTGGTTGTATCATCCACAATCTCCTCAAATTCATCAAAGAAACACCAAAATTCCTATCATGTTTCATACTTGCGAAACTTAACCCCAATCAACTCTTCTCTATGAAAATCAGACATACCCTCTTCATATTCCTTCTCCTGCTGGTTGCCTGCACCCCTACGCCTCACGACGTGAAGACGGCACAGGAACCCATGGACATGTATCCCGACTATCAGAACATCACGATACCCTGTAACATTGCTCCACTCAATTTCATGCTTCGTGGTGACTATGAGGCCATTTGCGTGGAAATCAACGGAAGTGACGGCACACTCAAGCACCAATTGTCTTGCAGGGGAAACAAGGTGCTATTCCCCGAGGATACTTGGCGGGACATCATGCTGACACACCTCGGCTCAGACGCACAAGTGACCATCACAGCGTTGAGGGACGGCCAATGGTGGCAGTTCCCGGCCTTCAGCTGGGCGGTTTCGACCGACAGCGTGGATGCCTACCTGACCTACCGACTGATAGAACCTGGCTATGAGGTGTGGGACAAAGTGGACATCGAGGAACGCTGCACCGAGAGTTTCGTAACCCGCCGGTTGGCCATTGGCAGCGAACTGGGCAACCGCTGCATGAACTGCCACACGCATGGTGGCAACAAGGGGCAATACTCCTTCTTCCACCTGCGTGGCGAACGAGGCGGCACCCTTGTGAACCGCAACGGACAGCTTCGCAAAGTGACCCTGCGCAAAGAAGGGATGCCCAGCGGTGCAGTATATGGCGACTGGCATCCGACGGGCCGATACGGAGTGTTCTCGACCAACGTGATCATCCCTGCTTTCCATTCGCTGAAGAGCCAGCGTCTGGAGGTGTACGACACGACATCCGATCTGTGTGTGGCCGACTTCGACTGCGACACACTGCTGCTGCCTCCATTGGCCAGTGGCACGGGCAACGTGCTCGAGACATTTCCGGCCTTTTCGGCTGACGGACAGTGGATATACTACTGTTCGGCACCTAACCCCTGTGGCGACACCGTACCCTCGGCTGCTAATCTGCTGCCTTATGTGGACAGCCTGCAATACTCGCTGTGCCGCATGTCGTTCGATGCCGTGACAGGCTCATTTGGCCAACAGATCGACACGGTGTATAATGCACGTCTGCAAGGCAGATCGGCCAACTTCCCCAAGTGCTCACCCGACGGACGTTATCTGGCTTTCTGCCTCAGCGGTAGTGGCACATTCCCGATTTGGCACAGAGAGACGAGGGTGGTGGTCAGGAAGATTCAGGCAGAAACTCAAACCTCACAAACTCCTCAAACCCTTCAAACTTCTCAAACCTCTCAAACCCTTCAAACTCCTCAAACTCCTCAACCCCTTCAAACTCCTGATTCCTCAGAATCTGCCACCTCCATCCACGCCACTTATCACTCCTGGAGCCACAACTCACGCTGGTTAGCCTTTGCCTCGAAGGAGTATGACGGACAGTATGGTCGCATCTACTTCGTACACGTCGGTGAAGGTGCAGACGATGAGGTAGTACTGAGTAAGCCAATGGTGCTGCCTCAGGCCGATCCGGAGATGGATGACTGGAACTTACGCTCATACAATATCCCCGACCTGGGCACTGAACCAATGGCTTTCGGCCAGAATGAGGTAAAAATGCTGCTCGAAAACACCAATGCCGCACCCTTCAAATGACAGTGAACCCCGATTTTGAGGCTTGTCGGATTACAATTTGAGCAACAAAATAGCATGTGGATAAAATAGTATAGCAAAAAAGCAAAATCGTGTCGGGTACTTATTAAAATAAATGGTAACTTTGCCCCCGAAAAACGAAACCATAATACGCAACCAAATAACACCAAACAATAATGGAAACAAAAGAATTCGGTTACTTTGATGACGCTGCCCGTGAGTACGTCATCACCAACCCTGCTACCCCATTCCCTTGGATCAACTACCTGGGCAATGAGGATTTCTTCGGACTTATTTCAAACACTGCTGGTGGTTACGACTTCTACAAGGACGCCAAGTTCCGTCGCATCACCCGCTATCGCTACAATGGTGTGCCCATGGACAACGGTGGCCGCTATTTCTACATCAACGACAATGGTACCGTATGGAACCCTGGCTGGAAGCCTTGCAAGACTCAGCTTGACAGCTATGAGTGCCGTCACGGCATGAACTATACCCGCATCACCGGCTCAAAGAACGGGGTGAAGGCTTCGGTGCTCTTCTTCGTTCCACTGAAGACCTGGGCCGAGGTGCAGAAGGTGACTCTGACCAACGAGAGCAACGAGGTGAAGTCGCTCAAGCTCTTCTCTCTGGCCGAATGGTGCCTCTGGAACGCTGCTACCGATATGGAGAACTTCCAGCGCAACTGGTCAACGGGCGGAGTGGAGATCGACGGCTCAGTAATCTACCACAAGACCGAGTACAAGGAGCGTCGCAACCATTACGCATACTACGCTGTGACCAACGCCAAGATCGATGGCTATGACACCGACCGCGAGTCGTTCATTGGCCTCTACAACGAGTTTGCCGACCCACAGTGCGTCATGGCAGGCAAGCCATCGAACTCGCTGGCTCACGGTTGGAGCCCTATTGCCTCACACTACATCGAGGTGACCTTGCAGCCAGGTGAGAGCCGCGACCTGATCTTCGTGCTTGGCTATGTAGAGAATGAGCAGGACGAGAAGTTCTGTGCGGAAGACATCGAGCGTAAGAAGAATGGTACCCTCATCTCGTCACAGGCCAGCGACGTGACACTCGTCAACAAGAAGAAGGCTCAAGCCGTGATCGAACGTTTCTCGACCGTGGAAGCTGTAGATGCCGCCTACGACGAGCTGGCTAAGATGTGGGACGAGCTGCTCGACAAGTATGTGGTGAAGAGCTCGGACGAGAAACTGAACCGTGCAGTGAACATCTGGAGCCAGTACCAGTGCATGATCACCTTCAACTTCTCACGTTCGGCTTCGTTCTTCGAGAGCGGTGTGGGTCGTGGCATGGGCTTCCGCGATTCGAACCAGGACCTCGTAGGCTTCGTACACCAGGTACCAAGCCGTGCACGTGAGCGTATTATCGACATTGCTTCGACACAGTTCCCTGACGGCGGCTGCTACCACCAGTACCAGCCATTGACTAAGCACGGAAACAACGACATCGGCGGCGGATTCAACGACGACCCATGCTGGCTGATCTTCGGCACCGTGGCTTACATCAAGGAGACGGGCGACTTCTCGATCCTCGACGAGCCAGTGCCATTCGACAACAAGCCAGGCACCGAGGTTTCGCTCTTTGAGCACCTGCGCATCTCGTTCAACCACGTGGTCGAGAACCTTGGCCCACACATGCTGCCTCTCATCGGACGTGCTGACTGGAACGACTGCCTGAACCTGAACTGCTTCTCATGGGATCCGAACGAGAGCTTCCAGACCACCGAGAACAAGACCGAGGGCTCTAAGGCCGAGTCGCTGATGATTGCAGGCCTCTTTGTCGTAACCGGCAAGGACTATGTAGAGCTCTGCAAGCAGCTTGCTACCCAACCTCAAAACCTCAAGACCTTAAAACCTCAAGACCTCATTGCTGAGGCTGCCCGTGCACAGAAGTGCATCGACGCAATGGTCGAGGCCGTGAAGAAGCATGGCTGGGATGGCGAATGGTACCTGCGTGCCTATGACTTCTATGGTAACAAAATCGGTTCGAACGAGTGCGAGGAGGGTAAGATCTTCATCGAGTCACAGGGCTTCTGCTGCATGGCTGGCATCGGCCTTGAGGAAGGTATGGTCGACAAGGCCATCGATTCGTGCAAGAAGTATCTCGACTGTGAGCACGGCATGGTGCTCAACAACCCTGCCTACACCACCTATCATGTGGAGATGGGCGAGATTTCGTCTTACCCAGCTGGCTACAAGGAGAACGCAGGTATCTTCTGCCACAACAACCCATGGATGATCATCGGTGAGACCGTTGCAGGTCGTGGCAACGATGCATGGGAGCTCTTCCGCAAGATCAGCCCAATGTATATCAAAGACCAGCAGCTGCACAAGGTTGAGCCATACGTGAACTGCCAGATGGTAGCCGGCAAGGATGCCGCCAAGCCAGGCGAAGGCAAGAACTCTTGGCTCACCGGCACCGCAGCATGGATGTGGCTCACCGTGAGCCAGTATCTGCTCGGCATCAAGCCAACCTACGATGGCATCATGGTGGATCCATGTCTGCCAGCCGACATCAAGGAGTACAGCGTGAAGCGTGTACTGCGTGGCGTAGAATACGACATCACAGTCAAGAACCTAAGCGGTGCTCAGAAGGGTGTGAAGCAGGTGACTGTAGATGGTGTGGCCATCGAGGGCAACATCGTGAAGGCTGCTCCTGGCAAACATGTGGTTGAGGTAATTATGTAATTCTTTCCGAGGTTTTGAGGAAATTGAGATGGGTTAAACAATCATCCTTAATATCCTCAAAACCTTCACATTCAAGATAACAAAAATGAAAAAGACATTTCTCCTGAGCACCTTCGCTCTCACCCTGGCTGCCTGCACTCCCGATGCTCCAGCTCCAGAGGGTCAGCCCATCGCTGTGAATCAGGTCGGCTACTATCCTCAGTGTGAGAAAGTGGCCGTGATCGAAAGTGAAGGCATCACAGACAACTACAAGCTCACTGACCAGAACGGCAAGACCGTATGGGAAGGCAAGGCAGTTCGACAGAGCACCAGCCCATGGTCAGGCAAGCAGCGTGACATCGTGGACTTCAGTACCATCACCACTCCTGGCACCTACACTCTGCATGCTGGCCCGTACCAGCAGCAGGTGGTCATTGCCGAGCATGCTGTGGCTGAGGTAGCCAAGGCTGGCATGAAAGCTTTCTATCTGCAGCGTACCGGAATGCCTATCGAGGAACAGTATGCTGGCGCCTATGCCCGTCCGGCTGCTCACCCCGACACCGAGGTGCTGGTTCATGCCAGTGCTGCCACCAAGGCTCGTCCTGAGGGCACCGTGATTTCGTCACCCTATGGCTGGTACGATGCTGGCGACTTCAACAAGTACATCGTCAACTCAGGCTTCACCATCGGCATGATGCTCGACGCTTATGCTCAGGCACCCGACTACTTCAATGCCTTACAACTCAACATCCCTGAGAGCCAGAACCAGACACCTGACTTCCTGGACGAGATTATGTACAACCTGAAGTGGATGCTCACCATGCAGGACCTGGATGGTGGTGTGTATCACAAGCTGACGAATCCTTCGTTCGAGGCATTCATCATGCCAGTTGAGGCCAAGAAGCCTCGCTACGTGGTTCAGAAGGGCACTTGTGCCACCCTGGATTTCGCTGCTACCATGGCACAATCGGCCCGTATCTACAAGGATTATGCCGACTATGCAGAGTTTGCTCCTGCAGCCATCGCTGCTGCTGAGAAAGCCTATCAGTGGGCCGTGAAGAACCCCGATGTGATGTACGAGCAGGACAAGATCAATGCTCAGTACGACCCAGACATCACCACCGGCACCTACGGCGACAATTGTGCACTCGACGAGTTCTTCTGGGCAGCTACCGAGCTCTATCTTACCACTGGCAAGGAGGCTTACCTCAAGGATGCCAAGTTCTACACCCCACAGGATTTCATCTTACCTGTATGGGGTGACATTTATGGTCTTGCTTTCTTCGATTGGTTCAACTCGGATAATACAGAGATGATCGAGCACTTGAAGCCTGTCTTCTTGGGTTACTGTGACCGACAGCTGGAAACCACAGCTGAGTCGTCCTTCAACAGCCCCTTCGGCAACACTCCTTTGGACTTCCATTGGGCCAGCATCCCTGAGGGTTGCTGTGGCATGGGTCTCTGCTTGATGTATGCCTACAAGCTCACAGGCGACGTGAAGTACCTGCAGGGTGCCCTCCAGAATGTCGATTACATGCTGGGCCGCAATGCCGTGGGCTACTGCTTCGTGACTGGGTTCGGCACCAAGCCTGTGATGCACCCACACCAGCGTATATCTTCGTGCGACGGCATCGAGGATCCATTGCCAGGCTTCGTATCAGGCGGTCCTAATCCTGGTCAGCAGGATCTGGCCACAGTCAATGCCGAGTACCCATCGAACTATCCTGACGAGTCATACCTCGACAACGAGAACAGCTATGCAAGCAACGAGATTGCCATCAACTGGAATGCCTACCTCGTAGCCCTCACTGGCTGGATTGATGCAGAGCTCAGTAAATGAGTACACACATTTTAAATACATTATTAATAATAACACAAACTAACACATTCGCCATTATGAAGAAATCATTCGACATTAGGGCGTTGCTTCTGACCCTCATCATGATGGTGTCGGCCACAGCATTTGCTCAAGTGACAGTGACGGGCGTGGTTACCGAAACTACGGGCGATCCGGTCATCGGATGTACCGTTCGTGAGAAGGGCACCAATGCCGGTACTGTTACTGACATTGACGGCAACTACTCGATCAAGGTAGCCAGCGCCAATGCCACGCTGATTTTCTCGTACGTCGGCTTCGAGACCCAAGAGGTCAAACTGGCAGGACGTAAAGTAGTTAACATTGAGATGCGTAGTGATAACGAGCTCTTGGAAGAGGTCGTTGTCGTAGGCTATGGTGTACAGAAGAAGAGTGACCTGGCTGGTGCATCATCTTCATTGGGAGAGCAGGCTCTCAAGTCGGCCAACATCACCAACCTTGATCAGTCATTTGCTGGTCGTGTGACTGGTGTAACCGCTGTTCAGACTTCTGGTGCTCCTGGTTCTTCATCATCAATCCGTGTGCGTGGTCAGGCTACCATCAATGCTGGTGCTGAGCCTCTCTACGTTATCGATGGTGTCATCGTACAGTCGGGCGGCTCATCAGGCGCGAGCTTCGGCTTGGGTGATAAGTTGGGTAATGGCTCAGTTTCGACCATCTCTCCTCTTTCTACCATCAACCCTGCCGATATCGTGAGCATGGAGATCCTCAAGGATGCCTCTGCTACCGCAATCTACGGTGCACAGGGCGCTAACGGTGTCGTACTCATCACCACCAAGCGTGGTAAGGCTGGTGAGGCAAAGTTTACCTATGATGGCTCGGTGACCTGGTCACGTCAGACCAAGCGTCTCGACTTGCTCAACCTCCGCGAGTTCGCTGAGTTCTATAACGACCTCGTGGCTCAGGGCGAGCTCTCTAAGCCAAACGAGGAGTATAGCGATCCTTCAGTCCTTGGCCGTGGTACTAACTGGCAGGATGCCGTGTTCCGCACTGCCCTCCAGCATCAGCACCAGATCGGTGCTCAGGGTGGCACAGACAAGGTGAAATACTACGTGAGCGCAGGCTATATGAATCAGGAAGGTACTATTATCGGTTCTGAATTCAGCCGTTTCTCTCTCCGTTCGAACATCGACGCTGAGTTGAAGAAGTGGTTGAAGCTTGGTCTCAACGTTTCGTTCAGCCAGACCGATGAGGACCTCCTCAAGGCCGACTCTGACGAGGGCATCATCATGTACTCTCTGACCACACCTCCTGACATCCAGATCTACAACATCGACGGTGGTTATTCTTCAGTCAGCAAGGAGGGCTTCACTAGTCCTAACCCTATCGCTATGGCTCTCCTGAATGACATCACCCTCGAGCGTCAGAAGCTCAATGGCAACGTCTTCTTGGACATCACACCTTTGAAGAACCTCACTTGGCACACTGAGCTTGGCTGGGATCTTGGATGGACTCATGGCAAGACCTACAACCCAATGATCCACCTCGGTACTTACAACCAGAACAGCAATGAAGCTCGTGCACAGAAGAACTCTAATGTTTACTGGTCGTTCAAGAACTACTTGACCTACAACGGTCAAATTGGCAAGCATGGCTATACTGCCATGGTGGGCCAGGAGGCATGGGAGTCAAGCTGGGACTATGCATCGGTCTTCAACACCGGCCTGCCTAACGATGCCGTACACAACCCTGCACTGGGTACCGGCGATCCACAGATCGGCTATGGCTTCGGTTCAGCAGCTATGGCTTCATTCTTCACTCGTGAGACCTATAACTACGACAACCGCTACCTCCTGACTTATACCTATCGTTACGATGGTTCTTCAAACTTCGGTCCTAATCAGCGTTGGGCAGGCTTCCATTCATTGGCAGCAGCATGGCGCTTCTCTGAGGAGTCGTTCTTCCAGGGCATCAAGGAGAGTGGCATCATCACCAACGGTAAGTTGCGTCTCGGATGGGGACAGACAGGTAACTCAAACATCGGCGGCTATGCCTGGGGCTCAGCAATGAGCGTCATGGAGTCCGGCCTCGGCACCAGCTACCGTCCTGCCAACATCAAGAACCTCGACATCAAGTGGGAGACTCAGGAGCAGTTCAACGTTGGTCTCGACATGGGCTTCCTCAATGATCGCATTAATCTCGTAGTTGACGTTTATCAGAAGAAGTCAGCCGACATGCTCATGCAGCTCACCCTGCCTTCATTCATGGGTACTTCAGGCAACGGTTCGTCAGCTCTGGCAGCACCTAAGGGCAACTTCGGCGACATTGAGAACACCGGTCTTGAGATTGCTCTCAACACCCGCCCAATCGTGACCAAGAACTTCGACTGGAGCTCTGACTTCCAGATTTCATTCAACAAGAACAAACTCAAGAGCCTCTCTGGTTCTTCGGCACTCGTTGGCTATGGCCAGTGGACCGACGTCGTTTCTCGTACTGAGGAGGGCGAGTCGCTCTATAACTTCTATGGTTATGAAGTAGAGGGCATCTACACCGACTGGGAAGATATCCGCAACTCTCCAATCAACACTTTGCAGCAGAACAACCCAATTGAGGATGGCAAGTGGTCAACTGATCCTTCGAAGTACAGCCGCACCAACACCACCTACGTTGGCGATATCAAGTATAAGGATGTGAATGGTGATGGCAAGATTGATGAGAAGGATAAGACCAACATCGGTTCTCCACTTCCAAAGTTCACCTTCGGCTGGAACAACACCTTCCACTACAAGCAGTGGGACCTCAACGTCTTCATCAACGGCTCATACGGCAACAAGGTGGGCAACTACAATGCCATGAAGCTGACCCACATGAACTCAGCATGGACCAACCAGCTCAACGATGTGAACAAACGTGCCCGCCTGGCAGCCATCGACGCAAGCCAGAGCGACTGGTATGACCACATCGACAACATCCGTGTCACCAACCCTGGTGCAGCACTTCCCCGTGCCAGTATCAACGACCCTAACGACAACGACGCTTGGTCGTCACGCTACATTGAGGATGGTTCATACATCCGTCTCAAGAGCCTCAGCCTGAGCTACACCTTCGATAAGAAGCTGGTTCAGAAGATCGGCCTTGACAATATCCGTGCCACCGTCAGTGCCAACAACCTCGTCACCATCACTGGTTACGATGGCTACGATCCTGAAGTTGGTGCCTCTACTACCAGCTCTAACGTATTCGGCTTGGACAACGGTCGTTATCCATCGCCAACCTCATGGGCAGTTGGCTTGAGTGTTTCATTCTAATAACTCCTTTTAAATATATATGAAAATGAACATTTCTTTGAAAACATTAGGAGTTGGTGCACTGCTTTCTTCATCGCTTCTGATCATGACTTCTTGCGAGGACTTCCTGGATCGTCCTACAGAAGACAACTATAACACTGAGAACTACTATGCTTCTGATGCTGCCTGCATCTCTGGCGTCAACTATCTCTACAACTCACCCTGGTATGACTTCCAGCGTGGATTCATTAAGGTAGGCGAAGTGTTCTCTGGCAACATGTACATGGGAGGTTCTCCTTACCTGAACTTCTCTGTCAATGGTACTGACCAGGACCTCGTCAACATGTCATACTCGCTGTGGGCAGAGATCAGCCACTGTTCTACCGTATACGAGTCACTGAAGAATGCCAATGCCTCGCAGGAGGTCAAGAACATGTGCATGGGCGAGTGTCTGACCTGGAAGGCTATGGCCTACTTCTACCTGGTTCGCTCGTTCGGTGATGTACCTATCATCCACGACAACTCTGCCACTCTGGCCGAGGGCAATTACAACGAGCTTTCAAAGGTAGAGAAGGCCGATGTATATGACTACATCATCCTCACCCTCGAGAAGGCTATGGAGCTTCTGCCTAAGACCTCGCAGCCTGGTCGTATCGACTACTACTGTGCAGAGGGCCTGCTCGCTAAGGTTTATCTCACCAAGGCTGGTGTCACTGGTTCGCTCAACAATGACGACCTCGACATGGCCGCTACCTATTCCAAGGATGTAATTGAGAACTCTGGCCGTAAGCTCATGGACAACTACGAGGACATCTTCCGTGGTTCGAACAACACCTGCCCTGAGTCGCTCATCGCATGGCGCTGGACTGTAGGCGCACACTGGACCTGCCAGAACTCTCAGCAGTCTGACCTCGCTATCGAGGGCTTCTGCGAAGTTGGTTCTGTATGGGGTGGTTGGGGTGGCCCATCGGCTGACCTGATGCAGGCATTCGGTGTCATCGACATTGAGCCTGATTATACCGATGGCGGCAAGCTCAAGCTGAAGGACTTCCCAAGCCCGGAGAGCCGTCCTGACATCGATACACGCCGCAAGGCTACCATGATGCTCGCTGGCGACAAGTATCCTTACTTCTGGCGTGACAAGGGCGGCTTCGACTACCTCGAGTTCATCTACAACTCGTCATACAATCCTTCTGCTACCGGACAGCTCCAGGGCCCATGCGGTGCCAACAACGTAAAGCACCTCTATGGCAACACAGCTGACCACGTAGCTGAGATGGGCATGTCTGATGGCCGTATGGCTTCAGCTCTGGCTACCCACATTCTCCGTCTTTCTGACGTTTACCTCGTCCATTCAGAGGCTAAGGTACTCATGGGTCAGGCCACCGATTCACTTGCACTCGCTTCATTCAATGCTGTTCACCAGCGTGCTATACCAACTGCAGGAACTGTCTCTTCACTCACCTTCGACCAGATCTGGAAGGAGCGTCGTCTGGAGTTCGCCGGCGAGGGCGACCGTTGGTACGACTATGTTCGTCGCGCATACTACGACGTCAACTCTTGTATCGAAGAGCTGAAGAATCAGCGTCGTAACGCACTTTGGAACTGTGATGCACTCTACAAAGCATACTACGAGTCTGGCCGCACCGTATGGGCTACCTTGCTCGAGGATGGCAATGCTGTAGAATATGACTTCAACACTGCTGCACCTAACGTGACTGCACAGAGCTTTGTTCTGCCATTCCCAACCGAAGACGTTGCACTCAATTCTAACGTAGCAAGCGATGCACCTGCAGAACATGTGGACATCCGCGAGACTTATAGCTATTAAGTCAAAAGTTAATAGTTAAAAGTTATCAGTTATTAATTTAATTGAATAGAAAACAATGAAAAATAAAATGAATTGGTTTTTCCTCGCTATGGGTGTCGTGTCGATGGGCATGGCTATTACCTCATGCGAAGATGAGCCAGATAAGTTCGAACTGACCGGAGGTACACCTGTCATCAAGTACATCCGTCCTCAGGGGGCTGCTGCCAAGGATTCACTCCTTACCTCAGCATTCACTGGTTCAGGCATCTGCATCGTCGGTGAGAACCTCACCTCCATCCAGGAGATGTATTTCAACGATATCAAGGCTGTGCTCAACACCAGCTTGATCACCAGCCATACCATGCTGGTTACCGTGCCAAAGGAGATTCCTGCCAGCAACACGGGTAAGATCTATATGATCAACAAGGACAAGGATACCACCACCTATGATTTCGGTGTTCAGGTTCCTGCTCCTACCGTAGCTTCGCTGAAGTGCGAGTATGTAGCTGCTGGCGAAGAGGCTTTGATCCAGGGTCAGTACTTCGTAAACGATCCTAACCAGCCCCTCTCTATCACCTTCACTGGCATCCAGAATTCTGCCAACGTAGCAGTTCCAGCCGAGAACATCAAGAAGATCACTCAGGCAACCGTGAGCTTCATCGTTCCTGAGGGTGCTCCTGAGGGTCAGATCAAGGTTGAGACCATCTATGGTGAAGGCATGTCAGGCTTCTACTTCCGCGACAAGCGCAACATCATCACCGACTTCGATGGCGAGAATCATGCTGGCAGCGAGACGGGTATCGTGCCTCAGGGCTGGAATCTCAAGCCTACCTATCTCACCGAGAAAGGTGTCGATGGTTACTATTGCCAGATTGGCCCTGCCGATACTGAAGGCGGCTGGGTAGAGGACCTCAAGCTCTCATTCTGGTGCGGCAACTGGAATGGCGACCCAATGTCTATTCAGAAGGGTGAAGCTGGTGTGCCTCTGCGCAACTGTTTTGACTTCTCTGACTGGCAGAACATGTCTCTGAAGTTCGAGCTCTGCATCCCTAAGGACAATCCTTGGTCGGCTGGTGCCCTCCAGATCTTGTTCGTCAACAACCAGCAGTGTGCCAACGACTCTTGGCAGAACAACACCTACATCCACACCAGTGCTGATGGCGGTCTTGACCTCCCACGTGCCCTCTATAACCCATGGCAGACTACTGGCAGCTTCGACACCAACGACGAGTGGATCACCGTTACCATCCCATTGACCGACTTTGTCTACAATGACGATGGCACCAAGGCTCCAAGCCCAATGAACCCACAGAGCTTCGACAGCTTCATCATGTGGCCAATCAATGGTGGTGTAGCAGGTACTGCTTGTACTCCAATCTTCCGCTACGACAACATCCGCGTAGTGCCTAACATCTAATTAATAATCGAAAAATGAAAAAGACATATATCTTTAAGGCCATCATGATGATGTGCCTCATGTTGGCAGGCGCTATGTCGTTTACCGCATGTGACGGGGATGATGATCTTGTCACCGACCAGTACGCTGGTGGTCCTGTCAAGCTGTTGGCTTACGGACCCAACCCAGTGGCTCGCATGGGTGAACTTCGCATCCTTGGTGTAGGCCTTGATCAGGTGCAGTCTGTCACCATTCCTGGTGCTGGCGACATCACCGACATCAACCATATCAGCAAGGAGGAGATTCGCATCACCGTTCCTAACGAGGCTGTGATTGGTAAGATTGTCCTCAACACCGCTGTAGGACAGATTGAGTCTGTTACTGCTCTGAAGTACACCGAGCCAGTAGGCTTCGATGAGAACTGCTTCTCTGCTCCTGAGATCAAGCCAGGTGAGACCCTCACCATCAAGGGCGAGTACTTCAACCTCGTGCAGTCGGTAATCTTTGCCGAAGGTGTAGAAGTTGACCAGATCACTAACACCCGCAAGGAGATTAAGGTAGTGGTTCCTGCTGAGGCTCAGACTGGCCGTGTGGCTATCTCGTTCTGCGCTACCGAGGACACCATTCCTAACAAGATCTTCTCGCCTATCGAGCTGAAGGTTACCCTTCCTGCTGTCGACGAGGTACTCAATCTCACCGGCAAGAAGCCAGGTGACCTGATCACTCATAAGGGTAGCAACCTCGACCTCGTGACCCGCCTCACCGTAGCTGGCGAAGAGGTAGATTGGTGGTTTACTGACGATACAAAGCATGATGGCATCGGCTACAACCTGCCAGAGTTTACCCCTGCACAGGCAACGGTCTCTATGTGGCCTGCCAGCGGTGTAGAGTGCCCTATCGCTTACATCGGCATGGTATTCCCAACCGAGCTCCAGGCAACTCCTGCTACTGAGGTTAAGCCTGGCGACAAGATCGTCATCACAGGTAAGGATCTTGACGTCGTTACCAGTGCTCAGTTCGCTGGTTCTGCAGCAGCTGTTGAGGTAACAGAGCAGGGCACCACCAAGCTGACCGTTGAGGTTCCTGCCGACGCTCAGAGCGGCGACATTACCCTCAACTGTAAGAGCGGCGCTACTGCTACTGTAGCTATCGTTACTGCCAAGCCTGTTGCTGAGAGCTACAATCCTTCACCTGTCAACGCAGGTAACGTAGTAACCATCAATGGCAAGAACCTCGAGCTCGTAGCTAAGGTTGTATTTGCTGACAATCTCGCAGTAACCGATTTCTTAGCTCAGAGCTCAGAGGCTCTCGAAGTTAAGGTTCCTGCAACTGCTGTCAGCGGTGAGCTTACCGTCACCATGAAGAATGGTGAGCAGGTTACCTTCATGTCTCTTGACATCAACTCTCCTGAATTCTGCTTCATTCCTGAGATGCCTAACACCTCTGAGATGAAGGCTGGCGACATTCTGTCAGTCAACGTTGTCAATGGAGACAAGCTCATCGGCGTACAGATCGATGGCCAGGATTGCCAGTACATCTTGAAGGAGGATATGTTGTTCGTCCTTACTCCTGCCACGGCTGGAATGAGTTCTACCCTCTCACTGATCTCTTCGAACGGTACCATTGACTACGCTCTTGCCGTCATCCCAAGCACTGAGCAGACCTTCGTACTTTGGACGGGTGCAGCCGACCTGAACGGTTGGAGCTGGAACTGGCAGATTGGCGATGGTACTGAGGGAGCCAACAACCCACAGATGTTTGTTGAGATCGGCCTCCAGGCTGGCGACGTCATCCGCGTTTGGGCCACCAACTACAACGATTGGTGGCAGGTTCAGTTCTTCGATGGTCACTGGGCTGGCCAGACGGAGATCGGCAATGCCACTGGCTTGAACAATGGCAACAACATCAACTCAGGCATCTACGACTTGGCAGCTCATGGCGGCTATATCGAGATTCCTGTTACCGCTACACTTGCCGAGCAGCTCACCACCCTCAATGACTGGGGTTACTGCTGGATCATGCAGGGTGAGGGCGTCATCATCTCAAAGATCGACGTGGTTCGCACCATCAGCCTCGAGACCGTCCTCTGGGAGGGCGAGCTCATTGCCGACAACTGGGGCAACCAGCCATACGCACTGAGCGATGCTGGTGCTGAGCTCGCCGAGGCTGGTGCCAAGGCTGGCCAGACCATCCGCATGTATATCACTCCACTTGACGACATCTGGCAGCTCGAAATCCTCGAGGGTCACTGGGGCCCATGGTACTGTGCATTTGCCAACCAGGCTGACGATCCTAAGTTCACCATCTGGGACCTCGCAGCTCACAATGGTGCTATCGAGTTCAAACTCACCCAGGAGATGCTCGACGCAGCTTACGTTCAGCAGTGGTGGGGCGGTGTATTCGTCCTCAATGGTGACAACGTGAAGGTCACCAAGATCACCATCGAGTAAATCATGTATCAAATAAGTATAGAGCCTGCGCATGGTAGTGCAGGCTCTATACATTATTTATAATATTACGCATTTATTACGACAATGAAACGATTCTATCAACTGAGTCTTGCCTGTCTCATGGCCCTGTGCTGTCTGTTCTCACTCGCAGCTTGTGGCGGCAGTGACGACAAGGAAGACCCCATTGTTTCGACCCCCATCGTGCAACGTTCGTGCAGCCTGGCCGAGGGCGCTGAAGTGATTTATGACGAAGTCACTCAGATCACCCTCTCCTACAACGCCAAAGTTGTCCCCGTGCCTGGCAAGATCACCCTCAATGGCAGCAGCGTCGATGCTCGCAATGGTAACACCAAGCTCGACGTGGTCATTCCTGTCACACTCAGCGAGGGCACAAGCTATACGCTCGATGTGCCAGCGGGTGCCATCGTCAAGGAGGAAGACAACAACTCAGCTGCCCCTGCCTTCCGCCTCACCTTCCGCACCAAAGAGGCCGCACCTACCCCCGACACCAATCTGGCAGCCGAGATCACCAAGAAGCTGGGCTGGGGCTGGAACCTGGGCAACCACTTCGACACCAGTTCGGGCCAGGATGGCAAGCCTACGCAGTGGGGCTACTGGGATAATGCCAAGCCTACGGCTGACCTCTACAACAACCTCAAGGCTGCAGGCGTGAGCACCCTGCGCATGTGTGCTACCTGGGGCAACTACCAGACCGAAGAGAGCGACTGGACCATCCAGGCCGATTACCTGGCCGAGGTGAAGCAGAATCTCGATCTGGCAGAGGCTGCTGGCCTCAACGTCATCCTCAACCTGCACCACGACGAGTATTGGCTCGACATCAAGAATGCAGCCAAGGACGAGGCCAAGAACACGGCTATCAAACACCGCATAGAGCGCACCTGGCAGCAACTGGCCGAGACCTTCAAGGACAAGGGCGAGTTCCTCTTCTTCGAGTCGTTTAACGAGGTTCAGGACGGCGGCTGGGGCTGGGGAGACAACCGCAATGACGGTGGCAAGCAGTATCGCACCCTCAATGAGTGGAACCAGCTGGTCGTTAACACCATCCGTGCCACTGGCGGCAACAACGCCACACGCTGGATCGGTGTACCAGGCTATGCTTCAAGCCCTTCGTTCGTGCTCGACAACAACTTCCAGCTCCCCGAGGATCCTGCAGGCCACATCATGGTCAGTGTGCACTACTACGACCCTACCATGTTCACCCTTTCGCCTGAGGACAAGGGCGGTTACTCCGAATGGGGCCATACCGCAGCTGCCGGCACATACGACAAGAACAGCAACGAGGCTCATGTCAAGGATGTGTTCAGCAAACTGCAGCAGAAGTTCATCAACAACAACATCCCCGTCTACATCGGTGAGTATGGCTGCGTGATGCACAAGAACGATCGTTCGAACCTCTTCCGCGAGTACTATCTCGAGTACGTTTGCCGCGCTGCACATACCTACGGCATGCCTCTCATCATCTGGGACAACAATTCCAAGGGTGGAGGCAACGAGCACCATGGCTACTTCAACCACAACGATGGCACCTATCTCAACGATGCCGAACAGCTGGTCAAGACCATGATTAATGCTGCCACCAGCGACGATCCTGCCTACACGCTCGACGACGTTTACAACAAGGCTCCAAAATAAAAACCAGCCTGCATAATCCGCATTATAGTTGACGCAACCCAAAAATACCTTTATAGGATGCACTATCCTCCATCAGAGAAACCAAAGGAAATCGATGATGAATGATAAGGGTACTTTTGGGTGCGCTTAGTATAATCATCCACCTGCCACACTCACATTCTCAATGAAACACATCTTATCAGCAATCCTTTATTCTGCCATCGCACTCCTCTGCGTCTGCTCCTGTGGCAGCAGTGGCGACGACGACCCTATCGTTAGCCCAAATACACTCAAGGAGAGTCTTGTGCTCCGTTCGGCCTCTGTGGCTGAAGGGGCCGAAGTCAAAGCCTCTGAAGTCACCACCATCACCCTGGCATACAACGAGAAGGTCCAGGTCAGCCCCGATGCCCGCATCACCCTCAATGGCCAGCCCTGCCAGGCTGTCTCCAGCCGCGAGACCGTCATGAAGGTCGATGTCAACCTGCCAGCCCTCGAAGGCGGACAGCATTACACGCTCAGCGTCCCATCGGGTTCCATACTGGGTGTGGTCGATCCGCTTGCCACAGCGCCGGCATTCACACTCTCATTCTCGACCAAGGAGGCTCAGCCCGTCTCTCCTGCTGGCTTCGACAATCTCTCGAATCCCAACGCCACAGCCGAGGCTCGCAGTGTCTATGACTTCCTGAAGTCGATCTACGGACAGAAGCAGCTCTCTGGCGTGCAGTCAAGCATGTCCAACACCAATGACTTTGTCAACAACGTCAACGATGCCATAGGCAAGCATCCGGCATTGGCTGGCTACGACTTCATCTTCCTCCCCTTCTCGCCCACACCCCCAGGTTGGGGATGGGTGCAGAACTATGGCGACATCTCAGCAGCACGCGAGCAGTGGCAGAACCATGGCTTGGTGAGCTACATGTGGCACTGGAACGTGCCCAACAGCGAGGCCGACTTCAACAACTGCGTTGACCATGATGCCACCGATAACATGGGCTTCTACATCTCGGGCGATGGCTCCACCTCGTTCGACATCCGCGAGGCCCTGAAGGAGGGCACCTGGCAGAACCGCTGCATCATGCGCGACATCGAGGAGGTGGCAGGCTACTTGAGCCTGCTGCAGGACGAGGGCATACCCGTCATCTTCCGTCCGCTCCACGAGGCAGCAGGCAACTACACCAAGTACAATCCACAGGGTGGAGCCTGGTTCTGGTGGGGTCGTTATGGTGCCGAGCCCTGCAAGCAGCTCTACCGTCTGCTGCACCAGCAGTTCACCGAGGTCTATGGGCTCAACAACCTCATCTGGGTCTGGACCATCGATGTGGTCGATGGCATGGAGGAGCAGGCCAAGGACTGGTACCCAGGTCATGACGTAGTCGATATCGTTGGCGTCGATGTCTATACCGACAACATCAAGTCACCACTCCTCCATCAGTACGAGACGCTGACCGCCACCGTCGATGGCCGCAAGATGACCACCATCAGCGAGTGTGGCAACATACCCGACCCCGATGTGCAGTTCCAGTCGGACCTCTCCTGGCTGTGGTTCATGGTTTGGCCTTCAGACGACAAGGGCATCACTGGCGCATACAAACTCAACACTCCAACCTATTGGAAGCAAGTCATGTCGAGCTCCAACATCCTCAACCGCGAGGACATGCCTGACCTGAAATAATGCAGTGGGGCAAAAGCTGCAAGTTTTACCCCTACAGAGACGCACGGATTTGACACATCGTACGAAGTGTTAATCTCATGCACCCACGATAGTCCGACTTGACTCCAGGTCGGACTATCGTGTTTCTACAGAGGGGCAAAAGCTGCATATTTTGCCCCTACAGAGACGTAGGAGTTTGACACATCGTGCGAAGTGTTAAACTCAGCCAGCCACGATAGTCCGACTTGACTCCAGGTCGGACTATCGTGTTTCTGCAGAGGGGCAAAACATGCAGCGTTTGCCCCTCCGTGTGTCCACAACGGTTTTTTAGCGTTGCAAAGTATCGTTTTGTACTATTTTAGCATGTTCCAAACCCTCTTGGACAAGGGAAAAATGGCTTAAAAAAGGGTAAAAACCGAGTGAAATAGCGCATTTTTTGCCCCGAAATCCGCTAAAGACAAATAACTGATAAAAATGTATTTATGCCTTGACGAGAAAAGCTGTATCTTTGCACCGCAAAATCTGCACACCACATCACATTCATCAGTGACAAACACATCTTTACTACTTTGCAATTCAGTATTCTAAATTGATAACTCAACATGAAAAAAATCTTACTCGCAGCAGCCGCCTTGGTAGGTTTGGCCGCCTGCACCAAGAACGCACAGCCTGCCGAGGAAGCCGCTCCTACGGTGGCTGAGTCCCTTCTGGCCCGTATGGACACCCTTCGTCAGCATGGCTACATGTATGGCCATCAGGACGACCCCTTCTATGGCATCACCTGGGAGTGGGAGAAGAACGGACGCTCCGACACTAAGGAGCTCGTTGGCGACTATCCTGCCGTGATGGGCTTCGAGCTTGGTGGCATCGAGATGAACGACCTCAAGAACCTCGACTCTGTGCCTTTCAACTGGATGCGCGAGGAGATCATCGCTCACCACCAGCGTGGTGGCATCGTCACCATCTCTTGGCATCCACGCAACCCACTGAATGGCCGCACAGCCTGGATTGAGAGCGACCTGAAGGAATATAATGAGCAAATCGAGAAGGGTACAGATCCTGCTACGCTCATCGACCCTAAGCAGACCGTACACGAGATGCTCGAGGGTGGCTCCATCCACACCAAGGCTATGGAGTGGATCGGACGCGTATCGGACTTCATCGGCTCGCTCCGCGATGGCGAGGGCAATCCTGTGCCTGTCATCTTCCGCCCATGGCACGAGAACACGGGCAACTGGTTCTGGTGGGGCGAGGGCAACTGCACTGCCGAGGACTACAAGGCACTCTGGAACATGACGCAGGACTATATGAACGAGGCGCTGCCAGGTCAGCTCGTCTGGAGCTACTCTCCAAGCCCACGCAGCATCGAACACCTGCTGGAGCGCTGGCCTGGTGACGACCGTGTGCAGCTCTTCGGCATCGATGCCTACCAGTGGGGCACAGAGGAGGATTTCATGGCTGGCTTCGCATTCGGCCTGAACCTCATGAACGAGTACGTCAAGGAGCATCCTATGCTCATCGCTGTCACCGAGTGCGGCCGCGTCAACTCAGACATCCCTGACTGGTGGACCCGCGTCTTCGACCCCATCGCCCGTCAGTACCCCATCTGCTACTGCCTGCCTTGGCGCAACGCTGCCAAGGAGCACTTCGGAGCCTCAAAGGACGCACCTACGGCCGAGGACTTCAAGACATTCTATGCACAGCCACACACACTATTTCTTAATGATATAACAAAATAAAGGAACTACACAAAATGACCTTTCAAGAGCGCAAGGCCCTCGTCACCGCACAGCACGAGGCCTTAATCACACGTAAGAATAGCCCTGTCGAGGGCAACGGCATCGTATGCCGCTATGAGAATCCCATCCTGACCGCCGCACACGCACCACTCATCTGGCGCTACGACTTCAACCCCGAGACCAACCCCTACTTCATGGAGCGTCTGGGCGTGAATGCCACCCTCAACTCAGGAGCCATCAAGCTGAATGGCAAGTACTGCATCGTGGTACGTGTGGAGGGCGATGACCGCAAGTCCTTCTTCGCTGTGGCTGAGTCGCCCAATGGCGTCGATAACTTCCGCTTCTGGAACCACCCCATCACCATGCCTGAGGCCAAGACTTCGCCCCTGAAGGAATCGCCTGTGGCCGAAGCTACCAACGTCTATGACATGCGCCTCACCCAGCATGAGGATGGCTGGATCTACGGCCTCTTCTGCGTGGAGCGTCACGACGACTCGCAGCCAGGCAACCTCAGCGCTGCCACCGCCACCTGTGGCATTGCCCGCACCAAGGACCTGGTGAACTGGGAGCGTCTGGACGACCTCAAGTCGAACTCACAGCAGCGCAACGTGGTGCTGCACCCCGAGTTTGTCGAGAAGACAGAAGTCGTAAATGGTAAATCAGTAAGTCGTAAATACTACGCCCTCTATACCCGTCCACAGGATGGCTTCATCGATGCAGGCTCTGGTGGTGGCATCGGCTGGGCTTTGGTCGATGACATCGAACATGCTGTGGTCAAGGAGGAGAAGATCATCAACGCCCGTCACTACCACACCATCATGGAGGTGAAGAATGGCGAGGGTCCTCATCCTTTCAAGACTCCTAAGGGATGGCTGCACCTGGCTCATGGTGTGCGTGGCTGCGCATCAGGCCTTCGTTACGTGCTCTATATGTACATGACTTCGCTCGACGATCCTACCCGCGTCATCGCACAGCCTGGTGGTGCCTTCATGGTGCCAAAGGATGGCGAATATATCGGCGACGTGATGAACGTGCTCTTCACCAATGGCTGGATTGCTGACAATGGCAAGGACACTGTGGGCAACGCTATGCACGAGATGGACGAGAAGGTCTTCATCTACTACGCTTCGTCTGACACCCGAATGCATGTAGCCACCTCGACCATCGGCCAGCTCGTAGATTACTGCATGAACACCCCTGCCGACAAGTTCACCACGGGCGAGAGTGTGAAGACTCGCAATGAGCTGATCGATCGCAACCTTGCCTATTTGAATAAATAACTCAAGTTCCGCAAGTGCGAAACTCTTCGACTTCCTCAAATTACCCCAAAATGATTAATATCCAGACCTTGAAGCAGGAGATGCGCGATGTTGTGGAGAACAACATCCTGTCCTTCTGGCTCAATTATATGCAGGACGGTGAGAATGGCGGTTTCTATGGCCAGATGAAAGGCGACGGAACGCTGGTCAAAGAGGCAGACAAGGGCTGCATCCTCAACGCTCGCATCCTTTGGGCCTTCTCAGCTGCTTATCGCGTATTGGGTAAGGCAGAATACAAAGATGCTGCCACCCGTGCCAAGGACTACATCGTCGAGCACTTCATCGACCACGAATTCGGTGGCGCCTATTGGAGCCTCGACTATCTGGGTCGCCCCCTCGACACCAAGAAGCAGTTCTATGCCATCGGTTTCGTCATCTACGGCCTCAGCGAATATGCCCGTGCCACCCATGACCTGGCTGCACTCAATCAAGCCATCGAGCTGTTCCACTGCATCGAGCAGCACAGCCTCGACCGCCAGTACAATGGCTACATCGAAGCCCAGACACGCGATTGGCAGGACATCGCCGACATGCGCCTCTCCGACCTCGATGCCAACTACCCCAAGTCGCAGAACACGCATCTGCACATCATTGAGCCATACACCAACCTCTACCGCTGCCTGCAGGACATCACTTCATGCCCCAGCCATGCCGAGGCTTATCGCGGAGTGAAGGATGAAGTAGAGAAGGCTCTGCGCAACCTCATCGACATCTTTACCGACCGCATCCTCAACCCCGAGACCCACCACCTCGACCTCTTCTTCGACATGGACTGGACCCGTGGCGCCGGTTGGCTTGAGTCGTATGGTCATGACATCGAATGCTCCTGGCTCATGCACGAGGCAGCCCTCGTCCTGGGCGACAAGGAGGTACTGGCCAAGGTGGAGCCCATCGTGCAGCTCGTGGCCAAGGCCAGCGAGAAGGGACTCAACGCTGATGGCTCAATGACCCATGAGGCCAACCTCGACACCGGACACGTCGATGATGACCGCCACTGGTGGGTACAGGCCGAGGCTGTAGTGGGTTTCTATAATATCTATCAGTACTTCGGCGACGAAGCAGCTCTCCAGAAGTGTCTGAACGCCTGGCAGTACATCAAGGACAACCTCATCGACCATGAGCTGGGCGAGTGGTACTGGAGCCGCGATCCGCAGCGCAACATCAACAAGCAGGACGACCACGCTGGGTTCTGGAAGTGCCCATACCACAACAGTCGCATGTGCTTAGAGGTTATTGAGAGACAGGTCAGTCATTAAAAAACTACGTGCATGCTCAAGTACAAGATTTTGAGCGGGAGCAGTCTGAAGACCATTGCTATGATTAGCATGTTGGTCGATCATACCTCCAAATGTTTTTGGAGGTATGATCAGGCTATGAACCTTGCCTATTTCCATATTGGCAAGATAGCCATCACGCCCATGTTTATCCTTTCTGCTGTCATTGGCCGTCTTGCATTCCCTATCTTTGCATTTCTGATTGTCGAAGGCTACCTTCATACACGCAACACTCGGAGATATGCAAAGAATCTGTTGCTCTTTGCTCTATTATCCATCATACCATGGAACCTTGAGCACGGGCATTGGCTTGCCATTAGGGGACACAACGTCATGTTTACATTGTTCCTTGGTGTAGTGTGCATTGATTCTATTGCCAAATACTCGAAACAGAAGTCCTCGTTAATCATCCTGGGCTCTCTCCTTGTCTCGTTTATCTTTAGTACTGACTATGGACCAGCAGGAATAGCGCTGATTATAACCATGTACCTTCTGAGAGAAAGGCGTTTCTACCAGAATCTTGCGATGGTTCCACTCTTTATGCCCAACAAATACACTATGTCGGCCATGCTTGCTTCTATTCCGATTATGATGTACAACGGGCAAAGAGGTTTCATCAAGGGCAATTTCGGTAAATATTTGATGTATCTGTTCTATCCTCTGCATCTTCTTATCTTAGGCTTAATCAAGCTATTTGCTCAAAGCCCTCTTTAATTTGTAGCCTTTATCGTTACACAGCGACATTTTTAACTCCATCTATGAAACCCTATAAATTCGAACCTTACCTGAAGACCACCCTCTGGGGCGGCTATCAGATTGCCCCGTTCAAGGGCATATACACTGCCCAGCCCAACATTGGCGAGAGCTGGGAGATCTCAGGAGTTCCAGGTCACGAGAGCGTAGCCATCGAGCGCGGACTGATTGATGACGTCGATGTGGGTCTCACCCTCACCGAGCTCATCGACAAGTACAAGGGGCTGCTCATGGGCAACAAAGTGTATAAGAAGTTTGGCAACAAGTTCCCCTTGCTTGTCAAGTTCATCGACTCTCGCCAGGACCTCAGCATTCAGGTGCATCCTGACGACAAGATGGCCATGGAGCGCCACGGCTGTGCAGGCAAGACCGAGATGTGGTATGTCATCAAGAGCGACGTTGGTGCTAAGATTTACGCCGGTCTCAAGAAGAGCATCACCCCCGATGACTATGAGCAGATGGTGACTACCGAAAATAAAGAGGGTGAGAACCCTATGGCCAACGTCATAGCCACCCACGAGGCTCACCAGGGCGACCTCTTCTTCCTCCCTGCCGGTCGTCTGCATGCCATCGGAGCCGGTTGCTTCCTGGCCGAGATCCAGCAGACCTCCGACATCACCTACCGCGTCTATGACTTCGGTCGAAAGGATGCACATGGCAAGCCACGCGAGCTCCACATCGAACAGGCCAAGGATGCCATCGACTATCAGGTCTGGCCAGAATACCGCACCTCCTACGATTCTACGCAGCCCACCTCGCAGCTCATCAACTGCCCCTATTTCGTGGTGCATCGCGTCGTGGTGCAGGTAGCACAGCAGATCGACTTCCACTGCGACTCGTTCGTCGTGGTAGTGTGCCTCTGGGGTGAGGCCAACATCAATGGCGTCAAGGTGCGTCAGGGCGAAACCCTGCTCGTCCCTGCCTCCGAAAATGTGCTCTACATCTTCGGCAATGCCACCTTCCTGACCGCTCATATCAGGTAAAAGGAAGACAATACGACAGATTTTCGGCCCAATGAACAGATTTTTCGCACAGATATTTGTTCATTTGCCGAAAATTTTGTATTTTTGCGCTATTCAAAGAGTAAGTAAGAGTAGTGAAAATGTAGTGAAAGGGTAGTGAAAGGGACGATACAACCAGATGTTCCCCTCCTCCTTCGACCCCTGACACATTCGTCCCTTTCACTCCCCTTAAAACCCTTAAAACCCTTAAATAAACAATACACTATGGCAAGTCTTAAAGAAAAAATCGGCTACGCCCTTGGCGACGCAGCTTCGGGTGGCATTACCTGGAAGATCATGTCCACCGCATTCCCAATCTTCTTCACCAACGTCTTCGGACTCTCTTTTGCCGACGCAGCAGCCCTGATGCTCATCGCTCGTATGTTCGACGTGGTGACCGACCCACTGATGGGCACCATCGCCGACCGCACACAGTCACGCTGGGGCACCTATCGTCCTTGGCTCATCTTCGGTTCTATTCCTTTCGGCATCATCTTTGCCTGCCTGCTCTTCACTCCTGAGATGGGGCCTGAGGGCAAGCGCGTGTGGGCCTACACCTTCTATCTGCTCATGATGGCTGTCTATACCTTGGTCAACGTGCCTTACGGTTCGCTGCTCGGCGTGATGACCTCTGACGACAACGAGAAGAACGAGTTCTCATCCTACCGCATGGTCGGCGCATACGCCATGGGCTTCATCACCCTGCTCTCTTTCCCATACCTCCAGAAGATGGTGGGCGGCACCGAGGCACATCAGTATGCAGTGCTTGGCGCCAGCTTCGGCCTGCTCGCCACCGTCATGACCCTGGCTTGTGGCCTCCTGACCAAAGAGCGTGTCAAGAACATCCGTCCTGAGAAGTTCTCTTTCCAGCAGTATAAGAACCTCATCACCAACAAGCCTTGGCTCCTCATGACCGCTGTGGCCATGTGCACCAACTTCTTCAACGGCTTCCGTTACGCTGTGGCTGGTTACATGTTCACTTACTGCCTGGATGGCGACATCACCCTCGGCAGTTTCATCATCAACTTCACTGTCTTCATGGCCATTGGCGAGGTTACCTGCATGATCTTCGGTGGCGTCTCTCCAGCCTTCACCAAGTGGATTGGCTCAAAGTGCATGGCGTTCGTCTGGTCGTCAGTCATCTGCTGCGTCACTTCAGTGCTCTATTTCTTCATCCCGATGGATCCCTCATACATCTGGCTGATGATCGTGGTTTCCATCCTCACCTCTGTAGGTGCAGGCCTCTATTCTCCACTCCTCTGGTCTATGTATGCCGACGTTTCTGACTATGCTACCGAGCGCGATGGTACCTCTTCTACAGGTCTGATCTTCTCTTCTGCCACAATGGCACAGAAGTTCGGTGGTGCTATCTCTGGTTCACTCATTGCAGCTCTTCTGGGCGTTGCAGGTCTCGTATCTTCAACCGACGAGCTCACTGGCGAGACCATCGTCACCATCACCGACGAGGAGAGCGTCAAGACCATGGTCTGGTCAATGTTCTCACTCTTCCCAGCAGTCATCGCCCTTGCTATGGGCTGGCTGGCTTACAAGTTCCCTCTGAAGAAGTAAAACAGAATGAAAAGATTCCCTTTCCTCTCCCTGCTGGCCCTCATGCCCTCCTTGGCCCTCGCCGAGAAGGTCGAGCTCCGCACCCCCAACAATAGCCTGATCCTCGACATCGAGCAGGGTCAGGAGCCACAGTTCCTCTACTTCGGTGCTGCCCTCAAGAGTCAGGACATCCCCAATATCGCCAAGCCCAACGACGCCAACTGGAGCCGCTCGGACCTCTACCCTGCATACGGTGCCACCCATACACAGTCGGAGGTATGCCTGGCCATGCGTCATGCTGATGGCAATATGTCAACACAATTATTAGTTGATGGCTATAAGTTATCGAGCATCAAGGACCTGGCTCCCAACGGTGCCGAGCGCACTGGCGAACTGCTCACCATCACGCTCCATGATCCACTCTACCCCACCACCGTCAACCTCTACTATCAGTCGTACGACGATGTGGACATGATCGAGTCCTGGACCGACATCACCAATGGCGAGAAGCAGACAGTCACCCTCACCCAGTTCTACAATCCGCTGGTCTATGTGCGTCGTGGCGATGTGCATTGCACCCACTTCCATGGCTCGTGGGCCTCGGAGGCTCAGCTCATTGAGAGCCGACTGGAGAATGGCATGCTCGTCATCAAGAACAAGGACGGTGCACGCAACGCCACCTCCGACCGCAACGAAGTGATGCTCTCGCTCGACGGCCCTGCCCGCGAGAACGAAGGCCGCGTCCTGGGTGCCGCCCTCTGCTACAGTGGCAACTACAGCATCAAGATCGACACCGACGACAGCGACTACCACCAGTACTTCGCTGGCATCAACCCCGACAACTCGGAGTATCACCTCCATAAGGGCGAGACATTCACCACTCCACGCACGGCACTCACCTACAGCAGCCGTGGCACCAATGGCGTCAGCCAGGCCTTCCACCAATGGGCACGCAAGTACCAGCTGCGTCATGGCAACCAGGAGCGCATGATCCTGCTCAACTCCTGGGAGGGTGTCTATTTCGACATCAACCAGCCAGGCATGGACCAGATGATGCACGACATCGCCTCGATGGGCGGCGAGCTCTTCGTCATGGACGATGGCTGGTTTGGCGACAAGTACCCACGCGCTGTCGATAACTCCTCGCTCGGCGACTGGGTGGTCGATACACGCAAACTCCCCGACGGCATACCCGGCCTGCTGCGCGATGCCAAGAAGAATGGCGTCAAGTTCGGCATCTGGATCGAGCCCGAGATGGCCAACACCATCTCTGAGCTCTACGAGGCTCACCCCGACTGGATCATCAAGGCCCCTGGCCGCGAGCCCGTGCTGGGTCGTGGCGGCACACAGGTGGTGCTCGACATGGCCAACCCTAAAGTGCAGGACTTCGTGTTCAGCATCGTCGACGACCTGCTCAGCAAGTACCCCGAGATTGCCTACATCAAGTGGGATGCCAACGCCCCCGTCATGAACCACGGCTCGCAGTACCTGCCCAAGGACGAGCAGTCGCACCTCTACATCAAGTACCACGAGGGCCTCATCAAGACCTGCGAGCGCATCCGTGCCAAGTACCCCGACGTCATCATCCAGGACTGTGCCTCGGGTGGCGGTCGTGCCAACTATGGCCTGCTGCCTTACTTCGTCGAGTTCTGGGTCAGCGTCAACACCGATGCCCTGCAGCGCATCCGCATGCAGTGGGGCACCTCATACTTCTTCCCAGCCATCGCCATGGCCTCGCACATCTCGGCCGTGCCTAACCACGCTGTGTTCCGCACCACCTCGCTCAAGCTCCGCTGCGACGTGGCCATGTCAGGCCGCCTTGGCATGGAGATCCAGCCCAAGAACATGACCGACGAGGAGAAGGCCTTCTGCCGCCAGGTCATCAGCGACTACAAGAAGGTGCGTCCCGTCATCCAGTTCGGCGACCTCTACCGCCTCCATTCACCCTATAAGGGCGACTTCCTTGCCTCTGAGATGTATGTCAGTCAGGACCGCGAGCAGGCAGTCTTCTTCTGGTGGAAGCTTGAGACCTACAAGAACCAGCACCTGCCACGCGTACAGATGGCAGGCCTCGACCCGAACAAGATGTACACCATCCATGAGCTCAACCGCATCGACAACGAGCCCCTCGCCTGCGAAGGCAAGTCCTACAGCGGTGCCTACCTCATGGAGAATGGCCTGGAATTCCCCTACACCCACGTAGTCGATTACAACAAGCAGAACGACTGGGCCAGCCGCGTCCTGCAGCTTGTGGCTGAATAAACTCGCCCTTCTGCAAGACATAATCCCAAATGATAGCCACCCTCGCTACATCACACGTATAACCATCCGCATTAGCATCTTGTATCTGCCTGTAAAAGTTTTATCTTTGCACCCAAGATTTACTTGAGTTTTTTCACCAAAGGACACAGATTTGTGTCCTTTGGTGCTATTTTTTCTCATTTTTTAAATTTTTCTATTCAAATATGTTACAATCTCGAAAAATATAACTATCTTTGCATCGTCCGACCACGCCGTTTCTTTTTATTTGGGACGGATCCGGATGGGAGGGCAGACATATTGGTAAAGCGTTTATTGGCGCTTGGTTTTGGCTTTTGAAACTTCGAACACTTCAATACCTACCGAAACCTTGCAACGATAGATGCTCATGGGTATGATATTTATCCGCAATGCCTGACAGCCTCATTTTATGAGGTTAGTTTTTCCGTTCGTGACGAATGGAGTATTGTGTGTATCAAGGTCATACGGCGTGGGCTCTGGGTACTCAAAAACACGCTGAAATCAGTTACTGAAGATTTGGAAGTTCGCTCGTGTAAATAACTGAAAATAAGGAAAGAATCGGCAAAAACGGAATCTTAAATTATCTAAACGGGAGAGCGAT
>JAZQQU010000048.1:0-28938 GCA_045629225.1 Bacteroidales bacterium | reverse complement strand
GAGATGGTATTCATCACCGCAGGCATGGGTGGTGGCACAGGCACTGGTGCTGCTCCTGTAGTGGCACAGATTGCTCATGAGATGGGTATCCTCACCGTAGGCATCGTCACCATTCCCTTCCGTTTTGAGGGTCGCAAGAAGATTATGATGGCCCTGGAGGGCGTTCGCGCCATCGAGCGCTGGTGTGACGCGCTGCTGGTGATCAACAACAACAATCTGATCGACGTCTATCCAGACCTCAACTTCGGCAATGCATTCGGAAAGGCCGACGAGACTCTGACCACAGCTGCCAAATCGATTTCAGACATTATCAATATACAGGGCTACATCAACCTGGACTTTGCCGACGTCAGCACCACCTTGCGCAATGGCGGCGTCGCTCTGATTTCGACAGGTTCTGCTTCGGGCGAAAACCGTCTGACCAAAGCCATCGAAGCTGCCATCACCTCGCCACTGTTGCAGGACAACAAGATTACCGATGCCAAGCATCTGCTGTTTGAACTCTGCTTCAGCCACGACAACCAGATTTCGATGTCAGAGATCAGCGAGATGAACCAGTTTGTTGACAACCTGAACAGTGACATCGAGGTCATCTGGGGTGCCATGTATGACGATTCATTGGGCGACAACGTGCGCATCATCCTTCTGGCCAGCGGCTTTGCCATGGACCATACCGACGGTCATGTCATTGCCAACAACACCATGGGCGACAAACTCAAGGAGATGGAGCGCGATCTGCGTCTTTCGATTACAGAGAAGCAGACGCATCTGAATGAGTTCGATGGTTTCCCCGAGGCTTACAACACTCTGCTCAACGCCATACGCATGGCCATATACAAGGCCGACAACATGACACTGGACGCTGATGTGAATGAAGAGTCGAACAAGCTGGATCAGGCCCTCGAAACAGCTCACGAACTTAAGGCAAAGAAGATAGCCGAAGAGGAAGCCGCTGCCGAAGCAGCTCGCAGGAATGCCGAGCGCGAACAGGCCATACGCGACCAGATAGCCAAGCTTCAGGAACAACTGCTGAAGGCTCAGACCGATGCTGCTGCCGTCACCACCTCACCCGTGGAGGCCAAGCCTGAAGCTGAGGCACCCACAGTAATCGAGGCTGCAACCGAGTCCCAGCCAGTTGTGGAGCCCAAGCCTACTGTTGAGATCAAGCCAACAACCACCGAAGCCAAACCCGTGGTGGAACAGAAACCTGCAGACGAGAAAACCTACCTCGATGATGCTCAGGCTCGTTTTGAAGAGAAGAAGCGCCAGCAAGCTGTGGTCATGCCTCAGACTGACCCGATGAAGGGTCTCGATGAAGTGCGTCGCTTCTATGGCGAGGAGGCTGCCAACAAGATGATGCTCGACGACGTTCGCAAAGCCTACTATGTGCTCGACGATCAAGAGCTAACCAACGATCAGCTCATCGAACGCCTCGAAAAACTCCCTGCCTACAATCGCACTGTAGAGGATTTGGGCCAGCTCAAGGCTGTGAGCCGTACACCTGCCACCCCTAGAGTGATTGGCAAACACGACGATTATCCTGATGGAACGATCAGGTTCTGAATCGCTCCAGCCAGACTGCTGACCAAATGCAATTAGTAATTTGTAATCTGTATTTATAATAATGAGTAATCGCAAGCTTACCCTCCGGCAAATCATTGTCCGTAGCCTTTTTATGGTCACGGCCATTCTGCTCGTCAGTTGGTTCTTCCCTCATAACGAGACGTTCCGCTATGAATATGAGGTGGGCAAGCCCTGGCGATACGGACGACTGACCGCGCCCTACGACTTCGCCATCTATCGCAGCGACTCAACCCTGCGACAGATGGAAGATAGTCTGCGCAGTCAGCTCATCCCTCGTTATATCATTGATCCTGCAGTAGGAACTGAGGCCATACGCTGTGCCCACATTGCCAGTTCGTCCATGTCTGCCGAAGCATATCACCATCTGCTGAAACGGTTGGAAGGCATCTACAAGAATGGCGTACTGACGGGCGATGACAAGAAACAGCTGAACGAGGCACACGCACACGAAGCACTAATTCGCCCCAGCAACAGCAATACTGCATCATCGGTTCCCATCAGTCTGTTGATGAGCGAACGCGAAGCCTACGAATCGCTGCGACAAGACTCTCTCTACAGCCACAGTTTTAGCTATGCAGGCCTCAGCGACTACATACACAGCAACCTCACTCCCGACACGGCTGCCATGCGCATCGAATATGCCAACTTGCGTCAGCAGGTGAGTGCTACCAGCGGTGTAGTGATGGCAGAGACACGAATCATTGACCAGGGTGAGATTGTGACACCTCACACATACTTGGTGCTCGAATCCTATCGTCGCGAACAGCAGAACCGTCTGCTACTGTCGGGCTCCGAACTCACCATGTTTTTGGGACGCGTAGGCATCGTAGCTCTCGTTCTCTGCAGCATCCTGTTATTCCTATTGCTCTATCGTCCCTGGCTCTACATACAACAGGCTGAGGTATTCGTGGCCATAGCATCCATCGTGTTCATGGTGATTCTCACCGCACAGGCTGGTCGCATCGCTGTGGGCGCTGTCTATATGGTCCCCATTGGCATTGTCACCATTGTCCTCAGCACGTTCCATGGCTCACGCACAGCCTTCTTCTGCCATGTCATTATGGTGATGCTCTGCTCATTCATCGCACCCTCGCACTTCGAATATCTGGTCATCCAAAGCATCGTGGGCATGATCATCGTGTTCGGACTGAAGGACGGACTCACCGACCGCAGCCAGCTGATGCATGTTGCCATCAGTTCTGCCATCGGCTACACAGGCCTCTATGCACTTTACACGCTGGCTACCGAGGGTTCACTCAACAACATCTCTATGCCCATTGTGTGGATGATGCTGATCAATGCTGTGCTGCTCCTGATGTCGTACCTGATTATCTATGCTATGGAACAGATGTTCGGGTTCATGTCAGGTGTCACTATGGTGGAACTCTGCAATCTGGGACGAGGCCTGCTGCTGGAGCTCAATCAGAAAGCCCCTGGCACCTTCCAGCACTCGCTGCAGGTAGCCAACATCACAGCCTCAGCAGCCAAAGCCATCGGTGCAAATGCCTCATTGGTACGCACAGGTGCCATGTATCATGATATTGGCAAGCTATGGAATCCTGGCATGTACACTGAAAACCAGATAGGACCCAGTCCGCATGACAAGTTCACTGTCGAGGAGAGCGTCGAGGTCATCAAGCGCCACGTATCGGAAGGAGTGAAGATGGCACGCAAGGAGAAGCTTCCTCGCGAAATCATTGAGTTCATCGAGACTCACCATGGCTGTGGTCTAATCAGGTTTTTCTACGTCACCTGGTGCAACAACCACCCAGACGAACAACCCGACGAACAGATGTTCTCATACTCAGGTCCAGATCCAGTAACCAAGGAACAGGCAATACTGATGATGGGCGACAGCATTGAGGCCGCCTCACGCTCACTCAAGGAATATAGCAGCGAGAATATCGCACGTCTGGTCAACAATATCGTTGATGGACAAGTGACCTCTGGCCGACTGAACCACTCAAAGATCTCTCTGTCTGAGATACAGATATGCAAGCAGACGTTCATCCATGAACTTGAGTCAATCTACCACGGACGAATTGCTTACCCCGAACTGAACAAATAACCTCAATACCGATACTTATCACCATGGACAAGATTATTACCGAAATCACACCGCTGTCCGAGCAGGATAGTTTCTACTTGATGGACCGCAAGAAGGAACGCTATGACTATCCACTGCATAAACATGCCGAGCTGGAACTCACCTTCATGGAGAACTGTACAGGCGTGCAGCGTGTGGTCGGTGACTCCATCGAGGAGTGTGGCCAATATGACTTGGCTCTGATAGGCAGCAATCTGGAGCATGCATGGGAACAACGCCCCGATGAGGTGCTGGTGGATGTGGCTGCTGGCAAGAAAGTACGCGAATACATCATTCAGTTCTCACCAGACCTGCTGGGAGAGACATTCCTGGCCAAGAGCCAGATGGCGTCCCTGGCCCGCCTGCTGGAAAACGCTAAGCGTGGCATCGCCTTCGGTCTGCCCGTCATTATGCGCATCTTCAATAAGCTAGATCAGCTCTCAAACGAAGCCCCAGGATTCCCTCGCGTCCTGAAGCTGCTCGACGTCCTCTATCAGCTCTCGCTCGAAGAAGACTACCACCTGCTGGCTACTACCTCGTTCGCCTCGGTCAAGACTACAACAGACAGCCGACGTGTACGCAAAGTGGAGGAGTTCATCGATCTGCACTTCAAGGAGGAGATCCGCCTGCAGACAGTCTCTGATATCGCTGGCATGACACCAACGGCCTTCAGTCGCTTCTTCAAATTGCGTACAGGGCGCACACTGAGTGACTACATCATTGATATCCGTCTGGGATATGCAGCCAGACAGCTGGTTGACACCACTACTTCTGTGGTCGAGATATGTTACGACTCAGGCTTCAACAATGTCTCTAACTTCAACCGCATCTTCAAGAAACGCAAGGGATGCTCCCCCTCCACCTTCCGCGAGAACTATCATAAGAATCGCATCTTCGTCTAATCAGTAATTTGTAATCAACAATCCGTAATTTTTAATCAAATATGACACGCACACTTCTTACATTCAGTGCCCTCTTCTTTGGCAGTCTTACTGCCTCGGCACTCGAATTGCCCGAAATCTTCGGGTCGAACATGATGCTCCAGCAACAGACGCAAGCCCGTCTGTGGGGCTGGGCCAAAAGCGGATCTACCGTAGAGGTCAAAACCTCATGGAACAGTGAAACCTATCGCGCCACCGCTGACAAAAAAACAGGACGCTGGGAGTTGCAGGTACAGACACCCGCAGCCTCTTATGATGCCCAGCAGCTTACCATCAAGGGCGATGGCCAGACTATCGACATTGACAATGTCCTGATCGGTGAGGTTTGGTTCTGCTCAGGTCAGTCGAATATGGAGATGCCTCTCAATGGCTTCTGGAACTGTCCGGTAGAGGGTTCGAACCAAACCGTTGCTCAGGCCAATCGTTATCGTCGCTCCATTCGCTGTGCCACCATTGCCAAAGAGGATCCGCTCACCCCACAGGATCGTGTACACGGCAAATGGCAGGAGTGCACCACCGCCACTGCTGGTTACTTCAGTGCCTGCGGCTACTTCTTTGCACAGACGCTTACCGATCTGCTCGATGTGCCCGTGGGCATTATCAACTGCTCGTGGGGCGGCAGCTGCGTCGAGGGCTGGCTCCCTAAGGAGATTCTCGAAACCTATCCTGACGGTCTCACTCCGATGGACGATCAGGATTATCACCGCAAGATGGTGATGTATAATGGCATGCTCTATCCTCTGGCAGGTTATACCATCAAGGGCTTTCTTTGGAATCAGGGCGAAAGTAATGTTGGTCATGCCGAGGAGTATATCGATCGCTTCCAGACCATGACACGCTTATGGCGCAAGATGTGGCGTCAGGAGGGTGATCCTCTGCCTATCTACACTGTCGAGATTCCTGGTTATAGCTATGGTGACGTGAATGGCACGAATTGCGCAGAGTTCCGTGTGGCTCAGCACAAGATTGCTCACCAGCTGGAGAATAGTGGCTGTGTTTCGACTGCCGACCTGATGTATCCACATGAGGCAGAACAGATTCACGGCACAAAGAAACTCGAGATTGGTCAGCGCCTGGCCTATATGGCAGCTACACGCGACTATGGTATGCCTGGCATCGCTGCCGAGGCTCCTGAACTGGAGCGCATGGTGGCTGCCGAGGCTAATCCAGACGATGTACGCGTCATCGCAGGTACAGCCATGGCACAGAATGCTAACGAAAAGGGTCGTGTCATTAAGCTCTACTTCAGCAATAGCCGAGATGGGTTCGACCGCCTGTCAGACATCGAGGGCTTCGAGGCTGCAGGAGCTGATGGCAAGTGGCACAAAGCCATTGTGTGGGCCGACAGCGACTGGTCCGACCCAGTTTATCAGGGCTGCTACCTCAAGCTGGTTTGTCCAGAAGTGCCTGAAATCGTTAACGTGCGTTATCACTTCAACAACTTCAGTGTAGGTGGCCTGCACAATTCCAAAGGTCTGCCTGTAGTTCCATTCAACACTTCATTATAACTACGTCATAGAAATCACAGGAAATCAAATCAAAAACTCAAGATATTTGATTCTGTTAATTACTTTTGTGAAATCCGAATGTAATCTTCTTATGAAAAAATTACTTTGGCTCCTCCCCCTCGCCCTTCTTTCTTCGTGTGGCAATGATGCAAATACAACATTCGTCACCGTGCGTGACGGCAAATTCTATCAAGGTGATCAGGAATATCGCTATGTAGGTACAAACTTCTGGTATGGTGCCATCCTTGGCAGTGAGGGCCGTGGCGGCAATCGTGAGCGCCTCATCCGCGAGCTCGATGACATGAAACAGGTGGGCATTGACAACGTCCGCGTGCTCGTGGGCGGTGACGGACGAGAGGGTATTCCCTCGCACATCTCGCCCAAGCTCCAACTCGAACCAGGCGTTTATAACGACACCATTCTGCAGGGCCTCGACTTCATGATGGCCGAACTCGAAAAGCGCGATATGAAGGCTGTGCTCTATTTTAACAACGCCTGGGAGTGGTCAGGCGGCTATGGTGCCTACCTTGATTGGGTTGGCTTCTCGGGTGAAGTATATTCGAGTGACACCAAGGGCACCCCTGGCCCAGACGGACGTCTGATGAAACACTTCAACCAGACTCCTGTGCCCAGTTACGATGGCTGGTACGAATATATGCAGTATGTGGGCAACTTCGTGCTCAATGACGAGGCCAAGGCTCTTGCTGCCAACCATGTGCGTTACATCGTAAGCCGCACCAACACTGTGACAGGACGCCCCTACACCGAGTCACCTGCTCTGATGTCATGGGAGATTGCCAACGAGCCTCGCTGTTTCGTCAACGACTCCTTGCACAAGGCAAAGTTCGTGGAGTGGATCGATGAGCAATCGACTCTCATCAAGAGCCTTGACCCCAACCACCTCGTCACCACAGGCAGCGAGGGACGCAATGGCTGCGAGGAGGACATGGAGCTGTTCAATGCTATCCACACTCTGCCCAACATCGACTACGCCTGCATACACATCTGGCCCAACAACTGGGGTTGGCTCGGAAAGTTCAACCAGAACTACGATGCTGAGAAGACCATCTCAGCCGATGCTCCAGATCCAATCGTCGATCGCGTTCCTGTGGCTTGTGAGAAGACCCTGGCCTACATCGACGAAGCATACAGCTATACCTCAAAGGCTGGCCGTCCGCTCGTGCTTGAGGAGTTCGGCTATCCACGCGACCGCTTCCTCTTCACTCCAGGCTCGCCAACCAAGGGCCGCGATGCCTATTACGAATATGTGTTCTCTATTATCCGCGATTCGGGCAAGATAGCTGGTTGCAACATTTGGGGATGGGGCGGACGTGCCAACGTCAAGAATGTAATCTGGCAGCCTTACGACGACTATGTGTGTGATCCTGCCCAGGAGGAACAAGGCCTCAACTCTGTCTTTGCATGCGACACTACCACACTGCAACTCATCCGCAGCTTTGCTCTCGATTCCGTTGTCACAGTCAGCACACCAAACAATAACTAAATGAATTTTACACGTTTATCATTCCCTTCATTGCCAGCTTGGGCCGAACTATCCACATTCGCGCCCGAGGCTGGCATCATCGAATACCATGCCCTGCTTCACGTTGAATCAGGTCAGGGCCGTTTCGAACAACAGCTCGATATCCTTCAGCAAGCCTTCACACAGTTGCTTGCCACCTTTCCTCAGGCGCAGGTTGTGATGCGTCGATATCTGCTTAGCGACATTGCCAACCAGGCCACATATCTTATTAAAACCTGCACATCTGGAGCTATTTCATTCGTCGGCCAGCCTCCTCTCGATGGCAGCAAGGTAGCGCTATGGGTCTATCTGACTGAGGGACTTGAGGTCACCGCCACCCCCGATCGCACAGTGACTCGCCACAATGGCTATCGTCATATCTGGACCACTAACATGCAATCGACCACAGGTGGTTCCAGCAGCCAGACACGTGAGATTCTGGAGGACTACGAGGCGCAGCTCCGTCACGAAGGCCTCAATTTGGCAGACCATTGCCTACGTACATGGTTCTTCATTCGTGACGTTGATACCAATTACAAGGGTATGGTCGAAGCACGCTGCAATAACTTCACGATGCAGCACCTCACCCCTGATACACACTATATCGCAAGCACTGGTATCGGAGGACAACCCATTATTCGCGAAGCCCGAGTGCAAATGGATGCCTATGCTGCAGAAGGCCTTGAGTCCTGTCAGCAGCAGTATCTCTACGCACCTACACACCTCAACCCCACCTATCAATATGGTGTCACCTTCGAACGTGGAACAGCCATACAATATGGTGATCGTCGCCACCTCCTGATCAGTGGCACAGCCAGCATCAACAACCGAGGAGAAGTAGTGCATGTGGGAGACGTCGAAGCACAGACTCTGCGTATGCTCGAGAATATCGAAGCCCTGCTCCGTGAAGGTGGAGCCACTCTTCAGGATGTAGCCCAGGCCATCATCTACCTGCGCGATGTCGCCGATTATGCTGTGGTTCGTCCCATCTTCGAGCAACGCCTCCCTCAGATGCCTCGAGTCTTCACTCTCGCTCCCGTCTGCCGTCCTGCATGGCTCATCGAGATGGAATGCATCGCCATCACTAGTCAAAGTGATGACAAATACCGGCCATTCTAAATCTTTCGGTTTTTCCCATTGCCTCTCAATCAAACTGACAAATCATAACAATCAACCAAAATAGAACTTGGGTTATTCGGACATCTTCATCTATGAAAAAGACTTTATCAACCCTCCTCATCTGCGCATGTACCCTCACGGCATCGGCACAGCAGGCATTAGGCCCAGGCACGGGCATCGTATCTCCTCAGATTAACGCTGACAACACTGTCACCTTCCGTTACGTAAACCCTAAAGCCATCACCGTGCAACTCTCTGGAGACTTCCTGCCATCGCATAAAGTCGAAGTGCCTGGTCGTGGCCAATACGAGGTACCAGGCGTGGCCGACCTGGTCGAAAAAGATGGCGTATGGGAATACACAACACCCACTCCCCTCGAAGGCGAACTCTATTCCTACTATTTCACCGTCAATGGCAAGCGCGAGCTTGATCCATCGAACGTATATATGAATCGTGACATTGCCACCTGGACCAACACATTCATCCTCAGTGCCAAGAAGGGAGATGCAGGCCACTACTACATGAACAACAATGTGCCCCACGGCACAATTACCAAGATCTGGTACGACAGCCCGCAAGCTGGCATGGATCGTCGCCTCACCGTCTATCTGCCTCATGGCTACGAGCGTAGCAAGACCAAGTTTCCTGTGCTCTATCTGCTTCATGGCTCAGGCGGTGACGAGAATGCCTGGTCAGAACTTGGCCGCACGGCCCAGATTATGGACAACTTGATTGCTGAGGGCAAGGCACAACCCATGATCGTGGTCATGCCCAATGGCGTAGTGCGTAATCCTTCGGCCCCTGATGTCAACGAAGACAATATGTTCCAACCCACCATGGCCAACAGCCGTGATCAGGACACCCGTCCGATGGAGGATGAATTTCCGACCATCAAGAAGTTCGTTGAATCGACCTTCCGCGTGAAGACAGGCCAATACAACACTGCCATTGCAGGCCTCTCGATGGGTGGTCGCCATTCCTTCTCCATCTCTCGTCGCTATCCAGGCACAATCGGCTACGTCGGCATGTTCTCTGGCGCTGGCAGCGGCCCTGACAACGAAAAGGAATTACAAGCACTCTTTGCTGCCAAACCTCGTCTCTACTGGATTGGTGTAGGCTCAGCCGACGGAGTCAAGGTCTCAGCTTCTGCCCTTCGCGACTACTGTAACGAGAAAGGCTACCCCTGTGAATACTACGAATCCGATGGTGGGCACATTTGGCGCAACTGGCGCATCTATCTCACCCTCTTTGCACAGAAACTATTCAAATAAGTAAGTGTAAAAAAGACGGCAGGTCAAAAGTCATGTGAGTATAAACACGCTAGCAAAATGTAAGTTGGCACATCATCCTACATTCAGCAAGAAAACCGTTTTAGAGTTTTTGAACATGGTTTAAGTCCATATTCTACTCTAAAACGGCTTTTTTATTGAAGGTAGTATCAAAATGACAGCACCCCCAAAAGAACTTTGGTCATTTGACACACTCTCTTGCAACCCCACTAAGGTTCAAGCACACCCATGAAATAGGGTAACTGCTTTCGCCACCAAGGCCAATCGTGGTCAGAGTCATGACCCCAATAGTCGAACCAGGCAGGAATGCCGCGCTGGGCAAGGATGGTGTCAAGCTCACGGGTAGAAGCAAGCAGCTCATCCTCCCAACGGCCTTGGCCGACGCAGATTACGATGCGACGCTGGCGATAAAGCTGCATCCAAGGATGATCGTCGGGCATCTGACGCAAGAAATCCTGAGGCGAATTGGCGTAGGTCAATTCGTCATGGTGCCAAGCGAAACCGTAGTTAGAGTGATAGAGGCCCGAGAGAGCAATGACGGTGTCGAACAGGTCTGGGCGACGGAAGAAGAAATTGGCTGCATGCATAGCACCAAGCGAACAACCAGTAGTCATGAACGTCTCGCCATCGTGGTGACGAATGTTAGGCAGCACCTCCTCGACCACATAGTTGAAGTAGCGCTCCTGCTGCTCTATGCGCCAGCGTCCGTCGCCGCCGAAGTTCGACCAGGTCTCCCAGTCGATGCCATCCACACAGATGACACGCACCTTGCCTGCCTCGATCCAAGGGGTGAGCACATGGATCATGCCCTGGTCGGCGAAGTCGAAGAAGCGACCGTCTTGTGAGGGGAAGGCGATCAGGGCGTGGCCTTGGTGACCGAACACCTTATATTCCATGTCGCGATTCAGGTAGCGACTATACCATTTGTGATATTCTACGTGCATTATGTTGAAGGGGTTAAAAGGGTTTGAGAGGTTTATAGGGTTTGAGAGGTTACTCTTTGTGGAACTTACAAACCTTTCGAACTCTCAAACCCTTCAAACTTACAAACTCATCATGTCCTTTGGCAAGCATCCCAAAGGAACTTGTCCTTCTCGTCGCTCGTCTTGAAGCGTGCAATGTACGACTGGTTGCCCATAGCTGCTGAGAGGGCATCGGGCACGCGATCCCACTGCTTGAGAGCGTAAGCATACTTCTCCATCATCTGCTTGTGGTCAAGGTGGTAGCGCTGGCCATCGCGACGGCCGGCGAAGACGCAGTAGTAGTCATCGTGCAGGTCGGGCGTTGTGCGGCGGTCGAAGGCTACCATGTCGGCCCAGATCTTATAGACATCAACACAATGTGCATAGTTGAGCATATCAGGCGTGAAACCACCACCAGGACGCATGTTGACCTCCAGAGCCACGAAGTCGCCCACGTTGCCAAGGCCACGGTGTGGCGTGTCGAGGCGGAAGAACTCGAGGTGAACAAAGCGGCTGCGCACGTTGAATGCCTTGATGCACTGGCGGCCCCAATAGCGCAGATTCTCGTTCATGTCCTTCTCCACATGGTAAGTGGAGTCAAGGCGATAATTCACTACGTCCGAGATCGAGGGTGGGCATACGCTCCACGATTCGAACAGGGGTTCGCCCTGCGAGTTGATGATGGCATCGTAGTCGCAGATGTTGCCAGTGACGTATTCCTCAATCACATAGCCGTGAGCCTGAGGTGTCTCCTGGAAGAAGCGCCACAGGTCGCCCTCGTCCACAATCTTGCGAGCACCATTGGCACCTACGCCCACGTCAGGCTTGGCAAAGAGCGGATAGCCAGCATCCCAGGCAAAACGCTTCACAGCCTCAAAGCCCTCTGATGCCTTGATCTGGCGAGCTGTACGGATGCCTCCCTGGGCATAGTATTTCTTCATTTCGGATTTCTCCTTGATGGCGTCTATGGCGTCGAGCTTAAGGCCAGAGTTGACGTTAAAGTCGGTGCGCAAGCGGGCATCGAGCTGCAACCAGTATTCGTTGTTTGACTCGATCCAGTCGATGCGGTCATACTTCCACGCGAAATAAGCCACACCGCGATATACCTCGCTATAGTTCTCGAGGCTTGACACCTTATAGTATTCTGTGAGGGCCGCCTTAAGTTGTGGCGTGAGGCGGTCATAAGCCTCGTCACCGATGCCAAGCACGCGCACGCCATTGTTCTTGAGAGCTGCGCAGAACTTCCATGCAGCATCGGGGAAGTTGGGAGAGATGTAGATAAAATTCATAGTTTCTTTGGAAAAGAGGAATTTGAGGAGTCTGGAAATCTATAAGCCGAGGTTGGGGAGTATGAGGAGCTGAGTACTTTCAAATCATTGAAACCCTTCAAACTTTTCGAACCCTCGAGCTATCGGACCTTTCTAATTGTCGAGCCTTTTGAGCCTTCGAATTTTCGAACCCTTAAAACTAAAAAACATTGATGTCGATAAGTGTACCATCTGCCATCAGTCGCTTCTGTTCACCTTCGCGGCAGATGCTGTGGAGTTGGCCATCGAACAGCAGATAAGCCTGGCCTCGGAGTTCGTGTCGACGTCCGTTGATAATGAGATAAGAGCCGTCGTTGAGACAGAGGACTGGTTGGCCATAACTCTGACCTGTAATGATGTCGGCCACCATCTTGCGGCCATCCACCGTGGCATCCTGCAGATACTGGAAATGGGGCAAGATATTGACCCACGTAAGACCAAGGCCCTGCAAGTGGAGCTTGTAACGAGGGTCGAGTGTCTCTCCGTCGAGTTCAGGCGGAGCATAGACGGTGTCGGCACAGTTCATCGAACCGGCACTGATGGACAGCAGAGTACCCGTAAACTTCTTCAATTTAGAGCGCAGACGCAACTCGTGGAAGAACTTATTTTGCGTGGGCACATGGCCACCACACAAGATGATGAAGTTGGCCTCATTGACCATACGTGTGGCATGTCGTTGCGTACGGCGATCGAGCACCTCGTAGTGATCGAAGGAAAGGCCGGCTCGATCGAAAGCTTCACGCATGTCCCAAGCCATGCGGTCGGTCATCTCTGGATCATCGGGCGCCGAGGTGATGAGCAGGCACTGCAAAGGCTCAGGCAGATGCGTGCGCAATTGCTCAATAAGGCCATTGGCCGGATTCAGGTGTCCACCCATGCCATAACAGGGGCTGCTGGTGAGGAAAAGGGTCATTTTAATTAACAAATAACAATTAACAGATAACAATAACAACGAGCTTCACGCTGTCGAAACTTGCGTTCAAATAGGGGTATCATTCGGATTACCGCTATTAACGGTTTAATTGTTAACTGATAAAGCTTTCCAAAGCGCATCGTCAGGCACTGGTGCCACGATGGTGACTGGTTCCTTGCTGACAGGGTGAATGAATTCGGCACGGCGACTATGGAGCGAGATGCCGCCATCGGGGTTGCTACGGGGTGAGCCATATTTTAGGTCTCCCTTAATGGTGAGGCCGATGTATGAGAGCTGGCAGCGAATCTGATGGTGACGGCCAGTGTACAGCTTCACTTCGAGCAGAGCATAACGCTCGGTGGTGGCGATCACATCATAATGCAAACGGGCCTCTTTAGCATCCTTCAGGGGATTGCCCTGACGATCCACAGGACGCTGATCGTAAGCATACGATCGATTTTGCTTTTCGTTACGCACCAGCCAGTGGGTGAGGTCAGCTGACTTTGGAGGAGCTTGAGGGTTTTGAGCCCACACATTTGGCACGATGCACCAATAGGTCTTATGCACCTCACCTGAGGCGAACATGCGGTTGAGGCGCTCCAGAGCCTTGCTAGTTTTGGCAAAAAGGACCACCCCGGTAGTAGGGCGGTCCAATCGGTGAGTCACACCCAGAAAGACATTGCCCGGCTTCTGATCACGCTCCTTTATGAGGTGCCTCAGTGTCTCGGATAATGGTTCGTCGCCCGTCTTATCTGCCTGCACGATTTCGTGGCAGGTCTTCGAGACGGCCAGGATGTGGTTATCTTCGTAGATTATTTCCAATTGTACTTTGTAAATTGTAAATTGTACATGGAATTACATATTCATGCCGCCATCGATCTGGATTACCTGACCGCTGACGTAGCTTGACATGTCGCTGGCAAGGAATACACAGACATTGGCGATGTCCTCTGTCTGACCACCACGACGAAGTGGAATCTTCTTCATCCAATCAGCACGTACTGCCTCAGGGAGCTGAGCGGTCATAGCGGTCTCGATGAAACCAGGAGCCACAGCGTTGGCACGGATGCCCTTAGGACCCATCTCCTGAGCGATAGACTTGGCGAGGGCAATCATACCAGCCTTCGAAGCTGAGTAGTTGCACTGGCCAGCGTTGCCATGAACACCAACAACTGAAGACATGTTGATGATCGAACCACCCTTCTGACGCATCATGATTGGGGTGCAGGCGTGGATGAAGTTGAAGGCTGACTTGAGGTTGACGTTGATAACGGCATCCCACTGAGCCTCAGTCATGCGGAGCATCAAGCCGTCCTTGGTGATGCCAGCGTTGTTTACGAGTACGTCGATGCGGCCGAAGTCCTCCTTAACCTTGGCAACAACCTCCTCGGTCTGAGCGAAGTTTGAGGCATCAGATACATAACCTACGCACTTAACGCCATAGGTGTTGGCAATCTCCTCAGCAGCACGGTTGATGTTGGCAACGTGCTCGTCGTTGAAAGCAAGGTCGGTGAATGCTACGTTAGCGCCCTCCTGGGCAAACTTGTGGGCAATGGCATTGCCAATGCCGCGTGCAGCGCCAGTGATGAGCGCTACTTTTCCTTCAAGAAGTTTCATTGTTGTTTTGTTATTATGTTATTTTGTTCTATTGTATTTTTTGTCATGACCCAATGTCAAAGCATCAGATAACGAGAATCTAGCGTCTGCCTCGCACGATGCCGAAGAAGATCATCTTGAAGATGCTCTCACGGACACGAATCGTTGGGACTCCGAGGGCGGTGAACTGGCCACGGATATTGGGCAAGTCAAGCCCACGCAAGGCATAATGGATGGTGACGGCTACTACCGAGGCATTGTCAATCTCGAACGTACCTTCGTCAATACCCTGTTGCAGGATGCTGCGCAGGATGGTGAGCTCACGCACGTCCAATCGGCGGCGGGCATGCTCAAGCTGGATAACATCGCGGAAGAAGTCGGCCTTAAGCGAGCCGTTGCGAATCACCGTGTCCTTCACCTGGTCGAGGCGGCAGAGGATGTAGCGCTTCAGCTTCTCGTCGGCAGGCAGGTTGAGTGGCAAAATTTCGTCGATGGCATCCACCAGACGATTCATTTCGCTGTCGATGACCGACATGAAGATGTCCGACTTCGATTTAAAGTAGGTATAGAGCGTACGACGACCCTTGCCTGACTGCGCGGCGATTTCGTTCATCGTCGTATTGTCAAAGCCCTTGGTAGCAAACAGCTGGCGTGCCACCTCTATGAGTTCGGATCGTGTATTATTGCTCATTATACGTCTCTTTCCTTTTAATTGTTTCATTGGGGATTCGATAATGCACGAAACCCTCAACTCTGTGCAAAGATAGAGGAAAAAGTGCGAACTACCAAGCCTTAGAGGGAACTTTTTTGCTCATTTTGGACATTTTTGTGCTTTTTATGCAATTTTGACTCCTCTACTATTCGTTTTCAAGGGTATAAATGCTCTGTCGGGCGCTGCAAAAGGCGATAAATACGAATCTGCAGAAAAGACTCTTCCGTCTGTCAACCAGGAGGGCTGTCAAGAGAGGAGAATGACCGCATTAGCATGCGGATTTAGGTGCTTAAAAACATATAAATAAGAAAAATGATGCAGAAAACGTCATTTTTTTGCCTAAAAAATTGGAAATATGAGAAAAAATCATAACATTTGCACCGTTAAAGCACACTGCACTGCATCCTGTAGAAGCAAGAAACTAACAATATACTCCGTAAATCTAATAAGTATGAGCTATCTAAAGTTTGACAAGACGCTGCTCACCAACTTGGAGCAATCTCTTGACATCGAGTATCTCCGCACCAACAAGAGTGGTGCCTATTCGAGTACCTCGGTCACCGGTTGCAATACGCGCAAGTATCACGGCTTGCTGGTGACCCCCGTCCCTGAACTTGACAATGACAATCACGTCCTGCTTTCATCACTCGATGAAACCGTAATACAGCATGGTGCTGAGTTCAACCTCGGCATCCACAAGTATGCGGGTGATACCTTCGCACCACGTGGTCACAAGTACATTCGTGAATTCAACTGTGAAACCATTTCGACCAACACCTACCGTGTGGGTGGTGTGATCCTGACTCGCGAAAGTTTCCTCGTGCACAACGAGCCTCGCGTCATTATCCGCTACACATTGGTTGATGCCCATTCTGAGACAACACTGCGTCTGCGTCCACAACTGGCCTTCCGCAACGTCAATGAGCTCACCCAGCGCAACAGCCAGGTGAACTGTAGCTATGTGGAGGTGGAGAACGGCATAGGCTCTTGTCTCTATGCAGGCTACCCAACGCTCTACATGCAGCTCTCTAAAGAGAACCAGTGGGTTAGCCGTCCTGACTGGAACATCGGCGTGGAGTACCCACGTGAGCAGGTTCGTGGCTACGGCTATAAGGAGGACCTCTATATGCCTGGTTATTTCGAGTTCCAGATCAAGAAGGGCGAGAGCGTCATCTTCTCAGGCGGTATCACCCCAGCTAAAACCAATGGCTTGAAGGCTCTCTTCACCCGCGAACTGAAACTCCGCACCACACGCGACAGCTTCTTCAACTGCCTCAAGATTTCGGCTACCAGCAATATCATCGAGCGCAATGGCAAGGAATACATCATCGCAGGTTATCCTTGGTTCAAGGTTCGTGCACGCGACCAGTTCATCGCTGTCACCGGCACCACGCTCAACCTGGGTAATGAAGAGGAATTCCACAAGATCATGGCCAGTGGCATTGAGGCATTGCGTGCTTATATGGCCGACGGCACCACTGATGAGGTGATTCAGGAGGTTCAGTATCCTGACATCCCACTTTGGGCTTCATGGGCAGTACAGCAGTATGCTCACTATGCCGGCTATGCCAAGGCAGCCGAGAAGTATGGCGACTTCCTTGAGGAGGTAGTGAACTATGTGATCGAAGGCAAGTCAAGCCTTGAGCTTCGCGAGAATGGTCTCGTCTATGCCGACGCACAGGGTCAGGCCATCACTTGGATGAATTCTACAGAGTTCGGACAGCCTATCACCTACCGCTCAGGTTATATCGTAGAGTTCAACGGACTTTGGTACAATGCCTTGAAGACCATGATCGACCTGCTGTCAGTCGATAGCGAAAAGAATCAAGCTAAGATCGAGGCACTCGACCTGCTGGCTGAGAAGTACGAGGCAAACTTCGCACCAATGTTCACTACACCTGCAGGTTACCTCTACGACTATGTGACCGACGATGGTTTCAAGTGCGCCGACGTGCGTCCTAACCAGCTTTGGGCCATTGGCATCCACTACACACCACTCACCAAGGCTCAGCGCAAGGCAGCCCTCGACATGGTGACCCGTGAGCTTCTCACACCTAAGGGCATCCGCTCACTCACTCCAACTGCCGGCCTCTACCGTCCTGAGTATTGGGGCAATGCCAGCCAGCGCAACGCTTCGTACCACAATGGTGCCTGCTGGCCTTGGCTGCTGGGTGTTTATGCCCGCGCTTACCTCTCTGTATTCTCTCGCTCTGGCATCGCCTTTATCCGTCGTCGCCTCTATGCATACGAGGAGGAGATGTCAAAGCACTGCATCGGCACCGTTGCTGAGGTTTACGATGGCAACCCACCATTCCGTGGTCACGGTGCTCAGTCACTCTCGATCAACCAGGCAGAGATCATCCGCGCTCTCACCATGGCTACCGAAGCTGAACAGGGTGTAAAATTCTCGTGAGGTAATACATATATTATATAAAGACACAATACAAAAATACGAAATAGCATGAAAGCTCTCTATTTTTCTTGGGAGTTCCCGCCTCACGCTTTAGGTGGATTGGCGCCAGCAACGTTCGGTATCGTGCGTGGCGTTCATAACACAGGTGAGTGCCAGATTGACCTCGTCCTGCCCCGTCCACAGGGCGATGAGACGCAGGAGTTCTGCCACATCATCAGTGCTACCAACACTCCCGTTGTCTGGAAGGACGTAAACTGGGAAACCGTACAGCAGCGCTGCGGCTACTGCATGAAGGATCCTCAGGAATACTTCGACATGCGCAGTCACATCTATGCTGACTTCTCGAACATGCATACCAACGACCTCGGCTGCATCGAGTTCTCGGGCAAATACCCGAAGAACCTGCTCGAGGAGATCAACAACTACTCAATCGTAGCTGGCGTCATTGCCCGTACTCAGATGGAGAAGGACGGCGGCTTCGACGTCATCCACGCTCATGACTGGCTCACCTTCCCTGCCGGCATCCACGCCAAGCAGGTAACAGGCAAACCTCTCGTCATCCACGTGCATGCCACCGAGTATGACCGCTGCCGTGGCGTCGTAGATCCTAACGACCCAACTTACCTCATCGAGCTCGACGGCATGAACCATGCCGACCAGATCCAGTGCGTATCTGAGCTCACCCGCCAGATTGTCATCAACTTCTATCATCAGGATCCAAAGAAGTGCGTGGCCATGTACAATGCCGTAGAGCCAATGTCGCAGGAGGTATTGAACATGGAGGCCAAGCGTGGCACCGACGAGAAGGTGATCACCTACCTGGGCCGTATCACTGCTCAGAAGGGTTGCGAATTCTTCGTCGAGGCTGCTGCCAAGTGCCTTGCCAAGGCTCCTAATGCCCGCGTCGTAATGGCTGGTAGCGGTGACTTGCTCGAGAACATGATCCAGCTCGTGGCTCAGAAGGGATTGTCTGACCGCTTCCACTTCACCGGCTTCCTCCGTGGCAAGCAGGTTTATGAGATGTTCAAGGTTTCTGACGTCTATGTCATGCCTTCCGTTTCTGAGCCATTCGGCATCTCTCCTCTTGAAGCTATGCAGTGTGGCGTGCCTACGATTATCTCTAAGCAGTCAGGTTGCGGTGCCATCATGGATTACTGCTTCAAGTACGACTACTGGGACATCGACGGCATGGCCGACGCCATGTATGCCCTCATCACCTATCCTGCCCTCCACAAGTTCATGCAGGAGAAGGGTCGCGACGAGGTCAACCAGATCACCTGGGAGAAGGTGGGCGAGCGCGTAGTCGCTGCCTACAAGAAGGTGCTGGGCTGGGAATAATTTCCATCGACGATTGGACGATCTACGATTTACGATTGAAATTACCTCGTAAATCGACTTGAAATCGCGCAATCGGAAGTGAATCATAATCGTAAATCGTAAATTTGTAAATTGTAAATCATAATTATGAAAACCGTATGTTTGCTGTTTGAAATCCATCAGCCATTCCGCCTGAAGAAGTATCGCTTCTATGATATCGGTGCCGATCACTACTACTACGATGACTACGCCAACGAGGAGATCCTCAAGCGTTTGGCTTATCAGAGCTATATCCCTGCTGCCAAGATGCTGCTCGAGATGATCGAGACATCGAACAAGCAGTTCAAAGTGGCTCTCTCTATCTCAGGTGTTGCCATGGAGCAGTTCGAAATGTACTGCCCTGAGTTCCTCGACTGCGTACGTGACCTCGTTGCCACCGGCTGCTGCGAGCTCTGCTGCGAGACCTACTCTCACTCACTCTCTGCCCTCATGGATGCCGAGGACTTCAAAATCCAGACCGAGCTCCAGAAGAAGATCATCAACGAGACCTTCGGCTACGAAGCCAAGACCTTCGTCAACACTGGCCTCATCTACAACGACGAGATCGGTGCCGAGGTAGCTGCTATGGGCTTCAAGGGCATCATCACCGAGGGCACCCGTCACGTCCTGGGTTGGAAGTCGCCTAACTACGTTTACAACACCGCTGCCAAGCAGGATGTTGGCTTGATGTTCCGCAACACCAAGCTCTCTGAGGACATCTGCCTCAACTTCCAGCACGGCCTCGACGCTGGCCAGTACATGGGCTGGATTGCCGACTCGCCTGCTGACGAGAAGGTTTACCTCATCGCCATGAACTTCGACGTTATCGGTGGTATGAATCCTGTACAGAGTGGCATCTTCGACTTCTTCAAGGCTCTGCCAGTCTTCGCTGAGGAGAAGCAGATCCGCTTCGCTACCCCTGCAGAGTGCTGGGAGAACATCCCATCAGTTGACACCGCCAATGTTGGCCACCCAATCTCTTGGGATGGCTTCGACAAGGACGTCTCTGCCTGGATGGGCAACGACCTGCAGAACGAGGCACTCCGTGCCATCTACTCTATCTCTGAGCGTCTGCACATGTCGAGCAACGAGATCCTTCGTCAGGACTTCGCTTACCTCCTCTCTGCCGACCACTTCAAGTTCATGAGCACCAAGATGGGCGCTTACGTTCCATTCTCTCCATACGACTCAAGCTTCGATGCATTCACCAACTACATGAACATCGTGAGCGACATTCAGATTCGTCTGAAGCAGGAGTTCCCAGAGGAGGTTGAGAACGAAGAGCTCAACCCACTCCTCAAGCAGATCAACGAGCAGGGCAAGGTTATCGAGCAGCTCCAAGCTAAGCTCGCCAAGGCCGAGGCTAAGGTTGCAGAGAAGAAGCCAGCTGCCAAGAAGGCCGAGAAGCCAGCCGCTGAGAAGAAACCTGCCGCCAAGAAGCCAGCTGCTAAGAAGGCTGCCAAGAAGGAGGAGGAGTAATCCTCGGAGCATACGCCAAGACTCGTGTACTTGCTGCATGATGCTCTACCAGAGTTTGTGGTGAACTATTCGACAGCTCGAAATCGTTCCCACACTGTTAAATAAAAAATCCGACGTCTCGAAATCCTTGCCAGAGTTTCTGGCGAAGAATTCGAGACGTCTAAATGTTTGCCAGAACTCCTGACGAGAATTTCGAGCGCTCGAAACAGTTGTCAGAGCTTCTGGCAGAGAATCCGAGCGCTCGATTGATTTTTCAGGTGAACCACCTTTCAAAACAAGCTCAAGGTACTAATGCATTGTTCCGTAAAGATAATCGCGACGACATGAATGCTGTTATCGTCTGGCATAACCTTTCATCTTATAACTGATTATTGTATTTGTATAAGTGTCGTAAAACAACTTATACTTTGGGTTCAAGGCATAGTTTTGTAAATAATCACGACGAGCATGTGGATATTTTAGTGCATTGATGGGAACTACAAACAATTCATCGGGAGCTGCTCCTGAACCACCGACACCAATAGCGACAAATACTGGATACTGATGTTCTTCCTGAAATCTGCGATAACGCTCTAATTGTTCTAGCTTAGCCACAAATATCCGATCATTGACAAAGCCCATGTGAAATTTGCACTCAATAGCAATCGGTAAACGTTGCTTTGTGGTCACTACGTCCAGCAACAAATCCGGATCAAGGTTATGAGCATCATATTTTCCCGCCATATACTTGTCGCTCGTCCATTGCCTAATTGCAAATCGTGAAGGCAAACGACTCACTATAAACTTTTCAAAGTCATATCCATTCTTACGTTTCCAGTCAATGACTTCTGTTTCTGACTGAACAGACTCCAATTCTTCTTCTATGGAAGCGAACAGCTTATTTGCTTCTTCATCAGTCATGGGTATTATCTCACGGAAAACCTTTTTCTCATTGTCCGATAACACACCATCGGCCATTGCCATCTGCTTTAATAGTGAAAGAATGTCTTTTTCCATTATGTACTAGATTTTATTTATGTATTTATCCATATTATAACATCATATACTTAACGTTCGGTTTTCGGATGCAAAGATAACAACAAATTACGACAAATCGTGTATTATTATCAAAAATTGTGACTTTATTATGCATATTTTTTCCTGAAGAGATTATTTTGCTGGCATCCAATGCTCATTATCGCTATTTTCTCCTGCAACATCAGCCAACTTACTGGTGCCTTCATTGATTTAGAGTTCTGCTTAATACATCGCACTGACAATCCAAGTTGCATGTCATCTTAGGGCAGGGCAATACATGGATTTTCGAAAAATCCCTCACTCCTTCACTTCGTGGCCTAATCTCCTGATATCCAAAAGGAGTTTTAGTGAAGGATTGGTGAGAGATCCCTCACTAAACCTTCACTCAAAAAAGTGAAGTAAGATGTTTGATTTGCAACAAGATAGATACTACCAATGAAGGAGTGAAGGATTTTTCGAAAATCCATGTGTAACCAGGCTCACGCATGCGGTGCAATCTCTTGTAAAGCTGTAAAAGGTCACCAGACATTACGAATGAACTTCTGTGCACACACAATTGCTTGCCAGCACTCCGGATGAACTTCTGTGCACACACAATTGCTTGCCAGCACTCCGGATGAGCTTCTGTGCGCACACAATTGCTTGCCAGCACTCACGGATGAACTTCTGTGCGCACACAAAAGGGCGCCAGCGTGCAAGAACGAGAAATTGTGCGTCTACAAATGCACGTCCGCACTCACGGATGTGCATTTGTGGACGCACAATGGTTTGTCAGCACCTGAGGATACAGAATCTAAAGTTTACAGCACATATTGTAAACAAGGAAGCTAAGATCTTTTCTATTTCAGCCCCTTCATCGAGAGCGCCAGGCGGCCGCGCTTCAGATCGACCTCCTTGACGCGCACGATGACGTGCTGATGGAGCGAGACGATGGTGTTGGGGTCCTTGACATAACGGTCGGCCATCTCTGAGACGTGCACAAGCCCCTGAGTGTGAACACCCACATCGACAAAGGCACCAAAGTTGGTAATGTTGGTGACAATGCCGGGCAGCACCATGCCCTCCTGCACGTCCTCGAGGGTCTTGACTTCGCTTGAGAAACTGAATTCCTCGAGTTTCTGGCGTGGGTCGCGACCAGGCTTGTCGAGCTCCTGCAGTATGTCCTGCAGGGTGGGCAGGCCAATGGTGGCGGTGACGTAACGCTGGGGATCGATGGCAGCACGCAGTTCGGGCTTGGCCAGAAGGTCGCTCACAGAACAATGCTGATCATGTGCCATCAGCTCAACGATGGCATACGACTCAGGGTGCACAGCCGAATTGTCCAGCGGATTGTCGCCACCGCTGATGCGCAGGAAGCCGGCACTCTGCTCGAAGGCCTTAGGGCCCATGCGGGGCACATCCATCAGCTGGCGACGGCTGCGGAAGGCTCCATGCTGGGCACGGTAATCCACAATGTTCTGGGCCAGCAATGGTCCGAGGCCCGAGATGTAGGTGAGCAGGTGCTTCGAGGCGGTGTTGACGTTGACGCCCACTTTGTTCACACAGCTCTCCACGGTCAGGTCGAGGCTCTTCTTGAGTTCCTTCTGGTCCACATCCTTCTGATACTGCCCCACTCCGATGGAATTTGGGTCGATCTTGACCAGTTCGGCCAGCGGATCCATGAGTCGACGTCCAATCGACACGGCACCACGCACGGTGACATCCTCGTCGGGGAACTCCTCACGTGCCACCTTCGAGGCGCTGTAGATCGAGGCGCCATCCTCACTCACCACAAATACCTGTACCTGTTCGCCTAGCTTGTCCTGACGCTGCAGGTTGAGGCCCTTGACGAACTCCTCTGTCTCGCGGCTGGCAGTGCCATTGCCAATCGAGATAGCCTCGATCTGATAGCGCTGTATAAGCCCCTCGATGGTGTTCATGGCATCAATGAACTGGCTCTTGGGCGGATGCGGATAGATGACGTCATGATGCAGCAAGTTGCCCTCGCGGTCGAGCACTACCACCTTGCATCCTGTACGGAAACCGGGGTCGAGTGCCAGCACGCGCTTCTGGCCGAGGGGTGCAGACATGAGGAGCTGCTCCAGGTTGCGCACAAAGATGCGGATGGCCTCCTGGTCGGCTTTCTCCTTGCTCGTCTGCATGAACTCCGTCTCGATGCTGGGAGCCAGCAGTCGCTTGAACGAGTCGGTCACAGCATCGGCCACAAGTGGTGATGCAGCCGAACGACTACTTTTGACCAAAAGAGAGTTAAGGCGGTCGATGCAGAGACCCTCGTTGCCCGTGATGCTCAAACGCAGGTAGCCCTCGGCTTCGCCACGACGCATGGCCAGCAGTCGATGGCTGGCGCAGCGCTTCAGGGGTTCTCGCCAGTCGAAGTAATCGCGGAACTTCTGTGCAGCCTGTTCGTCGGCCTCAGAAGTCTTGGCACTCTTCACCCTCTTCGACGTGATTACGGCATCGAACGAGTAATTGCGACGCACGGTGTTGCGTGCCTGCTCATTTTCGGCCACCATTTCGGCTATGATGTCCTGGGCACCCTGCAGAGCTTCGTCGGCAGAGGCTACACCCTTCTCGTTATTTATATATAATGAGAGCTCGTGATCCACATCCTGCTGCGTGGCTGGTCGCTGCTTCACATCCGAAGCCTGCGACATGAGATAGAGGGCCAATGGTTCCAGACCTTTTTCCCTCGCCACCTGGGCACGAGTTCGGCGTTTGGGCTTGAAGGGCAGGTAGATATCCTCAAGCACAGTGGCATCCCAACACTCTTCGATGCGGTGCTGGAGCTCTGGTGTCAGCTTGCCCTGCTCGTCGATGGTGCCTAAGATGGTCACCTTGCGTTTCTGCAGTTCGCCTAACTTTTCGTAGCGCTCATGAATGGCTGTGATCTGCACCTCGTCGAGGCTGCCTGTGGCCTCCTTGCGATAACGGCTTATGAAGGGGATGGTACAGCCACTCTCGAGCAGGTCGAGTGTGGCCTTGACTTGTCTTTCTGGTATGTCGAGTGCCTTGCTGATCAAGGCGGGGAAGATGTCGAGCATGGGGTGTTTTTTTGAAGGGTTTCGATGCAAATGTAGCGCAAAGATAATACAAATAAATGGATTAATGAAATTTTTGGGCCAAAAATTTGGAATCGTCATAAAAATTCATCAAATTTGCGCCAGATAAACCCATATAAACACCTACATAACATACAAAACGCGCAATACTTTTTTCTTTACTATCCTAAATAATTATCACATGATGAAGAAAGCACTATCCCTCGTGGCCGTCTCTGCATTGGCCATGAACCTGATGGCTCAGACCTTCACCGATGCCGCTGCTACCTTCAAGTGGACAGTGGGCAACGAGAAGGAAGCCGCCTTCGATGCCGAACAGTTCGGCGCTATCGTCAACAAGACCACCTGCGTGTTCGGTACCGACCTCACCATCGGAACCCGTAGTGACTATGCTGCCAACAGCGGCGTTGAGATGGTCACCATGCAGCCAGGCACCAGCAACCCAGGTTGCGTACCAACTGACATGGCTGAGTACGTTGTGAAGCTCAAGAAGGGCCTCACCCTGAGCGTCAGCAGTATCACCTATGACAACTTGAAGGACGGCACCGATGCAGCCTACTATTCATGGAGCTACACCGTGGATGGCGTGGAGAGCGAGCCTCAGCCAGTTCTGGCCGAGAACATCCTGCGCAACAATGGTGCCAATGCCAGCACTGCCAGCCTCGACCACACCTTCGAGATCAATGCCGAGGCCTGCCAGACATTCACCTTCCGCATCTACATCTCGAACACTGCCAACAACAAGAAGCAGGCCTTCTCGAACATCTGCATCAATGGCGTGATCAACGGTGAGCCACAGGCACGCGACTTCCAGGACTTCGAGCTCGACCTGCGAAACCGCGCTGAGAACGTTTCGGCCGACGAGGTTCCCGCTGGTGTAGTGATCGAGGGTTCTACCCGCAACGACATGCACGGCTACGACAACTTCAAGGCTACCATCCCTGTCGATGGTCCTGTACAGATCACCCTGGGTGGCTGCCAGTACAGCAACACCAGCGCTTACGTCTATAACGCAGCCGGCGAGCAGCTTGGCGAGATCGACGTGAAGTCATGTGGCTGCTACCACAACGGTGGCTCAGTCAACTGGGTTTACAACAACGAGGAGGCTGACGTGCTCACCATCGTGGGTGGCCAGTACACCCCATACATCGCAGCCAAGGCTTGCGAACTCATCCCGATGTGCACCGTGAAGTACTTCGACGTAGATGGCAAGACCCTGATCGGCCAGGAGGAGGTAGAGGGCAACTCTGCACTCGCTTACGCTTATGGCGCTGCCGACGTCACCGTAGCTGAGGGCAAGGCCTTCCGCGGTTGGTTCAACAGCACTCAGGGTACCGCACTGAAGGTAGCTGAGGGCACCGCCATCCAGCAGGACCTCGACCTCTATGCCAAGGCCAGCGACGTGGAGGTTCCTACCAACACTTCACGCTACGTGTATGAGCTCAACAAGCCATACTTCTATGTAGAGGATCATGAGGCCATCGACATGAACGGCTACTACCATGATGCACAGCACGGCTGGGCATTCAGTGGCGGCCAGTACATCAGCCTCGACGTTGCAGGCAAGGCCTATGTTTCATTGGGCAACTGCCGCTACTCTGTTGAGAGCCTTGCCACCGTCACTACTGCCGAGGGTGTAGTTGTCGATGAGTTCCAGGTGAAGGCCGACGACAGTGCTGATGGTGCTGAGTACACCTTCTTCTACGACGGCGATGCCACCACACTGACCATCACTTTCAGTGGCACTACCTATGTGCACAAAGTCGTTGTGGCCAACGTGCTTCAGGAGCTGGCATTCGACGAGTCAACCGGTTACTACCAGATCGCTTCAGGCGACGTGGGCAGCTTCCTGCTGGCCATCGCTGCTGCTAACTCTACTGGCAACGTGAAGATCTTCCTGCCAAATGGCGTATATGACATGGGCGAAACCGTGCTCACCACCATCTCGGGCAACAACATCTCGATCATCGGTGAGTCAATGGTGGGCACCATCATCCGTAATGCTCCACTCGTAGAGAACGAGGGCATCGGTACCACCGCCACCCTCTACAACACCTCAGACGGCCTCTACCTGCAGGATCTCACCATCCAGAACGCACTCGATTACTACAAGTCAGGCTCGGCCGGCCGTGCTGTCTGCCTCCAGGATAAGGGCAAGAACACCATCGCCAAGAATGTGCGCATGCTCTCTTATCAGGATACCTATTACTCAAATGCTGCCTCACGCTTCTACTGGGAGGATTGCGAGATCCATGGTACCGTCGATTACCTCTGCGGTGATGGCGATGTGGTTTACAACCGCGTGAAGCTTGTCAACGAGAGCCGCGCCAAGGATGTGGAGAGTGGTGACTGCACCGTCTGCGCTCCTTACACTTCGGCCAGCTGCCAGTGGGGTTACGTATTCCTCGACTGCCAGATCGAGACCCTCTCTAAGTCATTCAACTTCGGTCGCTCATGGGGCGGCGAGTCAAAGGCTCAGTACCTCCGTACCATCGACCTCAGCGGCAAGCTCGTCGACAACCGCTTCACTGCTGCTGGCATGAATGTGGCAGCCTATCGCTTCAAGGAGTACATGACCATGGACGCTGAGGGCAACGTGACCACCCCAGAGTCGCACATCATGAACTTCACCCACAGCACCGGGAACTACGAGTATGAGACTGTGATGACCGACGAGGAGGCTGCACAGTACACCCTCGAGAACATCTACGGTGAGTGGGCACCTGATCAGACTGCTGCCCAGGTTGAGCCAGCTACTGAGGATTTCGCTTCACCTGAGGCCGACGCCATCTTCCTTGTTGACGGTGTAATCTACTTAGGCGAGATTCCTGCCGATGCTCAGCTCGTTCGTAAGGCCAATGGTCGCGGTGGCTTCGGTCCTGCTGTAGAGTATGTAGCACCAGTTTCGATTGAGAAGGTCGAGGCTCTTGCCACCACCACCTCTGTAATTTATAATATGTATGGCCAGCGCGTCAACGACGCCAAGGGCATCAGCATCATCAATGGACAGAAGGTGATCCGCTAAGTCACTTATGCAATGGGCGCATCGCCCGATGCATCCTTTTGCATAAAAAAACATCATTCAACCGCAGTTTCCCATCGGAGGCTGCGGTTTCTGCATTGCAAAATGAAGGTTTTTTGCATAAAGATTGGCAAATTTCAACTTTTTTGCCATTTTTTGTAATTTTTTGCCCGAATTATTTGGCAGTTCTGTATTTTTGTCGTATCTTTGCACCGCAAATTTGACAAATAAAGGTATTGTATAATAATTATTCAAAAAATTCCAAAACAAAAATGGACGCAAAGAAAGTTCTTGAGGATCTGAAGCGCAGATTCCCTAACGAGCCAGAGTATCATCAGGCAGTAGAAGAAGTTCTCGGTACTATCGAGGAGGAGTACAACAAGCACCCAGAGTTTGACAAAGTCAACCTCATCGAGCGCCTCTGCATCCCAGATCGCATCTACACCTTCCGCGTAACTTGGATGGACGACAACGGTAACATCCAGACCAACACTGGCTACCGCATCCAGCACAACAATGCCATTGGCCCATACAAGGGAGGTATCCGCTTCCACAAGTCAGTAAACCTTGGCATCCTCAAGTTCCTTGCTTTCGAGCAGACTTTCAAGAACTCCCTGACTACCCTCGCTATGGGTGGTGCAAAGGGTGGTTCAGACTTCTCTCCACGTGGCAAGTCAAGCGCCGAGGTTATGCGCTTCTGCCAGGCCTTCATGCTCGAGCTCTATCGTCACATCGGTCCTGACTGCGACGTTCCTGCCGGTGACATCGGTGTAGGTGGCCGCGAGGTTGGCTACATGTTCGGTGCTTACAAGAAGTACTGCCGTCAGTTCCAGGGCGTTCTTACAGGTAAGGCTCTCGAGTTCGGTGGCTCACTCATCCGTCCTGAGGCTACCGGTTACGGTACCGTTTACTTCCTCCGCGCTATGCTCAAGACCAAGGGTCTGGAGGTTGCCGGCAAGAAGGTGGCTATCTCAGGTTCGGGCAACGTTGCCCAGTATGCTGCCGAGAAGGTTCTGCAGCTCGGTGGCCAGGTTATGACCATGTCTGACTCAG
>JAZQQU010000047.1:0-29655 GCA_045629225.1 Bacteroidales bacterium | reverse complement strand
GAGAATAGAAATCTTGTTTTCTTCATATTATTCTTGTTTTATATATTATTGCTTCTCTTGTTCGTTCTCGGGTTTGGGGAATCGTCTCTGACCGTAAAGCTTGTGGTAGATCTTCACAGCGAAAAGGAACTCCCCATGGTTGAGGTAATGCGGAATGATAAGACCATGGCATTTGCAGTACTCATATTCCTCCATGTCGCAAAGGAAATCAAACCTCCTCCTTTTGTCGCACAGGAACATTAGCACCCACATGCACACTACGAAGAGCGGCACCAGAATGTACGCCCCAAATATACATAGCACTATCAGCTTAGTTTCAGTATCCATTGCATTCATACTTTATTGTTTGATGGTGTTAACCCTGCTGCTACGGTGCGGTAACGAACACAACAAAGCCTTCCAAAGATGCCCGCAAGCACCTCTGGAAGGCTCTGTAATCGATGAAAAACCTCTGGGTTATAGATTCTATAATACCCCCTAAAATGCGGTATTTCAGTACGTTAACCTCTTTGTAAGAGTTGACGTAATGGTGATATGTAGGCAAGGTGTGAAGCATGATGTGTTATCAGTTTGTCTTATTGAAATCTATCGCATATTGCGAGGGTTGACTGAACGAGAAAAGGGTTTTACCTTCTGGCGCAGTTAATGCAAAATCGCCTAACCCTATAACATCCATGCCAAGCAGAATGTCTGCATCAGGTAAGTTCCCGTCCATTACCTGCAAAATCTGAATCTCCATTTTGTTGGGGAGAAGCAGATTTACAAAATATGTGTTTACATACGAAACACCATTGGCATGGTACATTTCTACTTTTCCACGAGGTTGTAGTCCTAATTCCGCAACCACTTTGGAAGATATCACTGTTCTGACAGCACCGGTATCCCAGATTGCATTATATTCATGAAAATCAGGATGGTCTTCATTACCAAACCGTACAACATCGTGGTGCATAGAAATTTTGCATGTAGTCTCTATAGAGTACACGCGCTTTCCGTAATCAACTGTTAATACTGCCGCCATATTAGTAACAGACACGTGAATAAGCCCTCACGGAATAGGCTCCATTTCCGGGAGTACACAATTGTATCAGACAAGTACCAGGTGCGTATTTGGCATCACTTTCATATAATGCTTCAGAGGCAGTAGGATAGGCTCCGACAACCTGATCACCCACTATGGCAATATACAGATTCTCGTATTTAGGCAACAATTCCTTTTGATGTGCCAGATAGAATTTAAACTCCTTGTCTAACATAATTATTGCATTTTATGATGTTATTTAAATAATCTATAAAAAAATTCAAATGCCTCTACACGCTCTGCTTCGCGAATGAAGTTCCATGCTTCATTACCAAAAAGTGTAGGTATATTGCGTATTGGTCTTGCAATAGTGTGAATCTTTGTTGTTTATTATTCGTGTTCTGCAGCCGATGCACATAGTCGGTTACTTGCCGCCCATGCGGCGTGCTCTTTATGAGTACACACCTTCTGCGCGGCAAATATACATTATTAATAATATAATACCAAATTTCCGCTCCAAATCTTTTCATTTCCTCCCTACCTTCTCTCCATTCTCCCTCGATTTGTCATCCCAATTTTTCATTTTCATCCCTCAATTCTGTCACCTCCACCCACCAATCTACCCTCTAAAGTGTTAAATCAGACAATTTTATCCCCCACCTCTCCACTTTTCTATCATCATAATCATATAATCGTGATTTTCAAGATTTTGCGCTTTCAGTTGTTGCTCTGCACTCACTGAGCTCGACATTCCGAATTCGGTGACCCGTATTGATCAGGCATTCTTCAAGTGCAACAACCTCACCACGGTGGTCATCCCAAGCTCTGTGACCGACATTGCCGAGTCTGCATTTAATGTCTGCCCTATGCTGACCACCCTCGTCAACCTCTCGCCTACCCCACAGACCTTTGCCGAGGAGTTCCTCAACGTTGAGAAGAGCCAGATCACACTCTATGTGCCAGAGCAGTCCGTCTCTGCCTACAAGGTGCATCCCTACTGGCGTGAGTTCGCTGCCATCCTGCCACTGACCGTCAAAGCGTGTGTCGATGGCATCTATTACCTCACGGACCCTGCCAGCCGCACGGCAAGCGTCACCTGGGGTGCTGAGCGTTACAGCAGTTCGGTCAACATTCCGTCCACTGTCACCATCAACGGCATTGCCTACACCGTCACCAGCATCGGCAGCGAGGCCTTCAGGAATCACTCAGAGATCACCAAGGTGGTCATTCCGAACACCGTCACCACCATTGGCAACAATGCCTTCGACTTCTGCACAGGCCTCACCTCCCTCACCCTTCCTGCCTCGATCACCAGCATCGGCATTCAGGCCTTCATGGACTGTGTAGGTCTGACCAGCATCAACAGCCTTGCTACTGTTCCTCCAGTGCTCGGATTCAATGCTTTTGTAGGCATAGAAGCCACTCACATACCAGTCTATGTGCCTCAGGCCAGCTTCTTCAGCTACTATATGGCCGACGGCTGGGGCGACTTCTTCACCAACATACAGCCTACCTTTGGCAAGGGCGACATCAATGGCGATGGCCGCCTGAGCGTCACCGACATCACTCTGCTCATCAACTACTATCTGCAACTTGGGGGCTCTAAGGACATCGATCCTCGCTACGACGTCGACGGCGATGGCTCCATCAGCGCTGCTGACATCAACGAGCTGGCCAATAGTGTGCTGATGAAGTAATGCATTCTCATCAGCATGAATCCATACAAGATACTCATAATCGACGACAATCAGTCGGTGCTGCGCACGCTCAAACTGGTGCTCAATGGCGTATTCAGCACGGTGGTCACGGTGCCCGACCCTAAGCTGATACCAGCGCTTCTGCAGGCAGGCGACGTGGATGTTGTGCTGCTCGACATGAACTTCGACGCACGCAAGCTCGATGGTGAGGAGGGCCTGTTCTGGCTCAACCGCATCAACGAGCTGCCCGATGCTCCCGCTGTAGTCCTGATCACAGCCTTTGGCGACATCGACCTGGCCGTGCGCAGCGTGCAGCAGGGAGCCGAGGACTTTGTGACCAAGCCGTGGGACAACCAGGTGCTCATCCAGAAGCTCGAAGCCGCCATCACCAAGCATCGTGCCCGGCAGCAGACAGCCACACTGGCAGCCGAGGCTGCGTCGCTCCATGACCAGATCGAGGCCAACCAGCAGCTCTCGCTCGAAGACCTCGAAAAGAAACACATCCACGAGGTCGTCGATCAGGAGCATGGCAACCTCGTCAATGCTGCCGAACGACTCGGCATCTCACGCCAGACGCTCTATAACAAGTTGAAGAAATTCGGAGTGCTGCACTAGCATGTTCAAGCAACGACACTATCACCTCTACATGCTCATCGTCGGCCTGATGCTCATCGCTTCGGGCAGTCTGTTCATGCTGGCATGGCAGTGCGACAGGAGTGGGTTGGCCATAGGTGGCAGTGCGGTGCTTTGCCTCTGCTTATTATATACGATGTGGCAGGGAGCCTCCTTCTTGCCCGACCAGGTCAAGTACTTCTTAGGATGTCTGAAGAGCAAGGACACGATGAGCCGCTTTCCCGACACGCACGATGCAGCCCTCCGACAGATGTACGACGACATGAACCTCATCATGCAGCGATACGGTCAGAGCCAGCTGGACATTGAGACCAAGCGCATGTACTACGACCGCATCCTCCGCATCATGACACACGAGCTTCGCAACTCCATCACACCCATCATCTCGCTGAGCGAGGACATGCTCCAACGCGAATATGCGCCCGCAGACAGCCGTGAGGCCATCGAGGTGATCCATGAGCAATGCACGTCGATCAAGACCTTCCTCGACAGCTATTATGAGCTCACCCATCTGCCCAAGCCCGAAGTCCGCGAGGTCGATGCCAAGACACTACTCCAGCACGTGGAGCGACTCTATCCCGATCAGGGCCTCAGCATCGAGTGTGCCCAAGGCCTGAAGCTGCAGTGCGACGAAGGTCAGATCAAGCAGCTGATGATCAATCTGGTGAAGAATGCCCTCGAGGCGATGGGCAGTGAAAAAGTGAGCACGTTGAGGCGCGAGAAAGTGCCAGCCGTCATGATCACCGCCTCGGCACCCGAAGGCAAGCCTCGCATCACCGTGAGCGACCGAGGCCCAGGCATCCCAGCCGACAAGCGCGAGGAGATCTTCCTGCCATTCTACACCTCAAAGACTGGAGGCTCAGGCATAGGCCTCGCCCTCAGCCGACAGATCATGAACCTGCATAAAGGCTCGCTCACCTGTTCGGGCAACGAAACGGGCGGTGCCGTGTTTGTACTGCAGTTCTGACACAGCAGGCCGAGGCCATAGAATCATGGAATAGCCGAGTCTCCCTCTTCACCATCAACGTCAACAAAGAAAGGATTGCAATATGATGACCGATGAAGAGAGAAGTCTTCTGGTCGTTCTTCCGCTTACTACGATAACTCAAGTACTATACAAAGGAACAGATGGAGGAGATGCGCCCTATGGTTGATACTTTCATCGGTACAATAAAAGCGTGTCTCTGTACTTTAGGGCAACAACAAATAATCCAAAATAAATAATTCAATTCTGATGGCAGCTACTGGTCATCGTCGCTTAGTAATGATTTTTCAAATTAAGCAATCGGGCTCTATTTCAATACGATGAGCACTGGAGTTGGTACTTGTTCTCGTTACTGTGGGCGATCTATCCGTCCAGTGATAGTCATAGAATAAAAAAAAAGCATTCGTCTGAAATAATCTACAACAGGCATCAAAGTCTTTCGGAATTCAAACCGAAATTCATTTGATGCCTGTTTTTTTTATCTTCTATCGTGTCTTAGCACATCTTCTCATACTTGCCTCCGCCCAGGGCTTTTATCAAGCTCTGCTTCTTCCAGTTCTTGAGCATCTGCTTGGTGGCATTGTCGATGTTGATGTCGGCGTTGTCACACTCTCGGCGTTTTGCCTCACGTGCCTGCTCCAGCACGAAGATGCGAGGCAGGGAGTCGAAGATGGTATCGTTAGAGCCAGCAATCTTACGCTTGCTTCCGGTGTAACTTGGGTTGGCATAGGCCTTCTCGATGCGTGCGCGGAAGAAGTGGAGCGTGGTCTCGATCATGTAATCGGCCAAAACCTCAAAGGCGTTCATATACTCCTCCGTTTGGAAGCGCTTCATGTCGTGGCTTGGTGCATCGGGATAGAGTGTAAGATATTGTTCTGCACTCTTGCACCCCTTGGCCCATTTCGGTGCCTCCTTGCTTGGCTTGCGGTCGTCCAGGTTCTTGAACAGCCACTCGGCATAGGCACAAAGCATCAGACAGCAGGTGTAGCGCATAGCATTGACAGCCACTCTCATACGCTGACGTGCATAGACCTTGTCATCGTTCTTCGAACTGGTCAGACGTACACTCTCGAGCCATTCGCCACAACGTTTTTCGAGCATAGGCAGGTCCACATTACCCTGCATCAGGGTCAGCAAGTGTGCTACGCGACCGATGTTCTTGTTCGACTGCTCCTTGCGTGGTGGGGTGAGTACCAGAGGAGCAAAGGTGTTGTCGGGAGTCTCAGCTATAGGCAGACGGGTCTGTTCGCCATTGGTCACGTTGGTCACAGCACGATGCAAGCCGTCGGGAGTAGTGCAGAGCACCATGTTCCACAGTACCTGATCGACGTTGGCATTGACTGCCGATTCGCCATTGAATGAGCTCTTGAATTCCGCACCGTCGTAGGACATGCGGATCAGCACACTCACGTTGGCGAAAGCGCCTGAGGTTCGTGTCTGTGTCAGCTGGTCTGCCTCGGCAGTGTAGCTGAAGAGGTGCTTGCCCTGTGAGTTCTTCAGGTGCTCCAGAACGTCAGCCATTGAGGTGCGCAGAGGCTGTATGCGGATGGCAGATACAGGACGGGGTGTCTTCTCACGCTCCTTCTTGGGCAAAGCCTTCCACTGTTCGAGCATCTCGAACTGGATGGCATCCTGCAACAGGAGCTCGTTCATCCAGGTGCGATACAGCGCATCGATGTGCGATTTTCCGCTCGCGGCCTCGCCCACTATGTATGCTGAAAGGTTCAACGCGCTGTAATGGAGGTGTATGCTCAGGCGAATGCCCGTTGCCAGCGCTCCGATCATAGGACCGACGCCGATGATTGCCACCATATAGAGCGGCTCGGGTATGCCGTCCAGCGAGTCGCGTACACCCATAGGCAGGCGCTCCAGCTTGCCACCGAAACCCTCCTTGAGCTTAGTGAAGGCATACGTATCCTGACGCTCTTCGATCTCCTCAATAGCGCTCTCGATGTCGGTGGTGTGTGCATACTCTGGCTTCAACGCATCCAACACAGCCTTCATGCGTGCTGGCATCTGATAACTGCGGGCAGATACGGCATTTCTGATGGTCTGCACCTTCTCGTCCTCTGGGAAATCGTCGTAGTTGGGGATGATGCGGGTCAGCACTTCAACATTGAAACCAGCTATGTGACGCAGGTCCAGTGCCAGCTCGTAGATCTTGGTGTTGCGGTCGCCCAGGATTGGGGCCATGCCATCATTGTTGATCTCCCAGTACTTCGCAATGATGACCTCCCACTTGATGCCGTGATAGCCCTGTTCTGCAATCTTGTCGATGGCCGACTTCTCCAGTTGTGCGATGGCATTCGTGCCCACAGGAAGAGGCTGCACAGGGCCGGTGATCTGCTCAACATTGTTTGCGCCCTCCTCCAATTCTTCAAACACCGTCTCAAGGTCGAGTTCCACCAGATAACCCTCGTTGGTCAGGCCATCATCGAAGAGTTTGTCTGGACAGTAAAGAAGGTTGCTGCTTGCCAAGGTAATATACTGACAGCGGGCCAGATCGTAGGTCTTGGCATCATAGCCATCGATGCCAATGCGAGTGGCGAACCACTTCTGAGCCAAGCGGACAGTCAGGTTCTGTGGACGCATGAAGATGATCTTCAGGCCATGACCACTTGGTGATATGTAGGCCCAGACTATGCGCAATGCTTCGGCATGAGGCTTGATCTTCTCCTCCCAAAGCTTCTGTGGGTCATCCACATTGTCGATGTCGAGCGTTGCCCAGCAGCTCAGAGTGTAATTGCTGGCAGACTCGGCTACCTTACGCTTGCCGTCGATGGCCAAGCCATGCATCACTACCACTGGCAAAAGCTTTTTCTGGAGGTTGATGTTGTCCTTGAGCTTCTTCTTCAGTGCCTCGAGGTGAGTTTTCAGCTTGGTCTTTTCCTCGGCGCTCAGATCATCAACCTTCTCAAGCAGAGACTTCTTTTCATTAAGATAGTCAACCTCAGCCTTCTTGATCTCGTCGATGATGGCCTGAGTCTTCGATGCGTTCATGACCTGCTCCAGCACATTTCGCTTGGCTTTGGTCATATCCTTCTTGACACTCTCGGCAAAGCCCCAATCGTTCTTGCCTGCGCCATGGGTGCGGTTAAACAGCATGCTGTTAACATCCTTGGCGTACTCCATGGTGGAGTTCTTTTTAGTCTTTAATGCTTCCATGATTAGTTGTCTTTTTTGTTGTTAATTGATTTACGTGAAGTTTTTTTAGCCAGCTCCTGAGCCTTCTTTCGTCCAAGGTTGATCAGCGCTGAGACCTGCGCCACCTCGCCCTGGTAGATGCGGCAAGGATCGAGGTACAGCGAGATGTACTTGAGCTGTTCGGGAGTTGCCGACTCTGCGAGCTTTGCCATCTTCGAGTCCTGCTCCTTCAGTCCGATGCGCGACTTGACCACCAGCACTTCACCCTCCAGACAGACTGTGGTGTGCGCGGTATGCCCTATACATTCTGCAATAGGAATACCTTGGGTCTCGTCCTCGATCTTGGTCATCATAGGCTTGATCAGATCCAGAGTTGCACGATACAGTTCAGCACCTGGATCAGCCACCCCTTTGCTGACCTTGATAGTCATCACATAAGTCTTTTCCGAACCCTTCAATTCGCCCTGTTTTGTCTTGTTCACAAAATCGGTGTACAAGCACTCGCCGGTGTCGTTGTAGGGTTGATACTTGAACGAGCCATCGCTCATGACTGAGCCTTTTCCTCGGCTCTCACTCACTACCTTAGGCTGTATTGCCTTAGGACTTTGTTGTTTTGTTTGTTTTGCTGCCATCTTTTTGAAAATTTGTTTTAGCAGTTTAACAAAAATATGATTGGGCCCAATCAGTTTATTACTCTCGATGCACACATTATATATAATAATAGAATGCACCAGATTCGTCAGAGGCGTCCCTCATCGAAATCCAGTGCAAATATACAAGTATTTTTAATAACATCAAACCTACCCTTGGGTAGGGATTTTCAACCTTTTTGTCTCCCAAAAGCATCTCTCATGCGTGTGAAACGCAATCTACCTATGGGTAGGTACGATTATTTTATATTCGGCATCAACAAGTGCTTTTGCAATGTATATATAGCAGGTCATGGCGCAAAAAGGCCTTTGAATGTCGTTTCCCACAGTTCATACTTCGGATCATTTTTCTTCATTATGTTTTGCTGTAGGTTACTTACACCCCATTTTATCTCGAAGTATTTCCAGTCAGCAGCTATATTCATTGAGTCAAAGTACATTTTTACCCAAATACCCCAGGCCCCCTTTGGAACATTTTTCAAGAAGTTTCCTGATTCGTCCATATATCCGGCTTTTCTGGTTTTCTCGATGAAATGATTTAGGTAAGGATGGGTTTCCATTGGCATGGCCAACATGGGGCCATATGGTGTTTCTACAGTAACCACTTTAGTAATATCAGGCATACCATTTGGGAGCATAGGAATTATCCCATACCCCTTTGGTAGTTGTCGTAAGTTGTGATTGTTCTCCTTGCTCATTCCACTTGTCCGCATTTATTCATGCAGATGCAAGTGGTAGAGAAGAAAAGGTGTGGGTGAGTGAATCCGTTGAGACAGATTACTATAAAGGTCGCATTAAAGCCCACATTAATGCTTCGCATTCTCTTTGCCATGTGCTATGGTGTGCATATAGCTTGAGGAAAGATGGTGTTCCGAGCCACTCTCCATAAGCGTGGTTATTGAAATAGTTTCATAAACACTCTTATGAATCATAGCGTCTGGAACATCATCGGCTGACCCGAAATGGTAATAAGAATGAGGCGTAAAGCTTCGGTGTACATGCCGGGTGGAACATGGAGCATGTACAACATGAGAGGTTAATAGTGTAGGCAAATGCAGTGTGGGACTGGTTGCCCGTTCAAATGATAAAAGAGAACGATCTCTATAGTCTTCTTGTTGTTCTGTCTGTTTCTTATATCTGTAAGTAAATAAGGTTGGGTCATAGTCATCGTACCAGTCAGATGGCGATTGACAGGGCGGACCGGCTAAGATAATATCCAGCGGAGAGATTACTTTTTCACCAAAGTATCCCATTCCAGCAAAGACATTTATACATCTATTGCGGCGTGAGGATAGCTTCTTGACATTGCGTATGAAGCTCTGACGTATCGACTCTTCGTCGATTTTTCCCCACTCAAAAAGTGAATCTACGTTATCATAATTGCCGCTCGTAAAGAGCATGAAGAAATTGGAGAGCTGATCAACAGCACTCTCAATGTTAGTGACTTGGCTTGCATGTTTAGCCTTAAGATTGTTGACGTACAGATCTGCAAAAACGTCCAGCTCAGACTCCTTGACCTCGTTGCTGGAATAATGATAATAATTACTTTTTCTGTATTGCTTAAGTTTAGATACGACGTATGCACGGGGCTTATTCATAGCCTCGCAAACTGCTTCGATAGGATATCTGGGCGTATCCAAGATATGACTCAAAAGAAAGGAACAACCAAATAGCTTATGCCTTTCGATGTCTATCTGCTGGACTACTATCGTAAAGCCTTCTGTAGCAAATTCGATTTGCATATGTCGTATCAGTTTTTTGACTGCAAATATAAGTTTTTTCTTTTGTTATTTGTAATTTTTGAACAAAATATATTTATTTATTATACATTATTTAACATTTAAGCATTACTTTATTGTATAAACGAACAAAAAAAGCCGAAGAACGAAGTGTCATCAAGTGTCAAGGTTAAAGTGTCATAGTAAAGACAGATAGGGATAGACATAAAGTAATAGTCAGTCAAAATATCTCGTTTTAAATATGTTTTGATCAGTTACTTAGAAATAAAGAATTAATACTTATATTTCTTAATATCCATTCCTATAGACTCTTTATATTTTCAGAATCTCACATATAAAGATGACACTTTAACCTTGACACCCCAGACACTCTAAGCTTTTCAGCGAGTTATTCGAGCCACCAATGACATCATCTACAAAATTGGTTCGCCAATAAACTCATAGATGATTGCGACCTGCTTGGCCGTCAGTATCCGCTGCTGTGGGCGATAGCCTGCCGCATGGAGGGCAGCAAGCAGGTCGCGGTCACCTTCGATCCAGCGGCGCAGGCGGTTGAGGGCGGCACATTGGGTGAGCTCGGGTGAGTAGGCTTGGGCAAGCTCGGACTTGCTGTATGCACGGGTGGGGGTGTCAATCTGGTTCATAATCATTTTTCCTTCTTGTCGTTTGGTTTTTGAGTTATTACGGTATGCTTTCCGATAGTCGGAGGGGTGCTTCGTGCGAAGTACGTCGTCTATCGTTTTTGCTTTGCAAAGATACTAAAAATATCTGATATAAACAAATAATTATCAAATAATTTTACGTATTTGTTCGTATTTAACAAAGCTCAACGGCGAGTCGCGAAAAATGAGTATATTTGCATCGTCAAATTACAAATACGTGCGCCAGCGTCGCGATGTGGCGATGCAGAATTGCAGAGCTTCGGATGGACGGGAGGGCTGGGCGATGTAGGAGTGCGGAGGGCTGACGGGTGCCCACGCCGGGCGGCTGCAGGATTACGGAGGCTGGGCTCGGGCTGGGGACGATGCGGCAGCAGAGGTGCGGAAGGCTGGTGGCTGGGCTGGACGTGCCGTTGCAAAACGTCGGAGACCGGGGCTGAGGACTGGACGGAGGGCTGCACTTTGGCAGAGGTGCGTCGAGAGCGTGGGACACGGAGTTGTAATTTGACAACGAGATTTCTGACCTTCGGGTCAAGACTTTGCATTATTAACCTGCAGACACAGCGTCTTGAAGTGAAAGACCGCATGGGAACAGCGGCTTGTAGCAACAGACAGCAAGGACACAACGGCTGGAAGTGAAAGACAGCTTGGGAACAACAGCTTGTAGCAACAGACAGCATGGGAACAACAGCTGGAAGTGAACGGAAGGACACCGCGTCTGCATAAAACCAAAAACAACTATGGAGATTCTCATCATCTCGCCAACGGCACTGAACCGTTACCGCAACGCGGAGCATGTAGGCCTCATGACCAACATCCGCAACATCCTGACTACCACCGGCATCGAGGCCGCTGGCATCAGTCAGACAGTCTTCAACCCCTTCCGCGACGCCATCCTGGCTGAGCAGGACATCGTAAACCGTGCGCTGGGTTCGGCCTACACCCAGGAGATGCAGGATGCCGACCGCCTGCGCTGCCAGATCTTCAAGCGCATCCGCAAGAAGTTCGAGCTCTGCGAGCTGGAGGACCCTTCGACCGTGGCTTACAAGGCGACCGCCACCGTGCAGATGCACATCCTGGGCAAGTACCCTTCGACCGTCACCTCGCTCGCCTATCAGGAGAAGTCGGCCACCTTTGCGGGCTTCGTGCTCGACTGCCGCGAGCTGCTCACCGACGAGCAGGTGGAGGGCATCGGCATCGACTCCGACCTCGACGACCTGGAGTCGGCCAACATCAAGTTCGGACGCCTCTACCAGCAGCGTGTGGCCGAACGCGTGGAGACTGAGACCAAGCTCTCGCTCAAGCTTCGTGCCGTGACCGACGAGGCCTATATGCGTCTGGTGCTCAACATCAACGCCCAGGCCAACGACACCACCGAGGCCAACGCCGCCAAGACCGCCAAGCTCCGCGAGGCTGTGGGCCTGATCAACCGTGTGATCAAGGAGGCAAAGGATAGGCTGAATCAGAGACTGAATGGCGAGGCTCAAGCCCCCTCCGACTCCCCCCAAGGGGGAGGGAATGAAGTTACCAACGGGGAGTCGAATGGTAACGGGGCGAACTCTGGTGGTAGCAACGGGTCGAACTCCGGTGGTAGCAACGGGTCGAATCCCAACACGGGTGGTAACGAGGTGATTATCGACAATCCGGGAGATAACTACGAGTAAGGGGAAAGACATGCGGATTTGATCTATCAAAGAGAACGAAAGACGTGCGGATTTGATCCATCAAAGTGAACGTAAGGAAAACAGAGGGAATCAAGAGCCATGGGGTGATGTTTGCCCAAGGAGTGATTTCCTCTGTTTTTTTTGTTTATGGAGATTGACGAGCTTCCTTTATTCGCTCTTCACCACGCTTGCAGGTTCGATGCGCGAGATTCGCCCTATCTGCACACCTACGGTCAAGGCTACGAAGGCGGCCATGAGCAGGAAGATGCTGGCGTAGAAGAGGATGCCGAAGTCGAAAAGCTCGCGGATACCAGCTTCTTTGCCTGAGTTGAACAGGATGAAGGTCAGGGTGAAAGCGATGGTCGAGGTGATGAGCAGTAGCAGGATATAGAGGCGGGCAAAGCTGGCAGCTATGTGGCGAGCCTTGGCACCATTGATCTTGCGGATGGCCATCTCCTTGCGTCGCATGGCTGTGTCCATGGTGATGGCAGAATAGATGCCCAACAGTGTGATGATGAGTGCGATGCCGGCGAAAAGCCAGAAGAGGCTGAGGAACTGGCGCATGTCCTTGTCTCGATTGCGAATATATTGCTGCAGCGACTCAAGCTCTATGACGGTCTCGCCATTGAGGGTCGCTCCACCATGTCGGTTCAGGACTTCACAGAGCTCGCGGTTCAGCTCTTTGGCCTTGCCGGGATAGCTCTTGACATAGAACTGGCCAAAGCTTACCGGATAAGCCAGATAGATACCACCACGATCATACATTCTGGAGCTGCTACTCATGTTGATGCACGACTTCAGCATCAGGTCGTCTATCACACCCACGATGGTGACATAGCGCAGAGGACTTTCGGGGTCAAATTCTTTGCTCGGATCATAGTAGCGGGTAGGATTATCGAAAGGCAACAGATCGAGCTGATCGCCTACGTCAAGATGCCAACGATCTGCACAGATCTGATCGACAAGGACCTCATCGGCTTGCTCAGCAAAACGGCCTCGCAGCAGTGGCACATTGAGGAACGTGAGGGCAGCCTTCTCGCACGTTGCCTGACTAACCTCGAGCGTGTCGCCCTGTGCATTGAGCACCCTCATGCCGTTCCAGGCAGCGAACTCAAAACCATGAGAATAGGGACCTACGGCAGCCAGATCCTTGACCGAAGGGAGAGCCCGTAATTCCGATTCAAGTGCATCGCGCAACTGCTGACCGTCGAAGCTCAATGGCAACATCAGGATCTCCTCTTTTTCCTGCTGGGTGAGCCAGGGGAGCTGCGCATTCTCGTTGGTGCGGATCTGCATGATCAAAGCTCCCAACAAGGTGATGAAGAGGAAGCCGATGAGCATCTGCCAACCCATCAGCAGATTGCGACCGATGTGACGACCTGGGCGGCGGCCGGTGGTGGTCTTCATCGACTCCTGAAGCGAGTCCCTGCGGATGCGGGCAACCGCCAACCAAGCCACCAAGAAACCGATGAGAAGCAATACGCCCAGATGCATCGCTGTCTGTCGGAGCATCTCAGTGGTATCGAACACAAAGTGCTCACCATCAATGCGGAGGTCGAACAGCGGAGCGCAGAGCTCGACGACAACCAGTGTGACGACGCCCACGATGAGCAGCGTGACAATGACCTGCGTGCTAACCATTGCCCAAAGATCCCAGGTGTGAGCTCCATGTGCACGACGCAGCGTGTATTCGCGGCGGCGCATCATGATGCTGCTGATGAGCAGGTGGAAGAAGTTGCTCAAAGCCGAAAGCAGAATGAGCAGACCTGGCAGCAAGATGATGAGGAGGATGAGGAAGAAGATGCCATAGCTATCATATTGCTGCCTGATATCAACTACCTGGTCGGCGGTGAGGTATATCTCTGCTCTTTCATGGGTATCATAATAATCAGAGCTGACGTTGATATAACCTACAATTTGTGCAGCCTCTACTTTCGCCATGAACTTGGCGAGGTCGGTTCCTTTGCGTAGCAGGATGCGTGGTTCAAAGCAGAAGATGTGCTGCGCCTGTTCGGTTCCCATCATGTGGAGTGTGCCATCGGTGTCGTTCATTACCCAAGCAGTATGCGAACCGAAAGGATTGATGGTGTTATTGTAAGGCATGTCCTCCACCACGGCCTGAACGGTATAGGTCGGTGTAGCAAAGGCATCGGCCGAATACTGCCTGCCGCCCATCGAGGTAAACTGCTCGCCGATGGCCTTCTCTGCGCTTCCGAAGAGCTTGCGCGCCCACGATTCGGTCATCACGAGGCTGTTGGTCGAATGCTCGGCTGCATGCCAGCTGCCCGCCAGGAGGCGTGGATTGTAGATGTGGCGCAGGGTAGTGTCGCACTCGATGGTGGTGAGTTCGAAGTTCTGGTCGAGCGTCTCGTTGCGATAGGTGGCCGATTCGCGGACGAAGCGGAAGCAGGCCTCCATCTCAGGGAGTTTCTCCTCCAGACCCTCGAAGGCAGATAGTGGCACGCTATGGATATTGTGGTCCATGCGAAGTCCCAGCACACGATCATGATTATCGTAGTAGGTGTCCATGTCCGACAATCCATGCACGAAATACATGCAGATGCCGAAGCAGAAGAACGCCACGGCAAGGCCGACGATGGAGAACAGCGACTGGAACTTGTTGCGCTGCAGGTTGCGGAAGGCGAGGGTGAGGTAATGGGGGAGCATCTTATTTGACGATTTTGACGATTGACGATTTACGATTGACGATTGACGATTGACGATTGACGATTTTGCTATTGTTGGTTTTCGTGGTGCAAAGATGATGATTATTTCATAAAAATAGCCTCAAAAGAGCCAGAAATTGACTGTTTGAGGCTAAAAGTGTCCAATTTTTTGACACTTATACTCTATGTGATATGTTTAATGTCTGCTTGTAGATCGTGGATTAAAGCCAATGTCCACTCGAAGATAGAGGATGATGGCTAATGCTCACTCGTGGATAGAGGATGATGGCTAATGCTCACTCGAAGTCAGGAGGATCATGGCAGTCGTTATTGGAAAGAATCCTTCAAGACTTTGGCTTCGCCATAGAAGGCGCAGATCTCCGATGCCAGGGTGTTGAGGTTATGGAAGCGGGAATAGTCGGTGTTGGAGGGCACGTGGTTCACATCGCCCATCTCATCGATGCCCCAAGGAGCCAGGATGAGCAACGAACCCTGACTGCAGGCATCGAAGCGCACCTTCTCAGGCTTCCAATAACGGGTGATGGGCTCCTTCTGCAGGTGGATGAGCGGGTAGCCATGCTGCAGGCACTCGTCCTTCATCTGACGTTCGCCTGCCGAGATGCCAGGAGTGACCAGCACCGTCGCGCCCTCCATGACATGTGCTATCCATTGGGCTTGTTGCTTGCGGTAGGCTTCGGTATTGACGTATGGCAGCTTGGTGATGTATCGTGCCTCATCGAAGGTGGTAGAGCTTTTCTCATCAATAATGTGGTCATACCGCAGGTTAGGCACCATCTTTCGCTCCTCGTCATTGAGCATCGACAATCGTGCCATACGATGGCAGAAGACCTGCTCCTTGTTGGCCCAGCGCAGCAGGAAGAGGTTGCCGAAGGCGGCGTAGTCATGGCCATTGATTATTACGTGCAGGCGGCGTGCCATGAAGTCAGGGTGCAGCTTGCGGATGATGGCGCGGCGTGGGTTGTCATTTACGTAGTTGATCATCGCCTCGCGCTGGCCATGGCTCATGCAGATGGTGTCGTCGTAGTTGTCCTCAAAGAGGGGCTGCTCCTCGCGTGGCCGTGTGGCATAGTAGGCGGCGCGCTGCTTGCGGGACATGTTGTGTGGCGCTTTGACCACTGGAGCCATGTACGGCTCCTTAACGCTGCCATCCCCACTGTTGCCAGCAAGATTAGCAGCCGTACATGGTTGCTGCCCGGTCAGCTGTCGCCAAGCCTGCGTACATCCTATCTTGAAGCCGCAGATTACCTCCCCCACGCTCACATCCATTCGCGCCTTCACCTCTATCACCCCATGAAAATGATCTGGCATGCAGCAGGCGGCGAGGAGGGCTATCTGGCGGCCTTTGGCAGCATGATGCGCTGGGATCTTGTGCCAGCATTCCATCACGGCCAGGCCCACCTCATTGAGAATGACAGCAGGCTGATGCGCACTCATATTGAGCGTGCCAAATAGCGACTCACGATTACGTGTTACGAGGGTGATGTGGTAGATGCCGGCATCATAGTAGTCATAACCGGGGGTGTGGGGGCGATAGGATGATTGCATATACGTTGCTTAAGGTGAGTAGCTATTAAAGCTTGGCTTTCGTTGTTCGCACCATTCTACAGTCATAGCTTCAGGCAAGCCAATGTTCGGTATGACAGCTGTTCTCCCTGTAACCCTTGAGGGTCTCGTAGGTGGTGATGGTGAGGTTTGGAGGTCTCTCCATGAAGCAGACTTTAGTTGCGCACAGAATTATTTGTGTGTGCAAATATAAGGAATAATTGTGTAGTATGATCAAAAAAACAATAGTATTGAACAAATAAATCACATTTTTGTGCAATACAAGTGGATTAACTGCATAAATTCGAGTATTTGCGGGCTATATTTGATCAGTATTTATCACTCTGTCTTCACCACACTCGCCACATTCACCCTCGCTGCTTTCTCTAACTGGTAGATGAGCGTCAGCAACGTGATGAGGACAACGATGCCGAGGGCCTCAATATATATAATAGGTGTAAGTGGAGCGCTTTCGATGAAAGACTCTGTGTAGCGATGGATAAGGAGATAGGTCACAGGGATGCTCAATGCAAAGGTCGCCATCAGCACATAGATATACTTCTTTCCCAGGAGTAGGTAGAGATCCTTGCGATGTGCACCATGCGCCTTGCGTATGGCAATCTCGCGATAGCGCTCGCGCGTGTCGAAGAGCGAGAGGCCGAAGAGGCCGAGGCAGCAGATCAGGATGGCAATGGTGGCAAAGAGGGTGCAGATATGCGAAAGGCGACGGTCGTCCTGATAGAGATCATCGACTTCCTGCTGATACCAGTGCCAGTCGAGGTCGGAAGTGCCGTAATACTTCTGTTGCAACGATTCGAGGAAAGAGATCAGCTCGTCGGCCTTGCCAGGAACAGGGCGCAGCATGTAAGGCGCACCAATATGGATGCCATCTACCTCACTCATCAAGCAGCAGAAGACCATAGGTTTGATACCCTCTGAAGCATGCGTGCAATAATAATCCTTCACGATGCCCATGACCTTGGCAGGATGGCTGCGCGTACCCCAGGAGAGATCCTCATACGTGTCTTCTCCGTCGTCGTTCCTCACACTGCGTGACCATGACATCAGCGGAACCTCGTAGTCATCAGCAGTTTCTGTCGCATTATAGATATAGGCATTCTCCAGGCTCTTGAACCCTAACTGACGGAAAGCTGTCTCGTTGAGGAAGAAGTAATAATGATCCTGTGGTTCAGGACCGATACTGTCAAACTCTGCCACATCGAATGCCGTTTCGATGAAAGGGAGATCGAACATCCTGAAAATGTTGCCACTACAGTTGATCTGCACGGCACGTACTTCTCCGTCATGATCGATAGCGCTTACTTGATTACTATAGTCATAATTGAGGACGCGGGAATTGTTTTGGAGGTCGTACGTCTCGACCAACGGAGAATGTTGGATTTCTTCGATCGAATTATAGATTGCCCCTATGTCAAAAGAACTAAAGTCGATGTTGTTATTGCTGTAATGCGAGAAGTTTGCTACGATGACGCCACTCACGTCGATGCTGCCCGCACGCTTCTGCAACATACGCAGATGCTGATTGTACCACACAGCACAGATGAGGATGCAGAGCGTGAGCAGGTACTGGAACGACAGGAAGCCGAGGCGCGCGCGAATGCTCTCCTTGCCCGAAGCCGTGCTCTTGAGCGTGGTGACTGGTGGCTGGATGAGGTATTGCACAAAGGGATAGACAGCGGCAATGAGCGGCACGACGATGAGGACGGCAAGGGTTAGATGCAGGTCGAACCACGAATAGCCACACGCTTCCTCCATCAGCTGATCGACGTATGGCTTGCTGATCTCGACGACGAGCCATGCCACGAAAAGGGCAGCAAGCACCTGCAAGATGTTCTCTGTCCACACCTGACAGAAGAGGTTCCAATGTTTCTGACCAAAGACTTTGCGCACGCCCCATTCCTTGCGTCGACGCTGCATCAGCACCATGTAGATATTGACGAAGTTGAAGAGGCCAACGAGCAGGATCAGCACATCCACGCCCAGAAGGATGCGCAGCGCGGTGGGATTACATTCGTCAAGTGTGGCGTATGTCCTGGCTTGGGGGATCGGGCATTTCAGGTAGCCATCGTGCAGGGTCATCATGCGATAGCTGTTTCGCCAGCTTTCCTTGTGATTGCGCAGCATGACGTTGATGCGGTCGATCTCTGCTACTGACGAGAGGCGATACCACGAGGCAATAAGTGTCGTTCCGTTAAAGATTCCGTAGTGATCCTCAATATATGGCGCGATGATGTCGGCATCAAACCTACGCTTGCACGTCGGTACTTCGAACACGCCAGCCACGGAGACGGTGTGGTTCGAGATCGTGAGGGTCTTGCCCAAAGGATCACGGTCAATCATGCGCTTGGCATAGTCGCTCGATATGAGGACAGCATCTGCATGCGACAGGGCATCGCGGTCACCCGTCACCTTTAGGTCGAAGAAATTGAGGTAGTTGGCATCGACCAGCAGGAGGTTGGCAAAGGTGGAGACAGAGTCGCACGTGATGTCGCACTTATTCTGAAACAGGCAGTAGCGACACTTATCGACCACTGAGGCACCCAATACATCGTCGAAGGGTGCGTGTGCATCGGAAGGGCGATAGTTATTCTCCTGTGCGACGAGCTCACAGAGTGTCTCTGGCTCGATGGCATTGGCATCGATGGTGAACTCACGATGCAGGTAGCGGGTGAGGACGATACAACAGGCAAGACTCAGCGCCAGGCCGAGGATGTTGATGCAAGTGAAGACTTTCTGGCGTGAGAGTGTGCGTAGGGCTTGTTTGATATGAAGCGCAAACATTATTTCGATAATTAAGGTAATCACTCCCCTCCCTTGATGGGAGGGGTAGGGTTTACATCTCCACCTTCTCCACCACCTGTCCATCGAACAGATTCACGATGCGGTCAGCGTAAGAGGCGTCCTTCTGCGAGTGGGTCACCATGACGATGGTGGTGCCGTCTTTGTGGAGTTCGGAGAGGAGTTCCATCACCTCATGACCATTCTTTGAGTCGAGGTTACCCGTGGGCTCATCGGCAAGGATGAGCGAAGGCTTTGACACTACGGCACGAGCGATGGCTACACGCTGCTGCTGGCCACCAGAGAGCTGTGCAGGGAAATGCTTAGCACGATGACCGATAGCCATACGCTCCATGGCGTCCTGGATGCGCTTCTTGCGCTCGCTCTTTGGCAAGCCCATGTAGAGCAAGGGCAGCTCGATGTTCTCCTCCACGTTGAGATCTTCGATGAGGTTGAAGGCCTGGAAGACAAAGCCTAAGGTACCCTTGCGGATGTCGGTACGCTCTGACTCAGACTTCTTGCTCACATCCACGCCATCGAGCAGATACACGCCACTGGTAGGATTGTCGAGCAAACCTACGATGTTCAACAAGGTGGATTTACCACAGCCCGATGGACCCATGATAGCCACGAACTCACCTTTCTCGACGGTGAGATTTACACCATTCAATGCTACAGTCTCAACGAGTTCTGTACGGAATACCTTCTGGAGGTTCTTGATTTCAATGATTGCCATAATGCTATGCGTTGTTTTGTTATTATTGTTCTTTTGTTGTTTTGTTCTGTCGAATTTATTCAAATAACCGTTAGCTTGCGCTTTGTCAAACCAAGGTAACCACTCCCCTCCCTTGACGGGAGGGGCCGGGGGAGGGTCTTTTACTCTGACTTCACCACCCTCGCCGGCTCAATCCTCGCTATCCTCCATATCTGAAAGCCCACGGTAATGGCAATGAGCGCGATGACGATGAGCAGCACGCCGCCATAGAAGAGCACGCCATGCGCAAACGGAACGCGGAATATCTCGGTGATAATTGTGTCGATGAGCATATAGGCACAAGGGATGGCGATGGCCGAAGCCACGACAAGCTCGATGACGTAGAGGCGGATGAAGCGCACAGCTATCTGCCAGGCCTTGGCACCGTTGATCTTGCGGATGGCCATCTCCTTGCGACGGAAACGTGTATCGACCGAGACGGCAGAATAGATGCCAATGAGCGTAAGTGTAAGAGCCAATGTCGACAGCAGCAGGAAGAAAGGCAGGAACTCGCGGAGCGGTCCTTCGCCCTCATCTATAAACTGAACAAAGCTCTTGACCGAGCTATGATGAGTGAACTTCAGGTCTTCGTGGTCAGTGTACCACCACTCGTCCGTATTGTCTTTCCATCGCTCATCGAGCAAAGCCTTCACCTTTGCACCTTTGCCTGGGTGGCACTTGATCCATAATTTGTTTCTATATGCTTTGGTATCATTGATATAGATGCAGTTGAATATTCGGCGGACAATGTTATTGTTCAAGCGTTCTGGTAGCTGAGCCACGGTGCCGACAATGGTGTGTGGTCGCCAGTCTCTCTGTGCAAAACGTCGCTCATCGACCATTGGGACTCCGTTTTCATCTCTCAAAATCACAGAGAGTTGGATGACATCGCCCAGTTGCAGGTCGAACTGTGCAAGCAGTCCTTCATCAACGACCACCTCCTGTGGTGTCTCGGCATAGCGACCTTGTGTGACAGCTTCGCCTAAGAACTGGAGGCATTCTGTTGTAAACGGTATATGACTGGCTTGAAGTGTGTCTCCCTGTTCGTTGAGGAAGTTATTGGTCCAATTGTGCCCAAACGGAGAGCCTTCCTCGTAGCGTACCACCTCCATAACATCTGGAATTTCCTTGTGCTCATCTATCAACTCATCCGTTACTGCTACACCATGCAACGATGCCACCAGACAATCCGCTTGCTGCTGCTCGGTCATCTGAGGGAGGAATACCTGCCTGTTGCATCGCAACTGCAAGACCAAGGCCGACATGAGCGAGAAGAAGAAGACTGCCAATGTGAGCTGATAGCCCAGCAGGATGTTGCGCCCGATGTGACGACCTGGACGACGGCCCGATGTGCTCTTGATTGACTCCTGTAGCGAGCGACGGCGTACCCGTATCACCGCCAGCCATGCCACCACGAGGCCGACGAGCAGCAGCACAGCAATGTGCCAACTGTTCTGATGCAGCATCTGGTCAATATCTATGATGAACGTATATCTGTTATACAGACGAAGCGTAAAGAAGGGCGAGCAGAGCTCAATCAGCAGCATACTCAGGCCACTCGTCAGCACAAGCATCAGCGTCACGTAGCAACTCACCATGAGCCAGAGGTCGCGGGTATGGGCACCATGACAGCGACGCAGGGTGTATTCGCGCTGACGCATCATGATGTCGCTCACCAGCAGATGGAAGAAATTGGAGAGTGCAGCAAGGAGTAGCAACATGGCTGGCAGGGTGATGAGGAGGAAGATTACTCCGAAAGTTGCGATGAAATCCCACTGCCAAGGGTTGGGCCAACAGACGGTGTAATGTTCCTGACTCTCTTGATCAAAGATGTCAAGTTGGTCAATGCTCTGCTTCACCTCCTCGCGTGTGTAGCCATCCTTGACCAGGATATACACATCGACGTTGGGTTCATAGTCATTAGGCGGGGTGTTGAATGTCCAGCCTCCGATGTTCGAGAGTTGCTCCATCGAGTTGTTCGAAGGCAGATCCTCGACCACTGCACGTATAGTATGGGCAGCTCCGTAGTGTGACATCTTCTGACCAATGGCAGCTTCGGGAGAGCCAAACAGCTGCTGGGCAAAGCTTCGGGTCATCACGAAACTCGAACCAGAGCGGAGGGCATCCTCCCACGAGCCAGCCAATAACGTTGGGTTGAAGATGTGGCGAAACGTGGTGTCGGCCTCGCTGGTGGTCAGGTTGATGGAACGGCTGTCTTCCAGCGTCCAGTATGATGACATGCCCGATAGCTTGCAGTAGCATTCGATGCCGGGGATGCTGTCGAGCTTGCCTTCAATCACACTTTCGCGCACAAAGTTGCCATATTTAAGCGGGAAATCATTGTCCACTCGGCTGATATGCACTACACGGTCATGATTCTCGTACCAGGTATCGACAAACACTAAGCTATACACCAAATAGGCGAAGATGCTGAAGCAGAACAAGGCGACGGCCAGCCCTACGATGGAGAGCAGGCTCTGTATCTTCTGGCGGCAGATGTTGCGCCATGCGAGGGTGAGGTAATGGAGTATCATCTTTTGTATTTACGATTTACAATTTACGATTTGCCCATTGTCGGTTTTCGTGCTGCAAAGATGATGATTATTTCATAAAAATAGCCTCAAAATAGCCGAAATCGACTTTTTGAGGCTAAAAGTGTCCAAAAATTTGACACTCGTCAAAGAAAACGCATCCTGTCGGCCAGCAAGAGGAAGTAGTCGTTGCTCCAGATGTCGAGAACAGACTTATCATTTATGTAAGTAATAACATCGGCTTTGACATCATCGATGTTTGTAGAGGATAACTTTTCACGGAGTAGAGTCATGAAGGTTCTTTGATCTACATCTTGTCCACTGAATTCTCTGATTCTGGCCTGCAGATGCTTGAAATCAAGAGGAACATTGTAGCGGACATACCACTCAAAGTCAAACCAGTCGCGACCCTTGATGCGACGCTGCCATGCTCTGTAAACCAAAGCGTGCATCTTGCCCGCATAGAGGTCAGGCAGGGTAAAGCAACGCGTCATGAAAGAATAAGGTTGCATGAGCATCTTCTGTTCCGTACTGAATTCAAGAGGAGGATCAGTGTCGAGCTCTATCTTCACCTTCACTGTTTTCTTGGTAGTGAACTTAATGTCGTAGGCTTCGGTATTCTCCTTGAGGAATGCCGACTCTACACGTCCAAAAGCTTTTTTGTCTTTCTTGACAATATCGACTTCATGACCTGCCAGATGAAACTCCTCGATAATGGCAGGGAAATAGTTCTCGATATGGATATCATCGCGTTTCTCAATCAGAGAGAAATCCATATCCTCGGAGAATCGTGGCAGATTATGAAACAATCGCAGGCACGTTCCGCCGTAGAAAGCGGCATGATCGAAGAATCCTCCACGCTGGAGGCCAGCGAGTGCTATTTGCTGCATCACCTCCTGCTCTGCATTAGGAGTGGCTGTAGATGGATTTTGTTGGTACCTGGCCAACATCTCGTCATAAGTGCTCATCGTCTGATTATTTTTATAAGGTTATTGAGTATTGTGGTCTTACGACCTGTCTTTGCACACTCTTCTATAATAGATGTATTGAATTCTTTCAACGCATCCGTGTCAAAGCGAATATCTTCTTCAAGGTATTCCTCAAGTCTGGCTATCGACTGTTCTGGAACATAGTTGTCCGATAAGATCGTGTCACATAAAGCTTTCTCTGGTGTAGCAATCAAACTGCAACAGCCATTGCTTTCTTCCATCCGTACTCCGATAGGGAAATATGCTTTGGGTACCTGCATATAAGAAAAAGAACCGATAGAAGTATCAAAAACACGAGTACGCTTGGTGGTGACAGAGGTCATCTGGAATACCCGCTCTGGAATAAGACCGTAAAAACGGAGTGCCCATTGCAAGGAAACGTATGAAGGGCCATAGAGGTGATTGGCACAGAGTCTGCTATCTATAGGTTTGCCAGATACCAATTCATTGACCACGTAAAGGCCTCTTTTCAGGCGTATCAGCTCTCCGCTTTTTTCCAGGGCATGTATTTTCTTTTCTGGTGCTGCCAGATCTGGAAAGCAAGATATCAACGTTCCCGTTTGAACAGGAACTTGTCCGAACTGTTGTAGAGGATTCTTGGTCATGATACAATAGAATTAGGCCGCAAATATATGAAAAATTACACAAAAAAAGAAGAAAAACTTCCTTTTCTGTGCAAATTTTAATATGTTCAATAACGTTTGCTAATTCGACCAAGCAAACTAACCTCCCCTCCCCATTAAGGTGGAGACGCCCCCTTGTGGGGCAGAGAGGGTCTGTCTTTTATCTCAATATCACCACCTCCGTATCTCCCAGCTTCTCATATCCCGTCGTAATCACGCGGTCGCCAGCCTCAAGTCCTTCGATGATCTCATACTGCGATGGGTTCTGACGGCCGATGCTGATAGGGGTCTTGATGGCTTTGGTGCCGGAGGCATCGAGGCGATAGATCCACTGGCCGCCGGTGCTCTGGTAGAAGTCACCACGAGGGATGACGAGCGCATCTTCGGCCTTGCCAAGCTCGATCTGCACACGATAAGACTTGCCGACGCGGATGTTCGAGGGGCGTTCCTGCTCGAAGACGAGGTCGATGTCGAACGAGCGATTGCGCACCTCAGGCACTACCTTGGTGATGTGCAGCGGGAACTGCTCGCCTTGGTACTTGATGCTGGCTGGAAGACCCGAGGCGATGCGGTCAATGTAGTATTCGTTGAGCGAGGCATGCACCTTGTAGTCGGTGAGCACCTTGATTTCGGCAATCTGTTCGCCTGCACCCACTCGCTGGCCGAGGGTAGCGGAGATGTAGCTGAGCTGACCATCACAGGGAGCCAGGACAACCAGGTCGTCAAGTCGGTCACACGAACGCTTGTATTTCTTCTGCTCACGCTCCATATCGCGTGCCATGATCTGGCCTCGAAGCACGGCCGAAGCAGAGTCGTTGCGTAGCGAGAGCATATCCAGTTCGGTGCGCTGCTGCTGGTAGCGATACTCATCTTCTGCCACTTCGAGCTGCGCTTTGCTCTTGATGCCCATGCTGTGCTCCTCGCGGTCGAGCACGATATTCTTGTCAAGTCGCTGCTTCTCATAGCGTGTCTGCAACGCCTGCTTCTGCAGTTGCAGACGAAGCTTCTCCTGCTCGATCTTCTGCTCTTCGTAAGCCGTATGCTGACGCGCCAGATCATCGCGTTGATCCTCGATGACACGCTCCAGCTCCGGGTTGCTCAACACGAGGATGGTGTCGCCCTGATGGATGGTCTGTCCATCTTCGGCCAGGATGCGTAGCACGCTGCCCGACTCGCGCGTATTGACCCTTAATGTACGGATGGGCTGTACAAGACCCTCCACATCGACGTATTCAAGGAAGGGTGCCGTCTTGGCTTCGCCGATCTTCACGTCTTCTGTATCAATGCGCAAGCGTGAGGGACCCAACGAGAGCGAAAGGGCGTAGATGATAAGGGCGAGTATGGCCACGCCACACATTATATAATACTTATAGCGGAAGTACCAGGGCTTGGGGGTGAGAAGCTTGTCCATTGTTTTGTTTTTTGTTTTTTTGAATTATCGAGTTTTCAATATTTCGATTGCACGATTTGATTTGTTACAGATTTGCAGGCAGCTGCCAGGTGATAGGGATCTTCATTGAAAAATCATACCCTGTCATGGAGCGAAGCCCATAATACAGTCTCCAATACGTCGAGAGACTCTGGATGTAACTGCGACGTGCAGCATCCTTCTCGCTGATGGCGCTGTTGAGGTCGAGGATGGTGCTCTTGCCCATGACGTAGAGCCTGCGTGCCACCTCATAACGACGCTCGGCCGTCTTGTCGGCCTGACTTGCCACCAATACGCGACGTGATTGCAGGTTGAACTGCTGCACCATGCGGGTAACGTTCTGCTCGAAGCTCTTCATGCCCTGTTCGGCGTGAATGTCGGCCAAGTCAACGTTCGACTGTGCTACCCGACGTCGTCCCTTGCCTCGTCCCCAATCCAGGATCGGGATGGAGAGCGACACGCTGGCATATTGCATGTCCGTCGGGTCACGGTACGCATCACGCAACTCCTGACCTGTCTGCGACAATCCGAATTGCAGATAGAGGTCGGCCTTCAATCCCGTATTGGCTCGGGTGTAAGCCAGGTTCTGACGGCTTTCCAGTTGTGAGCGCTTGTAATAGTCGGGGTCAGGACTATGCTGCAGAGCCAGTTCGAGGGCTTCGGACAAAGGGACTTCCAGCTGCGGCACGTTGTCATCGGTCAGGACCTGCAGCAGCGTAGTAGTGGGCAGGTTGAGGAAATTGCGAAGTGCCTCGGCAGCAGATTGCAGGTTCACGTCGGCATCGAGCAGGTTGTTCTCCTCACGCAACTTGTTGAGTTGAAGTTGCAGCATCTCGTTTTCGGTGATTGTGCCGATGTTATATCGGCCCTCGGCATAGCAGCAGAGCGTGTCGGCCGATGCCAGGTTGCTGCGTGCAATATCCACATCCGTCTGTGCTGCTGCCAGCTCGAAGAAGTAGCTGCTAGCCTGTGATGCTACGAGCTCCATCGTCTCGTTGTACTGCTTCTGAGCCTCCTGCCAGCGCAGGGGTTCGATGCGTCGGTTCCACTTCATGTCGTTGTAGCCCAGCAGGCTTTGCTGATAGCCGATGGTGACGGGTTGCGAGCGGTAGGAGGTGCGGCCGTCGCCCTCTATCTGGTCATTGCGCATCAGCGAACTGTTGATGAACACGCTGCCACCCGTCAGCGGGATGTTCTGCGAGATCTGCACCGACACATCACTGTTCACCTGGCTCACGTGCACAAAGTTATTGGTACCATCGGGCTGCACCACGCGCTCGATGCCACGGTTGAACTCCGGCGACGAGATGAGCGTCACCGAGGGCTTGTAACTCGCCACGTAATAGCGATACGTCCAATAGGCGCTTCTCAACGAATGCTGTGCTGCAATGGCGCTTGGCGACTGCTGTTGTGCTATCATGATCGTCTGGTCGAGCGAGAGCTGCATCTTCTGCTGCGCATCGGCCGCCAGCATCTTCTGCTGTGCCTGACCGGCTATTGCCAAGGCCAAAAGGCATGCCATAACTATGATCCTTTTCATCGTTCATCAGATTTTGTGCTGCAAAGTTCGCTATTATTTTAAAAAGAATAGCCTCAAAAAGCCAAAAATCGACTTTTTGAGGCTGAAAGTGTCCAATTTTTTGACACTCCCGATTCATGAAACCTGCCGTTGGAGGCACCTGCTGCACAATGTCATCGATGCAGACGGTCGGATCTCAGATTACTGGATGTCGAACTTGTCGTCCACCAGGATGCGCTTGCCAAGCACGAGTTTGTCGCCCGAATTGTCGACATCCCAGAGCTGTGGCTTGCGTGGACCCTTGCCATCCACATGATGCACGATGTAGAGGAGCTTGCCTCCGAAAGTGGTGAAGAGCATGCCGTGGCCGGAATTGTCGGCTAAGAATGGCTCGGGCTCCTGTACCCATGGGCCTGCGATGGTGCCTGACTCCGAGTAGCAGACGCACTGGATGTAACGGCCTTCGCCCCAGCTCGACCAGAGCATACCGAGGCAACCTGTCTGGGTGCGGAACATCTGAGGACCGTCGGTCACCCATCCTGGCATCTTGAGGCCGAAGGTGGCTTCGCCGTTGGCATTCATCTCCTTGACAGCAGGGTTCTCGCTGGCGCGGAACATGGTGACAGGGCGCTTCGAGAGGGTCTGTGTGAGGTCGGAAGAGAGCTCGATGTAGTCCATCGTACCGTCGATGATCTGCGTCCACTCATGCACGAAGATCATGTAGGTCTTGCCATTCTCCTGATAGAGGGTGCCGTCGATGCAGTCCCACTCATGTGGCTCGTAGTCATAACCTGGCTCGATGGCGCACGAGGTGAAGGGGCCTTCAGGATTGTCGGCACGCAGGATGTAAGTCTGGTTGTGAGGCACGTTGTAGCGACGTGGCACCTGTTCGATGAGGTCGCTGTGGTCGCTCCATGTACCTGCATAGTAGTAGTAATCGCCAATCTTGTGAATCTCGGCAGCAGCAGCGAAGCCTGCCTTTTCGAGCCAGAGGCCCTCGATGTCGATGACGTTGTATGGGCCCTCCCAAGTGATGAGATCCTTGCTACGCCACTGACGTCCACCCGACGAAGTGAGATAGTAGGTGTGGTTCGATGGCTCGGCGTAGATGTATGGATCGCTCATCGAGAGCTCGTCGAAGTGCACAGTACGCAACTTGTTCATCTCGGCACGGCGAGCGGCCATGCGTGCAGCCATACCAGTGGTATCGGTACTGTGCATGCCACCGAAGTTGTTCTGACCAGGGTCTGCCAGCGGAGCCTGTTCGCCTGGCTCAATGACGGGATACTGTGCCGACTGCTGCTCTGGCTGCGGTGCCTGGCAGGCAGCAAGGGCAAGGACAAAAACAGGAAGAAGGGGTAAGTGCTTCATAAAATGATACGACTATTCTTTTTGCATCCCTACAAAGTGCCTTGATTCGAACATCATATTTCCATCATAGAAATCGCACGAAATCAAAGAACCTTTTGCCATCCTTACCACATATAAATGGCTGATGGCAGATAATCTGATTTACTATGATTCCTATGATGGATTATTAGTGAAGCAAAGACACGTTCAAGGTGTGCATTTCAAAACTTACTTGTTAGCATTTGCCCAAGGCTGCGAGTCGCCAGCCACAGGAGCACCCATGGCCGAGGCCTCCTTGTCGGCCTCATCGAGCTTAAAGATCATGAAGTTAGGATTCTGGCGTGTGCAGTTGGTCCAGACATTCTCGCCCTCACCATTCGGATTGCTGGTCTTGGCGAAGTTAGTCCAAGCGGTAAGCATGCGCTCCGAGAGGTCCCAGTCACCATCGGCCCAAGGACGCCAGCAGTGCTGGGGCGACTTGAAGACATACCAGAGGTCCGATGAGTGGAAAGCACCCTTCAGGACGTTCTCGCGACCATCGGTAGGCAATGGACGACAGAACTCGTAGGCCCATGATGGCTGACCGATGCTGTCGCGGTTGAAGCAGAAGTCGGCGATGCCACTACCCATGTTGCCCAGATCGTTGAGCGTATAACCGATCATGTAAGGCACGTCGGCGAGGGTGCCGTCGAGGGCAGCAGCGTCGAACGACTCATTCGACACATAGCCATCGACCAATGGAGCGTAAAACATGCGCATGCCTGTCTGGCCATGCACGCGGTTGTAAATGTCGGCCACGGTGTGCATCACCTCAGTCGGTGCCTTGCGCATCTTCTCGAGGTTGTCGATGCCTGCCCAGTCGAGGATCGTCTTGTTGAGCTCGGCAGCAGTCTCCATATTCATGGCTGGGCGACCAGGCTGGTTGGCAGTGGTGAGACCGCCAGCACTCATGATGACTGCCTTGTGGAAGAGACCACGGGCCAGAGGCGACTCGCAGATGGTGCGCACGCTGCCACCACCGGCACTCTGGCCGAAGACGGTCACGTTGTCAGGATCGCCACCGAACTGAGCGATATTGTTCTTGACCCACCTGAGAGCAGCGATCTGGTCCTGGATACCGTAGTTTCCAGAGATTCCATTCTCGTTCTCTGCTGAGAGAGCAGGATGAGCGGTGAAACCGAACACGCCGAGAGGGTAGTTGAAAGATACGAGCACGACATCCTTTGCCGCCCACTCCTCT
>JAZQQU010000046.1:0-9344 GCA_045629225.1 Bacteroidales bacterium | reverse complement strand
CACTTTGTACGATGTGTTGATTCCCGGCGTGCACGTAGGGGCAAAAGTTGCATATTTTGCCCCTCTGCAGATTCCTGACACCAGAGTTGAGTTGTGCTGCACCCTCGTCTGTCAAATTTTGGAAGGCCAAAATGCAAGGATTTGCTGAAGAATACTATACAAGATGTCTTTGTCGTCACTTTTTCGGGGTGTTTTGATTGCGGAATGGAAAAAAGTGCGTATATTTGCGCACGAAAATTAGCTAAATAATAAGTATTATTATGGATACAATGACAGCACCCATCGCTGGGCAAATCTTAGTCAACATCGATGATTTGTCCATGCTTAATGAAATTAAAAAAGCCATAAGTATGATACGTGGCGTAGTCAGCGTGGAGAAGAGTCCTGCTATGAAGTCCTATGAACGTGCACGTGCTGATGTCAAGGCTGGACGTGTCGTCGAATTCGAGGATCTTGATGCGTTGAAAGCCTATTACGATAAGTTATGACTTACAGAGTGCTGACCTCGAGAAATTTCTTGCATGACCTTAAGACATGCAAGAAAAGAGGATATGACATTGACAAATTATGGAATGTCATAGGCAAACTTCAAAATGGAGAAACTTTGCCGGCATCGTGTAGGCCACATAAGTTGACTGGTGATCATGACGGAGAGTGGGAATGCCATATCGCTCCTGATTGGCTTTTGATTTGGGAGCAGAACGATACTGAACTTACTCTCTTAATGTTGAGTACAGGAACACATAGCGACTTGTTCTAGGTTATCTCCACACTTTTTCGCGTTGTTTTGATTGCGGAATGGAAAAAAGTACGTATATTTGCGGCGTCGATACGACAATAGTTGGAAACCACATGAAAACTGTTGTAGTAGTATGATTACAAACAATCAAATAGTATGAAGACATTTTTCTTATTATCTTTTTTATTGGCCACGGGTATGAGCGTCAGTGCAATGCCTATGGATGATGCTGTGAGGTGTAATGAACCTTCGGACATGAAACGTGCGGCTGACAAACTGCGCTATGAGCTGAAGTATGAGACGGAACAGCGTATGAGAGAGGTGCACGTTCAGCCTCGGAGGATGAATGCAAAGGAGAAGGAGGTGCAGACCTCGGATTATGTGAATGCTGTGCCCGTGCATACTAGCCACCAGCAGACTTTGATGGAGGAGGGGCTAACCTATAAAGAGCGGTTGGACAGCATCGTCAGCCTCGAAGACTACAAGCTGGTATTCACGTATGACGACATCGGTAATATGACCACTAAGGAGCAAATGAAGTGGACGAAGGGTGCCTGGGCTCCACAGACGCTCGAGGTGGCAACTTATAATGAAGACAGGTTCAGGACCTCGGTGATATCATACGTCTATCAGGATACGGACTATGTGCCTAAAGAAGCTTTCTATGATTCCTATCTCGATGAAGAGAAAAACCAGATCATACGTGGCTATGCTACATGGAATGTTGAACACGAGGACTGGCGGTTCCAGTATGTCTGTGTGTCTGAACTTGATGAACTGGGGCGTGAAGTGTCCTACACCTACTACTTAGACTGGGATGATGAAAACTGGCGGCCTGTCAATGTCTATGAACACTATGAGGTGGCCTATCTGGACGATGAGGTGTCAGAGACGACCTGGTTCGAATACAGAAACAATGAGCTGGTTCCTTCGCGCAAACGCAAGGCGAAGAATGATGATGAGCACCATTACACGATCATGTATGAGAACTTCGTTTATCTCAATGGTCAGTGGGTTTCGAGAGAATATAATGAGGAGAGACGTTGGTATTATGGTGAGAACAAATGGGCTTACTTGACTACCTATCATGAATATAAGTCTGGCTACTCGACCAACGGTGTCTATGACTATGGATATAAGTCGGTATATGAGTATGATGAGCATCAGACTGAGACTCTGTGTGAATACTTTAACTGGGATGCTGCTAAGCAGGGGTGGATAGGGTATTATCACAGAGAGCACATCTATCGTTATTATCCGACTGATTGGGGAAGTGCAACCATGATTCTGCGCAGTGCTTCGCTCGATGGGTGGAACGATACCTACGACACGTGGGCATCGGGCTATCTGACAGAGGATGACTATGACCAGAACAATGAATGGACCTACAAAGCCCAGGCTACATGGTCGGCCGAGGCTAAGGACTGGGTCTATTCGTACAAAGAGAAGGCTGACCGCATCTATGACGAGATGGGCCGCCTGTTGTTGATGGAACAGATGGCTTGGAGTGCAGAGACGCAGGAGTGGGGACATCCATTCTTCAGTGCCGCCTATGAGTATGCCGATGATGGCATGGAGACCCTAACGCAGTATAACAACTGGAGCACCGACCTCGAACAATGGCAGGAGGGCTGGAAGACGATGACACGCAAGGACGAACGTGGCAACATCGTCTACGAGGATCACAACAGGTGGGATGCCTCGAAGCAGTGTTTTGTTCCCTGTCACCACACGGAGATCTGTTACATATACGACGATGAATGCTCGGTGGGTTACATGTATGATGGTCATGCTGAGATTAGCAAGGTCGAATTCTCAAACTGGAATGAGGAGCTCGGAACCTGGGACTATGGAAAGAAGATTGAAAGTGAGTATGATGAGGTGTATCGCATCATTCACAGGTTGACCAGCTACTGGATACCCAATGCCAAGGAATTCTATCTGGCAGAGGAACTTCAGCAAGAGTTTGATGAAAGGGGACAGATGATAGAATATCAGATAGACTCCTATTCGGAAGATGGCAACAAGTACTTCGAATACCACGAGAAGTGGTCGAAGCGATACGATGCCAACGATAATATGGTGGAGTCATGCAGCTATGATTACGACTTGAACAAAGGCAAATTCTGGATGACCTCGCGCAGTGTGTATGAGTATGACCTCACCACTCCGGCTCAGGTGGTGATGGGTCTGAGCAACCTTGAATACTACAAGGATAAGCCGCTGAGCTACCTGTATCAGAAGTTCAGCTACACCACAGGTAAAGAGATTGAGCATGAGGAGCGTTACTTCTATTATTCGGAGGTCAATGCCGGTGGTGAAGGCATCGGACAGACGATGGTCCCCATGACGGTGGACGTTGTGGATGGCAGGCTCTCGTTCAGCAGCGAGTCTCCCGCTGATCTGACAGTCAGCACCCTTGATGGCAAACTAGTTGACTGCGCAAAGCAGGTGCGTAACTACAGCCTTCAGCTCACCGCAGGCATGTATCTGGTTACGGTGAATGGTGTGAGCAGGATGCTGAAGATCTGAAATCTGATGTAGTGACAAACACATAGAAAACTACGCAATGTGTCCTGTCAGATTGATTTGCGAGTTTCACATTTGTGTAGATTATTGTCAAATCGTCCAAAATGGCATATTATCTGTGTTTTTTGGGGGGAAATCATTTGGCATCTTAACAAAAAATATGTAATTTTGCGCTACGTTTTTTATCACCAATAATTATGAAAAAGATATTCGTACTCGCTGCTGCCGCTCTCATGATCGGTTCGGCACAGGCTCAGGAGTTGACCAACTTCAACTTCGGTGGCCGCAAGCAGATCGTCTCTCCTGAAATCAAGGGCGACTCTGTCACTTTCCGTCTCAGCGCTAACTACGCTACAGTTGTAAAACTCTATGGTAGCTGGATGCCAAACTACACCGATCAGATCGAACTGAAGAAGGGTAACGATGGCGTTTGGGAGACCACTATCGCTCTGCCAGAGCCAGAGATCTACACCTATAACTTCCTGGCTGATGGCGTATCGGTCAACGATCCTCAGAACTACATGGTTCAGCGCGATGGCACACGTTACCTCAACATGCTGCTCGTTCCAGGTGAGCGTTCGGCAAACTATGCTGAGTGCAACCAGCGTGGCACCGTTTCGTACAAGTGGTATGACTCGCAGCTCCTCGGCATCAATCGTCGTGTCACTGTCTATACTCCTTATGGTTATGAGAAGTCGGGCAAGAAGTATCCAGTCCTCTACCTCCTCCACGGTGCTGGTGGCGATGAGGAGGCATGGTCATCAATGGGTCGTGCCGCACAGATTCTCGACAACCTCATTGAGCAGGGCAAGGCTGAGCCAATGATTGTGGTTATGCCTAATGGCAATCCCAACCAGCAGGCTGCATGCACCTTGGGTCTGCCTACCACGGAGTTGGATTGGCGTAATCCGGAGAACCGTAACCTCTATGTCAAGAGCCTCTGCGAGGAGATCGTGCCTTTCATCCAGAAGGAGTTCCGAACCATTGCCAAGCCAGAGAAGCGTGCCATTGCAGGTCTCTCAATGGGTGGTGGCCACACCATCTCAGCCTCGATTCTCTATCCTGAGATGTTCGACTACATCTGCCCACTCTCAGCTGCAGGCTCAGCTACCCCTGAGCAGATTGCCGATCTGAAGAAGGCTGGCGTGAAGCTTTACTTCCTCGCCTGTGGCAAGGCTGACTTCCTTTGGGAGGGTTCTGTAAAGCTCGATCAGACGCTCACCGAGCAGGGTCTTGAGCATGAATTCTTCGTGTCAGAGGGTGGTCATGTATGGGCTAACTGGCGTCTCTACCTCAACACTTTCGCACAGAAACTGTTCAAGTAACTGATTCGCCCTTCCTTAATATACCCCAATCTCTAAATCCCCATGAAATCGAATAAGTATCCTCATCTGACGAGCCCCATTACCCTGGGGCATGTCACTTTCCGTAACCGTATCTTCTCGGCACCAATGGGTGCTACAGACATCACCGCAGACTGTTGCCCAGGTCCTCGAACACAGGGCTTCTATGAGCTTCGTGCCAAGGGCGGTGCTGCTTCAGTCACAGTCAGCGAACTTGTAGTTCATCCTGAGACCGATGCCAGCCACATGCTGCATCTCAACCTTGAGACAGTAGGGTGCCTGCCAGCACACGTCTTCGTGGCCGATGCCATCCGTCGTCACGGCTCTGTACCAAGCATCGAACTCTCACACTCTGGCCAGTATGCTGGTACGTATATGGCCGACAAGAATAAGAAAGCAAGTCTCTGCCAGTGGGGACCAAGTGAAGGCACTCGTCCAGATGGTCGTCCTGTCAAGGCTTTGTCGAAGGAGCAGATTGCGGACATCGTCAAGGCTTATGGCGAGAATGCTGCTCTTTGCAAGCGTGCTGGTTATGAAATGATCATGGTGCATTGTGGTCATGGATGGCTCATCCATCAGTTCCTCTCGCCTTATCTCAACCATCGTACCGATGAGTATGGCGGTTCGCTCGAGAATCGTATGCGCCTCTGCCTTGAAGTCCTCAAGGCCGTACGCGATGCCGTAGGTCCTGGTTTCCCAATTGAGGCACGTATCAGCGGTAGTGAACTGTTTGATGGCGGCTATGGCATTGAGGATGGCATCAAGATAGCGCAAGCCATTGAACCTTTGGTCGATATGATCCACGTGTCGGCTGGCTCTTACCAGTTCGGTTTCTTCAACACCACGCCTCCAATGTTCGATCCTCATGGTGTCAACGTATGGCTGGCAGCCGAAATCAAGAAGCATGTGTCGAAGCCTGTGGCTACCATCGGTGGCTTGAGCGATCCTGCACAGATGGAGGAGATCATTGCCTCGGGCAAGGCCGATGTTGTCTATCTGGCTCGACAGTTACTTGCCGATCCATTCCTCCCACAGAAGGTAATGGCACAGCAGGACGATCGCATCGTGCGTTGCCTGCGCTGCTATACGTGTATGGCCGAACGTCCTGTGACCTTCACTCGTCGTTGTGCTGTCAATCCGGTTATCGGTCGTGAAATCGAGGGTATGGAGGTCACACCTGCAGCACGTAGCAAGAAAGTACTGGTTATAGGTGGTGGTGTGGCAGGCCTGAAGGCAGCTCATACTGCTGCACTCCGTGGTCATCAGGTGATTCTGTGTGAGAAGTCAGATGCCGTTGGTGGTATCCTGAAATCCGAACAGGCCATACCTTTCAAATATGAGATGTACCAGCTCGGCCCTTCACTCGAGCGCCAGTGTCTGGATGAGGGCGTAGAGATTCGTCTTAACACCGTGGTCACTCCAGATTATGTCGAGGCCGAGAAGCCTGATGCTGTCATCCTGGCTGTGGGCTCTACACCGTTGGTTCCAAATCTTCCGGGTATTGATGGCGACAATGTGGTCGTTGTCAACAACTACTACCTCGAAAAAGACAAAGTGGCCGATGAGGTAGTCGTCCTTGGTGGTGGCCTGGCAGGTTGTGAGTGCGCTGTGCACCTCGGCATGGAGGGCAAGAAGGTTCACCTCGTGGAGATGCGCGACACACTGGCTCCGGATTGCAACATTCGCAACCGTCCGATCCTGATGCGCAAGGTGGCCGAATTCACTACGGCTCACACCGAATATGCAGGTCTCCGCATCACACCTGAGGGCGTTATCTGTCGTGACCGAGAAGGCAAGGAGGTGCTCGTCCCTGGTAAGACCGTTATTTGTGCCGTTGGCCAACGCGCTAATCGCAAGGATGTTGAGGCTCTTCGCCTGTCGGCTCCTTATGTGCGTGAGGTGGGCGACTGTGTCCGTCCTGCCAACATTACCAAGGCCATCTACGAAGGCTATCACGCAGCATTGGATATCTGATTCTGGTAACGGATATTTCATTAGCAATTAACGATATGCGCAAATACCTCTTATTGTTGTTTCTGGTTCTCATGCCGTTCTCTTCGTTCGCGCAGGAGGATTCAGAATATGCATCATGGGTATATTTGTCGGCAGGCAAAAGGCTCACCGACCGCTGGTCAATAGCCAGTCAGACAGAGGTGCGTAGTGGAAAGACACCTTCGGGCATGTATCTGTGGTACATCGATATGTCGGGCAGATATAGTTTGAACAAGTGGCTTGTGGCAAGTGCTGGTGCTGATCTGATACGCATTCAGAGCCGAGTCTCTGGCGCATGGATGACCGACTGGCGTCCGTTCGTCTCTGTCATCCCTTCGTGGTCGATGGGGCCACTCCGTGCCAATGTCAATGTCTGCTACAGCTATAATGCCTTTACGCAGGATTCTGGCAAGAACTTCCATCTGATGCGTTATCGCTTCCATGTGGAGTATCCGATTCCTGAATCCCGTTTTTCGCCTTATGCCAGGTTCGAACTCAGGCATAAGCCCGATAAGTTAGAGCGTATGCGTGGCACTTTCGGTACTTCATTCAAGGTCACACCTCAGTTCTCCATTGATGTGGCTTATATCTATCAGAAGATGCATAAGGGTGTCGAAACTAATGCAATCTCCTTGGGATATAAGTTCAGATTATGAGATTCTCTTATAACAAAAGTCGGTCTTAACTTATGATCAGCATCGGTCATAAGTTAAGACCGGCTTCGTATGTAAGGGAGACTAATTTGTAATCTGGCGACGCTTTATTGTGTGAAAAATAGTCAAAAGAGGGTAGAACAAGGAGTTTTTTGGGCGTAAAATTTGGCTCTTTAAAAATAAATTATTATTTTTGCGCCCGCAAAAAGTCATTTTTTGACGTTAAGGCAAGCAATAATGACGTTAAGGCAAGCAATAGTAACAAAAACTCAACATATACTCAAAAATGAAATTCGCAGAATATCAGCAGTTCAATCTTTCGGACGTCAACAAGGAGGTCCTGAAGCATTGGGACGAAAACTCCGTCTTTGAGAAGTCGATGACCACACGCGAGGGTCATCCATCGTTCGTGTTCTATGAGGGTCCTCCCTCGGCCAATGGTATGCCAGGCATTCACCACGTGATGGCACGTTCGATCAAGGATATTTTCTGCCGTTTCAAGACTATGAAGGGCTATCAGGTGAAGCGTAAGGCCGGCTGGGATACCCACGGCCTGCCTGTGGAGCTCGGTGTGGAGAAGATGCTCGGCATCACCAAGGAGGACATCGGCAAGAAGATCTCGGTGGACGACTACAATGCTGCCTGTCGCAAGGAGGTCATGAAGTACACCAAGGAGTGGACCGACCTGACCCACAAGATGGGCTACTGGGTGGATCTGAACGATCCTTACATCACCTACGACAACCGCTACATCGAGACCCTGTGGTGGCTCCTGCAGCAGCTCTACAAGAAGGGCCTGCTCTACAAGGGCTACACCATCCAGCCCTATTCGCCCGCTGCAGGCACCGGCCTTTCGAGCCACGAGCTGAACCAGCCTGGCTGCTATCGTGACGTGAAGGATATGACCGCTACTGCGATCTTTGAAGTCAATGGTTGCGATGTATTAAATGACACCACTGCCCTGACTGAGTGGGGTAAGCTGGCCGTCCTGGCATGGACCACTACTCCTTGGACTCTGCCTTCGAACACAGCACTCTGCGTTGGCCCTAACATCGACTATGTGGCTGCACAGACCTTCAATCCATACAATGGCGAGAAGCTGACTGTGATTGTGGCTGAGGCCCGACTCAAGGCTTATCTGGCAGGCGACGAATTCCAGACCCTGGCCGAGATGGAGGCATTGGACATCGAGAAGGTGGATGGCAAGAAGCTGCCTTACCGCATTGTGGCTCGCTTCAAGGGTACCGACCTCGTTGGCTTGAAATACAAGCAGCTGATGCCATGGGTGAAGCCATGCGAGCAGGTGAGCGACCTGGCTGCACCATATATTAATAAGTACGCGCAAGAGCATCCTGAGAAGGTGTTCGAATATGGCAAGGATAAGTTCGTGGAGTTGAGCGAATGTGCCTTCCGTGTGATTCCAGGTGACTACGTGACTACCGAGGATGGTACGGGCATCGTACACATCGCTCCAACCTTCGGTGCAGACGATGCCAAGGTGGCCAAGGCTGCTGAGGTGCCAGGTCTCTACATGATCAACAAGTTGGGTGAGACCCGTCCGATGGTTGACATGACCGGTAAGTACTATGTATGTGAGGAGTTGGCTGAGCCATTCGTCGAGAAGTGTGTCGATAAGGCTGCCTACGGTGTGCACGAGGGCGACTTCGTGAAGAATGCCTACGCTCCTAAGTACAACGAGGGAGGTAAGTACAATGCCGAGGCTGCTGCCAAGGACGATGACCTGAACATCATCATGTCGCTGGAGATGAAGAAGGCTGGCCAGTGCTTCCGCATGGAGAAGCATGTGCACAACTACCCACACTGCTGGCGTACGGACAAGCCTGTGCTCTATTATCCACTCGACTCATGGTTCATCCGTTCGACCGCCTGTCGTGACCGCATGATCGAGCTCAACAAGACCATCAACTGGAAGCCAGAGTCAACAGGTACTGGACGCTTCGGCAAGTGGCTCGAGAACCTCAACGACTGGAACCTGAGCCGTAGCCGTTACTGGGGCACGCCACTGCCCATCTGGCGCAGCGAGCAGGGCGAGGAGATGTGCATCGGCAGCGTCGAGGAACTCTACAA
>JAZQQU010000045.1:0-36089 GCA_045629225.1 Bacteroidales bacterium | reverse complement strand
CACTAAATCATGGCATTATCCAAAATCCAAATTGGTATTGCCATCACGATTCTCGATTCCTACTATCATGTTATTGATTACGGCAATGCCGGGACCATACCCTTTGAAATGTTTATAGGTGGTTTTCGCATCATACTTTTCTGTCTCGATGAACTGATGGTAGAAATCAAAGTCATACTCGCCACCCTTTGTCAATTGTCCTGTCGTCAGCAATGCTTCCAAGAGCAGATTATTTAGCTTCTCTGCCTTGTTGAACTCATAAGTTCTGCCATTGTCAGAAGTGTAGGCGATATTGTCTTCGGTCAGTTCTTCAATTGCGCGTAGTATCGTGTCCGAACTGCAAGTACGGAGTTTGGGAGGCTGGGACACACAAGGTATAAGGTGTTTGCTGAGGTCTTCGATGCAGGTACCGCCACAAAAGTACACGCACATCAGCGAGCGAATGATTTCGCTGTACTGATAGCCGAAAAGTTTGCGTCTAAAACCGAGTGTCGAGTCAACAATTCCGCTCAAAACACGGTCGAATTCATCCATAATTGGAAAAATTCCACCAAAAGGTGTGATTTTCTCAGATTTTATTTGTATCTTTGACACGTCTTGTTATGAATTTCTTATGTTTGAAGTTTCGCAGCACAAAGATAAGTGAAATTCTTGACATGGCAAAACCCTGGGCAATATTTTGTTGCCCAGGTTATTATACAAAATCTTAACAAACTATGCTGCGGATTTTAGGTATTAATAAGGCTATTGATTGCGCATGCTTAATTATTCTGGTGTGGTGATGCGCAAAATTGGTAGAATTATTTCATCTTCCTCTTTCAAAATAAAAAATCCTCTTCTCTTGAAAGGGAAGGGGAATAATGGGGTGTGGAAATAATGAACGTTACGATTGGTTCTTGCGCACGATCACGATGCAAGCCTCGTAGAGCGCGTAGAGTGGAATGGCCACGAGGATGAGGGTGAAGATATCGGGCGGCGTGATGATGGCCGCCAGGATCAGGATCAGCAGGAAGGCATGCTTGCGGAAACGGATCATGAATTCGGCCTTGAGCAGTCCGATTTTGGCCAGAATCCAACTCAGGACGGGCAATTGGAACACCAGCCCCATGCTGAAGGTCAGAGTGGTGAAGGTGGAGATGTAGCTATCGAGTGTGATGACGTTCCGCACCGTGGCATCGACCTGATAAGTGCCCAGAAAGCGGAAGGAGATAGGGAAGAGTACAAAGTAGGTCATCAGCACACCCACCACGAAGAGCAGGTAACTGCAGAGGGTGATGAGCCCCGAGTAACGACGCTCGTTCTCATAAAGCGCAGGGCTGACAAAGCGGCTCAGTTCATAGAGGGTATAAGGCGATGCCAGCAGGGCACCAAGGGTAATGGAGGAGGTGAGGTGCATCATGAATTGTGCAGATAGCTCTGTGCTGATGAGGTCGATGTGATATGGTTCGAAGTGGAAGCCCTCGCCTTGACCCGTGAGCGATGCCAGCCAGGCTGTAGCCTGTTCTATGAGGCGGAAGGTGACGAAATCGCTCTCCTTTGGAGCAAGCAGCAGACTGAACGTCTCCTCCTTGAAGCAGAAAACAATGCCCGACAGTCCGACGGTCACTCCGATGACACGCAGCAACATTTGTCGGAGCACCTCCAAGTGACTGCCGAAGCTCATGGTCTCGAGACTCTCCTTTGACATTTGAAAAACTGTAATATTAAAATAAAAAATGTATAATCATCACTTCGCTGCCAAAAAGTATTTGGTCATCACCTTTCTTGCCTTTGTGTCGGTTGTTCTGGGACTTTCAGCTTGCACACACCACACACCAACTAAGGCCAGCGGCATTGAGCGAGGCTACGTCGCGCTATCGCACGGCCGTCGCATGTACTACGAAGCCGTCGGCCAGGGCGAACCGTTGCTCTTCCTGCATGGACATACGCTCGACATGCGCATGTGGAAGCCTCAGGTCGAAGCCTTCAGTCCCGATTATCGGGTCATCTGCATCGATTTCTGTGGCTATGGACATTCCTCTGACCAAGAGGAGGGCGTGCAGTTCACCTACGTCGATGATGTGGTGACTTTGCTCGACTCGCTGCACCTCGACCGCGTGCATCTGGTGGGTCTCTCCATGGGCTCTTTCGTGGCCAGTGAGATGGTGGCCTTGCACTCCGATCGCCTCCTTTCAGCCCTGCTCGCTTCGGGCAATATCCGCAAGCGCAAGGGACCCTCTGAACCGATGGATAGCCTGGAGATTGCCACACGCGACGCTGAGATCGAGGTTGTACGCCAACAGGGCATCGAGAACTGGAAGCACGAATGGATCGAGAAGCTGATTACCGGAGGTGGCACCCAGAGCGAGAGCATACGCGAGTCGCTGACCCAGCAGGTGATGGACTGGAATGGCTGGCAGCTGCTCCACCATGAGGCTCGTCTGTATTATGGCTATGAGGCGTGGGACTCACTCAAGGCGCGTTGTCCTGAGCTGCCTGTGCTCATCCTTTCAGGCGAACAGGAGCATAAAAACAAGAACCCCATGCTCCCTTATCTGCCCAATGGGCGTCAGGTCATTATTTCAGATTGTGGTCACATGAGCAATATGGAGCGTCCAGAGGAGTTCAACGCCTTGCTGCGTGAGCTGTTAGCAATGCCTCGACCCGCTCGAAGGTCAGATCTTTGAAATCATCAATCACATGATTGCACTTGTCTCCGATCTGCTCTCTCGTGTTGCCTGTGGCCAATCCGATGGTGTAGATGCCAGCTGACATGCCTGCCTGGAGGCCGGTGAAAGCATCTTCGAAGACGACACACTCCTCGGTCGGGCATCCGAATACTCTGGCCCCCAACAGATAGCAGTCTGGGTTAGGCTTCGAGGCTGTGAAGTCCTCAGAGGTGAGCACGCGGTCGAACATGTCATTGAAATTGGGCCATTGCAAGGCCACACTGCGCATCTTCTCTTGATTCGAACTGGTCACCACTGCACATTTCACATTGTGCATTTTGAGGTCATGCAGGAAGTCCAGGGCTCCAGCCACCCAGGTGTAGCGCATCTGTCGTTCGTAAGCGTCCAGATCCACCTTGATGGCAGCCTGTACATCTGGGTTGGGAAAGTAGCGCTCGAAGATCTGCTTGAGCGTTGTGCCTTTGATCAGATATTCCAGTCGGGGAATGTCAGGACGGTACTTGCGGGCCAGACGTCCCCACAATATGGTGTATTGTCCCTCGGTGTCGAACAGGGTTCCATCCAGGTCGAACAGGGCTGCTTTGAATTGTTGCATATTTTTATTACAGTGTATAAGCCTTTCGTCGCGAGTACTAAAGATAGCATAAATCGAGAAAAACGACAGAAAAACACAGTTTTCAGTAAATCATCAGACCTCTCTGACGATGTGCATATATTCGTGGTATGATATGTGACGTCCTCCCATCGTCTTGAGGTGTGGCGTCTCGAACTGGCAGTCAATCATCCTTCCTCCAGCTCTGCCGAAAGCATGGGCCCATGTGATGAGCGCCAGCTTTGATGCGCTCGGAACCAGCGAGAACATGCTTTCGCCAAAGAAGCATCTCCCCAACATGACACCATACAAACCTCCGACCAGCTTGCCCTCTTCATCCCATACCTCCACGCTGGCTGCATAACCGGCATCGTGCAGACGGGTGTAGGCGTCCATCATCTGTGGCCCTAGCCAAGCACCCTCAAGTTCGATGCGCAGGTTGCCGCAGTTGAGTATCACTTCCTCGAAGGCTTGATTGAAGGTGACATGGTAGGTGCCCTTCTTGATGAGCTGGCGCATGGAGTGTGAGGTGTGCACCTCGTCGGGGAAGATCACGAAGCGATCCATCGGACACCACCATTGGATATAAGGCTGTCCTGTGGCGGGGTCGATGAGCTGCTCGTCGGTTTCTTCGGCTCGAAAGGCGTACCAGGGGAAGATACCGTGCGAATAGGCCAGCAGCAGTCGCTCTATCGAGAGATCGCCTCCCACGGCAAAGAGACCGTCAGGTTCGCCATCCCTTGGGTCGGGGAAGCCTATCTCTTTTTTATCTAAAATTACTACCATTTTTATCTTTGTTCGCATTCAAGTGTCAGTGAGTCATCATGCATGGCCACCTTTGCAGTGCCCCCTTTCTTCAGCTGTCCGAACAGGATTTCGTGCATCAGGAGTGGCGAGAGCAGCGCATTGATGATGCGATCCATCTCGCGTGCGCCATACTGTGCCGTGTAGCCTTTGCTGAGCAGGTGGTCGTGAGCGGCGGGGGAGAGGGTGAGCTGCACATTGCGTGCCTTGAGCCGCGCGGATAGTTGTCCGATCTTCTTGTCCAGGATCAGCGAGGCCATCATGTGGTCCATGTCGTTGAACACCACGGTGCCCGACAGTCGGTTCAGAAACTCTGGTTTGAACTGTTTCTTCACAACTTGAAGCATCGCCTCGCCCGCGCTCTTGTTGGCGCCGAAGCCGAGGCTGGCTTGGTGTGCAAACTGTGCCCCTGCATTGGAGGTCATCACCAGAATCACGTGGCGGAAGTCGGCCTTCTGTCCTTTGTTGTCGGTCAGTCGGGCATAGTCCATCACCTGCAACAGGATGTTGTAGATGTCGGAGTGAGCCTTTTCGATTTCGTCGAGCAAGAGCACGCAGTGGGGTGTCTTGCGGATGGCATCGGTCAGCAACCCTCCATCTTCATAGCCGACATAACCAGCGGGAGAGCCAATCAGTTTGGCTACGGTGTGTTTCTCTGCATATTCCGACATGTCGAAGCGCACCAGCTCGATGCCCAACTCCTTTGCCAACACCTTGCACACCTCCGTCTTGCCCACGCCCGTGGGACCGACAAAGAGCAGTGATGCCACGGGTTTCTCCTCGTCCAGCAGTCCGGCCTTGCCCATCTGCACGGCTTCTACTACTTGACGGACCGCCTCGTCCTGCCCATAGATCTGGCTCTTGATGCGGAGGTCGAGCGTTTCCAGATTGTTGGTATCCTCTTCGTGCAGCATCTTGGGATCAATCTTGCAGACGCGAGCCAGGACATCGTTGATCAGGGCTTTGTCTACAGTCTGCTTCGTGCTCTTACGCATCGTGCCTTTGTATCTGCGCATTAGTGGATGCATCTCGCGATAAGCACCAGCCTCGTCAATCAGGTCGATGGCCTTGTCGGGCAGGAAGCGATCACTCACGTAACGAGCACTTGCCTCCACAGCATATCTGATCACATCATCGGTAAACTGTACACCATGATATTGCTCGTACTTCTGCTGCAATCCCTCCAGTATTCCGACTGTCTCGTCCACCGAGGGCTCGGTTATGTCAATCTGCTGGAACCTGCGTACCAGACCGCGGCTCTTCTGCAGGTAGCGGTTGTATTCCTGATAGGTGGTCGAGCCAATGAACCTCACCTGCCCCCCTTCCAGATAGGGCTTGAGCATGTTCGAGCCGTCGAGTCCGCTCTCGCCCATGGCGCCCGAACCCACCAGCGTGTGGATCTCGTCGATATAGACAATGGCGCCACCCTCGCGCACCACACCGTCCATAATTGCCTTGATGCGTTTCTCGAAGTCTCCGCGGTAGCTTGTGCCAGCCACCAGTTGCCCCATGTCCATCTGGTAGATGCGGCTGCCACGCAGTCGCTCAGGCACGTCGCCTTGCTCTATCCTTTGAGCCAGGCCATAGACCAGAGCTGTCTTGCCCACACCCGGCTCGCCCACATGCAATGGGTTGTTCTTCTCTTTGCGACAGAGCACCTGAATCGTCCTTTCCAGTTCCTCCTCACGTCCTATCAGTGGGTTATGGTCCTTCAGGTGGTCATTGACGCAGGTCACCAACTGACGCCACGTCTCTTCCTCCTTCGGCCGATTCTGTTCAGTGTCAGCAAGCTCCTCCTCGTAACCAAAACTGTCGAGCACCTCGGCCATCAGCTCACCATCGTCCTCAGTCAGATGCACATGTAGCAGGTAGGCAGCGAACGATTCTTTGAGTTCCAGTATGGCGCGAATCACGTGAGGCACGTCCACCTCTTTCCTGCCTGCGCTTGCAGCCATTGATTCACTCAGTGTCATCACCTCTACCAGCTGAGCCGAAGCCAGCATCTGGTAGTCGCCGACGTCTTGGGGTACCTTTTCCATCGACATCAGGTGTAACAACAGTTCCTGACACATCTCTTCGGTTTCGGCAAAGAGGGAATGAGCCACCTGTTCCATCTCGTCGAATAGCATGATGAAGTAAAGCAAATGCTCGGGAGTGACGAACTCGTGTCGCTCCTCGAAAGCCTCGTTGACGGCTTGCTGATATGCAGTCTTTAGTTTTTCGCTCTTATCCATCTTTCTCGCATGTCAGTTTGAAGGGGAATCCCTGTTCTCGGGCCATTCGCATGGCTTTCTGCACCTTGCTGGTGGCTATATCATAGGTGTACAGGCCCACTATGGCCGACCCCATCCTGTGCACTTGCATCATCAGTTGCTCAGCCTCGGCTTCCTGTTTGAAGAAAACCCTCTGGAGTACCATCACCACAAACTCCATGGTTGTGAAGTCGTCGTTGTGCATGATTACCTTAAACATGTTAGGCTCCTGTAGCCTCGTCTTGACACGTTCCTTTGTCCCGGATTGTTCCTTTGCCATAGTCAGTTTTTTCGAAAATCGGGTGCAAATATAGTTATTTTTATTGAGATTCGGGACAAAATAGTCCGTTTTTGTTGCTATTGTTCGGCTTTTTCACTATCTTTGCGCCAAAATACCTCACAAAATGTATTCTCATTCGGCTTTAGAGACAGCTTATTGTTTCTTTCATCAGAAGCAGCGAGTCTATCAGTATTCCACCATGGACTGGCAGCGTGATGACATCGAGTGTGCCATTGGTGCATACGTCGATGGCATGGATCATGAACTCTATGGACTGTTGGCCCAGGGACAAGGGGACTTCTTGCTTTCTCATGCCCGCTTTGGTGATGATCTGATGCTGGCGGTTGAGAGGCTCGAAACCATGCTGTCGCTTTAGTTTGATTGAGTAATTTCGACTGTTGGAGTTGACTTTTCTCCTCGTTTCTGTGCCATTGTTGGAGGGAGATGAAGAAAAATGCCCTGAAAAGTTGGTACTACACATTATTATTATTATATTTGCGCGTCTATAATCTTAAAACTGATATGAAGAAGTTACACTTATTGTCGCTCTCGTTGCTGTCCTTGTGCTGCACCTCATGTTTCTCTCCAGCCCTCGAGAACCTTGAGGAGGATTCTGCGGATCCTGATGCTGTGCGTGTTTCTTTTCAGGTTGGTAGCATTGAGCAAATACCATTTAGTGGAATAGAGACGCGAGCCGAGTTGTCGAGTCTCTGCACCCGAATCACGCTGGCCATCTTCCGCGATGGGGAGAAGGTGAAGAACATCAGCCAGCAAGTCAGTGATGCCTCTTTTGGCTCTTTCAATGTCAATCTGTCGCCAGGAACCTATCAGTTCGTACTGATTGCGCACAATGGCTTGGGCAATTGCACCATTTCGAAGCCCGAGGAGGTGAAGTTCGCAAGCAACAAGTGTACTGACACCTTCTATCACTATGGAGAGATTGTCGTGACCGAAGCTGCCACCACCACGCTCGACCTGCGTCGTGCTGTGGCCATGTTCCGCCTCAAAACAACCGATGCGATTCCTGTAGAGGTCTCTAAGATGCAGTTCTACTACACAGGAGGCAGCTCTACGTTCAATCCTGTGACGGGTTTCGGCAGCATCAATTCTCGCCAGACGGAGAACTTCTCTGTCGCTTCGATGGTAGGCCAACCTGGCTGTTTCGAGGTCTATACTTTCCCGCACGAAGAGTCTGATGAGCTGAAAATGACAGTTACTGCCTTCGATGCTTTCGACAATGCCGTGTCAGAGATGGAGTTCAATCCGTTGCCTGTCACTTTGAACAAGATTACCCAGGCCACCGTGTCGTTCTTTACAGGAGGTGGCGGTGCAAGTGCTTCTGGTGGTTACTCTGTCACTATTACAGACGATGGAGAGTGGGATGACATAATCAACTACAATTGATATAAAATTATGAAAACGAAGATTTTGGGTATTTTCTTTAGCGCTATGGCTGCATGCTTGTCATTGCAGTCATGCTACCAGTCAGCAGATACATTGATCGATGCGAAGACAGAAGTCAGTGGGACAAAGTCAGTAACTCTGCAGTTCAATCCTTTCGAAATGTCACAGTCGCCCATCGATGAGGATACGCGTGCCATCACAGCCCAACCTACCGCATTGCTCGTGATTGATAACATGGGGGGAGAGCTGAAAGGGGTAACCCAACTGTCCACTGCTTCGGTCGAAGGCATGGAGCAGGTGGATGACGTGCTGTCAGACCTGACGCTCGACCTGGAGTATGGTGACCATACACTTTTCATTTTGGCTGCTGCCAGAGTGTATGAGAGTTTGGACGCAGATCAGTTGCTGGTGTCATGGGGACAGTCGGGCGCAGCGCTGGGTTATACATGGGCAAAAAAGATAAACCTGAGTGTTTCGAATCAGAGTTCATCTGAGGTGTCGGTCGACTTGCCACTTGTGATTGGCGCGGTAACGCTGAAGTGCTTGGATGCTCAGGACCCAGATATCAACAAGATGTCAGTGTCGGGCCAGGATATCTGCTGGTCTCTCGACCTGAGTACGATGAAGGGTTTGCCCTTGGAGAGCGGTGTTGCCTTAAGTTTTACCTATGATCCGGCATCTGGCTTCGGTAAGGACAAGATGTTCTCTGTGTTCAGCTTCGAGCCAACAGTTAGTGGCGGAGCTACCCCCACGGTTGGTACTGTGACCTTCGCCGCCAAGAGAGCAGATAATACGGTCATCGCATCACATACTTTGAGCAATGTGCCTCTGCGTGCAGGATACAGGACGCTGTATGAGGGCCAGTTCTATAGCAGTAGCACAGGTTTCTCTCTGACATTGGCTGATGACTGGAGTGGTACTTATAACTACACATACTGATCCAAAAAATCCAGTGTTTCGTGCTTGCGAAACTTCAGAAATAAAGACAAATATGCAAGACTATCAATATCATGTTTTCAGCCCCTATCGTGTGTGTCCCTTGGGAGCACATGTCGATCATCAGCATGGACTGGTGACGGGCTTTGCTATCAACAAGGGTGTAGATCTTTGGTTCAATGTGCGCCAGGATGGAATCGTAAAGCTTACGTCACGTACCTTCGAGGGTGATGTGGAGTTTGAGATTGACAAGCCCTCCCAGGTCAAGGAGCAGCATTGGGGCGACTATGCTCGTGGCGCCAAGTATGCTTTGCGCAAGCGTTTTGATCTGACTTATGGCATAGAGGGCGTCATTCAGGGCTCGCTGCCCGTAGGTGGCCTTTCGTCGAGCGCTGCCGTGCTCATTGCTTACGTCATGGCGTTTGCCAAGGCCAACAATATCACACTCAAACCTTTCGAGGTGGTCAAGATCGCATCTGAGGCCGAGCGCGAGTACATCGGTCTCAATAATGGTCTGCTCGATCAGGCTTGTATCGCCTTGGGCAAGCAGGATGGTCTGCTGTTTCTCGACTGCGACACGAACGAATACCGCATCATCAAGCGCAATCCTGAAATGCCACCCTTCGAGATCGGCATCTTCTTCAGCGGACTGACTCGTTCGCTGGTGAACTCGGACTACAATCTGCGTGTGTTAGAATGCAAGACTGCAGCATGGAATATGCTGGCATATAAGGATGCCCCACTGAAGCCATTCGACAAGACCTTCCTACGCGATGTGCCCAAAGCAACTTTCGACGAGACCCGCGACATCATGCCTGCCCGATTCGCACGTCGTGCCGAGCATTACTACAGCGAGTACCGTCGCGTACGCCAGGGCGTCACCGCTTGGGAGTCGGGCAACCTGCAACTGTTTGGCAAACTTTCGTTCGATAGTTGCGAGAGTTCGATCCATAACTACGAATGCGGTTCGCCAGAGCTCATCTCCATCTACGAGATCATGCGTCCGCTCCGTGGTGTGTATGGTGGTCGATTCTCGGGTGCTGGCTTCAAGGGGGCTGTCATAGCCTTGGTGGACCCGAAGGAGAAGGAAAACATCGAACGTGTGCTGACCGAAAAGTATCTGGAGCAGTACCCCGAATACGAGAAAACCTTCAAGGTGTTCTGGGTGCAGCCTGATGATGGTGCACGATTCATTGCCGATTGATGGTGACGTCTTATCTTGGTACCCAAATAAGACAGACCAGAGTGCTGACGTCTTATCTTGGTACACAAGTAAGACAAACCAGGACGCTGGCGTCTTATCTTGGTACCCAAATAAGACAAACCAGAGCGCTGACGTCTTATCTTGGTACCCAAATAAGACAAACCGGAACGCTGGCGTCCTTTTGTTAGAAAACAGAAAGATAAACAAGAAATGAAGAATATCGTAATAGCAGCAGGTTATGCCACACGTCTGGGTGAGTTGACCAAAAACTTCCCCAAGCCCTTGCTGCAGATTGGCCAAAGCACGATCTTGGGCCGTATGCTCGATGACATTGACACCATACCGGAGATCGATGAGCACGTAGTGATAACAAACCATAAATTCGCACCAATCTTCGAGGAATGGGCCAAGCAGCAGCATTATGCCAAGCCTGTCACCATCATCGACGATGGCACAGAGACCAACGAGACCCGTCTGGGTGCTGTTTGCGACCTGCTCTATGCGCTCGACATCATCGAGCAGCGCGACGGACTGGTGGATAGTGACTTGCTGGTTGTTGCTGCGGACAATTTGCTGTTCTTCTCATTCGCTGACTTTGTGCAGTTTGCCAACCAGAAGAATTCAAGCTGCATCATGTGCCATGAGCAGAAGGAGCTGGCTAAGTTGCAGCGCACAGGTGTGGTAGTGCTTGACGCAGAGAACAAGGTGCTCAATATGGAAGAGAAACCTCAGGAGCCCAAGAGCACGTGGGCCGTTCCGCCTTTCTATATCTACAAGAAAGCCGATCTGGACCTGGTGCGTCACTCTGTGGAGAATGGATGTGGCAAGGATGCTCCGGGCAACCTGGCGCATTACTTGTGCGACCACACCACTATGCACGCATGGCCTATGGCTGGCACGGGCGAGAACCTGAGATTCGACATCGGAAGTCTGGATACTTATAAAGAAGCATGTGAAAGATATGGTACAGTATAATGTAACACTTGAGGGCAAGACTGTCCTCGTGACGGGTGCAGCCGGTTTTATTGGCAGCAACCTGGTGAAGCGTCTGTTTGCTGACGTGAGGGAGATCAAGGTGATAGGCATTGACAACATGAATGCCTATTACGACGTCAATATCAAGCGTGAGCGCTTGCAGCAGATCCGGGACCTGGGTCGTGACTTCGTCTTCGTGGAGGGTAATATAGCAGACAAGGAGACCATAGAGCGCATCTTTACAGACCACAAGATTGCTGTGGTGGTCAACCTGGCTGCTCAGGCAGGTGTGCGCTATAGCATCACGAATCCCGATGCTTACATCGAGTCGAATCTGATCGGTTTCTACAACATCCTCGAAGCATGTCGTCATCACGAGGTGGAGCATCTGGTCTATGCTTCGTCGAGCTCAGTCTATGGTTCGAACAAGAAGGTGCCCTACAGCACCGATGACAAGGTAGATAACCCCGTGAGCCTTTATGCTGCCACAAAGAAGAGCAACGAGCTGATGGCCCATGCCTATTCGAAGCTCTACAACATCCCGAGCACCGGACTTCGTTTCTTCACCGTCTATGGTCCTGCTGGCCGTCCGGATATGGCCTACTTCGGTTTCACCAACAAGCTGCGCGAGGGCAAGACCATCCAGATCTTCAACTATGGCAACTGCAAGCGCGACTTCACCTATGTGGATGATATCGTGGAGGGTGTGGTTCGCATCATGCAGCATGCTCCTGAGAAGCAGACAGGCGAGGATGGCCTGCCTGTGCCTCCATACAAGGTCTATAACATCGGCAATAACTCGCCTGAAAATCTGCTGGACTTTGTGACTATCCTGCAGGAGGAACTCATCGCTGCCCGGGTTTTGCCCGAGAACTATGACTTCGAGAGCCACAAGCAGCTGGTGGCCATGCAGCCCGGCGATGTGCCTGTGACCTATGCCGACACATCGGCACTCGAGGCCGACTTCGGCTACAAGCCTTCGACCTCGCTTCGTGCTGGTTTGCGTGCCTTTGCCCAGTGGTATGCCAAGTATTATGGCTCAGCAGAATAATCACATCTGCTCAAGTTCCGTAAGTTGACAATTTGCTCACCAGAAGGAATTCATGGAAACCGAGGAACCCGAGGATTTTTTGAAGACAAATGTGTCAGATGTCGAAAAATCGGGGATTAAATCATATCTATTGCTTATATAAATAATGAGAGATTTCAAGGATATAAAGATAGCTGTGGCAGGTACGGGCTACGTTGGCCTCAGTATTGCTACGTTGTTGGCCCAGCATCATAAGGTGACCGCTGTGGATGTTGTGCCTGAGAAGGTCGAGAAGATCAATAATCGCATCAGTCCCATTCAGGACGAATATATCGAGAAGTATTTTGCCGAAAAACAGCTGGATCTGACAGCCACGCTGGATGGCGCCAGTGCCTACCGCGATGCCGACTTTGTGGTCATTGCTGCCCCTACGAACTATGATCCGGTCAAGAATTTCTTCGACACGCACCACATTGAGGATGTGATCAATCTGGTGCTCAGCGTCAATCCTGATGCTGTCATGGTCATCAAGTCGACCATTCCTGTGGGTTACACACGTAGCCTCTATGTGAAGTATGCGCTGCAGTTCCTCTATAAGCCAGAGCTGAAGGGTAAGAAGTTCAACCTGCTCTTCTCGCCAGAGTTCCTCCGTGAGTCGAAGGCACTGTATGACAACCTCTATCCAAGCCGCATCATCGTGGGTTACCCCAAGCTGATCCATATCGATGAGAAGAACTTCACCGAGGAGAATGCAGCTATCACAGCCATCGGCAATCCTGAGGCTGAGCAGTATGCCAAGACCTTTGCAGCCCTGCTGCAGGAGGGCGCTGAGAAGCCAGAGATTGACACCCTCTTCATGGGTATGAAGGAGGCTGAGGCCGTGAAGCTCTTTGCCAACACCTATCTGGCGCTGCGTGTGAGCTACTTCAACGAGTTGGATACCTATGCCGAGGTCAAGGGTCTCGATACCCAGGCCATCATCAATGGTGTGGGTCTCGATCCGCGCATCGGCACACACTACAACAACCCATCGTTCGGCTATGGAGGCTACTGCTTGCCTAAGGACACGAAGCAGCTGCTGGCCAATTATCAGGACGTGCCTCAGGACATGATGACAGCCATCGTGCAGTCCAACCGTACGCGCAAGGACTACATTGCCGATGCCGTGCTCCGCAAGGCCGGTTACTACAATGACAATTCGCATTGGGAGGCCAGCAAGGAGCGCTCATGTGTGATCGGAGTGTTCCGTCTCACGATGAAGAGCAACTCCGACAACTTCCGCCAGTCGGCCATCCAGGGCATCATGAAGCGCATCAAGGCCAAGGGTGCCGAGGTGATCATCTATGAGCCAACACTTGAGAATGGATCGACCTTCTTCGGATCATTGGTCGTCAATAATCTGGAGGAGTTCTTGCAGCGTTCGCATGCCATCATTGCCAATCGCTATGATACGTGTCTCGATCCTGTGGCCGACAAGGTCTATACACGAGATATCTTCCGTCGAGATTAATAATCATTAGTTGGATATGAATGTTATTGAGACCTCGATAGCGGGAGTCTTCATCATCGAACCACGTGTGTTCAACGATGCACGCGGATACTTCTTTGAGTCCTTTTCGCAGCGCGAGTTCGAGCAGAAGGTCCGACGCATCAACTTTGTGCAGGACAATGAGTCCATGTCGTCATTCGGTGTGATGCGAGGCTTGCACTTCCAGCGTCCACCGTTCACGCAGAGCAAACTGGTGCGCTGTGTGAAGGGAGCTGTGCTCGATGTGGCTGTGGATATTCGCAAAGGTTCGCCTACATACGGCCAGCATGTGGCTGTGGAACTGACCGAGGAGAATCACCGACAGTTCTTTGTTCCCCGAGGCTTTGCGCACGGCTTTTCGGTGTTGAGCGAAACGGCTGTCTTCCAGTATAAGTGCGACAACTTCTATGCCCCTCAGTCCGATGCAGGCATCAGCATCCTTGATCAAAGCCTGGGCATCGACTGGCGCATCCCTTCGGACAAGGCGCTGCTTTCGGACAAGGATCTGAAGCATGAGTTATTCAAGGACTTCGATTCGCCATTCTCCATCGATATGGATTTGTATCCTGAGTTCGCCGAACTCTAAACCCTAAACTCTAGACTCTCCAATGAATATCCTTGTAACAGGCGCAAACGGACAACTCGGCAACGAAATGCGCATCTTGTGCCAACAGACACTGGGCAAGAAGAATGGCGAATGTGCCGACAGGTATCTCTTCACTGACGTCAATCAGGTAGAAGGCCTTGAGACCACATATCTTGATATCACCGATCTTGAGGCCATTCGCCAGATTGTCAAGGACCACGATGTGCATGCCATCGTCAATTGTGCTGCCTGGACTAATGTGGATGGCGCCGAGGCTCCTGAAAACTACGACCTAGTTGAGAAACTTAATGCCACAGCTCCTGGTCTTTTGGCCACAGCCATGAAAGAGGTCGATGGCTTGCTCATTCAGATCTCGACCGACTACGTCTTCGGCAAGGAGCCATACAACACCCCTTGTCGCGAAGATCAGCAGGGCACACCAACAGGAGTCTATGGTTTGACCAAGCTGCATGGTGAGCAGGAGATCATCGCCTCTGGCTGCAAACATGTCATCATCCGCACGGCCTGGCTCTATTCGGAATTCGGAAAGAATTTCTGCAAGACCATGCTCAACCTTACGGCTACCAAGCCACAGTTGAAGGTGGTCTTCGACCAGACAGGTACTCCTACCTACGCCTTGGATCTGGCTGCAGCCATAGCTAAGATACTTGAGACCTATGGGGCTGCTGAAGCATTTGACTCTTATTGTGGCATCTATCACTTCAGCAACGAAGGCGTCTGCTCATGGTTTGATTTTGCGAAGATGATTGCAGAATATGCCGATCAGACATCATGCAACATCCTGCCTTGTCATAGCAATGAGTTTCCTTCACCCGTGACTCGTCCGTCTTACTCCGTGCTTGATAAGACCAAAATTAAAGAAACATTTGGTGTCGCTGTGCCCTACTGGACAGAGAGCCTCAAAAAATGTATATCTAATTTGAAGAAATAGATAGTATGAAGAATATCGTCATAACCGGTGGTGCAGGCTTCATCGGTAGCCATGTGGTACGATTGTTTGTCAACAAGTACCCCGAGTACAAGATCATTAACCTCGACAAGCTCACCTATGCTGGCAATCTGGCCAACCTCAAGGACATTGAGGACAAACCCAATTACAAGTTTGTCCGCATGGATATCTGCGACTTCGATGCCTTCTACCAGCTGATGCAGGACGAGCAGATTGATGGCATCATACACCTCGCAGCTGAGAGTCATGTCGATCGCTCCATTAAGGATCCTTTCACCTTTGCTCGCACCAATGTGATGGGTACACTCAGTCTCCTTCAGGCTGCTAAATTGTATTGGGAATCGCTGCCCGAGCGCTATGAAGGCAAGCGTTTTTATCACATCTCGACTGATGAGGTCTATGGTGCGCTCCAGATGACACATCCCGAGGGCATCGAGCCACCCTTCACCACTACGGCTTCGAGCTCAGAGCATCACTTGGCCTATGGCGAGGATTTCTTCTACGAGACCACGAAGTACAATCCGCATTCTCCCTATTCGGCATCCAAGGCTAGTTCGGACCACTTTGTCAGGGCTTTCCACGACACCTATGGCATGCCCACCATCGTGACCAACTGTTCGAACAACTATGGTCCCTACCAGTTCCCGGAGAAGCTGATTCCACTCTTCATCAACAATATCCGTCATCGCAAGCCATTGCCTGTGTATGGCAAGGGTGAGAATGTGCGCGACTGGCTCTATGTTGAGGATCACGCCCGAGCCATTGACACCATCTTCCACCATGGCACCATTGCCGAGACCTACAACATCGGCGGATTCAATGAATGGAAGAACATCGACATTATTCACACCGTCATTCGTACCGTCGATCGTCTGCTGGGCCGTCCGAACAAAATAGTAGAAGACGAGAATGGCCGCCGACACGAGGTGCCTGCTGATCTGGATCTCATCACTTACGTTACCGACCGCCTTGGCCATGATGCTCGTTACGCCATCGATAGCACCAAATTGCAGCAAGAGCTCGGATGGGAGCCCTCACTTCAGTTCGAGGAGGGCATCGAACGAACGGTAAAGTGGTATCTCGAGCATGAGGATTGGATGAACAACATCACTTCGGGTGAATATGAGAAATACTATGAGTCGATGTATGCCAATCGATAATCCCAAAAGGACGCGTGTCAAAAGCCACGAACGACTATAAATTATGGCATAAATAATAATCCACCCTCGTTACAATAGGCTGTAACGAGGGTGGATAGCATTTGATACTTGTTATTTATTATATGCTGGGACTTTTGACACAGTTTCTTTATAATGTAATTTCATTTTCGCAAGTGCTCAACTATAATAATGTGTCTCAACTGAAGGAAACATTATGCATGTCGCCGCTCTTCATGAACTCCTGATGGAACGAGAAGGCGTGCTGGAGTGTCATTGGTGTATGACCACCCTGAGCGTCGGAGAGATGTAGGTATTGGCGCAGGAGCGGACGATAGTCTGGATGAGCACAATGCTCAATGATGGCCTCGGCTCGCTCGCGTGGTGAAAGACCGCGGAGGTCGGCTACGCCCTGTTCGGTGATGAGCACCATGACAGAGTGTTCGCTCGAATCAAGGTGGCTGACGTAGGGAACGATGGCCGAGATGGCACCACGCTTGGCCACCGAAGGACAGATGAAGATAGAGAGGTAGGCATTGCGAGCAAAGTCGGCTGAGCCGCCCACACCATTCATCATCTTGGTGCCCATCACATGGGTAGAGTTGACGTTGCCAAAGATGTCGGCCTCCAGCGCCGTGTTGATGGCAATGACACCCAGACGACGCACCACCTCAGGATGGTTGCTCACCTCGTAGGGACGAAGGATGATGTGCTGTTTGTAGAAATCGATGTTGTCCATGATTCGGTCATAGACAGCGTCGCTGACTGCCAAAGAACCCGTGGATGCAAACGTGCAACGTCCCATGTCGATGAGGTCGATGCCCTGATCCTGCAGCACCTCGGTGTAGAGTGTGAATGGGGGGATGTCATGAGCATCCTTCAGCGCATTGAGGATGGCGTTCGACACGTTGCCTACACCGCTCTGAATGGGCAACAGGCCCTTGTGCATGCGTCCAGCCTTGATCTCAGCAGTCAGGAAGTCGGCCACATTCTGTCCCAGTTGCTTGGTGACGTCATCGACTGGTGTGAAAGGTTGCACGCCATACTTATAGTGGCAATCAACCACAGCAACGACCTTCTTGGGATCGACGTGGAGCACGGGCGATCCGATGCGGTCTGTCGGTTCATAGATGGGGATTTCGCGACGGGCTGGGGGAGTGGCAGGAGTGTAAATGTCGTGCATGCCGCGTATGCGCTCGTCGTAGGCCGAGTTAAGTTCTACGATGATCTTGTCGGCAACTTGTGCGTAAGTATCGACGCAGCCTACGCCTCCGCTGAGTGTGATTTCGCCCAGATCCGTGATGCCCACTGCCTCAATGATGCAGACATCGACTTTGCCCAGAAAGCCGTAGCGCACATATTGGCCAACCATCGAGAGGTGCATGTCGGTGTAGGTTACCTCGCCACTGTTGATGGCCTTGCGCATGGCAGCCGAGCCGTTGAAAGGCATTCGTCGATCGACGGCATGTGCCATGGCCAGTGCGTCGTCGAGAGCATCGTTGGTCACGGCTCCGGTGTAGAGGTTCACCTTGAAAGGACGTCCGGCAGCATGTTCGGCCTCTGCACGTTTGGCCAAAGCGGCAGGGACAACACGGGGAGTGCCTGCAGCCGTGAAGCCGCTAAAACCCAGTGTATCGCCATCTTTGATAAGCGCAGCAGCCTCTTCGGCAGTCATTTTGGTATAAATCATATCAAAAAATTTGTGTCAATAGAAAAAAATGCGTATATTTGCGGCGCAAAAGTAATGATTTTCGCTGACATTTGCAAATATTTTGCACAGAAAACTATTGTTGTCCCTCTTTTTGGGTGTTTTTAGTATGCAAAAGGCCTTCAGCCATGTCTTACAGAGCTTCAAAAACTGTTGTGGAGGAGTGTCTGCGAATCATACAGCCCCCAGAACAAATAAAAAACAAGTCCGCCCTCACGGGTAGACTTGCATTATTAACCTAAACCTTAACTATGATAATTTATTCGCTGCAAAGATAAAGACTTTTGTCGAATCTACAAAGGATTTTTGCAAAAAATGTCATTATATAAACATTTTTTAACTAAATAATGAAGAAATTATTTATAGAGACCTATGGTTGCCAAATGAATGTGGCCGACAGCGAGGTTGTAGCGAGCATCATGCAGACCATAGGATATGAAATGTGTGAGCAACTGGAAGACGCTGATGCCGTGTTCATGAACACGTGTTCGGTTCGCGACAATGCTGAGCAGAAGATCTATGGTCGCCTGCAGTTCTTCCAGAGCCTCAAGGCTAAGCGTGAAGCTGAGTACCGAAAGCTGGTAAACAAGATAAAAAAGGAGAAGATTGCCGACTCACCAATGCCACAGGTCCCCAACCTCATTGTGGGCGTGCTGGGTTGCATGGCTGAGCGAGTGCGCGAGGAGCTTATTGCTCATGGTGCCGATCTTGTGGCTGGTCCGGATTCATACCTCGATCTGCCCAACCTCGTGACTGCTGCAGAGCAGGGCTTGCAGGCTGTGAACGTGCAGTTATCGACTACTGAGACCTACAAGGAGATTCTCCCCAAGCGTGTGGGTGGCAACCGAATCAGTGGTTTCATCTCGATCATGCGAGGGTGCAACAACTTCTGCTCGTACTGCATCGTACCTTATACTCGTGGACGTGAGCGTTCGCGCGAAGTGGAGAGCATCCTCAACGAGCTGCGCGACCTGCAGCAGAAGGGCTTCAAGGAGGTGACTCTGCTCGGACAGAATGTCAACAGCTATTGTTGGGAGGGCACGGCAGACAGCGGTCCGATGGTGAATGGCCAGAAGGTAGAGAAAGTGGATTTCGCAGATTTGTTGACCATCGTGGCTGAGGCTGCCCCCGACATGCGCATCCGCTTTTCGACCTCGAATCCACACGACCTCTCGGACAAGATCATTGAGGCTATGGCTTCGCACAAGAACATCTGCAACCACCTGCATCTGTGCGTACAGAGTGGCTCGAACACCATACTGAAGCGAATGAATCGCAAGTATACCCGTGAGTGGTATCTGGATCGCATCGTGGCTCTGCGCAAGGCTATTCCCGACTGCGGTATCTCGACCGACGTGTTCTGTGGATTCTGTGGCGAGACGCTCGAGGATCAGGCCGACACCCTCTCGCTGATGCGTGAGGTCGGTTATGACTCGGCCTTCATGTTCAAGTACAGCGAGCGTCCTGGTACCTTTGCAGCTAAGCATTATGAGGACGATGTGTCTGAGGAGGAGAAGATCCGTCGCCTGAATGAGATCATTGCCCTTCAGAACGAGCTGTCGCTGGCATCGAACCGTCGTGACATAGGCAAGACCTTCGAGGTCTTGGTCGAAGGCTACAGCAAGCGCAGTCGCGAACAGATGTGCGGCCGCTCACAGCAGAACAAGATGGTGGTGTTCCCCAAGGGCGATGCCAAACCCGGCGACCTGGTCATGGTGCGCATCACCGAGGCTTCGTCGGCAACGCTGATGGGTGAGCTGGTGTAATTTCTTGCTGTCCAGTTGAACACGGATTGAACGGATCTGATAGATAAAACGGATGATAGATAATAAAAAGATATGTAAAATCTGTTCAAATCCGTTAAATCTGTTCAATCCGCATTCATCATCCGGACAGGAGGTGTAAATTCCTGCTTTTCTGAGCCCCGAAACAGAAGAAAATGAGGAAGAAATGCACAAGGTATCGGAAATTTCCATATCTTTGCGGCATCAAAACGAATACTAACTTTTTAACCAACCCCAATTATTAACCCGTAAACTGACTCTTTTGACTTATATTCCGGCTTGCATGACGCACAGAGCGGCATGAGGGCCACGACATAATATACTTGGACTTTGTCCTTGTTTCTCGCACTTTGAAATCGCCAAATTCAACCAATGAGAACAAGCAGACGAAGGCTTATGTCCGTTTGGGCGTGGGCTGTTCGTGCTTTTCTATTGGTAAGGCGTTTGGCGATGCCTAAAGTGCGGAAAAGCGATACGAGCAGTTCCGCCCTTTTTCTTTTTCTATTATGAAGAAGTTCTTTCTTTCGCTCATTGCAATGATGATTGCAGTAGCAAGTTTCGCACAGGTCAGTCTGTTGGCCACCCTGACCCACGGTGATGAAATCAGCATGTACTATGGCACGTATGCCCTGAAGAATGCACTCTCTGCTGCCGCTAATGGCGACGTCATCAATCTCTCTGGCGGCGCGTTCCAAGCCGTAGCGATTACCAAAGCTGTTGCCATCCGCGGTACGGGCATTAATGATGCCGTGCCGACCATCATTAACGGCAGCTTCGACATCAATATCTCTGAGACCACCGAACGCCTAAGTGTAGAAGGATGCCGAATGATAAACACCATTACAGTGAAAGGCACGTTGACAAATGCCTACTTCATCAAGAACTACATTGGTAGAATTAACATTAACGGTGATTCACACATGGTTAATGGCACATTTACAAATTGCGAGGTTTATGGCATGGATTTGTATGGAAATAGTAAAGTGCAATTCATCAACTCCCGTATTGACTACTTCTATAACAATTCGGCACAAACGGCATCGGCCAGTTTTGTGAATTGTATTCTAATTCCTTACAAGGGTTGTCAATCTAATAATATTAGTTCTTCACAATTATTGAATTGTATAATCTGGTGTAATAATACGGCATACACTTATAGCCTTCCATCGACAACAACAGCCACGAATTGCGTTGCAGTTGGTACTAATAGCCATAAAACATTTCAAGATATAGTGAGCAAAGTGAATTGTAACTATGCAAACGTAAATATTTTCCAGGATTCAGATATCTGGAAGGAGCTGACCGACGAAGCAAAGGAGACATACGTGGGCAATGATGGCACCCCGATAGGTATCTATGGCGGCATCCTTCCTTACAACACGACACCTTCATATCCACAGATCACCAAGATGAACGTGGCCAACAAGACCACAGCCGACGGCAAGTTGAGCGTAGAGATTGAAGTGAAGACTGCTCAGTAATGTCACCGTTGATCCAATCGTATTATGCGAAAATTACTTCTTCTGTTTTTGCTCATGTCGCTACAGATAGTAGCCCGTGGGCAAACGATAGCCGTACTTGACTCGTTGGGGCTTCCGCATCCCACTGTTGCCAAGGCTTTGCGCTATTGGATAGATGATGATGCGGGGAGCGTGACGACCGTCGACATCCAGAACGGGAAATACACCCTCGACGTTTCGACTCTCCTGGAGGGGCTGCATATACTCCACTGCCAGATTGTTGACGATGAGAATCAACTGGCAGCACCATCTTCCGAAGTCTTCATGATGATGCCAGCCACCTCGACCACACAAGCCGGTAGTCTGCGCTACTGGTTTGACAATGATGCCAACGTGATGACCTGCGATGCCAACGCCGGAGTGAAGATGCTTGATGCCTCAACGCTGATCGAAGGGCTGCACACCCTGCACTGCCAGGTTATGGATGCTGATGGCAAGACATCGTATGTCACATCAGATATCTTCATGAAGCCTAAGGCTGCGGAATTTGCCCAAGATATTGCTGCAAGTAACCTGATATATTGGTTCGACGATGAGGAGACAACCTCAACGGTCGAGATGAACGATGGAATGCAGATTCTTGACACATCTGACCTGCTTGACGGTCTGCATACGATCCACTATATGGTGGTATGCAATGACGGAAGTATCACTACGGCCTATTCTTCCATCTTCCTGCGGATGAGTGTGGAATCTGTGGCCAGTAAGAGAAAGAATCTGCGCTATTGGTTCGACGATGAGCTGTCGGCCACCGAGATAGAGCTATCGGCAGGTGTTCAGGCGCTGGATGCCTCCCATCTGATTGAGGGAATACATACCGTGCATTGCCAGTTGATTGACGAAAACGAAATGCCAGGAGTGCCCACGTCGCAGATCTTCCTGAAGGTGGACGAGCAAGAAACTGCCTCAGCCCAAAGCCTACGCTATTGGTTCGATGATGAGACTGACATCAAGACCATCGAAGCGCCAAGCGGAGAGCAAATACTTGATGTGTCGGGTCTTCTGGCCGGTCTGCATACGCTCCATTACCAGCTGACAGACGACAGGGGCATTGCCTGTACACCCGTGTCGGGCCTTTTCATGAAGATGTTTGATAAGGTGGTCGACAGTGGCGAGAACGTTATCACCAACTACACCTATTGGGTCAACGAACACACCACGGACAATACGAAGGTAGTGATTGATAAGCCAGCTTCGCCTTACCAGCTCTTTGCGCTTCTGCCCATGATCAAAGCTCCTATCCGCTCCTCATGCTTCCATTTCGAGGTGACCGATGGAGTACCTATGCTCTATGCCAAGAACGACCTGCATGTGAGGTTTGAAGATGCCATGGGATACTGGGTGGACGAATCTCGTTCATTTGTAGATTATGCCATGGCTGAAACTATTACAGATATAACCAACTTGCAAACGACACAGACCTTCGATCGTGTTGCAGAGAATAGCATCAAATGGTTCGCGTTTGAGGCAGCTTCTGGCGATACGATTGCCTTCCGCTGCAGTCAGGCTACATCATTGCAGGTGTTTACTCCGAGTGGCAAGGAGATCTATGCTGCTTCAGGAGATAAATCCGTAGTGTTCGATGGTACCCACACTTGGGAGGAAGGAACATACTATGTGGCTGTTCACGATGTTACCGGTTCAAGATTCAACGTGACGCTTGATTACATGCACATGGACAAGTATGATGTGGTTTCCCAAGATGTGCGTGTAGTGGGCAATGGTGGATGCAGTACTATCACTTTCCAGGGCAATGGGTTCCGTGACCTCTACGACGTTGTGCTTTATACAGAGCAGGGCGAAGAGATTCATGCGATTGACATTGGACATGAAAGTGATGCAAGTACATCTGTTACTTTTGACTTCACTGGTGCAGAAATTGGCATGTATAATGCATTGTTCCATTTTACGGAAGAGGATAAGACGTTTGCCGACAACATCTCTGTTGAAGAGGCAATAGACATAGAATTGGCCACTAAGGTCTCTTATCCATCTACATTCCTTCGTGGATCGTCTGTTACTTATACTGTTGAGATCGCCAATAAGGGTAATATGACGGCATATATGGTACCGATGGAACTCAAGTTGATTGTTGATAATGTGAAGAATGTCCAAGACGTTAAGTTCAATGGTTATTTGAGCTCATTAACAATGCCTGATTTTTCAGAATTGGCAGACGAAGACATCAAAGAAATCAGACAAATTGTAGAAAGTTCAAATGATTTAAGTCAATTCATAATCTATCGTGATAGTATTATGGGTAAAGATTATGGATTCGCACAAGCTATTATGTCTCTACCTCCAAATTCCACTAAGACATTTACCGTTAATCTTAAAAGCACAACAAATGTTCATCTTGAAGCATGGACAACAAATAATTGGTTCCCGATTAGTTTCACAGGAAAAACAATTCCTGATACTGAAAGTATACAAGCATCTACCAGAGAGTCAATGTGCTGCATGAAAGATAAGGTTGAGTGTATCGCTGAGAGTTTCGGTAAAGTTGCAGAGTTGTTTATGCCTCCAGGAGCAAAATGCGTGTCATCTTTGAGTTTGACAGGATTGGAAACCGTCTATGATGTATGGTGTAGTGAAGGTAGTTCTATATCAGAGCGCTGGAATAACTATCTGAAGAGTGAAGGTTATACCTTAGCAAATCGTTTAACTCAGTCTGTTGTCACATGTATTATTGGTTATTACAAAGTTAGGCAAGAAGCTCTTATTGAAGAAAGAGTCAAAGCGGCCAAACTGGGTAATACTGCGGAAGTCGAACGAATTACAGCTGAAATTGTAGACTGTAGAACTGCTAAAATGAGTACTGTAAGCAATATTTATAATGGAATAACGACTATGTTTCTAGGTAAAAATTGCATCGAAGCATTCACAACGACCAAACCGAATTGCCCTCCTAATCCAAGTGGTGGAGGTGGTATTTCTTCCCCTGTTAACTCTCGTGACCCGAACGACATATTTGGCTACATTGCTCAGTCTGGTAGTAAGTTCTTGAGCAATGATATTGCAGACGTCCCTTATCGCATTGAGTTCGAGAACGACACGACATTTGCGACCGCTTCGGCTCATACTGTCATAGTTAAGGATACGCTTGATGCTACCTTGTTTGACTTGTCATCTTACAGGCCAACAAGCATCAAGATTGGCGAGAAGAATGTGCAGCTGAAGGGTGACAAGCAGTTTGTGACCACAGTGGATATGCGTCCAGCCATCAATGCAATCGCTCAGGTCGAGGGATTGTATGACGAGCAGAAGGGCATTGCCTCATGGCAGTTCACCTCGCTTGATCCGATGACGATGGAGCCGACCGATGACGTGATGCAGGGCTTCCTGCCTGTCAACAACGATGGTATTTCGGGCATTGGCGAAGTTGCTTTCGACATCGCCCTACGCCAACCTCTTGCTGATGGCACAGAGATTCCGAACCGTGCCAGCATCGTGTTCGATAGCAACGAGCCTATACTCACCCCAACCTGGACCAACATCGTCGATGCCGTAGCCCCTGTGGGCAGCGTCATTGAGGTGACCCAGCATGGCGATTCGGCCATCATCGTGTGTGAGGGTACGGACGAACGCTCTGGTGTCTGGAAGTATGAGGTCTACACGCAGCCTGGTGTCGATGCGCCATGGCTGAAGGTGGGCGAATGCTATGCGGATTCTACCATGATCTCTTACGAGGTCTTCGATGGTCTGGATTATGGCTTCTGTGCCTTGGCAGTGGATTCGGCAGGCAATGTGGAGCAGAAGGAACTGGTTCGCGAACTCTCACTGATGCCTGACTACACGCCCGGCGACGTGAATGGCGATCATAGCATTACGTACGATGATGTTGCCGGCGTCGTGAGCCTGATGCTCCATACCAACACCTCAGGACTCAGCTCTGCCGCCGCCGACGTCAACGAAGATGGCGAGATCTCCATTTCCGATGCTGTGCTGCTGATCAACATGATCAAGCTGGCATCCCCCAAGGATGACACCGGATTCCTATGGCTGATGGATGATCCAGAGGCTATCGTCAAGAGCCTTGAAGTTGAGGAACTCGACATCGAGACAAAAGAGTAACCTCTCGCACTAAATAAGGAGGGAGAATCTTTTTGGATGCCAAGTATAACAAGTAAACAAATTCGGGCTGTCACGAATCGAATCGTGGCAGCCCGTTTTTTTCACTCTGTGAGAGACATGCTTCCCCTCGCCATGAAGATAAAACCGCTCATGAAGTCAGCGAAGACTATGAATAAAATGCTGCGAGTGCATCCGCAAGCCCACCACTACGGGCATAACTACTTCGCGGCAAAAGCCCACTCCTTCTTCCGCATCCGTGACGTGTTCACAGAGCTTGCTCATCACCGCCAATCCCTTCACTACCCCCCTCCGAGCCATAGATTTCGACCCCTTACTGACACGCAGAGCACCACCGCGCCGAGAATTTCGACCCCTCCCCGACACGCCAAGCACCACTGCGCACCGACGCGCGCGGCTTGCCCGACTCGATATAGGCACTAACTACCTAAAAATCCATGCCGTGGAAACAAATACCACGAAATGCCATAATATTCCGGCCGACAGGAGCTATCTCTCTCTCTTCATATAAACATCAGCCTCGCCTGCAGCCCTGGCAGGTAGTTACGAGACACGACGTGTTCTGCGGATTCTGTGGCGAGACGCTCGAGGATCAGGCCGACACCCTCTCGCTGATGCGTGAGGTCGGCTATGACTCAGCCTTCATGTTCAAGTACAGCGAGCGTCCTGGTACCTTTGCAGCTAAGCATTATGAGGACGATGTGCCTGAGGAGGAGAAGATCCGTCGCCTGAATGAGATCATTGCCCTTCAGAACGAGCTGTCGCTGGCATCGAACCGTCGTGACATCGGCAAGACCTTCGAGGTCTTGGTCGAAGGCTACAGCAAGCGCAGTCGCGAACAGATGTGTGGCCGTTCGCAGCAGAACAAGATGATCGTCTTCCCTAAGGGCAATGCTAAGCCAGGTGATTTTGTGATGGTGCGCATCACCGAAGCTTCGTCGGCCACGCTGATTGGTGAGCTGGTATAAAAAAGAATGTGGTCAAATGCAAAATGAAGCCGCCCCTCTGAAAAAGGGCGGCTTCATTGTTATAAATAACTTGCTTGAGAAAGCAAATCAGCAATTACTTGCCAGCGAGCTTGTCGCGGAGAGCTGCGAGGGCGTCGATGTCACCGAGGGTAGTCTTCTCGATGGTTGGCATCTGAACCTTCTCCTCCTTGTTGGCAGCAGCGGCAGCCTTGGCAGCAGCGCGCTTCTCAGCGTTAGCCTTGCGCTGCTCAGCCTTCTGCTCATCCTCGAAGATACGAGAGTGAGAGAGGATGATGCGACGGTTGTCCTTGTTGAACTCGATCACCTTGAACTCAAGGGTCTCGCCAGCCTTAGGCTGTGAGCCGTCCTGCTTCTGGAGGTGCTTAGGAGTAGCGAAGCCCTCAACACCCTCCTCGAGTGCGATGACAGCGCCCTTGTCGATGAGCTCAGCAATGGTGCCCTGGTGGATAGTGCCTACAGAGTACTTCTCCTCAATAGCGTTCCAAGGATTCTCCTCGAGCTGCTTGTGGCCGAGGCTGAGACGACGGTTCTCCTTGTCGATCTCAAGCACGCGAACCTTGATAGGAGCGCCGATCTGGGTGAACTCTGATGGGTGCTTAACCTTCTTGGTCCAAGAGAGGTCGCTGATGTGGATGAGGCCCTCAACGCCATCCTCGATCTCAACGAAGACACCGAAGTTGGTGAAGTTGCGTACCTTAGCCTCAGCATCGCTGCCAACAGGATACTTAACCTCGATCTCAGCCCATGGATCCTCCTTGAGCTGCTTCAGGCCGAGGCTCATCTTGCGCTCCTCACGGCTGAGGGTCAGGATGACAGCCTCTACCTCGTCGCCAACCTTGAGCAGGTCGTTGGCCGAGCGTACGTGCTGGCTCCAGCTCATCTCAGAAACGTGGATCAGGCCCTCAACGCCTGGTGCGATCTCAACGAATGCACCGTAGTCAGCCATAACGACAACCTTACCCTTAACCTTGTCACCAACGGTGAGGTTAGCATCAAGAGCATCCCATGGGTGTGGGGTGAGCTGCTTGAGACCGAGGGCGATGCGCTTCTTCTCGTCGTCGAAGTCGAGAATAACGACGTTGATCTTCTGGTCGAGAGCAACAACCTCCTTTGGATCGCTTACGCGGCCCCAAGACAGGTCGGTGATATGAATGAGGCCGTCAACGCCACCGAGGTCGATGAATACACCGTAAGAGGTGATGTTCTTAACAGTACCCTCGATAACCTGACCCTTCTGAAGCTGAGACATGATCTCCTTCTTCTTCTCCTCGAGCTCAGCCTCGATGAGCACCTTGTGGCTAACAACAACGTTGCGGTACTCCTGGTTGATCTTGACAACCTTGAACTCCATGGTCTTGTTCACGAATACGTCGTAGTCGCGGATTGGCTTAACGTCCATCTGTGAACCTGGGAGGAATGCCTCGATGCCGAATACGTCAACGATCATACCGCCCTTAGTGCGGCACTTCACGAAGCCGGTAACAACCTCCTGGCTCTCCAGTGCCTCGTTGACACGGGCCCAAGAAGTGGTGGCACGAGCCTTCTTGTGAGAGAGAACGAGCTGACCAGCGCGGTTCTCCTGTGACTCGATGTAAACCTCTACCTCGTCACCTACCTTCAGGTCAGGATTGTAGCGGAACTCTGAAGAAGAGATCACGCCCTCGCTCTTGTAGCCAACGTTTACGATAACCTCGCGCTTGTTGACAGCGGTTACGGTACCTTTGACTACTTCGTTAGCATTGATTGCATTCAGCGTCTGCTCGTAAGCTGCAGACTGCTCTTCCTTACTCTTCGAGGTAAGGGTCTCGCCGTTCTCGTAGGCTTCCCAGTCGAAGTCCTCGATAGCGGTTAAATTAACATTATTAGACATAAAATAAAATTTGCACGGTCCTTAGTGACCAAATGCGGGCGCAAAGATAATGAAAAATTTGCAGACTATCAACTTTTTCGGCCATCAGTTCTCCTTATATTTTTGTTTTGTGGCCAAATCTCCTTGTTTTGCCACTTAGGCATTCCATCCGGTCGTAGCGGGAGTGTCGTGCACCCTGTGCGATTGGTGTCAGAGCGACAGTTGGACCGATACGCTGCTTTGGGACGCGAAAGTGCGATATACATCTCACAAAAGAAAGCTTTGCACCCAAAAAAGCAAGCTGGCACATAAATGATTGTGTTTTTTTTTGGTCAATCAGATTTAATAACGTATATTTGCCCCGTGAGTACATACAGATTAGCCTCATGCCAAAACAACAAAATACCAAAACAACAATCAAAGAATATGAAACTTACTGATATCCTTCAGCCTGGCTTCAACGCCGCTGAGTGGGAAGCCAAAGGCTATGAGCTTCCCAAGTTCGATATTCCAGCCGTAGTCAAGAAGACTCACGACGAGCCCACCTGGCTGCATTTCGGCGCTGGCAACATCTTCCGTGCCTTCCCAGCCGCCATCCTCAACGATGCCCTCAATTCGGGTAAGTATGATCGTGGCGTCATCGTAGCCGAGAGCTTCGACTACGAGATTATCGACAAGGCCTATCGCCCCTACCAGAACCTCTCGCTCCTTGTCAGCCTGCAGTCGAGCGGCACCATCGAGAAGAAGGTCATCGCCTCGGTCACTGAGAGCCTCAAGGCCGACCCTCAGTTCGGCGAGGATTGGGCACGCCTCCAGGAGATCTTCCGCGCCCCATCGCTGCAGATGATCACCTTCACCATCACCGAGAAGGGCTACACCTACAACGAGGCCGATCTGGCACGTGGTCTCTCGCCTGTGTTCGCTATGGGCAAGGTCTGCGCCCTCATGTTCGAGCGCTTCAAGGCTGGCTGCCTGCCACTCACCGTGCAGAGCACCGACAACTGCTCGCACAACGGCGACAAGGTCAAGGCTGGCATCCTTGCTTATGCCGAGCGTTGGGTCAAGGACGGTCTAGCTCCTGCCGGCTTCCTGGCTTATCTGCAGGACGAGAGCAAGGTGGCCTATCCATGGTCGATGATCGACAAGATCACTCCACGTCCACACGAGAAGGTGCAGACCATGATTGCAGCCGATGGTTTCGAGGACAACGAGACCATCATCACCGAGCGCAAGACCTTCACCGCTCCATTCGTCAATGCCGAGGAGGTGCAGTATCTCGTGGTGGAGGACAACTACACCAACGGCCGTCCACCGCTCGAGCTGGGTGGTGCCCTCTACACCACTCGCGAGACCGTCGATCAGGTCGAGACCATGAAGGTCACCACCTGCCTCAATCCGCTCCACACCGCTATGTCCATCTACGGCGTCATGCTTGGTTACGACCTCATTTCTGCCGAGATGGCTGACCCTGATCTCCGTTCCTTCATCCAGAAGATCGGCTACATCGAGGCTATGCCTGTGGTGACCGATCCGGGCGTGCTGAACCCATACGAGTTCATCGGTACCGTCATCAACAAGCGACTGCCTAACCCCTTCATGCCTGATGCCCCACAGCGCATCTCGACCGACACCAGCCAGAAGCTGCCTATACGCTTCGGCGAGACCATCAAGAAATATGTGGCACGTGGCCTCGACATGTCGAACCTCGTGCTCATCCCATTGACCCTCGCAGGTTACGCTCGTTTCCTCAAGGCACTCGATGACGAGGGCAAACCATTCACCCCCAGCACCGATCCGCTGCTCGACGAGCTGCAGGCCATCGTGGCTCCTCTTGAGCTGGGCAAGGCCGATCAGGATTACTCTTGCCTCCGTCAGCTCTACAGCCGCAAGGACGTCTTCGGCCTTGACCTTTATGAGGCTGGCCTCGGTGAGCAGATTGAGGGTATGGTCAAGGAACTCTATGCAGGCCCAGGAGCCGTGCGTGCCACGCTGCATAAGTATGTCTCTGAGCGTTGATTTATCTCTTGTTACTCCTTAACAATATAGAGGTCGATTTGAAATTCGCAGAAATCAAATCGGCCTCTATATTGTACTCAGAGCAGAATTTCTGGCAGATACCGTAATGAAAACGCAGGTTCGATTGTATTGGGGATAGAAACGTTTCAATCAATCCCACACAAAAAAATCACAAGAATGAAGAAAATTTTATATCTTACCCTCACAATGATCCAGTTTGCTGCTTGCAGCAGTAATGAGGATGCAGTCTTTTCATTCAATGGAGGGCGCGAACCTGCCCAGATGGTGGACGTCTGGATTGGCATGAAGGATGCAGATGATGGCGTCATCTGTGCCAATGTCAAGAGAGTGCCATACAATCCGATTCCTGTTGAAGAGTGGCCAGCAACACTGCAAGAGTTGATGAACAAACACGCCTTCTATGGAGATGCCAGTATATGCCGCATTGAAACCAGCATGGGTGTATTCTATCATCGTCGTAGCGCCTTTGATAATAATCTTGGAGGTTATTTCTTAACTAGTGAAGGCCTCTCGCTATCCTACTATGATGAAGAGGATCATAAGACGCATCAGAGACAGGCAGTGCCTGAAGGATTCCCCGATATTGATGGCTGGGAGTGTCTCTTCTATGACTATAGCTTAGGTAATCATGGAGCTCTCTGGTGGCGCGACTAACTTTCAAAAAACAGCATTCTGATGAAGAAGTCTTTATATCTTGCCCTCTCAATAATACTGTTTGCAGTTAACTGCAGTGATGACTCTGATAATGGCCGATTCAAGCCTGGTCAGTTGATCGAAGTTTGTATTGGCGTAAAACTGACAAATGAGAACCAGTGGATTTCAAATTTCATGAAGGTTCCATACAATCCAGCTCCACAAGAACAGTGGCCTGTGTCGTTGAAAGACGACTATACTTCCGTCCTATATGCTTCTTCAATTATATGTCGCATTAAGACAGACCTGGGCATATTCTATCACCATATTAGCATGCTCGATAGCAGTAACGATGGGCACTTTGTTACAGAAGATGGTCATAGCCTATACCGCACTGAGGCAGGATGGAAGACGCAGCAAGGTACAGAAATACCTGAAGGCTTCCCCTGCATCGAGGGTTGGGAGTGCATCTACTATCGATGGAACAACAACTGATAACCGATGACCGACCAACGCATAGAACATCTTTTTAGGACGTATTATACGCTGCTCTTCCGGGTGGCGTATGATATGCTGCACGACGAGGACGAGAGCCACGATGCCGTACACGATGTCTTTGCTGCAATCCTGAAGCGGGATGTCACGCTGAGACCTGACAAGGAAAAGAGCTTCCTGACCCGCTGCATCCACAACCATTGTGCAAATCTCCTGCTCCGAAAAGGGCGTGAGGCAGAACTGAAGAAACAATACCCGCGCGAGCTCTCCGTCTTGCTTCGTGGCCGACAGGAAGAGGAGCAGCGCCTACAGATGATCTATGAGTTCATCGAGAAAGAAATGCCGCCCGACACACGTGAGGTCCTAAAGCTTTGTTACGAAGAAGAAAAGAGCTACGAAGAGACCGCCTCGATACTCAACTATAGTGTAGCATACGTCAACAAGCACATCGTGAAGGCGCTGAAGATGCTACGTAAACGATTCAACCCCTCGAAGCAATGAATAATACTCCTGCAAATATCACCCCTGAGATCGACGTCGAAGCCCAGTGGCAGAAGTTCTCAGCCCGTCATCTGCCACATCGCCACCGTGTGCTGCCACGCTGGGCTGTCGCTGCCTGTTTCTGCCTCGTGGTAGGAGGGACCCTGGCCATGACCCTGCCTCGTCTGCTGAACGACCAGCCACAGATACAGCAGCCACGACCAGCAGCCCCTGTCTTGCCCGAAGAAATGCCACAGGATGTCGTGGCCGCGACTTCCTTCGTCTTCCACGACGTCTCGCTGCAGCAGGTCCTGGATACTTTGTCGGCCTACTATCATGTGAACATTATATATATAAATAAGGAGGCCGCGCAGCTGCGTCTCTATACGCAGATTGAGAAAGACCTTATGCTCTCTGAAGCCGTGTCCCTGCTCAATCATTTAGGCGGCATTTCGCTTCGCATCGAGAACGAAGACACCCTCTTGGTCGAATAATCCCTCGCTATGCGCATCCTCTCGCTCCTGCTCGCAATGTGGCTCAGCGTCACTGCATTATGGGCCCAAAGGGTGCATCTTGTCTTTCAGGATGCGCCTTTGTCGTACGCCTTGGGCAAGGTCGACGAGGCTTTCCCCGATGTGCATGTCCACTTCATTGTCGATGAGCTGGCCAATCTCACCGTCAGCGCAGCCCTCGACCACACTGACGCTCTTGCTGCCATCCGTGCCCTACTCAGCGATCGTCCGTTCAGCGTGCGTCAGGAGGGCAGGAATATCTTCATCACCCATCAGGAGGACACGTCAGCTGCTGCTGACGAACATCTCCGTGATGCCATCCGTTCGTACCGCCTCGACGAGGTGCTTGTCCTGGAGCGATTGCCCATTATCACCGAACATGACAATGCCACCATCGTCCTCGATATCAAGGGATCAGAGCTCGCCCATCGTGGCACGGCTGCCGATCTGCTCGCCTATCTGCCAGGGTTGAACGTCCATCAGCAGCAGGTCACATTGCACGACAGCCGCTTGCCCGTCATCTATATCGACGGAGTCCTGGTCAGCAGTCCTGCCGAACTCTATTCCCTGCGCTCAGAGGAGATCAGCCGTATCTCGTTGCTCGAAACGGCCGATCCTACCTATCCGTCGCAGAGCGGTACGGTCATTCGCATCTTCACCTCGGCTCGCACGAACGGTTTCGACCTCATGACACAGCTCGACGCTTCGCACGGACATCGCAGCGTGCATCAGGCGAATGTCAAGCTCCTTTGGCAAGGCCCTCGTCTGCACGTCTCTGGCGGTGTGCTCCATCGCGATGCCCACGAATATCAGGAAAACCGACTGTTGGGCCTGTTCAATACGGCCACCCCTGTCGTCACCTCCCTCAATCCCTATTTCCAGACCTCTTGTCGCTGGAACGAGCATCATTCGCTGAGCGTGAATTATGAGATGTTCGACATCCTGCGCCCTGTTGCCTATTGGTCAAGGCTTCTCGGAATAGGAGGTGGTTATTTCGATGCGAACAACACGAGCAACCTGAACGTCTGGGCAACGAGCGAATGGATACTTGACTATCGGCCTCGCCACAATGCCAAGCTCCGCTACGCAGGTGACTGGGGCAAGGCAACGATCCATGCCGACATGGAATACTACAGCGACAAGCTGAGCATCATGCAGCATGAATCGTCAGATAACCAGTCGGTCGATTCCTTGCTTGGCACCCGCATCAATGGCATCGGCAACGACCTGTGGGCTGGGAAGAACGATGTCCGTCTGCCCTTCGCGCACGGCAGTCTTACGATCGGCAATGAGCTCACCAGCACCCGCCGCCTCGATGACATCCGTTTCGAAGGACAGTTGCGTGCACAGACCCTTCGTCAGGAGACGCAGGCGGCGTTCTATGCCTTTGCCGAGTGGTCGTTGCCCAAAGCATCCTTCCATATCGGATTTCGTGATGAGTTCCTGCATACGGCCATCTCGCAGGCAGGCCAGCGCAGCAGTTACGGCAAGAACTACCTGCTCCCATACGCCGACGTCAGCCTTCCTTCAGGCCTCTCGCTGTCGTATGCCGTACGCACGCAGCGTCCTAACTACAATCAGCTCAATGGCTACACGCGCTTCAATCAGTTCATGATGCCCGTGAGCGGTAATCCTGATCTGAAGCCTGCCACACGACATGTGCTGAACCTGCAATATCGTCATAGTTCGCTCTATGCCACGCTCAGATACCAGCATATTCGCAACTTTATTGCCAGCACGGTGCGACGTTCGATCGATACGCAGATCCTCGATTACATCAACCTCCCGCATGCCGAGGAATTGAGCGCTGGCATCACCTACACGCCTCATTTCGGGCCTTTCGACCCCATCGCCTCTGCCAACCTGCATCTGCAGGATCTCTATCTGTGCACCGACGATGCCCGTCGTCTGTCTTTTCGTCGCCCCATCTTCTTCCTCGACGTGCATTGCCCGTATTCCCTCCGCGACAACCTGCAATGCTGGTGCGACCTGCACCTGCAGACCACCGGCCACCTCGGCACCGTCCTGCATCACCGCACCGCCACCTTTAACCTCGGTGCTTCGCTCCAACTCGGACATTTCGACCTCTCCCTCCGTGTCGAAGACCTCTTCCGCACAGGTGCCACGAAGCGCGAATACTTCGGCACAGACACGCATTTTGAGCACTGGAACTACAATGATACGCAGAGAATTGGTGTGTCGGTAGGATATCTTCTACGTAATCTATAATTCTCAATTGCAATCATCCTGGTCGTTTATTATTCTCCCTCGTTTCACGTTGTGCATAAGCAGAGGGGCAAAATATGCAGCTTTTGCCCCTACCTGGATGCACAGAGGGGCAAAACATGCAACTTTTGCCCCTACCTGGATGCACAGAGGGGCAAAATATGCAACTTTTGCCCCTACAAGGATGCACAGAGGGGCAAAACATGCAGCTTTTGCCCCTACATGGATGCACAAAGGGGCAAAACGTGCAGTTTTTGCCCCTTCAAAGATGCACAAAGGGGCAAAACGTGCAGTTTTTGCCCCTTCAGAGATCTCTGGCACTCTAAACCGATGTCCAAGCGTGTTTCTGTAACGATACAATGACTAATCTGCTCATCCATCACTACTCAAAGTCACTCTCTTCATGCAATAGAGCAGATGAAGGAGTAGATTGCTCCGATACTTCCTCGTTGAACCGTTTGGTTTTAGTTGAATATCAACAACATACGGTAATACCACTCATTGGTCGGGTGAAACTATTCCACCATCAAATGCGGTATGCGGAATCCTCGTTTCAGCCACTTGTAGCGCATATTTTAGCATTTCGTGTTAAAAACGTTAATCTCAACGATTCAGTCGATTTTGCTATCTCATAGATTACAAAATGGCATGTTTCTGGAGGAGTGAGGAAGAGGAATATTCCTCCTCTTTTCTATTTCATGATTGAATTTGACCTTGTTTGATTTTACAACCTCTTATCAGTAATTCCGAGAGAGATCCAACGTTCCTGATCGAAGCGTTCCTTGATGGATTTCTTGCTTGTCATCAGTTCACTCTTGAGCTCCTCTAGAATGGTGTTACATACCTTACGCTGAGCGGACAATGCCTTAAGCATCTCATCGAGCTTCTCTCCTTCTCTGGTCAGCTGATTGCTAAGTCGGGACAAAGTGTCAACTTTATCGACATTGTCTAGCGTGTCCATTGCATACCTGAATTTTATGATTTCATAAAGAGCACGCTGCACCACACTTTGGAAGTGCGGTGCAAATATCGTGTTTTTATTTCATTCCACCAAATATATTGGCCTTGAAAAGATACTGTAAAATGAGCTCATAGTTCATTTTTTGGACATTTACCCCAGAGTATTATGAATTGAAGCACTTGAGCCATTATATTCAGGTTGGTGCCAAGCGTCTTTTGCTCAAAGGATCCACCTACGATGATATGCTTGGTTTCATCAACCCGGATGGAAGTATTGCCCTGATTGTTGCCAATCAGACCGAAGAATCTCTGCCATTGAACATTGAACTCAACGGAAAGACTTTCAGTATCAGCATCGCTCCTGAGACCTTCCATTCTATTCTCTTTTTGGGGAAAAGCAAATAAGTGGTAGTATTT
>JAZQQU010000044.1:0-59222 GCA_045629225.1 Bacteroidales bacterium | reverse complement strand
AACTAGCCAGACAAGGCTGAATTCAACAGGTTTTGGAGTTAAGAGATAATCATTCAACTCTTGCCAGAGTTAAGCCTAAAAGCATTCAACTAAGGCTGGAGTTAACGTCTAATCCATTCAACTTTTTTTGGAGGAGGACACGTTGACACTTGCCGGCAAACGTCAACGTCTTGCAGACACAACGGTGACACATGCCGGCAAACGTCAACGCCTTGCATACACAACGGTGACACATGCTGGCAAACGTCAACATCTTCTTGCCACAACGGTAACACCTGCTGCAATCGTCTGCTTTTTCGATTATCACAGATATACTAAATTGCTATCATCAAAACTGTTGAACACCTGCGCAACTAGAGAGATTTAGTGATTGAAGTGATACGACAGACTGTCTCAACAACTACTTCCAATCACACTTTTTTTCTTTATTTTTGACACTTCTACCTGCCATTTTTTCATTCTTTGTCTTCATTCACCCCTACTATCTCAAATAAGCATTCGCCTATAATGCATAATTCATCAATTATCATTATCTTTGCATACACATTAGAGAATGATTGATAATAAGATGGTTTCTTAACTTTGAGGTATTTTGATATTGCACGTTAGGCAGCTCAGCAATGAGTATGTCCTTTCTTGCATTCAATATACCTGTCCATTTATATCAATTTTTCTTAACACACTTGTAAAAAATCAATAACATTAACAATAACAAATATCTTACTTGAATTTATGAACAATTACTTTTCAAGGAAATCCACACTTTGCGCCGCAGCCCTCGGTGCAACGTTCCTGGCGCTGCTGACGGGATGCCAGGATGAGGAATTCGGGTACACGGCAGATCAAATTAAGTACGAACGCAACTTTACACAGAAGTATGGCGAGATTCCTGGTAATAAAAACTGGGATCTATCTACCATCGGTAAGCACTATGAAAACGGTGGTGGCGATGGAACACGTGCTGGTAATGCAACCCTTACTGAGAATACACATTATTCGAAAAATTTCGGCTATTGGGAAGTTCCAATGAAGACCGTACGCTGGATGGAGAAAGCTCTTATTGAAGGCAATGACAACCGTTATCTCGGCTCTAGCTTCATCCTTCAGTTCCCAGACAATGACTTTGCTATCATCCCGATCTATCAGGGCCGCTCAGGCATTAACAGCGAACTTGAGGTAAAAATCAATGGCTACAACATACAGTCTGTATGGGGGCGTTCAGAAGGCTTCCTTATCAACGACAAGGCTCTGACTGAATCTGAAGCAGAGTCATTAAGTGCTCCTACATCGTCGAACATCACAAGCAACAACAATACTTGGGACTCCACAAACAAGAAATTCGCTAAGGACAATAAATGGCACACCCTTGGTTACTACAATGGTGTTCTTAATGCTACTGATTACGAAAATAGCCATCGAGGCACTGAAGAGGTATTGGCCGATGGTACAAAGGGATATGTCCATTATCCTACATATGCTTGCTATACCGATGAGGCACACAGAATTATGACCAAGCCTATCCTTTTCAAAAAGGAAAAGATTGCCTCTACAGGCCACCCTTATATGTATCTCAGCCTACATAATACGGGTAAGCATGTAATTGAAAATCGGGATGGTGTGGATAAGATATGGGATACCAACATCTGGCTGGACGAAAGAGGAGCTAATGTATGGACCACAATCGGTGACCGCCTCACTTCTATCAATCCTGAGAAGCGTATGCTGGCTATCAACATTCCTTCATCTGACCGTCCAAGCCCCTCTGAATTACCCAATTTGGGAAATGGAAAGAATCCTTCACAGGTTATCATGGTAGCTTGCGAAGATGCTAATGGTATAGCTACTGATAATGACGTAAACGATGTGGTCTTCCTCCTCGTAGGTTATCCTAATGCACCAACCATTATTCCTACCAAAGAAGTAATCAAGAAGCGTTACATGTGTGAGGACCTCGGCGCTACCGATGACTTCGACTTCAATGATATTGTGATCGACGTAACTCAGACTATGGAGTATGAGCTTGTAACTGCTCCTGCCAACATGGAGAATGAGACATTTAACGACCGAGAAAACCCTTCAACTGCAATTGACGTTGAGATTGACAGGATGATTCCTCTTGATGGTAAAAATGGAACCCGTGATACCAAGGTACAAACAGCCAAGCTGACCCACGTTTGTGGAACTTTGCCTTTCCGTATTCAAGTAGGCGATTTCCTTTTCCCATGGGTTAATGATCCTACACATTTCTACGGAGTGCGTTCAACGCTTGCTGATGACAATGCATATCAGTGCTTGAGCTTGAGTCATGCTAGCCATGCCACGCGTTCAGGCGACTCAAAATATGAAAACGGTCACAAGATTGGTTGGAATCCCAACGAAGAGCGAATCATATGTGGAAACACATGGAATCCAGAGACCAATAATATTAAAGTCATTGTTGATTGGACGAAGTCTGGCTGGCCAGCTCAAAAGGGAGTATTGAGCTCTGTCGTTACACCTACAGCCAACGAAAGTGAAATTTATGGCACATCTGATTCCGAATTTGCAGATCTTTCAAACGGGCGTGTTGTTGTTGTCAACTTCCCAAAGCCCGGTAATGTACCTTACATCATTGCTACAGATCAGGATGTGCCATGGATGAAAGAACGTGAAGACATTCCTACAGAATGGGTAACGACTGGCGACATCACTGCCCGCAATGGTAATCAGGCAACTGCTGGTTCAAATTTCTATATGGAGAATTACAATCAGTCAAATAATAAGAACGAAGGTTACATATGGGAAGGTGAAGTGACTGGCCTCGCCAATACTACTGGAGTAGAGTTCAAGCCAGGTAGTCCTGAGGTTCTTGCTATTGCTCAAGCTTATGCTACAATTAAGGATATAAACGACCCTAATAATGCCGATAGTTACGAGAATAATGACAGTTGGCATGGTTTTTATCTGTTGAAGGTTTATACCGAAGATATGGGTCTTGGTGAAGACCATCGTGGCTATATCGGATTGAAGGGAATCGGCACCAACGGCTGGGAGCCATTGACTGCTAATGATCCTGATGGCTACATACAGGGTGGAATCCAGACAGGAGGCTACTTAAACACAGATGGACTGCGTTGCACAACCATCTATCTTACCCCAGCTCAGTTTGATGCTATTGTCGGCAATGACGGTTTAGCTACAAATGGTAAAGGCCTTGTAGTCACAAGCCTCACCAATGGACTTGTGATACGACGAATCAGCATGCAGCGTCCTCCTATCGTGGACGAAAGTAATAAAAACGGAACTGCAGATGCTGGTTATCTCCTCCACATCACCGTTCCTACGGTTAACTCAGATGGTGGTATCGGCTCTATCAAGGCCATGAACCATCGCGAGCGTATTGTGACAGATCGTGACGATGCTGATCAAGTATCTCGTGCACGCATTCCTTTCGGAGAGTCAAAATATCAGACAAATGAACAAGTAATATTGACCGCAGTTCCAGATCGTGGCAATATCCTTGATCATTGGGTAATTGATGGTACTAACAATAATAACTCTGGTGCCTCTAATCCCAATATACTCACATTGACGATGAACAGCAACCATACTGTAACTGCTGTATTTGCTCATGCTGAGGATCCACAACTGACCATTATTCCTAACAATAAAAATAATGGTGCTTTAACTACAGATACCACACTGACCATAACTAAGGGTAGTACTTTCTCTCTCCAAGCCGTTTCACGCCACTGGAGGATGCAATTGGATACTTATGGAGGTGACCCACAGATTGCCACCTTGTCAGCACGCAATGGACAAGTTAATGGTAGTGGAAATACTTTCCATTGGATTGATATAACTGGCGTAGAAACTGGTACTACGGAGTTCGTTGCATACTTAAGAGATGGTATTCAAGAAGAAAACGGCAGTAATGTTCGTTACGGTGCTTCAGACGAACTTCACATCAAGGTTAATGTTGTAGAGGGTTACCCAACACTTACCACGACATTTACCAATGAAAACATGTATCATGCTTGGAGTCATTTCAATGAAACTGCTTATATTACAGAATGGGCTCCAAATCATGACGTAGTAATTGGAGATGGATCTGTTACAGGTCGAAACTATGTAGATCTTTCCTCAGCAAATGTCCTGGTAGCAACTGTCGGTCGATTTGACAATTTCCGTTTCCTCTTCAATCGTCAGGCAATGGAAGGAAATGGCGATTATTTGGAGCAGAATTCAGCAAATGAATGGCAACGCAACTACATGCGTATAGTGAATGTTAGTGGCAATAAACGTCAGTTCATTATTGACCTGAAGGCTATGCGCACGAAGGAAGGCAAGAATTACACTCATCTCAATGCTATAAAGGGTTCTGGCGAGATCACTCTCCAACTCGATAACTATGCATGTCAGGCCGAAACAGATTGGGAAACAATTCAGACAACGATTTCGACAAATACTACCGATGCTAAAAAACTTGGCATTGCAGATATTTTCACATGGCATGAAGAGAATCGTCATTCTACCGAGGCTCAGGTATCAGGTCGGGATGAAGCAAACTATATCTGGTGCAAGACAGGTACTGACTCCGATATCGCGAATGGTGATCCTGTCTGTGGTTACAATGGTGGAACTTTGTCAGATTTTATCGATTTGACTGCTGCCAATTTCCTTATTGTCAAGATTGAAAAATCAAATGATAATAAAGATGGCCTTGCATACCTAATTAACAGAGGATGCAACGGTGGTTGGGATACGCCACACTCTGTTGATGTCACCTTGCCAATAAACAATGGTTCTCAGCAGGAAAATAGCAACCTCTGCCATGCCGTAAAACATGGTGACAGTTGGTATTATGTCCTTGATTTAAGGAAGCATCGTAGTAATCATGGCATCAATTATTCTCACCTTAATGGTCTTATCCGTCGTTATGCTGACCTCCATGCTCCAAAGGTTCTCGATGTATGGTCTGACAGCCGAAACAGTCCTGCCGTAGCTGGATATAAGGAACATCTGTACGGAACTACTGTAAGCTTTACAGACGCTGGAGTGAATAATGATAATGAACGCTGGATGACAATAACGGCAGGCGATATCAGCAAGGCGCTGAACTATAGTTGCAACAACAACGTCATAATTACATTCGATTACCATGGAGTTGGCGAAATACCTCATTCTTTTGAAATCAAGGGTAAAGACAAGACATGGGAGCTTCGTGAATGGGGTGGTAGCTGGAATACCAGCATCTGTTCATTCGACGCCACCAACGAAATTATTACATTTACTATTTCAAAGAGTGATTTCGAAACCTACTTCCAAGGTATCGGTGGCAGTGGATGGCAATCTCACTTCCAGTTTGGCAAGCATTGTAAGGCTCCAACAGCTGTACATATTTCAAAGAATTAAAATCATTAAGAGACAACTTTTTTACTAAAAGAAGTCAATAATTGATCATAATACAGCACCTATTTGCCCAATTTGAGCAGATAGGTGCTGTAAAATTATAGTCACAAATTAATGTTCTGTCTGGTCAATCCCGCCTGTTAGCAATTATGCTCACCACTACAGCTAAACCGATGCCCATGGGGTACATTAGCCAGGGCACGATGGCTGCGGGATTGAGGGCAAGGCCTGTGGAGGCTTCGACCAAACCTGCAGCGACAAGGAGCTGTGCAGAATATGGAAGGAGACCCTGTGTGAAGCACGACGAGGTGTCGAGCAGCGAGGCAGAGCGTCGTGGGTCGATGCCATATTGTGTGGCAATGCGTCGGGCAATAGGGCCAGTAGTGATGATGGCCACAGTATTGTTGGCAGTGCAGATGTTGACCAGACAGACGAGAAGTGAGATAGAACACTCGGCACCGCGACGTCCACGGATGCCACGCGTGAGCTGACGGATCAGATAATCGATGCCTCCGGCCAGGCGAATCATCTCGAGCATACCAGCAGCGAGCATGGCCATGATAATGAGTTCGCCCATGCTGGCCATGCCATTGCCCAGCGAGCCCATCCATCCATAGACGTCATAACTGCCATCGAAGAAACCAATAATGCCTGTGAGCACAAGCCCCAGGAGCAACACAAGCATGACGTTGAGACCAGCCACAGCAGTCAGGATCACAGCCAGATAAGGAATCACCTTCCACCAATGCACCTCGGGCAACTCCTGCGGCACGGTGATGCCTCGTCCCATCATGTAATAGATAACTAGCATGATCAAAGCCACAGGCAGAACAAGGCGCAAGTTGGTACGAAACTTATCACCCATCCGACACCCTTGCGACTGTGTGGCCGAGATAGTAGTGTCGCTGATGAACGAAAGGTTGTCGCCAAAGTAGGCTCCACCCACAACGATGGCTACCATGAAAGGCAACGACACGTCGCTCTGCTGTGCAATGCCTACGGCCACAGGTGTGAGGGCTGCAATGGTGCCTACGCTCGTGCCAATGGCCAGACTGATGAAACAGGCAGCCAGAAAGATGCCTGGCAAGAGGAGCGACGCGGGCAGAAGCTGCAGGGTGAGGTTCACTGTGGCATCGACTGCACCCATGGCTTTGGCCGACGATGCAAAAGCTCCAGCCAACAGATAGATCCACACCATGAGCAACACAGTGGGACTGCCAGCCCCCTTCGAGAAATGTTCCACACGCTCTGCAATCGGCCCTTTGGCCAAGGCAATAGCATAGATAGAACTGGCCAGGAAGGCTACGGTGACTGGCACCTTGTAGAAGTCGCCTGCAACGATGCTGACACCCAGATAGAGGGCGAGGAAGAGGAATAGTGGAGATAAGGATTTCATCGGGCCATTTACTATTTCACGATTTACTATTTTTACTATTGTTATTCCATTTAGGCGTTGCAAAGATAAGAAAAAATGATGAGCTAGTGAAATTTCGAGCCATTTTTTGACCATTGCGTGCGTATTTTGTGTAACTTTGCGCATCAAATAGTCAAATAGTACTTAGTCAAATAGTCAAATGGTTTGTCAGTTCCTTCGCAACTGGGCCCTGCCCATTTCGATGCTGAGTGGCATCGTAGCCTACTTTCTTTTTGCTGCCCTTCCTTTAAGCGAGGCGACGCAGAGTGTGGTGCTATCGACCATCTCGGGCGTGGTGCAACCCATTCTGCTCTTCTGCATGCTGTTTCTGAGCTTCATCAAGGTGAAACCTGCTGAAATGAAGCCTCACCGCTGGCAGCTGTGGGTCCTGCTGCTCCAGGCAGGATGCTTCATCGTGTGTTCGTGCCTTGCCTTACTTTGCTCCCCTCAAACCTTGCAAACTCTTCAAACTCCACAATCCCTTCTCTCCCCCCATACCCTTCATGGCTTGAAAATACTGTGCGAAGGTGCCATGCTCGCTTTTATCTGCCCAACAGCCACCGCCTCGGCTGTGATTACAGGACGATTGGGTGGCAGTACAGCTGGCGTGGTGACTTATCTGATGGTGTGCAACCTGATGGTGTCTGTGTTGGCTCCTGCCTTACTGACGCTGGTGGAGCCTCATGAGGGATTCACTTTCGTATCGTCGTTCTTCATGATCATGGGCAAAGTGTTCCCTCTGCTCATCTGTCCGCTGCTCTGTGCATGGATGGTGCGATACATGCTGCCCTCGTTGCATCGCAAGTTGTTGGCTCATGCCGGTCTTTCGTTCAATATCTGGACGGTAGCCCTGGCTCTCGCCATTGCTGTGACGGTCAACAGTATTGCTCACTCCAGTGTCGGAATCGAATACATGATCGGCCTCGCCTTTATCTCTGGCATCTGCTGTCTGGCTCAGTTCTGGATGGGTAAGCGAGTGGGTTCACGTTTCGACACGCCTCCCAGCCATGAAACTCGCATCACAGCAGGTCAGGCCTTTGGACAGAAGAACACCGTCTTCATCATCTGGCTTGGATTGGTCTTCCTCGATCCTGTCACGTCAGTAGTAGGTGGTTTCTATAGCGTCTGGCACAATACTGTCAATTCGTGGCAGCTGTATAAGGCGAGAAAACGTTGTGCTTAGGAGATTTGTCTGACCAGAAGAGGGTTACTTCACAAACGATTTCTTCGCCCACTTGCGACTGTTCCAGCGACGGATGAAAACAAAGCCACGGATGTTCTCATCGAGAACAAAAGCAATCCACATGCCAGCCAAGCCCCATCCCCAATGGATGCCGAACAGATAACCGAACAACACGCCCACGCCCCATTGAACGATCACACCCAGATAGAAGGGGAAATAGACGTCGCCTGTGGCTCGTAGCACCTGGGTGGCGTAGATATTGATGGTCTTGCCTGCTTCGAGGAAGAAATCGACCCAGAAGACTGTGCAGCCAAGGGCCTGGATCGTGGGATTGTCGGTGAGCAAGCCCATAATGATGGGGCCACAAAGTGCACACACGAGCGAGAAGGCCTGGCTGACGTACACCGACCAATGCCACACGTATTTGCCCATGATGAAGGCTGCCTCGGTCTTGCCCATGCCCACCAGATGACCGATGCTGATGGAGCCACCCTGAGCCATACAAATGGCAAACATATAGACGAACATTACGATGTTGACCACGTAGGTACGAGTGGCCAGAGCCTCATTGCCCATCATGTTGACGAAGTAGAGCAGGGTGAGCTGCTGTGCCTGATATGACATGTTCTCGCCAGCCGAAGGAAGACCGATCTTGAGCAGTTTGCGAAGCTCCCAAGTAGGGAAGGGGCGGAACAGGTGAGCTGGGAATTTGGGAATGTGACGATGGAACAGGATCCAGAAGAGCATGAGCATCGACACCGTGCGCGAAATGCTTGTAGAGATGGCTGCACCCTCCACACCGAGGGCTGGCAGGCCAAAATGGCCGAAGATCAGGGCATAGTTGCCAATGATATTGACCACATTGCACACGGCAATGACCATCATCGGATAATTAGCCTTGTTGGCACTACGCAAGGTGGCCGAGATGGTGTTGGAGAGTGCCTGAGTGAAGGCAAAGCCACCGACCAGCTCCATGTAACTGATACCGTAGGGCATCAGTTCCTCGCGAAGACCCATCAGTTCGAGCAAAGGACGAGCAAAGAGGTAAAGTGACAAGCTGACCACAAGACCAACAATGACATTCATGATCAGAGCCACACCTGTGACCTGAACCTGACGATCCCAGCGCTTGGCGCCTATATATTGCGCACAGAGCACCGAAGTGCCCGTATTGATGATGGCAAAGAGCAGAAAGACAAGTTGCAGCATGGTGTTGACCATGCCCACGGCCGCCACGGCATCGTCGCTGTAACGACTGAGCATGAACGTGTCCATCACACCAAGAGTCATGACCAAAAGCAACTCGATAATAATAGGAATGACGAGCTTGCGTAGTTCCACCTTCAATTGATTATTCTTCATCTTAAGTTTTCCTTAAATAACGAACTAAATTTCCTAAAATTGCGGGCGCAAATTTAGTAATTTTTCGAACCGAGTGGTATGTCTGTCCCTTTGTTTTTGCTCACTTTGGGTCAAAGTGAATAGAAACCACAGTATTTTGCAATCTTTTTTGAGCATTTTTGACCGACGTATTCATATATTTATTATATTTGCACCATCATTTATAATGTTACCTTTGGTAATTCCCAATTCATAATTAGTAATTCGTAATTTGTAACTATATCAATATGTATCTCGACAACCAACTCTATGTGGCCCATTCGGCCAACGGACCTATCCATCTGATAGGCAAGATGTGTAATCGTCACGGACTCATTGCTGGTGCCACTGGTACGGGAAAGACCGTCTCACTGCAGGTGATAGCCGAATCGTTCAGTCAGGCTGGTGTGCCTTGCTTCATGGCCGACATGAAGGGCGACCTCTCTGGCATCAGTCAGGTGGGCAAGATGTCGGGATTCATCGAGAAGCGTTGTGCTGAGTTCGGCATCGAGAATCCACAGTTCCAGGCTTGTCCTGTGCGCTTCTGGGATGTGTTCGGTGAGCAGGGATTTCCCATGCGTACCACCATCTCAGCCATGGGTCCTCAGCTGCTGGCTCGACTGATGGGCCTGAACGAAACGCAGGGTGGTGTGCTGAACCTGGTGTTCAAGATTGCTGATGACAACGAACTGTTGCTCATCGACCTCAAAGACCTGCGCCTGATGCTCGACTTTGTGGGCAAGAATGCGTCGAAGTTCACCACTTCGTATGGCAATATCACCTCGGCCAGCGTGGGTGCCATACAGCGTGCCATCATGGCCATCGAAGCTGAGGGTGGCGAGAAGTTCTTTGGCGAACCAGCCTTCGACGTGAACGACCTCATTGCTCACGAGGGTGGCAAGGGTGTAATGAACGTGCTGGCAGCAGATAAGCTGATGCTCAACCCTAAGCTCTACAGCACCTTCCTGCTTTGGCTCATGACCGAGCTTTATGCCACCCTGCCTGAGGTGGGGGATCTGGAGTTGCCTAAGCTGATCTTCTTCTTCGACGAGGCTCACATGCTGTTCGATGGCACCTCAAAGGCATTGGTAGATAAGCTGGAACAGGTAATCCGTCTGATTCGCTCTAAAGGCGTGGGCATCTACTTCATCACTCAGTCACCGACCGACATTCCAGAGGATATCCTCGGTCAGTTGGGCAACCGTGTGCAGCACGCCCTTCGTGCCTACACTCCTAAGGACCAGAAGGCAGTTCGCACAGCAGCGCAGACCTTCAGAGCTAATCCTGCCTTCAAGACCGAGGACGCTATACTTGAACTTGGCACAGGTGAGGCACTCGTCTCATTCCTCGACGAAAAGGGTGCTCCAAGTGTTGTGGAACGTGCCAAGATGCTCTTCCCACTCAGCCAGATTGGTGCTGTGACCGATGGCCAGCGCCTCGACATCCAGAATGCAGCTCCTGCCCACATCAAGGGATACAAGGAGTTCTTCGATCGTGAGAGTGCCTACGAAGTACTCTCCGCAGCAAAGGAGGCAGCAGAACTTGAGAAGCAGCAGGAGCTCGAAGCCAAGGAACTGGCTCGCCAGCAGAAAGAGGCCGAGAAGGAGCAGGCTCGACTCGAAAAGGAACAGGCTAAGCTGCAGAAGGAGAAGGAGCGTGAGGAGCGCGAGAAGGAAAAGGCAGCCAAGAAGTCTGGCAGCAGCTGGACGCGCACCATCTTCGGCACACTGATCGGAGCTGCTGCTACCAGTGTGGCACGCAGCGTGGGTAATAGTGTGGCCAAGAGCATCACTGGTGGCTCGTCGAAGAAGTCATCAGGTGGCTCTATCCTCGGCAAAGCAGCCTCTTCAGCCGCCAGCTCTGCTACTCGCAAACTGACACAGGAGGTGCTCAAGGGCTTGTTCAAATAACGAATGTTGCTACCTCCTCAGTGCCCTTACAGTTCCGACTATCAGGATGAAGGCACCGCACAGAGCCATCCAGGTGATTGGTTCATTCAGTATCAGATGACCGGCTATCATGGTGATGAGCGTCTGCGAATAGATGTAGTTAGTGGCTTTCATGGCCCCCAGTTTCTGCATCACCCAGTTCCACAGCAGATAGCCGCCCGTCGAGGCAAGCAGACCCAGGAAAAGAAGGTTAGAAAGAATCTTGGGTTGCATCAGTAGTGTAGTGTCTGTATTAAGCGGATGCGCCAACAGAAAATAAGGAAGGATGGTAAGCAGGCCATAACCGAAAACCTTACGGGTGATGAAGTCGGGAGAGTACCGGTTCATCACCCTTTTCATAAATAGTGAGTAGAAGGCCCAGGTCAATGCTGCAGTCAGGGCCAGCAGGTCACCACGAGGATTGAGGTGAAGCACCAGCTGGCCGTTGAGTACGACCAGTATGACACCAGCGAAGGCGATGAGAGAGCCCACAATCTGTTTGCCGCTGAGACGCTCGCTCTGATAGAAGATTGCTAATACAAGGGCTGTCAGCAGCGGACAAGAACTCACAAGTATGCTAACATTGGCTGTAGTGGAATAGATGAGAGCCATATTCTCGGTCAGGAAGTAGAGCGAGCCGCCCATGATGCCAAGGCCCAGCATGGTGAGTTCGTCCCAAAAGTTCTTGGTCCACATTCTATTATGAGAGATCAGGAGCATGCAGCCGTATGCCATGAGGAATCGGAAGAAGAAGATGTCGGATGGCATCATGCCCGCATTGAGCAGCACCTTGCTGCTTACAAAAGTGGTGCCCCACAGTGTGACTACTGCAAGGGCACCAATATGTCCGAATATGTTATTGTTCTTCATCAACGTAGGTCGATGTATGAGGATCTTTAGCGAATGTCAATCACAGGAATGTTGTCCTTGTCGTTATAGAAGAGGTTCTCGCCTGCCATACCCCAGATGAAGGTGTAGTAGTAGGTGCCCGCAGCAGCATGGATGGACCATTCGGGACTCATGATAGCCTGCTCGTTGTGCAACCATACGTTGCGGCTCTCCTGAGGCTGACCCATGACATGGCTGATGGTCTGATCCTCAGGCAGGTTAAAGTAGTAGTAAGCTTCGATGCGACGACCGTGGGTGTGAGGTGGCATGGTGTTCCACACAGCACCAGGGTTGAGCTGAGTGAGGCCGAGCTGAAGTTGGCATGGTCCCTCTTCGAGCACGTCGTTGACGATGAGCTTATAGACAGTACGGTTGTTGGCCTCTTCAACCGAACCTACAGGACCCCATACAGCAGCCTTGAGCGATCCCTTGCGACCATCGAGTGTGATCCACTGGGTCTTGTAGTGGGTGTGGGCAGTGGCTGAGTTCAGGTAGAACTTGGCAGGATTCTGTGGATCCTTCGAACGGAACTCAACATTCTTATTCACATCGACCCACTTGCCCTTAGCATCCTTCATGTGGCCACGGCCTACATAGAGAGCCTCTTTAGGCGAGAGGGCGTATTCCTTGCCATCCACGACAACCACACCCTCGCCAAGTCCGCAGTTCACGATGCCTACTTCGCGGTTGTATAGGAAGTATTTCTCGGGGATGGTGGTGTCAACGTCGAGTCCGAGTTCCCAGAAGTTCTCGAGCTTGAGTGTCTGGTTAACTGGCATGGCGCCACCGAAGATGAAGCGGTCGTAGTGCGAATAGGTAAGCATCACCGAGTCGGCCTTCATGACCTCCTCCATCACGAAACGTTCGCGAAGGGTTTTGGTGTCGTAGGTCTTGACGTCTTCAGGGTGACAAGCGGTCTGGAACCGTACATGCTGGCGACCAACCACACGATCGGCCTCCTGTGCGTTGACTATCATTGCAGCAGCAGAGAGGGCTGCTAAGGTTAAGAGCTTTTTCATTGTTTATTTTGAGATTATTTTCGGGGGATTCGAGATTTCGAGAATTCGATGTTTCGAGGAATCGATTAATCGATGTTTCGAGGAATTTTCTCGAGGATTTGAGGTTTCGAGAATTCGAGGTTTCGATTATTCGATTATACGATTATACGATTAATGATAATTCCAAAGAATTGAGCATTTTGTGGCGACCATTACTTCTTGTTGATCATCACTCGGTTCCACCACACCATGCCGCAAGTGATCAGTACCAGAATGCCAGCACCGATGTACTGGAGCCAGTGCATACAGGCGTAGATCAGGAAAGCGATAGGTGAGGAGGCGAAGTCGAGCGAGCCAGCAGAGAAACCTTCAGGCACCTTGACAGCAGCATCCTGTGTGTTGACAAAGACGTCGTGGGCTGCCTTAGTGAAATCAGGCGACATCCAGGTAACGAAGTAGAGACCGATGGCCATCATGATGAAGCCAATGATGAACGACTTAACCACATTGCCATTGGTATAAGGCAGTACCATCACAAAGACATAGAACATGCCAGCCAATGAAGCCAGAGGCAGGAACTGGTTGCCTGGCAGAGCTACAGCCAATACCAATGTGACAGGAATGAGCAGCAGGCTCACGACCAGAGTGGTTGGATGACCGATGACCAAAGCAGGTGACATGCCAATGTAGAACTCCTTCTTGTCGCCAAACTTCTTGGCAATGAGGGCACGTGTTGCCTCAGAGATAGGTTTAAGACCTTCGATGAAGAGTGCTGTAATTCGAGGAATCAGCTCCATGACAGCTCCCATCTTGATGCCGAGGCCCAGAATGGCAGGAATGCCATCGACACGAGCATCCCAGTCCTCGTATGAGAGGCAGCCAATAATGATGCCGATGATTACACCTAAGAAAAGAGGTTCGCCAAAGAGTCCGAACTTCTTTTTCATGCCCTCAGCATCGATATAGAGCTTGTCGAACCCAGGGATCTTGTCGAGCAGCCAGCCGATACCAATGGCAAATGGCGTGAAGCCCTGACAGAAAGGCTGTGGTATGGATATGCCCTCCATGCCCTTGTAAAACGACTGGAATTTCTTGGCAGTCATGTCGGCCAGAACGAGGGTGCAGATGTAGCATACGATGGCTCCGAAGAAGCCCCAAGCCGTAGAACCGGTCATGAAGTAGATGACAGCTCCGATGAAGGCAAAGTGCCAGTAGTTCCAGAGATCGATGTTGACGGTGCGTGTGCAACCCAGCAGCAGGAGCACCAGATTGACACCCAGACAGACAGGAATGATGAACGAGCCCACCAGCGTGTTGTAGGCTACCGAAGCGGCTGCTGGCCAACCCATGTCGAACACCTCAAGGTTGAGACCGTAAATCTCGACCACCTTCGAGAGAGCAGGGCCAAGGCTGGAGGTGAGCAAGCCAGTGATGACCGAAAGTCCCACGAAACCTACACCTACACAGAGGCCACTTTTAAGCGCTTTGGAGAATGGGATACGGATGCAAACACCCAGAAGGGTGAAGAGAATAGGCATCATAACAGCCGCTCCCAATCCGAGAATGTAACTGAATACTGCTTCCATTGTTTGTAAAGTATAAGATAGATTAGTGATTTTCGGGTGCAAATATACACATTATTTTATATAATGCCAAATTTTCGACTCAAAAAGTGCTTTGAGCTTGGTATTCTTTGTTCAAAAGGAAGAAAACACCCTTGCTACAAACTGTAACAAGGGTGAATTGAGAGTAAGCAAGTTATTTCTTGCAAAACTAGAAAAATAACCTATTCAGGTAAGCCCAAGACTTACTTCACGAACATCACCTTACCGTCCTTAATGGTCATGCCCTTGGCCTCGCTGAGCTTGCGGCCCTGAATGTCGAAGAGGTTCTGTGACTTCTTTTCAGCTCCGAGGGTGCTGATTCCGGTTGGTGTTGGGTTCTCAACTTCGATTTCCTCGAGCTCACCTGTCATGACATTGTAGCTCATGATGTTCGAATAATAGGTTACACCCTCGTAGGTGAAACGGCTCTGAACAGCGAAGGTCTCAAACAGGTCAGCGAAAACGTAAACGATGTGCTCACCACCAGAGCTAAAGAAGTCCCAGCTCTCCTCGTCGCAGAAGTCGAATGGGAACCATGACATTTCTTCCAAAAGATACTCGTAGCCATCCTCAGGAGAATAGGTCATCAGCTCGTCATCAATGTAGGTAGCCCACTCCATCTTGTCAGGATTGATGAATTCGCCATTGGTACCCTGGTTAGGAGTAACGAAGTCGAAGCCAAACTGACCCCACTCCTCATCAAAGGAAGCACCATAGAACTCTGGAGTAGCAGGAATGCAAGCCTGCTCGACCATTGGCATGATGGTTGGATCAATGAAAATCTCATAGTAATAGATCTCTTCTGAGCCAGGGCAAGCATTGATTACCAAGACTCTATCTTCTTCGGCTGGGGTCAACACGCAGTTGGCAGCATCGAAATTGAATACAAATTCTGGCTCAAAATAGAGCATACTCTCATTCCAATCAACAGAGGCTGCTGTGAAGTACATAGGTAAATCGTACTTATCCAGATAGCCCAGATACTGGTCCGACTCAAGCACGACCTTGTCGCCCAGGACTTTACCGGTAATTACAGCTTCAGGATAATCACGAGAAATGTTGGTGATGAACATCTGATCGCCCTCGAAAGCAACGTCAATGACGTGCGAACCATTTAATTCCTGCATCACCATCTTCTCGAAAGCTGCTGGAGCCTTCTTCATGGTCGAAGCATTGTCGATGTGATGCTTCTGGCGAGGGAGTGGGTTAGCAGCCTTCATCGACTGCGACTGGAACTGAGCGTTGTCCTGAGCGACTGCCATACTGGCCATGGCGGCGGCGGCAAAGAAGAGAGTAGATTTCTTCATAATGTTAATATGTGTGGTTAATAATATAAATACTGCTGCAAAGATAATACAAAAAATAACAAGACGCAAGCTTTTCTCCAAAATTTTCAACAAAATGATGTATTTTTGGTATTTTTGGATAAAAATATAGTCATTGAAAGGAAATACAGATGTTTTTCTTTGCAATCACATCAAACCCTTCGCTGACCACTTCTTAAGATGTACGATGATGTCCTTCCAACGCACAAATCCTCATCATTTGCCCGCTGTTGAACTTTACTTTTTTGTTCGACAGGGTGTCGAAATTACATTGAAAGTCGAAAATAGGGGCCTTAAAATGCATTTTTTGCACAGATTGTTTGGAAATGTCGGCAAAAATGGGTAAATTTGCGGCCACATTATATTTATTTAAACCGAAAGTGTCCTTCTTCGTCTAAATGCCACAATCCGATTAAGGTCATCCTTCGGGACCATACTACAACAAGAATACAACAACCAACAATATAAATGGAAGAAAACATTCAGAACAACGATCGAATCATTAAGGTGAACATCGAAGAAGAGATGCGCACCAGCTACATTAATTATTCGATGTCAGTGATTGTAGCTCGCGCCCTCCCTGATGTGCGCGACGGCTTCAAGCCCGTTCACCGTCGTGTGCTCTTTGGTATGGACCAGATTGGCAACACCTACGACAAGCCCACTAAGAAGTGTGCACGTATTGTAGGTGAGGTGCTCGGTAAGTACCATCCACATGGTGACTCATCAGTTTATGGAGCTTTGGTACGTATGGCTCAGCCTTGGAACCTCCGCTATCTGCAGGTTGATGGCCAAGGCAACTTCGGCTCAGTCGATGGCGATGGCGCTGCTGCCATGCGTTACACCGAGGCCCGTCTCTCGAAGATCTCAGAGGAGATGCTTCGCGACATCGAGAAGGAAACCGTCGATATGATGCCCAACTTCGATGGCACCCTCATGGAGCCCAAGGTGCTGCCTACACGCATCCCAACCCTCTTGGTCAATGGTGCCAACGGTATTGCAGTAGGTATGGCCACCAATATGCCAACTCATAACCTCTCGGAGTGTATCGACGGCATTTGTGCCTATATTGACAACCGCGATATCTCCATCGACGAGTTGATGCAGTATATCAAAGCCCCTGATTTCCCTACCGGAGCCACCATATATGGCTATGATGGCGTGAAGCAGGCCTATGAGACAGGTCGCGGCAAGATCGTGATTCGTGCTAAGGCTGAGATTGAGACCGAGGGACAGCATGACCGTATCGTCGTCACCGAGATCCCATACGGAGTAAACAAGGCTGAACTCATCAAGCATATCGCACAGCTGGCCGACGAGAAGAAGATCGAGGGCATAGCTAATGCCAACGATGAGACCGACCGCACAGGCATGCGCATCGTCATCGACCTGAAGAAGGATGTCAACTCCAACGTCATCCTCAACAAGCTCTATAAGATGACCGAGCTGCAGTCGAACTTCTCGGTCAACAACATTGCACTTGTGCCAATTCCTGGTCATCCAGATGCGCTGGGAATGCCAAAGCTACTGAACCTGAAGGAGCTTATTGCCTACTTCGTGGAGCATCGTCATGAGGTTGTAATCCGTCGTACCAAATACGATCTGGCCGAAGCTGAGAAGAAAGCTCACATCCTTGAAGGCTTGATTATTGCTGTGGACAACATAGACGAGGTGATCCGCATCATCCGTGGCAGCCGCACACCTTCCGACGCTCAACGCCAACTCGAGGAGCGCTTCGGTTTGGACGAGTTGCAGTCGAAGGCCATCGTCGATATGCGTCTGGGTCAGCTTACTGGCCTGCGCATCGAGGAGTTGAAGCAGCAGTATGAGGACCTGATGAAGCTCATCGACTACTACAAGCAGATCCTTGCTGATGACGTGCTCTGCATGAAGGTAGTGAAGGACGAGCTTATCGAGATCAAGGAGAAGTATGGTGACGAGCGTCGCACCGACATTGACTATCGTGGCGAGCAGTTCAACGCCGAGGACTTCATCCCTAACGACGATGTGATCATCACCATCTCGCACATGGGCTACATCAAGCGCACCAAGCTGGCCGACTTCAAGGCTCAGAACCGCGGCGGTCGTGGCTCGAAGGGCGCTGGTACACGCGATTCGGACTTCATCGAATACATGTATGCAGCCAAGAATCACAACTGGCTTATGTTCTTCACAGAGCAGGGTCAGGCCTTCTGGATGAAGGTATATGACATCCCTGAGGCCGCCAAGAACCAGAAGGGACGTGCCATCCAGAACATGCTCAATGTGAACGAGAACAATAAGATCACTGCCTTCTTGAAGGTAGAGACCTTCGCTAATAAGGAGTTCAACGAGAACCACTTCATCGTATTCGCTACTCAGAACGGCACTGTCAAGAAGACCAAGCTCGCACTCTACAGCCGTCCACGCGCCAATGGCATAAACGCTATCAATCTGGTTGAGGGCGATAAGGTGATTGGCGTAGTGATGACCGATGGACAGAAGCACCTTGTTATGGCCAACCGTAACGGTCGTGCCATCACCTTTGGTGAGGATAAGGTTCGCCTGATGGGTCGAGTAGCTACCGGTGTCCGTGGCATGCGTCTCGACGATGATGACGACCAGTGTGTAGGCATGATTGCCATCGACTACCCAGGCGTAGTGTTGGGCCAGTCAGAGGGCAGCGACAGCGACGATGATGCGCTCGAGTTTGATAATATCGTTGAGGAGCCTGAGGTAACCCTCGACAACCTCTTTGATATGCCCGAAGAGGAGCCGGTCACTGAGGAGGCCACTGCTTCGTCAACTTCAGCCAATGGCAATTCGGAAGAAACAATTGAAGACTCTGCCGACGCCACTGATGAACCACAAGCCAGCATCCTCGTCGTTTCTGAGGACGGCTTCGGCAAACGCTCTGCTATCGAAGACTACCGCATCACTAACCGTGGTGGCAAGGGTGTCAAGACACTCGACGTCGATAAGGCAGGTCGCCTGATTGCCATTAAGCGCGTCACCGACGAGGACGATCTGATGATCATCACCAAGAACGGTATCGTGATCCGCATGCACCTCGACAGCCTTGAGGAAAAGGGCCGCAACACCAAGGGCGTGCGCTTTATCAACCTCGCCACAGGCAAGCGTGCCGACAGCATCGCAAGCGTCATCCGCGTACAGCGTGAGGAGGATGAGGAAGAGATACTCGACGAGAACGCTGAAGGCGAAGCACAAGCCCCTGAAGGTGAAACACAGACAACGGAGTAATGATCAGGGCTACACTTCTTTCGGTCATTCCTTATGTGTTGTGAAAAAGCAGGATAATATCACTAATAACAATATAATAACACTAAAAAACAAACAAACATGAAGAAGCTTATTCTTTCAGCACTTGCCATCACTCTGACTGCAGGTGCATTCGCTCAGGAGCTGAGCAAGGAGGAGCAGAAGGCTCTCAAGGAGAACCAGAAGGTCATCACCGCTGCACTGAAGGCCGCAGAGAAGGCCTCAAAGCTGGCTGAGGATGGCATGGGTGGTTTCGACTTCACAAAGGTTCCTAACTTCGCTGCTGCCCGTCAGGAGATTGCCACTGCTTTGGCTAACCCTGCTGCCAAGACCATGCTCGGCGATATCAATCGCGTAGCTGGTCAGATTGAGTACAACGAGTACCAGCTCACCCTTCCTAAGGCAGGTCAGGGCGATCAGGATGCCCTTAATACACTGTTCGCTAACTGCGGTCAGGGTTTCCAGTATCTCCAGGCTGCATGGGATGCCTATGCTACTCCAGATGCTAAGGGCAAGACCAACACCAAGTACAATGAGACCCTCGCCAACAACGCATGGGCACTTTATAGCGTGTCGAACGGTTTGGCTAACTGTGGCTTCACCGCTTACAATGCTCAGGATTGGGTCAACGCTGCCAAGTACTTCCAGCTTGCTGCCAATGGTGCCGAGAGCCCAATGCTCGCTCTGGCATGCGCCAAGAACCCAGCTGCTGCCCTCGAGATGGAAAAGTATGCCGCCGATTCTGTTAAGTTCCAGAACATCCTCTACGCAGGCTCTTGCCTCGACAACGTTGACAAGCAGAAGTCTATCGAGGTCTTCAAGTCACTCATCGGCAAGAACACCCCACAGCTCCCTGTCTATTCTTCAATCGTTGGCGAATACGCTCAGCTGGCCGACACTACACAAATGATCAATTGGTTGCAGAAGGGCATGGAGGCTATGCCTACCGAGTCATACTTCTCGAACAACCTCTTCTCGATCTACATCGACCGCAACGATCTCGACGGCGCTATTGGTGCCATGAAGTCTTCGCTCAACAACAATCCTGACAATGCTGCCCTCCAGACCATCCTGGGCCGTCTCTACGCCCAGAAGGAGGAGTTCGATGCTGCCAAGCCTTACTTCCAGAAGGCCCTCAGCCTCGATGCTAACAACCTCGATGCAAACCTCTACTTCGCCTACACCTTCCTTGCTGAGATGGAGAAGGGCGAGAGCGAGATGCTCAAGAACCACGCTAGCAACAACGAGATGGACAAGTTCACCGGTGAGAAGATCGACACCGCCCTGCCATATCTCCGCAAGGCTTATGAGCTCGACACCAACCACGAGAACAATGACGTCTGCAACCTCCTGACCCAGGTGCTTTATCGCAAGTATCAGCCAAGTACCTGCCCAGCTGACCAGAAGAAGCTTCTCAAGGCCGAGTACGAGGAGGTTAAGGCTGCCTACGGCCGTTAATAATCGAAGCTAAGTCAATAGACATAGCAAATACTCAATAATTTACACCCTCGTTACAACATAATGTATCGAGGGTGAATTTTGTTTAACTTATCCTGTTATTGTCATGATGATCATTGTCCAGATTGTCAATAAAATAATTAGGTTGGAGCAGAAAAGAATCAATTATATTTATGGCCCGATCTCATGTTTTTTAAGGGTTGTTTAATGACAATCTTGACAATGACCTTAGTGACACCAGAAGATGGAGTAATTTCAAAACATCCCATCGTAAACACAGCCTCGAAAGAACACAGATGGCGACCTATGTAAACGAAGGTAGACTATAATGAAGTGTGTGATCCTCGTCAGCCGCTAGCTTGAGGCTTTACGAGACGTCGGATAAATGGTCAGAAACTTTGAAAGACTTTTTGAGACGTCGAATTCTTTGTCATCAACTCTGGCAAGCCTTCCGAGACGTCGAATTTACTGTCAGCAACTCTGGCAAGCTTTCCGAGACGTCGAATTTAATGTTAGCAACTCTAGCAAGCTTTCCGAGACGTCGATTGCACCAGTATAAGCAAGTCAACCGGACATTACCCACAAGGTGGAATTTCGCTTTTCATACTCAATTATTGCCTCTTAGTTACAAGAATGGAACAGATGAGAATTATTTTTGCTCAGTTCAATAAAAAAGTGAATATAGATTTTGCCATGTCTTTAAAAATTGTTATCTTTGCAACATGAAAAAACAACAAACCATACTTGACAACTTATCATGAAACTCCAAAACCTATCATTAACTGCATTAGCCCTGCTCCTGACAGGGTGTGCACAGAAGGCACAGTCGCCCATGGATGCCTACATTACTGACCTAATGGGCAAGATGACATTGCAAGAGAAGATCGGCCAGCTCAATCAACAGGTTGCTGGCGAGATTGTGACCGGTAGCGCTCAGGACACCGAGGTAGGTGCCTTGGTGGCTCGCGGCGAAATCGGTTCGGTGCTTAATCTGAAGGGAGCGGACCGTGTGAAGGCGTTGCAACAGATTGCAGTGGAGCAATCACGGCTTGGCATTCCTTTGCTGGTGGGCATGGACGTGATCCATGGTTTTGAGACCATGTTCCCCATTCCGCTTGGCCTGGCTGCCACATGGGACATGGAGGGAATCGAACAGTCGGCACGCATCGCTGCACGTGAGGCAAGTGCTAATGGTGTAGCCTGGACATTCAGTCCAATGGTCGATATCTCGCTCGACTCTCGCTGGGGGCGTCAGTCAGAGGGAGCAGGCGAGGATCCCTTCCTGGGTAGTCGCATAGCCGAAGCTATGGTACGTGGTTATCAGGGTAAGGAGAACGACGAATACGCCGAGGATGAGATTATGGCCTGCATCAAGCACTTCGCTCTGTATGGCGGTGCAGAAGCAGGACGTGACTATAACACAGTGGATATGAGTCGTGGACGCATGTACAACCACTACTTCCCACCCTACAAGGCTGCCGTGGAGGCTGGTGCTGGCTCGGTGATGAGCAGCTTCAACCTAGTGGATGGACAGCCCGCTACTGCCAACCACTGGCTGCTGACTGAGGTGTTGCGCAACCAATGGGGCTTCGACGGATTTGTGGTGACCGACTACGCCAGCATCGACGAGATGATGCAGCACGGCATCTATCCAGACAAGCAGCATAATGCCGCCATGGCTTTGAAGGCAGGTACTGACATGGATATGGTGGCTCGTGGCTTTGTCGAAACTCTCGAGAAGTCGGTGCAAGAGGGCCTGGTGAAGCAGGCTGACATCGACCAGGCTTGCCGCCGTGTGCTTGAGGCCAAGTACAAGCTGGGACTGTTCGATGATCCCTACAAATACTGCAATGAAGATCGAGTAGAGGGCAGTACCTATACGGACGAGTATCGAGAGTTGGCACGTCGTCTGACAGCTGAAAGCCTCGTGTTGCTCAAGAACGAGACCAATGCCAAGACAGGCAAAGCTGTGCTGCCACTCGAAAAGAAGGGCACCATCGCCCTGATTGGTCCTATGGCAGAGACACGCTCTGACATCTCCGGCTCGTGGGCAGTGGCTCAGGTACCAGATCGTTATGCTACGTTGCGCGAAGGTCTGGAGCATGCCCTGGAGGGCAAGGCCCGACTGCTCTGCACTCAGGGCTGCAACGTGGTTGATGACCCCTATGTGCAGGAGGTGACTGGTGCTGGTCATGGCAACGTATCGATTCCATGGGTAGACAAGCAGAAGGCCATGCAGCAGGCTCTGACTGTGGCTCGTCAGGCTGACGTGGTGATATGTGCCATGGGTGAAAACGCCTGGATGAATGGTGAGGGTACCAGTCGTGCCAACGTTGAGATGCCTGCACCACAGCAGGAGCTGCTCAAGGCTCTGAAGCAGACTGGCAAGCCTATCGTGCTGCTGAACTTTGCCGGACGTGCTACTGCCCTGAAGTGGGAGACTGAGAACCTGTCTGCCATCCTGCAGTGCTGGTATGGCAGCGAATCGGGTGATGCTATTGCCGATGTCCTTTTTGGTGATGTTTGTCCACAGGGCAAGCTCACTGTTAGCCTGCCGCAGTGTTCGGCACAGTTGCCTCTCTACTACAACCATCTGAACACAGGTCGCCCTGTGGCTGACGATGCTGCCAACTACCAGTTGTTTGCTTCGAACTACATCGACGTACGCAATGGAGCACTCTATCCATTCGGTTATGGTCTGTCATATACGTCGTTCGATTATTCGGACGTTCGCCTATCAGCCAGCGAGATGACCCCTGCAGGCAGCCTCACTGCTACGGTGACAGTTACTAACACGGGTTCATGCGAAGGCACTGAGGTGGTACAGATGTACATCCACGACCTCTTTGCCACAATTTCCCGCCCAGTCAAGGAGCTCAAGGGCTTCGAGCGCATCACTCTCAAGGCAGGCGAAAGCCGCGACGTGACCTTCGAAATCACCCCCGACTTGCTGAAGTTCTATAACTACGATCTGCAGTATGTGCTTGAGCCAGGTGACTTTGATGTGATGATCGGTACAAACAGCCGTGATGTCAAGACGGCAAGATTCGAGGTGAAGTAAGGTATTCAAGTTTCACTAGTTTCAACTAAAGTTTTGAGGTCTATAAGTTTATATGGTCATTAGGTTATACGGAGGAATGACCTTAATAGACGATGGATGGTATTTCCCTCAAAACCTTAAAAGCCAATAACCTTAAAATCTGTAAACCGCACTTACAAAAGTTGATTAAATATAATTATCCACCCTCGTTACAGCATCGTGTAGCGAGGGTGGATAACTTTTGATATCAATATTTTATGAATTGCTGATTTTCTTGTAAACAAGCCTATCGTTGATTATTCTCCATTGAGCACTCGAACCAACTCTTGGCAAGCCAGGTTGAGCATCACGTAATTTGGAACAGAGTTGACACAGCATTCATTTTCGCCCCAGAGGAATGGATAGTCATCCTTGTTCTCCATGAAATCAGGATTCTTGACTAGCAAACCAGGAACCACGCCACCAGCAATGGTCGTGTAGTCGGCTCGGTTATTGCCATATGCTACCTTCTTGGTATTGACACCAACGTCATTGATGAACGAGACGTTGCTGTAAGGATGACAGCCGTAGATGTAGTTCAAACCGCGGAGTATAAGCTCTGGATCAACCTGGTCAGGGAACTGACGCCAGATTAGATACAGATTGAAGGCGTTGCTCATGACCTGAGTGTTGCCTGCCCAACCCGAACCCTGGATGGTGACGTTGTAAGGATTGTCCGAACCGACCTTAGCCAGACGCTCCACATAGGCAGGGATGAGAGTATCGACCTTCTTCCTGGCTTTCTTGTCGAGCAAGTCATAGACACGAAGGGCGCTTGAGAGGTTGAAGAAAGGAGCTGCACCGCCACTCCAGAGTGGATGAGTCTTCTGCTCGTCCTGAGGGTCGAGCTGAGCCAACACACGAGGCATGAAATAATCCTTATACTTATTGTCGCCCGTAGCATAGAAGAGCTCAATGGCGGCGTTGATGCGAGGATCACCACCCCAGCCACGATTATTACGACCGCTGGTGTTCTCTTCCTCTACCTCTGAGTACTTGTCCCACAGCATGATGGCATTCTTGAGCGAACGCTCAGCCTCGGCAGGGAAATAGTCCTTCAGTGCAGGATAAGCTGCAGCTAGAGCTGAGATTGAGTTTGACACACTGCGACCCGTAGGCTTGCGGGTAAGCAAGATGCGATCGTCGTAAGTGCCACTACGTTTGCCGTCGGCTGAGACTTCGTAAGGCTTGAGCGAAGGATCATAGATCAGACCGTCGGTGAGTGTGAGCGCATCACCCAAGTGATGATACTGATGCATCTGAGGTTGGCCCACATTACCCGATACAAAACCGAGAGCCTCAATCTGTGCATTCATATTGAGCGTGCCATGCATAATCTGCTGTACTACATCGGGCAAACCATCAGGACGATGGATGTCAGCATAGTGGGTCACCTCGTCGATGAAGGTCATGTCGCGTTCAGGACGGAACATGCGCCAGAGGGTCGAGAGATCAGCAGTCGTGGTGACTACAGAATTCTGCTGGATGTCGAAGTCACCAGCATCATACCAGCCACCTACAGCAAGGCCGGGCACATGCTCCAGTGGTTTAAATTTAGTGTAGTTCTCTGAACCCTGGCGATAGCCGTCGTGAATGCTGATGTTGGCTGGTGCCATGATGGCATCGTCCATATTGGCAGCACCATGCCACACGCGATAACCCTCGTTGACCATCATGTGGTCCATGGCTACAACAAGCGATACATCCATCGAAGCGTGCCACTTGTCCTCATACACATTCTTATCGATAGGGAAGGCATTTGTCTTGACGCCATTGTATTCGAGCATGTAAAGACCTGGCTCACGAACCTCCGAGAAGTCAATACGAGCATAGTTGTATCGATTGTTATAGACACCCCATGGCTCGACCTTTGGTGTAAGTGCCACCTGCTGCGAGCCGTCGGGCATGATGCGAATCACCTTGGCCGAGGCAGGAATCTGGTCATTCTTGTCAATCTCTACGACCGAAACCTTCTTCTGAGCAGGAGTGTAGCCGATCTGCTGCAGACCGATGTTTGGCTTGCGTACCCAGCTGGGGTCAGATTTTGGCTCAACATACCATTCAAGCACTGTGCCAGTCTTTCCTGCAGGGAGCAGAGAACGCACAACGAAGGTGCCATTCTGAGCAAGAAGGCGACCGTCGTAGATGCTGACATCGATATCGGATGAGATGCTGACACAGAGGTTATCGTCTTCAGGAGCCAGCGTGAGCTGCTTGCCAGTTGCCAACGGGAGAGGCACAAGGAACTCATCTCGACCACGATCGTCGAACGTCGATTCACCAAAGTACTGTGGTATTTTCTCACTTAGCGGATGAACCTCTGTGTCGTGCTGTGGATACTTAGGCAGGATGCGAGCCTTACCATCCATCAGGAAGTTCTTGCCAAAATAGGAGGCAGGGAAGAATTCGAGGTTCATACCTGCCTTGCCAACCAGATTCTCAGGCACAGGCTTGTCGAGGATCACCTGCATCACCACACCCTTGCCACGAGGAGTGACGTTGAGCTTGTACTGGAAGTCATAGTTCTCATAGTTGAGATCCACTGTGATGCTCTGCTGATCGGGATTGACTGTGCGGTTGGTCATCATAGCGTAAATGTCCCATTGCTCCGGGGTATTCATGAAGCGCACACCGCCACCAGTACAAATGCGTTCGCCACGCTGGATGATCTCGATGCCTGCCAACTTCTCGTCGCAGAATCCGCCATTGTAGAGGTTGTTGTAAACCAGAACATTCGAACCTCGTTGTTCGAAGTAGCCCACGTCGCTGAGTTTGTAAGACTGGGCATGTGCGTGCATGGCCATGAGAGACAGGGCCATGACACCAAGTTTGTCGAAAAGAGAATGTTTCACTTGTAAATAATATTAAATAAGGTAATGTTTATCTGCTATTTATCTAAATCAAGTTTCGCAAACTTAACTTGATAGGATATAAGGTTTCAAGGTCTTTAGGTTATAAGGAGTTCATCTGTGATAATATGATAAATGGTAGTTTGCTCAAAACTTTATAACCTAATAACATTATACCCTGTAACTTGAGCACTTGCGAAAGTTAAATTTACGAATTAAAAGAGAAGTGTTTTTGTCTTATTTATCTTTTGACACCATCTTTTATGCCTTTTTTACTTCTCTTTTGCTACTATTTATCAAATCTGATCCAATCCACATCGAGCCAGGCGGCATCGTTCTTCACGCTTGGACGCACGTTGAAGAAGCCTAGCTTGGCACCAATCCACTTGCCCTCCTTGGCTGTAAATTCGTCACCAAGACGCTGCCACTTCTTGCCATCGAGGCTGTAGAGGAACTGGGCTTTGCACTTGATCTGATTCTCTGAGCCCTCGCTGTGCACCTTGACACGCAGGTAGAGAGGCACTGAGGCCACGCGAGGCTGTGGAATATCATCTTTGGCATACTTCACCGTGTAGGGCTCGGGTAACGACTGGCTCTCCACTTTGATCTCGGCATTGACCTGTTCAGGCTTGCCCTTGTCGGCACCCACACAGGTGACCTGCTGCAGGACGATGCCATCGGGGGTGTCAACCAGCTTGAGAGCAGCATAGTCGAGGCCCTGCAGAATCATTCCTGCACTCTCGCCACGCTGAGTGTAACCTGGATTAGGCACAAACTGCACAAGGGCAGTAGCGGTGAAATTCTCGGTGGGAAGCTTCTGCAACAAGAGGTTAGGACAATCGAAAAGCGAACGTGCCCCCTCAGGCATCTGCACACCATAGAGGCGTAGACGTGAATGTGCTGCATCACAGAAATACCAGTAATGGCTCCACGGCCCTTGCCATTGCCACTGAAGGCCAAGGTCAACACTGTCGAACTCATCGTTCTCCAAAGGCTGGAACACACCTGACGAGGGGAGATTAGGTTTCTTCCATTGTGCTACAGCATCGCCACAGCCATCACCATCGCTATCGTCACCTATCACCAGCCAGTCATCGACCCAGCAGGCTGGCTGCAGATGGACTACGCGACCGTAGGCATGCTTGTCCTGGAAGTGAAGGAACCAGTCTTCGCCATTCTGTGTATCGACCCATGCGCCTTGGTGAGGGCCATTGACTTTCGACTTGCCTTGTGCCAGACCTACGTACTCCTCGTAAGGACCATAAGGTGAGCGTGAACGCAGTTCGACCTGCCAGCCGTACTTGACTCCACCTGCAGGCGACATGATATAATAGTAGCCATTGCGCTTGTAGAACTTGGTTCCCTCGATGGTGGGTTGGTCCTCATGTCCGTCATAAACGATGCGCGAAGGACCTATGACACGTGTTCCGTCAGGTGACATAGGAGCTACAAAGAGCACAGACTTGACTCCTGCACGCGAACCCGCACAGCCATGCGAGAGGTAAGCACGGCCATCCTCGTCCCAAAGCGGACAGCAGTCAATCAGACCTTTGCCCTTCATCACCCAGACAGGTTCCTCCCAGGGGCCACGAGGATCCTGCGTCTTGGTCATGAACAGACCCTGGTCAGGATCACCACAGTAGATGTAGAACCAGCCATCATGATAGCGGATGGAGGGCGCCCACACATAGTTGCCATGCTGCACCTTGCGATGCCAATCGAGCTCGGTACCCTGATATTCGGGCAGCACAGGATAGTCCTGCGTCAGAGCGGCACCGATGAGCTCCCAATTCACCAGGTCGGTGCTATGAAGAATCTGCAAGCCAGGGAAACAGGCAAACGAAGAGGAAGTCATGTAATAGTCATTGCCTACACGACAGACATCAGGATCGCTGTAGTCGGCGTCGATCACTGGATTGCGGTACATGCCGTTCTTCAAATTGGGATTCCATGTGTGTGATGCTGTCTGAGCCTGTGAGTAAGTCTGGCTCAGTGCCATGAGCGAAGCGGCGAGCAACACATGTGAGAGTAGGGTCTTCTTCATATCAAAAAGATGTGCGGTTAGTGTAATTTTACGAGTGCAAAGATAGGTTATTTTGACGAGAAAAACAAGAAAACGTTTTCCTTCGTGAGTTTTTTGTGAACAAAACTTGATTATTTGCTTTTTTTTTACGATATTTGCAGCTGTTATTGCTTATTATTTATCTATTAATAGATGAAGGAGGCAGTAATCAGAGATCTGTAATTAATCATACTAAATTGGCTAAGACTAAGACAGCATACTTCTGCAGCTCATGCGGCTGCGAAGAACCCAAATGGTTCGGCAAATGCCCCTCGTGCGGCGAGTGGGGAACCTGCGTGGAGGAGATCGTTGACCCAAAGTCGGGCGCCATAGGCAAAGCCTCGCGCAAGACAGGCGGAGTGCAATGGACACATGCAGGTGCCTTGGGCTTGCCCGGTCAGAAAGAACGCCCCAAGCGACTCTCAGAAATTGAGGCACGCGAAGAGCAGCGCATTGACATGCACGACCAGGAGCTCAACCGTGTGTTGGGTGGAGGTCTTGTTCCTGGCTCGATGGTTCTGTTGGGCGGTGATCCAGGCATCGGCAAATCGACGCTTGTGCTTCAGACGGTGATGAACATTCGCGACCGCAAGGTGCTCTACTGCTCGGGCGAGGAGTCTGCTTACCAGCTCAAACTCCGTGCGCAGCGCTTGGCTGCTGCGCAAGTCGAGGGCGACATGCCAAATACTCCGGTCACCGACAGTTCTTTGTCGGTCAACGACAACGTCTTCATCGCTTGCGAGACCAATCTCGACGACATCTTCATCCATGTGGCTAACGTCGAGCCAGACATCCTGGTGATTGACTCGATTCAGACCATCGCAACAGATGATTTGGAGTCGTCAGCAGGTTCGGTTGGACAGGTACGTGAGTGTGCTGCCCGCATCCTCAAGTTCGCCAAGGAGAGCGGTACTCCCGTGCTGCTCATTGGCCATATCACCAAAGAGGGCGCTTTGGCTGGCCCTAAGGTCTTGGAACACATTGTCGATACAGTGCTGCAGTTCGAAGGCGACCAGCACTACATGTACCGCATTCTTCGCGCCATCAAGAACCGCTTTGGCTCGACTTCGGAATTGGGCATCTACGAGATGCTCGGCACGGGGCTGCGTCAGGTGACGAACCCTTCTGAACTGCTGCTCAACACTGATCACAAGGATCTCTCGGGTGTGGCCATTGCGGCAGCCATCGAGGGTATGCGTCCATTCCTGATCGAGACACAGGCACTCGTCAGCACCAGCGCTTATGCCACTGCCATGCGTTCGACTACAGGCTTCGACCAGCGTCGTCTGAACATGCTGCTGGCCGTGCTCGAGAAGAAAGTTGGCTTCAAGCTGGCACAGAAGGATGTGTTCCTCAACATTGCTGGCGGACTCAAGGTGAGCGACCCTGCCATGGATCTGGCTGTGATGGCTGCCATCCTGTCGTCGAACATGGACATGCCACTGCCTTCATTGACCTGTATGACAGGCGAGGTGGGACTATCAGGCGAAATACGTCCGGTGAGCCGACTGGAGCAACGCATACGCGAGGCTGAGAAGCTGGGCTTCGAACGCATACTGATACCCAATGTTTCGCTTAAGAGCCTCGACAAGAAGTCACTACACATTGAACTCTGCCCCGTGTCGAGAGTGGACGAGGCGTTCAGGTTATTATTCAGATAAAATATGATCAAAACCATAAGAATCCGCGTATTGCCACAGATCTGGGCCGATGCCGACAAGCTCGAGTCACAGCTGTGCAACGAGAATGCCATCAGTCGTAAGGCCTTGAAGGGCATACGCGTGAAGCACAGTAGCATAGACGCACGCCAGCGTCAGGTGATGGTGCAGCTCGACGTGGAACTCTACATCAACGAGATGCCACCCGTAGAGCATTTCGAAAAGCATGTCTATAAGGAGTTGCCCGCCACAGCACCGAAAGCCGTGGTGGTGGGAGCAGGGCCTGGAGGTCTTTTCGCTGCACTTCGCCTGATAGAGTTAGGTTTCCGACCCGTGGTGTTGGAGCGTGGTCGCAACGTGACCGATCGTCGCAGAGACGTGGCTATGATTACACGTGAGCAAAGGGTCGATCCTGAGTCGAACTTCTGCTTCGGCGAGGGCGGTGCGGGTGCTTTCTCTGACGGCAAGCTCTTCACTCGCAGCAAGAAACGTGGCAATGTGCAAGGGGTGCTCGAAGGTCTGTGTCAGTTCGGAGCAGACACCGGCATCCTCGATGCAGCCCATCCTCACATCGGTACGGATCGTCTGCCTGCCATCATTGCCAACATTCGCGAACAGATTATGGATTCGGGCGGTGAGATTCATTTCGAGACCTGTGTCGAAGAGTTGATACTTTCCTCCTCACCATCTGCTTCCACTCACAACAATACACTCTCCACACCAAACTCTGTGAAGGGTGTGCGAACACGCGATGGACGCGAGTTTATGGGTCCAGTCATTCTTGCTACAGGACACTCCGCTCGCGACATCTACCGCATGCTACACAGCCAGGGCATCCTGATCGAAGCCAAGGGATTGGCCATAGGCAGCCGACTGGAACATCCACAGCAGTTGATCGATCAGATACAATATCACAGCAAAGAGGGCCGCGGCAAGTGGCTTCCTGCAGCCGAATACAGTTTTGTGACACAAGCCTCTGGACTTGCTAATCTGAAAGGGTCGAAAGGCTTGAAAGGAGCTGACAACAATGCTGTACAGCGCGGTGTCTATTCTTTCTGCATGTGTCCGGGTGGTGTGATCGTACCATCAGCCACAGGTGAGGAACAAGTGGTGGTGAATGGCATGTCGGCCAGCGCACGTGGCAGCCGATGGGCCAATTCGGCCATGGTGACTGAGATTCGCGTAGAGGATATCCCACAGTTAGCACGGGAACTCTCGCTCGACATTGACCTCAACAGTCCTTTGGCCTTGATGGAGATACAAGAGGCCATCGAACGTCAATGCTGGCTCAATGGTAACCGCACACAGGCGGCTCCTGCACAGAGAATGACCGATTTCGTGCGTGGCAGACTCAGTGCCGATCTGCCTCAGAGCAGCTACACGCCAGGCGTCATAGCCAGCCCTATCCACTTCTGGATGCCCCGTTTCATCGCCTCACGAATGCAGGAAGGCCTTCAGTTCTTTGGTCAACGAGCACATGGTTTCATGACCGAAGAGGCTTTGCTCGTTGGTGCTGAGACACGCACCTCTTCGCCAGTACGCATTCCTCGCGATCGCGACACGCTTTGTCATCCGCTGGTTAGAGGTTTGTATCCCTGTGGCGAAGGTGCTGGCTTCGCAGGAGGCATCGTGAGTGCAGCAATGGATGGACAGAGATGTGCAGAGGCTCTGGCCGGAGACTATAGTGGACGTATCTGAATTGACATGTTCTAGTTTTACTGTTATTACATGTAATTATTTAAATTACAAGGACACCCTCGCTACAATTGCTGTAACGAGGGTGTAATGCAATTACTTTTCTAATAATTTTTTCACGTAGTCTTATGGCTCAACCTCTGTACGTGCTTGGCGTTGACGTTTGCTAGCATGTGTCACCGTCGTGGTGTGCTTGGCGTTGACGTTTGCCAGCATGTGTCACTATCGTGGTGTGCTTAGCGTTGACGTTTGCCAGCATGTGTCACCATCGAGTATGCTTGGCGTTGACGTTTGCCAGCATGTGTCACCATCGAGTATGCTTGGCGTTGACGTTTGCCAGCATGTGTCACCATCGTGTGTGCTTTGTGTTGACGTTTGCCAGCATGTGTCACCATCGTGTGTGCTTAGCGTTGACGTTTGCTGGCATGTGTCATCACGCATTAATCTTAATCATTTTATACAAGTTTAGTTACAAAAAAAGGATGGGTTGTTTGCCAACTCCATCCTTATTATTATTCTGACCATCTTTAAAGGTCACTTGGTAAAGTTCGTTCGCTGCATCAAAATATCATGAGTTTTTTACAAATATAAAAATATTTGATAAACTAAATCATAATTAAAGCACAGTGAATGGAACAGACTGCAGTTTGCTGTTTTCTGACGATGGACCATAGAGCAACTCATAGCGACCAGCACGGGTTGAGAGCTCGTCGATGGCAGCATCGTAGTACTGGAACGATTCGCCTGTGAGTGTTACCTCCACGCTCTTGGTCTCGCCTGGCTGGAGGGTAACCTTGCCGAAGCCCTTGAGCTCCTTGAGCGGAGCATCGTCATTATCGAGCGACTTGATATATACCTGTACGATCTCAGAACCAGCCACATTGCCCGAATTAGTCACAGGGATGGTGAGGGTCACCTTGCCGTCCTGCTTCATCTTCTTGGCGGAAACCTTAGCCTTGCCATAGTCGAAAGTGGTGTAGCTCAAGCCATAGCCGAATGGGTAGAGAGGCTTACCGGTGAAGTAGCGATAGGTGCGGTTCTCCATCGAGTAGTCAAGGAAGTCTGGCAACTGATCGTTCGAAGCATAGAAGGTCACAGGCAGCTTGCCAGATGGGTTGTAGTTGCCGAAAAGCACGTCGGCCAAAGCCTCAGAACCACCCTGACCTGGGTACCAAGCCTGGAGCAGAGCATCGTACTGATCCTCCAGATCTCCGAATGCGATGGCCGAGCCAGAACAGTTAACCATGACGACAGGCTTGCCTGTGGCACGCATGGCACGAAGCAGACGCTGCTGGACGACTGGCAGGTTGATGTCCTGCTTATCGCCACCCTCGCCCTCCATGCTGGCCGAGATGCCACCAATCACAATGATGACATCTGCCTCCTTCACGTCGGCAATAACCTCCTTGAAGTCGTTGAGTGCACGCTGACAGATGTCGCCATTGAGCATAGCAAATGGACCATCGCCACGGCTGTAGTCGATAACAACCTCGTAGGTCTTGCCCTGCTCTACGTCGAAGGTCTTATACTCTGGACGACGACCGAAGCCGAAGCGACGGCGGCCTGCCTCCTTGTTCTCCTCAACAACCTGACCGTTGACGGTGAGTTTGTAGCCATTGTCGGCCGAGAGGGTGTAGCTCATAGGACCAGTGAAGTCGGCTGTGAACTGACCACTCACGCGAACCGAAACGTTGTCGCTGTTTACGCCCTCGCTGAAGCCCCATGCACCAAAGGTACTGAAGTTCAGTCGGCTCAAGTACTCAGTCTTCACAGGCTCACCCTGCATCTCGCGGTTCTCCCAGAACTCAACCTTCACGCCTTTGCCCTCGTTGAAAAGTGGTAGGAAGTAACGGGTATTGTACTCGTCCTGCAGCTCGCAAGCCTTGTGATAGATAACGTTAGTGCCAGGCACAGCGTTGCGAATGCCTTCGAGCAACGAATGCTGGTGCTCACGTGTAGGTGAGCCACCATAGTTGCCGTTCAGCAGCTCTACGTCGTCGGCATTAGGACCAACTACAGCGATGGTTTTGAGATTCTTGGACAATGGCAACATGGGCTTGCCACTCACGTTGGCATTCTTGAGCAGTACCATAGACTCACGTGCTGCCTCTACGGCCAGACGGTGGTTTGACTCAGAGCTGATCACGTCATTGCTCAGGCCAGACCAAGGCAGACGCTCAGCAGGATCGAACATACCCAGCTCAAAGCGACCAGTCAGGGTCTTGCGCAAATGCATGTCGAGGTCAGCCTCGTTGATCAAGCCCTGCTTCAGGCCCTCGGTCAGGACCATGAATACCTTACCACACTCAAGGTCTGTACCGTTGAGCACAGCATCGACCGAAGCCGAGAGCGGATCAGGATGTGTCTCGTGCTGTCCCTTGTTATAGAAGTTGTTGATGGCGTCGCAGTCGGTGAGTACGATGGCATCGTAGCCCCACTTCTCGCGCAGGATCTTGATGAGCAGGCGGCCGCTCATACAGCATGGCTTGCCTTCATAGCGGTTGTAGCCACACATCACCTCGCGTACGTTGCCTTTCTGAACGAGAGCCTTAAAGGCTGGCAGATAGGTCTCCCAGAGATCACGCATTGAGACGCGTGCATCGTAAGTGTGACGCAGAGGCTCAGGACCGCTGTGCACGGCATAGTGCTTGGCGCACGCGTGTGTTTTATAGTAGTTAGGATCATCGCCCTGCATGCCCTTGACGGTCTCAACACCCAAGATGGCCGAGAGATAAGGATCCTCACCACAGGTCTCCTGGCCACGACCCCAGCGTGGATCGCGGAAGATGTTGACGTTAGGGCACCAGAAAGTAAGCTCAGGATTGCCAGGATAGTAGGTAGCTCCCATAGCCACACCATAGACGTTGTGATCCGAACGGTTCCAGTTGGCACGGGCCTCGTCGCTCACGGTGCTGAACACGTCATGCATCTGCTGTGGGTTGAAGGCCGAAGCCATACCGATAGGCTGAGGATAGACGGTGTAGCCGCTCTGGCGAACACCATGGCAAGCCTCGCTCCACCAGTTGTAGCTTGGGATACCCAAACGATCAACAGATACGGACTTATTCATCATCAAGCCGACCTTCTCCTCAGGAGTAAGCAGCGAGATGAGGTTCTCGACACGATCTGCTATAGGCATGTCAGGATTCCAAAAAGCATGGCTGCGGTCGATCGAAGCCTCGTTCCACTCGTTGAGATACCAGCGCACGGTCCAATCCATCGACTCGCCTGGCTTCAGCTCGGTGTATTCGCCCTGGCTCTCCAGTTCCACATAGGCATCGCCCTGGTGCACATACACCTGGATCTCAGCCTCGTCAGGAGCAGGTTGGGTAGGAGTGAGGTCCTGGAAGTGCTTGGTCAGAGCCAAACCATTATTCACGTAAGTGAGCCAGCCGCGGCCGTCAGCGTTAATCTTGCGGTTCTGACCCTCCACGTGGTCAATCTCGTACTGAGCCAGGCCGGCAGCGTTCTTCTTGAAGTTCATCAAGCCGGCAGGAGTGATCTTATCCACATCAGCATCGAACATGATAGAGCCCTTGGCCAACACGCGAGTAATCTCCCATGGAGCCACCTTGCGAGGAGTGTTCGATTCGTTCTTCAGCGTGTAAGTCACCACGAAGCACTGGTTGAGGTTGTCCACCTCGAAGCGCTTGGTGATGCGCAGAGGCAGCTTCTCGGACAGTGGGCTGGTCATGATGATGATGTTGCCTTGTTGCTGCACTTCGTAGGGAGCCATGTCATGCTCGAATACTGGTGGCCAGTTCCACTCTTTCTGCGGACTTGTCCAGAAGGTGCTGCCATACTGGTTGGGGAAGTTGATTTGCGACAATACCTCGGTAGAGTCATACTTGAGCGATACGACGCGTGCACCATTGGCTGCATCGATCTCCATTGTAGCTTTGCCCACCTGCAGCTGATAGCGCTGCTCCGGATTCTTCTGGAATCGGAAGGAACGTGGGCCCTGTGCCTGGGTAGCCGAGCAGGCCATGGCCAGGAAGAATAGGGTAGGGATAGTGTATTTCATTGTTATATAGGTAATGAATAGTGTTTTTTTGTTTTTTTCGAAGCATCAATTGATTGAAACCTCGAAGCAATAATTAGCCGAAACCTCAGGAAATCGGAACTATGATGCTTCGGAACTTCGTGATTTCGATACATCAGATCATCGATTAATTCGAAACCTCGAAGCATCAATTGATTGAAACTTCGAAGAGCAGTAATCTGCCATCTTATTTCTTCTTACGAGCCATGAACAACAATCCAGCCAAGGCCAGAATGCAGAGCATGATCCACCACAGGTTCGAACTGCTGCTCTTTCCCTCGGCAAATGAAAAGTCGCACAGCGTGCAGAGCGACTTGCCCTCGACCTCAGAACGGAAGACGAAGAAAAGTGCATGCTTGCCTTCGAGCTCAGCGAGGGCATCGACAGGAACAGTCGTGGTCTGCTCCTCCTGTGCAAAGCTTGATTCGATCTGGAGCGTGCCAACCAGTTTGCCACCCTCGGCCACTGTAGGACGATCTGCCCAAATCTCCATGGTGCCATTCACTCCCTGTGGGATGTAACTGAGCATCATAGCGAGATTCTTCATGCCATGGGTATGGCTGAAGTTGAAGTACTTGTAACCCACGGTCGAACCATTGACGTTGTTGACCATGTAGCAACGGTCGATCTCAGGATCATAGAGTGCATCATGGCCCTTGCCCTTTAGTGCCTCAGCATCGGCCAGGCCATTGGGAAGACGATGAATCTCGGTATGTGAACCAGGATAGATTACATTTGGATATTCCTGATGAGCTGGCTCAGGACCAACGAAATAACAGGCGATGCCAGCAGCATGACGTTCCAATGGATTGAGACCCTCTGTCTCGAAGCCTTCGCTATTGAATTCGCCCTCGCTGATGCGCACATAGCCGTCAGTTCCCTCCTTGACCTCTACATCGATAGGGGCCACCATGGCCTGACGTGAATACTCGCAAGTGCCAGCCTGACGATGATAGAATACCCACCAGCTGCCATCGATCTCGCAGATAGAGCCATGGGTATTGCCAGTCGGTGTAGCCGTAATCATGTAACTGCCATCAGCCTGCTGTTCCTTGCCTCGGCCATCGATGATGGTGCCTCCATAGGTCCAGGGACCCAATGGTGAGTTACTCCAGGCGTATGCCAGGGTATAGTTTGTCTCAGGCAAGCCAAGTTCACCCTCTGGAGCCCAGCGACTGTAGATGAAGACGTACTTGTCCTTGATCTTACGGATGGATGAAGCCTCGAAGAAGTGGAAGATGTTCGAGTCATCATAACGACCAGCTACCATATCCTCGATGACTGGTGTGCCTGGCTTCACTGTGCACATGGTGGCTGGATCGAGCTCTGCTGCATACGAACGCTCGAAGCCCCAATATCCATACACGCGTCCATCGTCGTCAACAAACACGCCTGGATCGAAGCGCAGGATGCCGTAGGTCTCGTTAGGGTTCTTCTCGTCCCAGTTGCATACCTCGAAGGGGCCATCCGGACGGCTCGACTTGGCAATCAAGCCCTGTCGTCCACCATTCTGCACATTGGGGTAGAGGTAGTAAGTCTTCTGGCCCTGAGCGTCGGTTACCAATGCCACGTCGGGTGCATAGAGCACGTCACCCTTGCCTCCCTCGTTGAGCTGCTCACCGTTGGGGTTGAGCTTTGACTCGAAGATGACGCCATCATAGCGCCAGTCGAGCAGATTATCTACTGGAGCCGACCAAACCACCTGATCGAGGCCACAGTAAGCGGTGATAAGGTTATCGTGCGAGCCATAGACATACACGCGGTACCTACCTGGTTGGTCGGGGTCTTCAAAAACGTAGGGTTCGCCATCAGGGATAAACTCCCACAACGGCAGATAGGGATTGGCAGCCTCTACGAGGCCGAACGCTGCCAGTGAGATGGCAGTGGTGAGAAGAGTCTTTTTCATGCGATAGTATTATTAATAATGTAATGTTGTTTCCAAGTGACAGATTGGTCTGCTCCCAGTGGTCGTTTCGGCACAGGACTTCTATGATAGCTGGCTCTGTGACCTCTCCAAAGGATTTGCTTACCACAACCCCTCTTCCCAAGGCCAAGACATCACGAAGACAGCAGCCCAATGAAAGAGTGTTCCGAGGATGACAAAGATGTGCCAAATGCCATGATAGTAGCGATGCTTGTGGTCATTGACAAAGAAATAGACCCCAAAAGTGTAAGTCCAACCCTCAGCTGCAATGAAAAGAAGTGAGAGAGGTGTAACACACTGTCGCACCGGCTCGATGAAGAAGAGTATCGACCAACCTAGGATGAGATAAAGCACCAGAGAAACCTTGGGGAACTTCATCCACCAGAATATCTTGTAGAAGACACCCAACAATGCCAGAAACCAGATGATGCCAAACGAGACCCAGCCAGTGACCAGCAATCCGTCCTCGACCAACTGCATGCAGATGGGAGTGTAGCTCGAAGCAATCAAGACATAGATCGAAATGTGGTCAAGCTTGCGCAATACGAGTTTCCCACGCGTGCCCGGTTTCCACCAATGGTAGAGCGAAGAGGCTAAGTACATTAGCATCATGCCTACCGTGAAGAACGTCACACCCAAGGCATTCTGCCAGTTCTTGGCATAACCGAACCAAATGAGGACCCACGAGATGCAAGGCACCAGACAGAGTCCCACAAAATGGGTGAGGGTGTTGAAGAGTTCGTTGGTAGAATGTTTGGGCATGGGCGAGGTTGTTTACTCAAGTTTCGCAAATGCGAAATAGTCCAGAGTTAATAGGTTAGCTTTAAGAGTAGTCAGAATGTCTGGGAGATATCAGAAAAATATAGTGCTGTGAAGTCTGCAGAACACTAACCCACTCAAAACTGAAAACTACACTAAACACTCAACTCTCCACTCTAAACTAGAGCGTTTCGCGCTTGCAAAACTTAAATTGTTTAAAGATGAGCAATCAGGAACTCCTTGAACTCCTGGAAAGTACTGCCCATCTGAAGTGATTGCTTTGTGCCATCCATAAACTTCTGGAGAGTGTCAGGGATGGCTACCTCCTGATTGATGATTGGCTCAACAGTGTCCTTGAACTTGGCAGGATGAGCTGTCTCGAGGAACACGCCCACTTCGTCAGACTGAAGGCCGTCGGTGAGGGCCTGATAGCCGCAGGCTCCGTGAGGATCGCATACATAACCATCTTTGCTTAGAGCAAGACGCATGGCCGACATGATCTGCTCATCGTTGTAGGTGGCACCACTGATCTCGGCAGTGATGGCAGCATGAGCCTCCTCAGGTGTGATCTTTTCGGCTCGCTGCTGTCCACCGCCATAGAGGTTGACGATGCGGGCAAAGTTCGAAGGATCGCCTACATCCATAGCATTGGCCAGAGTGGCCTGTGTGGCACGTGGACAGTAGTGACCTGAGCCAAGATACTGGAAGAAGATGTCGTTGGCATTGTTCGAAGCAATGAAACGCTTAACAGGCAAACCCATCTTCATGCCGAAGATGCCTGCGCAGATGTTGCCAAAGTTGCCTGAAGGAACACATACAACCATCTGGTCTTTGAGCTCTGATCCTTGTTCTTTGAACTCTCTCTTCAACTGAGCGTATGCATAGAAATAATAGAATGCCTGTGGGAGGAAGCGAGCCACGTTGATGGAGTTGGCAGAGGTGAGGAAGAACTTCTCATTGAGTTCCTGATCCATGAAGGCCTCCTTGACGAGGCGCTGGCAGTCGTCGAACACGCCATCAACCTCCAGTGCCGTGATGTTCTGACCGAGAGTGGTGAACTGCTTTTCCTGAATCAGGCTCACCTTGCCCTTTGGATAAAGCACAGTCACGTCGATGCCTGACACACCCAGAAAACCATTGGCTACGGCCGAACCAGTATCGCCCGAAGTGGCTACAAGCACATGCACATTGCCCTTGGTCGAAGGATTCTGCTTCACGAAGTACGAGAGCAGTCGAGCCATGAAGCGTGCGCCTACGTCCTTGAAGGCACAGGTAGGACCATGATAAAGCTCAAGGCTGTAGATCGAGTCGTTGACCTTGACCAAAGGAATGTCGAACTGTAGAGTGTCGTACACGATGTGCTTCAAATCGTCGGCTGGGATGTCGTCACCGAAGAAGTTCTTGGCTACCTCGAAGGCAATCTCTTGGAGTGTCATGTCCTGAATATGGTCGAAAAACTCCTGTGGCAGTGGCTTGATCTGCTCGGGCATGTATAGGCCCTTGTCTGGCGCAAGGCCTTTGATGACAGCCTCGGCGAGGGTAACCTCGGGGGCTTGGCGGTTGGTGCTGTAATAACGCATGGGTTTATTTACTATTGGACTATTTACTATTGACAATTTACTATTGGACTATTTACCATTTGACTATTTGACAATTTACTATTTGACTATTGGCAATTCAACTAAAAAACAAGACCTTCGACCTCGCTAAGCAATCGTACATAGCAAACCGTCAGATAGTAAATGAGAGAATGATACAGGGAATGATACAGGGATTCATCCAAGGAAGTAACGGATGAACTCATCCTCTTTCATCAATCCCAGTGCTCCCTCCTTGGCGCTGTCTTCATCATATCGTTGCACGCTGTCGGCCACGATGTCCTTCGGATCGCCTGTCTGCGATGGCTTAGATTGCCAAATGAGGAAAGGCACTGGCGACATAGTGTGAGTGCGATAACGGATAGGAGTGGGGTGATCAGGTAGCAGGGCAATGCGTACAGGTTCGTCCCAGGTGGATATTTCGTCAAGTATGGTGTTGAGCACACGGTTGTCGATGTTCTCCACACACTTGGTCTTGAGGGCTGCCTCGCCATCGTGACCCGCTTCGTCGGTGGCCTCCATGTGGAGGAATACGAAGTCCTTGGTCTTGAGTTGCTCGATGGCGGCTTGTGTCTTGCCTTCGTAGTTGGTGTCCCACAGACCTGTGGCTCCAGGCACCTCGACCTTATCCAAGCCGCAATAGACGCCGATGCCAAAGATCAGATCAACAGCCGAGATGACAGCGCCCGTCTTGATACGCTCAGGGAAGAGCTCGCGCAATGGCTGCATGGCTGGGCGATAACCCAACGACCAGGGCCAGATGCTATTGGCAGGATCCTTACCCTCGGCCACTCGCTTCAGGTTGACAGGATGATTCTTCAGTACCTCCTGACTGCGGGCTATCATGGCACGGAGCAGGGCAGAGGTACGAGCACCACCAGGCAACTGCACGCAAGGCAGTTCAACCTGCCAAGCCTTGCCAATGCGGTCGTGTGGCGGAGTGCAATGCACATGCTTGTCGCCACCCTTGATCTTGAGTAGATGACGATAGCTTACACCCGTGAAGAAACGCACGGCGCCACGCTCAAAACCATTCTGCACGGCCAGATCCTGCATCACTGGGTCGGCGTTGAGTGCATCGATCAGCTGAGCAGCCTCCTCGGTAGAGATATTCCCTGCCGAATGATTTTTGATGATGTCCTTGTCGAGGCAGATGATGTTGCAACGCATGGCCACCTCGCCATCCTCGATGGGCACATGCATCGATGCTGCTTCGAGCGAACCGCGACCCTCGAACACTTTGGCCACATCATAGCCAAGCAACCCGAGGTGTGCGATCTCCGAACCTGGGTTATAGCCTTCGGGCACGGTGACCAGTCGGCCATTGACGCCCTCACGAGCCAGTTTGTCAATCAGTGGCTTCTCTGCGGCTTGCAGGGGAGTGCGGTTGCCGAGGATGTCGATGGGCTCGTCGGCAGCACCATCAGCCAGAATGATCAGATATTTCATCATGCAAAAAATTTATTCAGTGTTAATGAAGGAGAATATGTAGCGAAGCTCACATAGTCACATATCTTTATGAGTTGCAAAGATAAGTTTTTTATTTCAAAATGCCAACTTTCGGGGCATGAAACCGCATTTTGTGCCATAAAATAAGCCACACCTTACTGCTTTGACAGTTTAGTGTGGCATATTATTATTGATAACGTACCGAACCCTGCACTACATGCAAGCCCTTAGGCTGCTGTTGCGGATGTCCATAGAGGTCGAACGACTGTTGTGACTCTGCTGCTTTGTCGTTGATGACTTGCCCGATGCTCTCGGGATGTCCAACAACCCATCGTGCCGTGACTGCCTCGTATGGATGCACGGGCGAGGTCTGGCAGCCCTGGTCGCTGTACATGAAGATAGCTTCGGCAGGTATCACAAGTTCATAGACACCATCGGCTGTGATGCAATGATGACCCATTTCGAAGGAGTACCTGTTGTCAAAGCCAACCACGCTGTTGCGCTCGAACTGGAATGCTACGGTGTCGGCCTCAACGTCACGAATATAGAGTCTTGTGCCATCGAGTATGCGTACCCAGACATCCTGTCCCGTCACTTCGACAGCTATGTTGTAGTAGGTTAGTGGGCTGCCGTTCTCGTCCTCGCCATACCAGGGCGTTCCAAGGCGTTCGAGGTGCGAACCTGCAGGCGGAGAGAAGTTCCAGGTGGCTGTGCCCACCTCCTTCTCGCCGATGATGTAGATGATCAGTTCGGTGTGTTTGCTCTGACGGCCAGCCTGATCGCAGAAGGCACCCTCAGGGATAACAACCTTGACGCTGTTGTAGAGTGCGCCACCTTCAGCCAGGACTTCGGGCGTGATGGTGTGGTCGAAGTCGATAGTGATGGAGGAGCCATTGGTGATAGTGATTTCGAGGAAGTTGGCATAGACGTGATCCGAATTGCTGCCCACACCTGTCACCACAATGCTGTTTAGGTCGAAAGCCTCATTGTAATCCACATAATCCGATTCAGGGATGACCGTGATACTGCAGAACTCGGGCACAGCAGTGCTAGTCATGGCCGACGTCAGCGCAAAGAGTTCAACAGGTATGCACCAGTAGGCAGCATCCATCTCCTCGTTGACCAGGTCGCCAGCAGTGATGGCTCCGGCATCGAGGTGCAGACGATAGGTCGTGCTGCCCTGAAGATGTTCGTCGGGAGAGATGTTGAAGATCATCGACTTGTCCGATTCACCATCGAGGCCCACAGAACTGAGTGCTGCATGGTGTCCCAATTCGTTGACGAGTGTCACCTTCGTGGCATCGACCTTGGTGAGAGACTTGTTGAATGTGACGCTGCCTGCGTTGCGTATGTTCTCGCCTGCAGCTGGTATCTGAGCCATCACCTTGAGGAGGCTATCATCAACGTCACCTGCCACACTGAATGCTATGGTAGTGGCTGGCAGCGTGATGTCGGGATCGGCTGCTGACTTGATGTGACCGGCATAGAGTTCCAGTTCATATTTTTGTCCGGCCATGAAGTCGCTGCTCGAGTATGCACCCTTGGTGAGGGTCAGCACGTTGCCATCAACGTCCATGTTGAGCTGAATGTAGCCACCCGAGGTGAGGTTGGTGATGCGACCAGCAGCATCGAATGTGCTGTGGCTGACCGTAACCTCCTGATCGAAAGTCAAGGAGAGTCCGGTGACAGGCAAGTCGATGGCTTGGCCCTCGGCTGGGTAGCTCTCCACGATGTGCAGTTGGGCAACATCGCCCATGTCCTGACTGCCATTCACTGTCCAGTAGTAGCTCACGGCATCGCACACAAGCTTGGCATTGCCATACACATTGAAGGCTCCTTCGGGTATCGACAGTTTGTAGTCGCCAGCTTTGACGATGGGACCATCCACCACGGTGAGCGTGAGCTGATGACTGGCGTAGTCGTCCTGAAAGTTTACACTATACGAGCCATTGGAGCTGGTGATCCAACGGTCGCCACTGCCATTGCTGGGGTTCAGGCCGTCCTCGGTGCCTGCTACATGCGAGTAGTCGATCACTATCTGGTTGAGCTGATCGACGGTCCCCTCGGCAGGAGTGATGGTGCCGCCATTATCGAACCAGAAATAATCCTGAGCGACAAGGTCAGACGAGCTGGCAGCAAAGGCTATAAGTGCCAATGTGATGCGATGTTTTTCCTTCAAAGAAAACATAGGAAATCAAAATACTGTTATCGTTGCACAAATAATGCAGATGAGTAGAACATAGTTTCTCACAAGCGCGAAACACTTTGATTAGAGTGTGTGGAGTAGTCTTTACTTCGTCACCTTATAGCTATGCACACCATCAGCATACTTCACGTTGGCTACAAAGACACCATGACCTGCTGGCATCGTTATGGGCTGACCCTTTGTACCTTTAGCCACGAGAGCACCCTTAGCATCGAACACCGAAGCCTCAGTGTAGAGGCCTTTCACAAAAAGCGAATGGCCAGCAAGCATCACGCCCTGATCCGCCATGGCGTCAGACACTGTGCGAATGCTGACAGGTGCGAGCGGTTCGTCATAGATGCAGACCATAGGCTTGTTGGCCAGGCCAAAGCCCACGTCGGCAACACCACCGCCTACAAACACACGACCATCGTCCGAACAGTCGAGCAACGAATAGAGGTGTGAGTCGTCGTTGGTATAGCTGCGACCATTGCCACCACAACGATACCAGCGCGAATCCCAGTAATCCTCGGGGAACTTGTCGTTCGTATACTCTGGGTCGAGAAAAACGGCAAAGTCGCAGTCGGCAGGCACCACGAAGAAGCGTGTTTCACCCATGTAGTCACCGTCCGACTCTGTATAATAACCATAGATATTACCCTCGTTGTCAATACTGTTGCAGATGCCGCCTGCCGTGTTGCCATACTCGTCATCGGGTGTATCCTCAGTCCGTTCGTCACCGCAGTCGAAAAGTTCAATCAGTTGGCCGTTGCGAATGAAGGCAGGGTTCTGACCACCGATGCCCGAGGTGTTCATGCCACAGATGATCGAGCCGTCGTCGCTGATGTCCCACACCATGAACTCCGAGATGCCCAGGTCATCATAGACCTTGAGCAACTTACCGTCCTCCCACACCACGGGCACCAGGTGCGAAACTTCCCAGCCCGTGCTGCTTTGTTCACCCGTGTTCATATAGAACGAGCCTGCCATATAACGACCATCGGGCGACGAAGCACGCAGCGCCATGTTCACGTAGTCGTCCATGGCCATGTCCTTGTTCAGGTTCTCCATGCCACGGGTCAGCATCTGCCAGTTGGCGTCTATAGGCTTGTAGGCCGGATACATCACGCCACGGCTGTCACGTATGCCACCAACCAGGGTGCCGTCGTTCGTCACGTCGTAGAGGGCGACCTCCGAGGTGTAGTCGCCGAACATCTGTATCTGGTTAGGCGTGTCGATGCACCAGAGGTACGAGCGGAACATCAGCTCCTCGTCGGTGCCCACAGCATACTTGCCATTGGCTGAGACGTGGCTGAAGTATCCGTAGAGAGGGCTCTTGAAAGTGTAGCCCTCCTCGTCGGTCAAATTGAACTCGCACTTGGCGAAGTCATAAGTCTTGTAGCCTGACTGTGCCATGACCGAAGTTAATCCGAGCGAGGCGAGGAGCCAGAAGGTGGTAGTTATTCGTTTCATTGAATTGCGTTGTATATAATATAATATGTGTAGTTGGCAGACACTCAAAATTCAGCCAATCTGAGTGCAAATATAGGTCGAAAAAGGCAAAAAACAAAATTATAACTGTCATTTTAGGTTTCTTTTCGTAAAAAATGATAGTAATATCGTAAAAAACGTGCCTTTTATTTCCTTTTTTCGGTTATTTTCGCTAACTTTGCGCCATCTTTTTTGAAATATCAGGAAAGAATCATTCTGTATAACAAAAAGCAAAATTCCAATGGCAGGTTTCTTTGGCACCGTGTCGTCTGCTCCATGCATCGCTGACGTATTCTACGGCACCGACTACAACAGTCACCTCGGCACACGCCGTGGTGGTCTTGCAACCTATGACTCCGAGAAGGAGAGTTTCAAACGTTCCATCCATTCGCTTGAGAGCACCTATTTCCGCACCAAGTTCGAGGCTGAATTACACGAGTTCACTGGCAAAAGCGGCATCGGCATCATCTCCGACACCGATGCACAGCCACAGCTCTTCAACTCGCACCTTGGGCGTTTTGCTATCTGCACGGTAGCCAAGATCAACAATATCGACGAGATTGCCAAGCAGCTATTGGCCGAGGGCATGCACCTCACTGAGTTCACCTCGAGCCGCATCAACCCCACGGAGCTCGTCGGCCTGCTCATCATCAAGGGCAAGACACTGGTCGAGGGCATCGAGAATGTCTATCGCACCGTGAAGGGTTCGTGCTCGATGCTGCTGCTCACCGAGGACGGCATTGTGGCTGCACGCGACTCTTGGGGACGCACCCCCATCGTCGTAGGTCGTCGTGAAGGTGCCTATGCCGTGACATCTGAGACCACCTCGTTCCCCAACCTCGGCTATGAGGTCGAGAAGTATCTGGGTCCTGGCGAGATTGTCCGCATCAAGGCCGACTCGTGCGAGGTGCTGCGCAAGGCCAACAAGCAGATGCAGATCTGCTCGTTCCTCTGGGTTTACTATGGTTTCCCAACCAGCGACTACGAGGGTCACAACACCGAGGAGGTTCGCAACGCCATCGGCTACGCCATGGGCAAGGACGATGACACCGAAGTGGATTGTGCCTGCGGTGTGCCCGATTCGGGCATCGGCATGGCCATCGGCTACTCGCATGGCCACAAGTGCCCTTACATGCGTGCCATCAGCAAATACACACCTACCTGGCCACGCTCATTCACCCCATCCAACCAGGAGATGCGCGAGCTGGTAGCCAAGATGAAGCTGATACAGAACCGTGCCATCCTCAAGGACAAGAAGGTGCTCTTCTGCGATGACTCCATCGTGCGTGGCACCCAGTTGCGCGACAACACCAAGTGCCTGTTCGAAGCTGGTGCCAAGGAGGTTCACATGCGCATTGCCTGTCCTCCATTGGTCTATGGCTGCCAGTTCATCAACTTCACTTCGAGCAAGTCCGACATGGAGCTTATCACCCGTCGCATCATTGCCGAGCGCGAAGGCATAGAGGCAGCACAGGATCCCGAGCGTCTGAAGGTCTATGCCACCACCGGTTCGCCTGAATACAATGCCATGGTCGAGACCATCCAGAACCGCTTTGGCCTCAACTCGCTCAAGTTCACCAAGCTCGAGGATCTCATTGCAGCCATCGGTTTGCCCAAGGAGCACGTCTGCACCCACTGCTTCGACGGTTCGTCGTTCCACACGCTCCAGGAGGCTAATCTCGATAACGAGGAATAAAACAAAACAACATATTAATAAATCAACAAACACTATTTGAGTATGAAAAAGATTATGTCCGTACTCATGATTGCTATCATGGCAATCTGCGGTTCGGTGATGTTCTCTTCATGTGGCGATGACGATGATGATTCATACGACACTCTTCCAATCGTTGAAACCGAGACAAATGTTGTCAATTCCACCTATGCTGACGTAGCTGGCGCGATCAAGTGGAATGGCAACAAGAGCAGCCGCAACATCAAGTTCCTCTCATGGAACACTGCCAACCAGAACAGCCCATTGGAGTGGGAAGCACGCACTTCGGACAACAGCGTCTTCACCTCAGTCAGCGGCAAGATCAACTTCACCGCCAGAGCTGGTGGCAACACCATCGAGCTCTACAAGAAGGGCGAGACCGTCTTCTATCAGGTCGTGATTCGCGACGTGAAGTACAAAGGTGGCAAGCAGGACGTGAAGGGCAACGTCATGTCGTTCGTCGTTGAGTAATCAGCAGGCAGACTTTCCTAGTTAATACAACAACAGAGGTTGGACTACATCAGGTTCAACCTCTGTTGTTTTATTATTTTAATTTAAGTTTCGGGAGTTCGAAAACTAGTAGTTATCAGGAGTTAACGGGGAGTTAGCTTCGCTGGAGTTAACGGACATTACCTCTTTGCCATATTTCGGACATTTTAGCAGCCGATACTATCGTCCGTTAACTCCCGATAACTCCATGAAACAGGGAGTTAGCTTCGCTGGAGTTAAACGGGGAGTTAGATTCACTGGAGTTAACGGGGAGTTAGCAGGAGTTAACGGACATTACCTCTTTGCCATACTTCGGACATTTTAGCAGCCGATACTATCGTCCGTTAACTCCCGATAACTCCAGTTAACTCCCGATAACTCCATGAAACGGGGAGTTAACTTCGCTGGAGTTAACGGACATCAGCTTCATGACGAAAGCCCTGCCCAACTGTGTCCAGACCATCGTCTCGCGCGTGCGGTTCGTCTGGTTCGAGTCTGTGAAGCAATGGGTGCGGAAGCCAGTAAGACCCATATTCTGGTAGGGCGCATAGAGCATCCATGTGCCGCCTTGCTTGTACTGGATGCCCAGCTCATGAAGTCGCTTGTTGAGCGAAACTGCAGTCATGCCCAGGTCCTTGGCTATGAGCGTCGTAGTGCAGCAGTCAGGCGAAGCCAACACACGATCACAGTAGGCGGCTTTAGGCATCATGGCCTTGATCTGACTGAGCGCGATGTCATATTTTGCCCCCATCTGCATCATCAGTGCCTGGCTTTCGGACATCGTCTTTTGCAACTGAGTCAGATAGTCGGCAGGCACGAGCATCTCCGTCTGCACCACCTCCGAATGCCCCTTAAGCATGATGTTGCGCAGGTGGCCGGTAGCCCATTGGCGGAACTGGGTTCCGCGCTTCGTGTTCACACGATAACCTACCGAGATGATCATGTCCAGGTTATAGATTTTCAGCTTGCGGGTTACCTGTCTGCCACCCTCATTTTGAACTAGTGAAATTTCTTCACTACTTGCGTCCTCCTTCAGCTCACCTTCATAATATATATTATTAATGTGGTAAGTGATGTCGCGTTTGTCCGTGCCGAACAGGTCGGCCATCTGTGCCTTGCTCAGCCATGCCGATTCCTGATCGAAACGCACCGAGATAGGCTTTTCGGTAGCCGAATCCTCAAAGGGGATCAGCTCGTAATTCATTTTTTCTAAATCCCTCATTTTTTCCTAGTTTGTAATTGTTTATTTAAGTTAGATTAAGTTCACCCTGAAGCGAACAGTAAGATTTGCGGCCCCCGACAGCCTCCTGCGAGACTCCCCGGGGCCATTCAGATTATCCTTCGAGGAAATCCTGCACCGAGCTCTCATTGTCCATCACCATGCAATAAGGTTCCAACTCATCGATGACGATGTACATGAAGCCCGAACGGAACTCCTCGACGTGCAATGTAATCCAGAACTTCTTCGAAACCAGAGCCTCTCCGGCAGGACAAAGCAGACCCAAATTAGAGTCATCCTTGATGTAAGCACTGTAAGACTTTTTTTGGTCAAACACAGAGTCGGCGATGTCAAAAGCAACTCTGCGTGCTTTGATGATCTCCAACCCATCAGGCTCCTGATGGAGTAATGAATTACCAACCATTGTAATAGTACCAATGACTAACTGCTTATCGTGAGCAAGCATAATAATAAAAGATTAAGTGGGGTTAAACATATCTACAATCTGTCAAAGAGCGTATGCCCTCCAGAACTCTGCGTCTCACTCGCTTTGTTCTGAATTGCTGGTGCAAAGATACGATGAATTTTTGTGTTTTATTTTTCGTTTCCGTCCACTTTCCTCGCAAATAAGCAACAATGGAAAAAGGGAGGCATGCATCGATGTGCACACCTCCCTTTATGGAGTTTTTATCCGTCGGAATTTCTAGAAATCGGCCGTTTCTTTGTCGATGACGGATTTTAAGATTTGGATTTGGTGATGTAATTCTGAATCTTGTTTCAAAACTTGACTGAATACGCAAGTATTATCATGTGGTTCCACTAGGTAATTAGCAAAGCCCTCCTGCCTGATATCCTTCTCAAAGATATAATTCAAGAGTGTAAAGCAAGCCCAATAAGTATCTCTCAACGATTCAAAAGAATTATCTTTGAATTGAGTGCCGCCATAGTTACCCTTAATTATTGTGCCAAACATCTTGCCAAGTGCAAGCTTTTTCTTCTGAGTAATTGAAGTCTCATCGGCAATCGGTTCACGTCGGTCTTTCAGATGTTGGTTCACAAAAGCAAGCATCTGCTTACCATTATTGGCAGGATCGGGTGTAATGCCGAAGTCAATCATCGCAAACAACAAAGCTGCGTAATGGTAGTTATGAGGGAATTTAATATATTCCTTGATGTAGGGCACCAAAAGAAGCATCAATTTCTGGGCCGCTTTGTTGACAAAAAGAAGGCTATAGGCGTCATCAGCTGGTTCCAAGAGACTAAATGCCTCAATACGAGCTTCAAGTAATCGTTGGCATTGGTTGAATCCTATGGCATCGTGAATGTCTGCAACTCTATAATTCTTTCTATTACTGAAAACCTCAACATAGATGCATTTTTCCTGTGGATCAAGCGACGCCAGCGTAGATGCTTTTCTTGCGTAAGTGCGAGCAAAACGTTCATAGCATTCACGCGTTGCTTGATGATCTGATATGAAATCCCTGACCTCCACCTTGAACTCATTCAGAACGTATGGCCACTGTTCGGACATATAAGCCTCTTCAATGTTTTGGTATCTATTCTTCAGATTGTTAATTATCGGATACTTTTCCCAATCCTTAATAGCACCAGACTGACCCGAATATTCTTCTTCGAAGAACGTTACTTCTTCGCTGAAATACTCTTCCTCAAAGTGAATCTCTTTCAAATACCCGCCAATTGCTTGAAGACCCTCCACGATGTTATTTATCAGGGAGTATTGGTTTTCCCAAAGTTGAGTATTTATGTTGCGCAAATTGATACTATCGCAATTCTCAAAGTCGAAATCCCTCTCGTCATCAGCTACCTGTTGAGGTGATTGCTTCCATCTGACTCTATCATTCCACAACTCTTTGAGACCGGGCAGGTTTGTTAAGGTCTCCAAATCGGTGGCTAGACTGAGCACTTTCCGTTCCAGACACAGATAGTCCAACCCGTATTCATCATGCAGATCTTTAAGCAGCTGATTACGCATCTTCAGCACATAAGACTTCAGTTCACGTACAGCCAACAACAGCGCATAGAGGAATGCCATCTGGACAGACTTCTGTAAGCCTCTATAGCTGTCTGCCACCAGTTTAGCAAGCCTCTCTACGTCGTTGACCTTTGTGTTTATTATCTTTCCTTTATCAGTCATGCTCAAAGAAGAAAAAGCATGAGAGGCTTTCATACCCATAGGTATAGGGCTCTGGAAAACCTCGTAGGTACGGATACGAACAATCCTCCCATGCTATAGCCTAAGCTATAGACAGGCATCATGCTCGTTCGCTTCCTACAATTCAATAGTTTTCCAGACTTTTATACCAAGGAACTGAACGATGCTATCTATAAGTCGTTATTTATTTCTGTGTCTCTTTCTGTAGTATATCGAGTTTTGGTAGTATTGTTTCCAGTTTCTCTACGATGCGGTGCTGCTCGGCGAGAGGGGGAAGGGGAACTAATGAACTGAAAAAAAGGATTTTATCCAAATGAGGTATTGCTGCACCCTTCTTGTTGTTTCTCATTTTATCTTTTAAAAGAAGAAAAATGAAATTTATATAGTCAAAACATATTTCTTGCGAAATAAACAGTTCCTTAAAGGTACTTCCAAGGTATCCTTCATTGGGTGTAATAAAAAACTCTCCAGAATTCTCACCATCTACAAGGATGATTGGTTTTGACTTTTCGACATAATTACCTGAGTCAAGATAAACATGTTCCCCCTTACCTCTTAAGTATTTAGCATCCATACAAACATACTTACCCTTTTGCTTATTGGGCAAGGCAAAACAACATAAATCTTTTACGGTAACCCACTCCCAATTCTCCGGAATATCAAAAGGTTTTTCCTCGTCAGTAATAGCTGACGAGGGCATCTCCTTTTTAATCTTCTTGGCTTTAATAAGGGCTTCCTTCTCTTCACGGATGCGTTTGAGAAGTTCTGATGCAGGTTCATCATTCGGATCATTTGTGCCCAGTTTACCCATAATAGCCTCTTGTAAGATGCTCTTTTTGAGTCGATCTGACAATTCCTGATTCAGGTTATTGAGCTCAGACTGTGCCTTGTCATACTCATCAACGAGTGGCATAAGCTGCTCAATCTTCTCTACGATGCGATGTTGCTCGGCTAGTGGGGGAAGAGGGAATATAATACTCTGTATGTTCTCTTGGGAGATATTGACTTGTGATGCGGCCATCCCTACTGTTGCTTTCATAATGTACTCATGAAGAGACTCGCTGTTCAGGAAATACATCACTAAATATGGGTTAATATTGGAATGCGAATATTCGATCCTAACAGTTTTATCTGAAAGGATCAGATTATCACATGGCCTATTGACTACGCATACAATTCCTGTCCTATTACGGGGACCTGCTCTTGTTATCAAAACATCTCCATAATGAACTATATGCTCATTTTTTACTATAAAAGAATCTGGTAAAATCTTGTTTCCCTCGGGTAAAAAAAATCCATTTTGGATGGAAGTAGTCGTTAATACACCCCAGCGGTTATCACTTTTAGGTTTCTTCTCACAATTAGGACTTTTTCCAGCATTAGTACCAAAAATTAATTCTGCGAGTTTTACCCACTCCCAACTCTCCGGAATCTCAAAAGGCTTTTCATCCTCAGAGATTGGAGTACTGATAAGATCCTTCTTTTTCAACTTCTTATCCTTCACCATCTGCTCCTTCTCCTCACGAATCTTTGCAAGTAGAACTGATGCAGGCTCATCATGAGGATCCTGCGGTACAAGTTTCCCCTGTATCGCTAACTGAAGGATAGAGTTTTTCAGTTGCTGTCCGTTCATAGTTCTAATCCTAAAAGATTCTGTATTTCGCTGAGGGTACGATCGATGGTGGCATCAAGCTGATTGCGACGCTCATGATATTGTTTGAGGAGATCGTTAGGTGGCAGCACCTCTTCCTCGTCCTTAGGGAATTTGCATTGGTCGAAGTTGAGTGACAGAGCCATGAGATCTTCTACTGCAAAGCAGCGAGCTTTTTCGTCATCATTCTCCTCATCAATCATCTCGACACGATTATTCCACCACGCGATGATAGGGTCACAATGCTCCAACTTCATAGGTCGGGTCTTACTGAAATGCTTGTAACCCTCAGGCATATCCATACGGTAGAACCAGGTTTCTTTGGTGCAGAAACCCTCTGGGGCATCTTCAGTTCGAACCTTATCGAAGAAGAGTACATTGGTAGCAATCGGGGTATAAGGTGCAAAAATGCTACCAGGCAAACGGATGATGGTGTGAAGATTGAAATTGCGTACCAAATGCTCCTTGATAGCCAGTTTGGCACCATCTGTGCCGAAGAGGAAGCCATCGGGCACTATGACACCTGCACGTCCTTCCTTGTCCAGACGCTGCATTATCAGGGCCATGAAGAGGTCGGCAGTCTCACTGCTGCGGAAGTCGCTCTTGAAGTTAAGCTTGGCACTTGCGTCGGTACTGCCACCGTAAGGCGGATTCATGGCGATAACCTTTACTTTACCCTTCTTCTCATAGTCGCTCATCGGTCGGCCCAATGAGTCCATGTGGTAGATCTCAGGATTCTCTACACCATGGAGCAACAAATTGGTGGCTGCCAACAAGTAAGGAAATGGTTTCCACTCCTGACCGATAAGAGCTTTCTGCACCTCAGCGACATTCTCTGCATCGTCGCCCATCTGCTTCTGCAAATATCGTTGTGCAGAAACAAGGAAGCCACCAGTACCCATAGCAAAATCGCCCACCTTCTCGCCTATACGAGGGTCGAGCATCTGGATAATGAAGTCGGTCAAGGCACGTGGTGTATAGAACTCACCTGCATGACCAGCACCTTGCAAGTCTTTGAGTATGGTCTCGTAGATGTCGCCAAAAGCGTGGATTTCAGCATCGTCCAGCAGGTCTATCTCATCAATCACATCGATGAGTTGACGCAGAAGCACGCCATTCTTCATATATTGGTTGACCTCCATGAAGACCTCCTGCACGATGGCCTTACCGCGTGGGGTTTCGGGTGTTACCTTGATGCCTTTGATGGTTCGGTTCACCTCCTTCACTTTAAGCTGTCCCTTCTCATCGATTTCTTCTGTTTTTTCCCACTCACGATAATTTACATCTTTTCCACGAAGCACAGGGAAGAGGCGATTGTCAATAAAGTCAAGCAACTCATCACCTGTCAGTGTGTTCTTCAACTGTTTGCCCTCTTCATCGGTGGAGTGAGCCCAGTTGTGCCAACGGAGTTCATCGGGAATAATGCTGAAGTATTGCTGAACATTGTCCTCAGCCTCGTACTCCCAGATTTGCTCTTGGGCATCATATACTTTGAGGAAGATAGCCCACACCATCTGCTCGATACGCTGGGCATCACCATTGACGCCAGCATCCTGGCGCATGATGTTCTGAAGTCGCTTTACTATATTGTTTACTGCCATTGTCGCAAATTAGTTATAATTAGAAAAAATGTTGAATATCAAGATTATGGACCTCTTCAACAAGATCAGATACATTATGCTTAAGAATTCGTATTTGCGCTCTATCCTTGTCGCTATAATCTTGCTCTTTAGAAAACACATCCTTACATTTTGAAATATAAGTCATGTACTCCCTTATATTTATTTCGTAAAGAGAAAAGCTGTTTGAAAACTTTATATTTATTATGTTGAATGGATGTTCCAATAAATTATAAAGTAGAGCAGAGTCGTATTTCTTCGCTATATAACTGAATCTATGCATAAGGTCCTGAATAAGGGTTAATGCCTCACAATATAGACCACGCTCACTTGTACGGATTTTGACCTGCTCGCCGTGCTCATTAATCATAGTAGCTATTGCAAGTGATTCCTTAAACCCTTTTGATATATAGGCATCCGTTAGTTTCCAACCATCTATTTGGGGTAGATAATCTTTATCTTCCAGCATAAAATGGATAGGTTCGTTGGTATACTGTGTTGCATGACTACTTATTACATAGGCAACTATAGAGAAATTATAAGTATCTTCGTCATCTTTTAATTTTTCAACTTCATATTCAGAACCATGATTCCAGAGTGCAAACTTCTCAGCCATATTTTTGATTTATGAAAGTGATTATTATAATGCATCTGCATAAAGTTCATTCTCAAGTTCAGCCAAAGTCTGACGAAGCTTGCCACCGAAGATCACCTTGTCGATGCGTATCTTCTTGCCATACTTAGTGAAAGGCTCCAGACTCATAACATCCTTATTCTCAATGTTGCTGATACCATTTTCTCCAAACTTATCGAGCAAGGCATCGAGTATCTCACGAGCTTGCCCCTCGTACTTGGCCAGATAGTTACGCTTGCGCACATTCTCCACACGTTCGCGGCGAGTGAGCGGCTGCTGATCGAAGGCCACATGACAGATTACGTCGAAGTCATCGCATTCCTTCAGCTTAGGATTATCCTCTTTCACCTCCTGAAGCAAGGCATCAGCATCGAGCAAAGTGTCGAGTATCTCCTGCTTCTTATTGGCATTGCGCCATGCACCATGGAATGCATCAAGTGTAGGATATTGTTTCTTGATAGTCTTGCGTGTGAAGTCGGTGACACTTTCGGTAATGAGCGTCTTTCCATCATCAGCCAGATACATGGCCTGCTCATTTACCAACATAACATTGCGTCCCTCAACGTGATATTTAGGTTTCTTCTCTTTCTCTTCATCGTCATTAGGATCCTTTGGGGTGTTATCCTCTTCATCCTCATACTCTTTGATTTTTTCGTGATAATTCCTTGTTGGCGCCTTGCCATCAAATTTGGAATCAAGCCAGCGGCAGGCATTGCGGAAGTCAAGAATCTCGAACGAGAGCTTGCCTGTATCCTCAAATATACGTGTACCGCGTCCTACCATCTGGCGCAGGATAATATCGATATTGACCTCTTTGTCGATGACAATGAGGCCACAGGTCTTGCAATCTACACCTGTAGTAAGCAGTTCGCTAGTGGTAGCAATGACAGGGTAAGCAGAGTATGGATCAATGAAATCGTCCAGCAGCTTTTTACCTACACGATCGTCTGAAGTAATGCGTACTACATAGTTCGGATTCTTCTTGCATTGGGCAGGATTCATCTGTATCAGCAGGTCGCGCATAATAGCTGCTTCTTCCTGATCAGGACAGAACACGATGGTTTTGGTCATTGGACCAATTACCCTTAGCATTTCCACAATTCGCTTAGCTACAATCTTTTGGCGTCGTGAGATTGTTATTTTTTTACCAAACTCATTGCGAGTGAAGATAAATCCTTCCACATGCTGATCGAGCAGATCCCTTTCATTCTCTTCGGGTATATAGCCTTCGAGATCAACGTTGATGAAAGACTTTGTGATATGATATGGAGCCAGGAAGCCATCGGCAATGCCCTGTTCAAGGGTATATTCATAGATAGGCTTGCCGTAGTATTCATAATTATCTGCGCCAGGAGCACATTTGGGGGTAGCAGTGAGACCAAGTTTGATAGCAGGTTCAAAATAGTCGAGAATCTGATGCCACTGTTTGTCTTCAGCACTGCTGCTTCGGTGGCATTCATCTACCACAATGAGATCGAAGAAGTCGCGAGGATAATACTCGTATGGCTGTTTTTCGCCCACCAGCATCTCATCTGGGTTCTTTGTCCATTGTCCATAGAGCGACATATAGAGCTCATAGCCAGGCTCAGGGCTCTTGCCCTGTACCTTGGTCATGAACTTGTGGAATGGCTTGAAGTCCTGTCGCATGGTCTGATCGATAAGTATATTGCGATCGGCAATGTAGAGGATGCGCTTCATGCCCGACTGGTGCAGACGGTGTATAATCTGGAAGGCAGTGTAGGTCTTGCCCGTGCCCGTAGCCATCACAAGCATCAGTTTCCTCTGGCCAGCAGCAATGGAGGCTATTGTGCGGTTGATGGCTATACGCTGATAGTAACGCGGAGGATAACTGTCGCTTGAGGTATAATAGGGGATATCTATTACCCTCTGCTCATTCTCCGTAATCTGCTGTGCTTGCTTCTGGCGTTCTTTCAGCTCAGGGAGTGTAGGGAATTCTTCTAGCTCGATGGTTCGCTCAGTTCCATTGAGCATATCACGTTCGACAAAACACTCTCCATTACTGCTATAAGCGAAGGGAATGTCCAGATCAGAGGCATAGTCGATAGCCTGCTGAATGCCATCAGCAGGGGCATGAGCCGAATCCTTGGCCTCGACTACAGCTATCGGATAATGGCAGTCTTCGTCAGTATAGAGTACATAATCACAACGCTTGCCAGCCTTGCGATGCTTCATCTTACCTTGTACCACTACTGCACCGGCCGTATAGCTGTATTCCATACGGATCTGTTTGCGATCCCATCCCTTATCGAGAATGGCAGGAGTGATGAACTGAAATTTCACATCCTCCTCAGAGAGTTTTTTGCCGAAATTATACATAATTACTTCTTTACAATCCAAACATCATATACACCTTTTTCATCGGGCTCTGTGTAGAAATTATCCACTACATACATTACACCATATAGACTGAGTTCAAATCCTAATGTGGGCTTGCAATATTTGCGCATTGGCATTTTAAGCTTGAATTCTCTGCTATCTTCTAATGGTGTGTTAAAAAAATCATCCCATTCACCATCATGAAGCCTCCAATAGCATATTTTGTCTTTTACATCTTTCTTTTCATTGAGACTTGGAACTATCATAATCTCTAAACAATTGTCAAATACATCAAAGATAATATCTTCAAATTCGACTGTCGTAATATTATCCTTAACTTTATTATAGATTTCATTGGCAAATTCCTGCTTATCCTTTGGCGCGAATTCAAAAAAATGCATAAATATACCACCTTCTCCATCTAAATCTATCCATAATTCTGCTATCTGGCGATCAATGAAACCCAGAAAGTGATCATCATCAAATGGAGACTGGGTATATGAATTGAAGATCAAACCTGGAAGCTTGTTTTTGCATAATGCTTTATAGTCTATGAATTTCATGATTTGGTTATTTTTTACGGTTCTTTATCATTTCAGCAATTACGAACGCTACAAACTGTAGGATAACCACAGGCCATCCCAAAGCAGAGACTGCTATTAGTTCTACTACTATGAATGCTAATAAAAATCCCATGTCACTAAAGAGTGCTAAATTTATACCCACCATACTCTTCATTCCACAGCATCATCTGTCCATCAGGCTCATTATAAAGCATGACGTATGGCACGCCATCGAGCGAAAGCGTGTCGGGCTGAAGGAAACGGAGGGAATAGGAGGCGACAGGACAGGACTGCTCACCTAAGGACTGTCCTTGCTGATTGATAAGGTGGGCAGTATAGGTGAGATGGAGACTGTCAGTGGTGACGATGACATAACTGGGATCCCATGTCTGAAGGAAGGCCTGATGCTCCAGACTATAGGTATAGAGCCAGCTGTGCTGGCCAAGCATAAGATGGTAAAGTGTGGAATCAGGCTCTGAAACAACAGGTGCCAGCTGAGACTTGGTAAGCTCTTCGTCGTCAGCAGCCTGATAGCATGAGGTGGTGAGTAAAGCAGAGAAAGTAGCAAAAAGAAAGCAAAAGAATAGGGAGAGGGCTCTATACCCCCCCCCATTGATTGCAATTTGCTATTTCAAAAGCGAGTCGTTTCATAGTATGATGGCACGAAGGTGCTTTCATAGTCACCTTGTGCGCTGCAAAGGTACGCCTTTTTCTTCAAACTTCCAAATTTTCTGCCGCTTATTTATTCGACAAAACCCAAAAACTCAATTCTGCAGTATGTGGGCACTTATCTACTGAATCAGGAAACTGTCTATTTATTCCGGTCAGAGAAGAAGCGAATGTGTCAAAGTGTCAAAGTGTCAAGTGTCAAACTTGTGTTTTGCACCGAGCATAGGCTGGGAGAAGAGAGATGATAAGAATAAGAAGAATATAAATTAATAATTAATTATTCTCTATTATATATAATGTTCGCGATCCCCCTCCCTCCGCCACACAGGGGGGATTTTCAAGTTCGACACTTTGACACTTTGACACTTTGACACGTTCAGCTCGGCCTGTCCTCCTGTCCTCCTCCAAAAAAAGTTGAATGGATTAGACGTTAACTCCAGCCTTAGTTGAATGCTTTTAGGCTTAACTCTGGCAAGAGTTGAATGATTATCTCTTAACTCCAAAACCTGTTGAATTCAGCCTTGTCTGGCTAGTTC
>JAZQQU010000043.1:0-10920 GCA_045629225.1 Bacteroidales bacterium | reverse complement strand
GCAGTTAGGCAACTATGCCAACTATTTCGTCAACGACACCGACCGCGATGTGCGCTGGCTCTTCTTCTCGTGCCACCTCATCATCCTCTTCGGCATCGGCGGCATCGGCGTCACGCTGCTGTTCCCCCGCGACACCACGCCCTTCACCCTGCTGATGCTGGTGGGCGTAGGCATCTTTGCCTACATCTACAAGGCGCTCGATGGTTTCAGCGCCCTGGCATACGACTCCGAGGTGAACCTGCAGAAGAGCGAGGAATACCTGCACACCGAGCAGGGCAGCCGTGAGATGGCTATCTTCAAGAAGAAGCGCCTCCAGCTGTCCTGGCTCACCGATATCCCGTGGCTGAGCGGATTCGTGAAGCAGTGGTAAAGACCCTCCCGACCTCCCTTAAAGGGAGGAGAAGAAAATAGTAAAGAAAAAAGTAAATTCCAAAATAAAAAAGAACCCAAAAATAAAGTTAAAACAAAAATGAACAAGAAAACTATCCCAGCTGCGGACTTCCAGCGGAAGACGTATGCCAAGCCACGAATCAAAGTGGCAGTGATTGAAGGTGCAGACATCATCTGCACGAGTGAAAAAGCATCGACACAGTCGCTCAATGAAGAAGACTTCGACTGGAACAGTTAACCCATTAAAGCAAGCAAACGTATGAAACAGACATTGAAAACCCTGCTTGCCATGATGGCAGGCGCAATGGCTCTGGCTGCATGCAGCGAGGATGCCATCGTAGAGAACAACAACAGCAACAATAACAACAACGTTGCCCCTGGCACAAAGATCGCGCTGACCTTCAGCGCCCAGCAGGAGAATGATGGCTCGACCCGTGCAGCCATCGACGGCACAGACAGTAAGAAGATCGACTGGCAGACTACTGACCACATCTCAGTATTCGACGGAAGCAGCAACAACGACTTCGCGATCGACGAGATCGACCCTTCGGATGCCACCTCTGCCACCTTCACCGGCGAAGCAGCTGACGCAGCTACCTACACTGCCCTCTATCCTTACCAGAGTGGCGCTGCGTTGAGTGGAGAATACATCACTGGCGTGGTGCTGCCAGCCACCCAGACGGCGACACCGGGCAGCTTCGACCCAGCGGCTGGCCTCATGATGGCTGTCACTACAGGCGCAGAGAAGAACTTTGCCTTCAAGAATGCCGTGGCTTACATCAAGGTTACTACCGAAGTACCAGCCAAGGAGATTACCTTCTCAAGCTTCGACTGCGAGGACATTGCCGGTACGGTAACCTTAAGCTACAACAGCGGTACACCTACAGCCACCGTCACCAGCGGCGGTACGGACATCGTGACGCTTGTGCCACCTACTGGCGAGGAGACTATCCCTGCAGGCACATACTACATTGCCGTATTGCCACAGACACTTCCATTCGGCTTCACCCTCTCGTATGTCGATGCTGAAGGTGTAGCACACAATCGCGTATCCAACAAAGAATACACCTCCGTGCGCAATAAGGTGACCAACATGGGTACCATCAATGCCAGCAATACCTACACCAATAGGCAGATTGTATATTATGCCGATGCCAAGATTACATCGTTTAAAAACGCTAATGTAACCTTAAATGACGATACCGAGGTATATTTAGAAGATGGAACAGGATTCACGCACGAGTTCAGTGACGGAATAGGAGTTATTACCTTCGAAAAAGATATTAAATCAACAAATCTATTGTTTGATGAAATATCATCCGTTACAAAGGTAATCTTACCTGCATCTATTCCAGAATTAGGAAGTAGGAATTTCGGTGGCACCTCGATAAAAGAGCTCTATCTCCCCAAGTCTATCACCAAAATTGCAGACTATTCGTTAGTCGGAATTGGTCAACTGGAAAAACTGCTTCTGCCAAAGCATGCTACTATTGGTGAAGGGACTATATATTACAATCCAAAACTACAGGCTATCTATGGTCCTTATACAACCCCAGAACACAATGCTGTCATTAAGGACAACGTACTTCTTGGCGTAGCCGGGGCTAATATACCGGCCATCCCAGAGGGTGTTACAAAGATTGGAAAATTCGTATACGGTTATGCTTCGATCACAGGGACTTTTATTATCCCTCAAAGTGTAACGACCATCACCGACAGAGCCTTCATAGAGTGTAAGATCTCAGGAGATCTCGTTATTCCTAAGAGTGTATCTTACATTGGCGAATTCGCCTTTGAAAAAACTTATCAACTAAATTCAGTTACCTTCGAAGAGGGTTCCAACCTCACAAGGATATATCGATATACATTCAATTGGTCAAAAGCACGAGTTACGTTGCCTAACAGCTTGACGCAAATTGATCAAAAAGCTTTTTATGCTTACAATACCAATCAGCCAACAAAGACCGATATCGTAATCTCGGATAATGTTACGATGATTGATCAGATGGCATTCTATCAAGCTAGTAACATTGAATCGATTACGTTCGGAGCAAAGTTATCATCGGTTGGCTCCATGGCTTTTGGTCGTATAGGTGCCGATAATACACATAGTGCCCCAGCAGCAGAGCAAACCAACCTGAAGTATATCTATAGCAAGAACCCGACACCTCCAACGCTTGCTTCTGATGTTTTCCAAAATACACAAATGGGGGCTCTTGAGAAGATCTATGTACCAAGAGCCAGCGTTGATGCCTATAAGGCAGCAGCAGTATGGAGCAGTTATGCTAGCAAGATAGAGGGATACGACTTCTGATAGGATAGAAATGGAAGCAGAAGATACACGCTTCGCTTCGTAAAAAGAATAATTAAGCGAGGGCTGCAAGCGGCGGAATTGCCGTGCTTGCAGCCTTCGCTGTCTCTGAGATCACGGGTACAGTCCCCGCTGACCACTGCAATTGTTTATTGCTATCATCCACACACAAATCGCCACCTCTGCCAGCAAGTTTCTTCCTTGGCCAAATTGGCGGAATTATCTGTTAGATTTGCATGTTGTTGTGGATAGAAATGTTAAAATCGGGGCATTAGAGAGAAAAAAAAGACGAAATGTTTGTAGAATGAAATAAATATCGTATCTTTGCACCGCAGTCCCGGTAATTCCTCTCCCAGACTTTGTGCTGGTGATGAATCCGGGTTTTCCTTTTTATATAACATTCCTAATGAACGAGATTGACCTCCTGACAAAGAACTCGCCTGATGGATTGAAAGTATAATAAATAAGTGTTCTGACCAACAGGTTGTTGAGATATACTGTAGCCAAGATCTGGATTGAAGAGAATGGCGAGAAGAAAATAGAGATTGACTGGTCAGAGCTTTCAGCTGATGATGAAGCAGACATTATTAGAGTTATAGAGAATCACTACGACTACATCAATGAGTGTATCGACAAGGTATTCAATGGCGAGAAGGTAGATATTTTACGAATCAATAAAAAACAATAATACATTATGTGCAGATTTAAAGATACAGTCTTAGGCATCAAGAAACTCGACTTCAACGAGAAGCGAGGCATGATGGCAGTATATCTGACAGATGGACGCGAGGTGCTTGTTCCTGTGGGATTGTTCCCAGAGATTAAGCAACTTCGTAAATCACAGCGTGAGGAATACATGATTATGGATGGTCAGTTCTTCTCATTTGAGGCAATCAGTAAGATTTTTTCTGTGAAGGACGTTTTGAATTGTAATCTTGCATAACTACTAAGATCACGGGGACAGTCACTGTTGACCTCTCAAAATACCGCGAGGGAATCACGCACAGCAGCGTGGTTCCCTCGCATTCGTTTATCTCCATCGTACACCTCGCGGTCATCGAGGCCGAGGCTGCGCACACGGCACTGGTCAGAAGACAGGGAGAGATCGAAAGGGACGATACCACTTGTCAACCGATGTAAACCATGTTGCCGACTATAGGGTCAAATAGGGTCAAGAAGGGTCAAATAGGGTCACTGCCAAAAATCTTTTGCGTATCTTTGCACCGTCATTTCTGCACAAATGGCCGACCGGACGTCAGGCCGGCTGTTGTGCAGACACAATGACTTGCCAGCGTTGCGAACAGGCCGATGTGGACGCACAGAGGCTTGACCAAGGTGCTGGCAGAAAAATGTGGAGGCACAAAAGCCCGCCAGCACCGCTGACGACGTTCTGTGGACGCACAGAGACGTGCCAGAGGCTCGGACAGGGAATTGTGGACGCACAATCGCCTGCCCGGGGCGCTGAGAGCCTTTTGTGCAGCCACATCTTTCTTCCGTCAGAGAAGATAGGGGATGTATTGTCCTTTAACTTCCTCTAACTGTTCTTTAACTTCCAACACATTAACAAAACAACAAATTGACAAAACAATGGACATTCTGACCATCAGCACCATCGACATGGCTCGACTCAAGAACGCCGAACATGTACAGCTGCACTCCAACGTGCGCAACCTCGTCACCACCGCTACCCCCACGAAGCTGGGTCTGGCCGACGTGGTGTTCACCCCTTACCGCGACGCCATCCTGGTCGAGCAGGACATCGTCAACAAGGCCACCGGCTCGGCCTACACCCTCGAGATGCAGGAGGCCGACCAGAAGCGCGATCAGATCTTCAAGCGTGTGCGTAAGAAGCTGGAACTCTGCGAGCTGGAGGACGAGTCCACCACCGCCTACAAGGCCACGCGCGTGGTGAAGAAGCATCTGCTGGCCAAGTACCCTGGCTCAGTCTGCCAGCTGCCTTACCAGGAGGAGAGTGCCACGCTGGCAGGCTTTGTGCTCGACTGCCGCGAGCTCCTCACCGACGAGCAGGTGGAGGGCATCGGCATCGACTCGGACCTCGACGACCTGGAGTCGGCCAACATCAAGTTCGGACGTATGTACCAGGAGCGCGTGGGCGAGCGTGCCGAGGGCGACACCCGTCTGAGCCTGAAGCTCCGCGCTGCCACCGACCAGGCCTACCAGGTGCTCACCCTCTCGCTCAACGCCCTCGCCAACGACCCTACCCCCGCCAACGCTACCCAGGTGGCTGCGGTGCGCGAGCTGGTGGGTAAGATGAATGTGGTGATCAAGGAGGCGAAGGATAGACTGAACCAGAGGACAAACGGAGCCCCCTCCGACTCCCCCCAAGGGGGAGGGAATGAAGTTAGCAACGGGGGGTCGAATGATAATGGTTCGAACTCTGGCGGTAGTAACTCTTCGAACTCCTCAAACTCTAGCGGTAGCAACTCTTCGAACCCTACCCCTGGTGGTAACGATGTGATCATCGAGAATCCGGGGGATAACTACGAGTAAGACGGGGAGTTAGCTTCGCTGGAGTTAACGGGGAGTTAGCTGGAATTAACGGGGAGTTAGCAGGAGTTAACGGGAGTTAGCAGGAGTTAACGGACATTACCCCTTTGCCATAATTTTAGCAGCCGATACTATCGTCCGTTAACTCCCGATAACTCCTGTTAACTCCCGATAACTCCATGAAACAGGGAGTTAGCTGGAATTAACGGGGAGTTAGCTTCGCTGGAGTTAACGGACATTACCTCTTTGCCATAATTTTTGCAGCCGATACTATCGTCCGTTAACTCCCGATAACTCCTATTAACTCCCGATAACTCCATGAAACAGGGAGTTAAGAAGCTTTGTCAGCAAACGCCAATCGTAAATCGTAAATCGTAAATCGATAATTCGTAAATCAAATGATGGAAAATGAACAACAACAACCAGAGCACGGAGAGTGCTGCGAAGAGTGCAGACGGACGTGCAAGCGTAACTTTTGGACCGAGGTGCTCCGAACCCTTGTCAAGGTCGGAACTGCTGTCATGGCTGCGTTCGGACTCAGCAGCTGGGTTGGGGAGGAATAAGAAAATCCTCCTCCACTGCTCCGACACCTGGCCCTCGGCCAACTTCACCATCGAGAAGCTGGCAGCGAGTCACCGCGCCCGTGGCTTCGGGCAATGGCCAGGCTACCACTTCTACGTGACGCGCGATGGCACGATCTACTACTGCAGACCCATCGGTGTGCGTGGCTGTCATGCCAAAGGTTATAACGAGGGCTCGATAGGCGTGTGCTACGAGGGGGGTCGCAAGGAGGAGTGCAAGGGCTGGCATCGCAAGGGCTCGGGCTGTGAGCTGTGTGGCCAGCGAGGCTGCCAGTGTCCCAAGGGCCTGCACGTGATGTCGCCCTGGGAGGACAACCGCACGGCTGAGCAGGTCGTAGCCCTGCATGAGCTGCTCTCCACCCTCCTCGACCTGTTCCCCAACGCCCAGCTCCTCGGTCACCGCGACCTGCCGGGTGTCAGGAAAGCATGCCCTTGTCTGGACACACAGAGGGAATATGGGTACTTGAGGGGGAATGAAGGATGAGAGATGAGGGGTGAGAGATGAGGGTTGAGAGATGAGAGATGAGGGGTGAGGGTTGAGGGGTGAGGGATGAGGAATAGCCCTCCGGACGGGCTATAGTCACAGCACCATCAGCTTGGGATAATACACACAAAGAGGATGGAACTGTTCCACCCTCTTTGTGTAAAAATATATGTTTCTGTGTCTCTGCATCAGTCGAATGATGCAGAAACGCGGTCGAGAATCACCATTGCTCGTCGGTATCCTCATCATCGAAGAGTGTCATCTTATTCTGAAGTGGACCACTCGTACAAATAATGTTGGTCCGTGGAGTCTGAGCAATCTTTATTTGTGGTGCAATAAAAATCTTTTTCATAGCTTGCAGCGTGTTATTACATGACAAAAACCTTCTTACCATTCACAATCGAGAAGCCCTTCTGCTGGGCTGAACGGCGCTGACCATCCAGACCATAGATCACTTCTGTGTCCGGATTCTGCTCGATGGCAGGCAGCGACTCGGCACCTTCGCCTTCGAACGAGAAGTTCAGACGTGCAGGCGACGCACTTGATGCATCGACGGCGATGAATGCCTTGTTGGCACCAAGCTTATTGCCAGCTGCCAGATGGTAGAAGCCTACGCCATGGGTAGCATTGCCCGAGAGCACATAGTAGTCCTTGCCTGCAGCCTGAGCTGTTTCGAGATCAGCACCCTCGAACACATTGTCCTGGCTCTTCGAGGCATCGGAATCGCTCTTGGTCAGCTTGACGCTGGCATTAGAAGCCTTGATGAGCACTGCCTCGCTCTTCGGAACGACGTCGCCATCGATGGCATGGAGCGTGATGCTCTGACCGTCGGCATCCATGGTGGCAATGTAGGCTGTGACGTCGGCTGGGAGTGTGTAGGCCGACAGGCTGCTGTAGAAGGTGGCGTAGTAGGCTCCTGCATTCTGTGGATCCACCTTGGCGGTCAAGTCCATGTCCTGAGCTGGAGTGAAGATGACGAGGAAGAGGTTCATGACGTCTCCCTTCGTGAGGGTGTAGGTCGTATTAGCCTTTGCAATAAATGTGTACAGGTTGTTGGCATCAGTGGTGTAAGTAGTGTCATCCAACTTAAATCTCTTAGAAGCGAGATCGAATACCAATGTAATCTTACAATCGAAGGCAGGTTTGATGGTAATCCTTGTATCGGTCTCTATCTTTACACAGTTGTTGTATGTCGTGCCATTGTATGTGACAGAGCCCTTTTTATTTGAGTAGCTACCACTTACTGTCACCATATCCGACGATGGCATATTACCCGTGAAGTGGCAGACAACCTCGTCGTTTGCTGTTGGGTCCTCAGGGTCATCATCACCACTTCCTGGCTGAGCAGTCACAGTCACAGCCACGGTCAACGAGCCGCCCTTGACCTTCTCAGAGCCAGCGTCGGTGATAGTGATGGTGGCAGTGCCCTCAGCCACGGCAGTGATCTTGCCTGTGCCATCGACTGTGGCAACCGAGGTCTTCGATGACTTATAGGTCACAGCACCAGCTGCGCCCGTGATGGTGATCTGAGAGGCTTCGCCCTCCTCGATGCTGACAGCAGCCTCTGAGGTGAGTGCAAGCGCTGAAGGCTCACGGTTATCGACCACAGTCACGCTGATGGTGGCAGTGCCTGACTTATAGGTCTCATCCTTGGCCTGGCTGATGGTGATGGTGGCAGTACCCTCGGCTACGGCAGTGATCAGACCTGAAGCACTGACTGTAGCCACAGCGGTCTTGCCAGAAGCATAGGTGATTGCTCCGGTGCTCGAAGTGGTGTAATCATCTCTGGTCAGCTGACGGGTTTCGCCCAGGTTCAGGCTGATGGCCGTGGTGACAGCAGTGAGGTCAGAGTCTAAGAGACCGGTGTTGTCGACATACTTATAGAGCTTGATGCCCTGCACGTGGAGAGCTCCCGTGGCAGTATTGGTGATGCGGTAATACTTGTAGTTGGCTGCACTGCTGACAGTCAGCTCGTATGTGCCCTTGTTGGCAGAATATGACTGGATATCTGTGTATGTCTCATTATCGTTGCTACCCTGGACCTTGCCGCTCATAGAGCCTGTACGAGCCAGATAGAAACACACCTTGGTGATGCCGTCAGCATTGTAGAAAGTGGCGGTGCCAGAAGACTTGGCAAGCTGAAGAGAGCCAGTCTTGTCGGAATACGAAGTACCACTACTTTCTACAGTTACATTTGGCTTGAAACTGCTTCCAGAATCAAGCGTTATAGTGCCATCTGCAATGTACGCATTCGTGGCATCCTCATTGTCAGCATTGAACCAGAAATAGTCGCCCTCAGCGCCTATGATGGCAGCCTCGGCATCCGATGGGTCAGCAGAACCACTGCCACCACCAGCGCCATCACCGTCGGTAACAATGGTGCCTGTGCCCCATGAAGGCACGTGGGCGTTGTTCACCTCGTCCGAAACGTCTAAGCCGTCGCCACCCTTTATGGGTTGAGTGGCACCGCCATTGCTGACAACGTCGCCATTGGCAAAGCCTACGAGGGTAGATTGGTAGTTGTTGAACGCGGTCTTGAGGTCAACGATGACTTTATCGTTCTCGTCCTGTGCAGAGTTGAGGAACTTCCAGGTGAAGTCGCCATGCTGCATACGGCCTGCACCCAGTGGGCCAGTGACGGTAGCAACGACGGTCTCAGGGGCCTCGATCTTGTTTTCGATGTAAGAGGTACGAGCTGCCTCGTCGGCCTCGCTGTTATAGCCTGTGCCACCAGCGAGACAGGTGGCAGTGACTTCAGCATCGCGGCTTTCAACCAGCACAGCGTCCCACTTGCCATCGGTCATGGCTCCGGTGTTGTACTGGATCTTGCGTGGGTTGACCAGGATGTTGTTGAATGCCTTGATCACACCGCCTGGTTCTCCTGAGAAGGTGCCATCACCCTCAGCATCGGTGCCCTGCTTTGAGGTGAGCATTGGGTACTTGCAGTTGCGGAAGTAGTTGTTCTCGACCAGTGCCGATCCGCCAGTGGTCACGCCTACGCCATACTTAGAGTTGCCGTCGTAGTAGTTGTTATAGACATGGAAGAACTGCACACGGATGCGTGGATGACGCGAATCGGAGTGATCGAACCAGTTGTGATGATAGGTGTGCCAAGCGTCGGTCTGCTCACCAGACATGCCACCGAGCGAACACTTGCCGCTGTCGTAGAAGTGGTTGTAGGACACAGTCACGTTCATCGAATGAGCCTTGATGTCCACCGTGCCGTCGCCCTTGGCCTGGTCAGCATCGCCACCCGTAGCACCATAGAAGAAGTCCATGTTGTGGATCCATACGTTCGAGTTATTGGTGTCGATCGAGAGGCAGTCGTCCATACAGTTCATGATGGCGAAGTTGCGGAACTCAGTGCTTTTGCAGTTTCGAACCAGGATGCCGAAACCATGGATGGCAGCATCGTAGCCCACACCCTCGATGGTGATGGGCATCAGGCTATAACCATCCTTGCCCTTGACCTGAAGACCTTCGGCCGAAGAACTGAACTTATCCATATTTCCGCTTTTGATCGTGCCAATGATGCGGATGGCCAGAGGAGTGGTGTCCCATCCCTTCTGATAGGCATCGCAGATTGCCTGCAGACCAGTAAATGTTTCGATATTAGTATCCTTGCTGCCTGTCTTTACAGTTGTGCTCACAGTCTTGGCATTGTCAGCCCAGACATACAGCACCTTGGCATCGTCTTTGAGTGTGCCGTCGTTCTTGTAGGCACCAATGCCCTCGCTCATGCCAACGTGTGCAAAGCCAGAACGGTCGTGAGCAGTGGCTGTGAAAGCTGAGCTCGTAGCTGCATCGGCAGCAACAGCACCTGAAGCAGTAACAGGCTCGACCTTGAAATGATAGTCACCAGCCTTGAGGCCCAGGGCATCAGCACGATAATAGTTGGGGTACTTGCGGACGAGCTCGCGATCGAGCTGAGTCCAGTCGCTGGCACTGCTGGCCTTGACATAGACGTTGTAGTCAATGGCTCCGTCGTAAGCCGACCAGGTGACGTAACCTGACTCAAACCATCCTCCTGTCTCGAGGATTTCCACAGCTGCTGCCCATGTCTTGCTCGGCAAGAGAAGGGCTGAGACAGCAAAAAATGCCAAGAGAAGCATTCTTTTGAAATGTTTCATTTTCATGAATAAGTTGTAAAGTTAGTAATAAGTATGTATTGTGTCTAATGGAAATCTGTGAGCAATACATTCGATTGCGCTGCAAAGATAAGGCAAGTTTTTCATTTCTCCAAATTTTCGATGAAAAAAAATAAATTGACACGATTTTTAGCTCCTAAACGTCCTGTTTTTCTCTTATTGACCGAAAAATACTGAATTAAGTCATTATGAGTTGCCGAACAGCAATAGTAACAATAAAGAACAATAGAATGATCAATAGAACTAGAAGGAGCAATAGAAACAAAAAGAAGTAACAGAACCCAAAGGAGCAATAAATAAAGAAGAGGCAATAGAAACAAAAAAAGAGACTCGAACTATAGCTGTTCAAGTCTCCCAGTGTAAGGTGGCGGCTTTCTACTCTCCCGCTTTCGCAGTACCATCGACGTTACAAGGTTTAACTTCTCTGTTCGGAATGGTAAGAGGTGGAGCCCTTGTGCTATAACCGCCTAACTATAGAAGCCAGAGGCTTCAATGGTT
>JAZQQU010000042.1:0-42359 GCA_045629225.1 Bacteroidales bacterium | reverse complement strand
ATTCAATAACGGCGAAGTGAAGATATTCGACGGCAAGGATATTGTTGTCAATAACCCTTTGTTCCACCCTCTTCAGGTAATTGCTGTCTTCAAGGACTTCGTACTTGATGGATGGACAGTTTCTTGGCAGAACGGCAAGCTTGACCTCGCTCCTGAATTCCTTTACGAGAATAGTCAGGCAGCATAACCCCCTAATCGCACTCAAAAAAATGATGATAAAATGAAAAAAAGTTGAGAAAAAACTAAATTTTTGGCCCCTTTCCGGGTATAAGGAAGTGTGGGGGCTTTGTTTGTGCCAACAGAGTCATTCACGCACCAAGGGTCAATCGGACGCCAGACTGGCCGTTGTGCACACACAATGACTTGCCAGCGTTTCGAGCAGTCCGATGTGGACGCACAGAAGCGTGCCCGGAATGCTGGCAGAAAAATGTGGACGCACAAACACGTGCCAGAGTTGCTGGCAAGGCATTGTGGACGCACAATGCGGCGCCAGAGCCGTGGGCAAGGAATTGTGGACGCACAAAGACGTGCCAGGGCCGTGGGCAAGGAATTGTGGACGCACAAACCCTAACCCCTAATCATTAACCCTCAATCATCAACCCTCAATCATCAACCCTCAACCATCAATCAGCAAGCTCGGAGAACGGACATTACCTCTTTGCCATATTTCGGACATTTTAGCAGCCGATACTATCGTCCGTTAACTCCCGATAACTCCATGAAACAGGGAGTTAGCTTCGCTGGAGTTAACGGACATTACCTCTTTGCCATAATTTTAGCAGCCGATACTATCGTCCGTTAACTCCCGATAACTCCTGTTAACTCCCGATAACTCCTTGAAATAACTCCCGATAACTCCTTGAAATCACTCCTGTTAACTTCACTTCCGAAACTTATAAGTCGGCGTCAGCGATCCATGATCTCGGCTCGGACCTCGGGATGCAGCACGACGAAATAGAGGGCAAGGATGAGGATGAGGATGACGATGAAAAGAAGGATGGAGAGAAGGTATGAGAGAATGTAGAGGCGCAGGGACTTGCGCCACGTGAGGGAATAGAGCTGCCGAAAATCCCACACGGCAAGAAGGAAAGTGAGGCCAGAGCCGTAGAAGAAGAGCTCATCGTCGAGATGCATGAGGCGATGGTAAGGGATCTGCAGGATGTTGAGGATCATGAACTGACACCCCACGAAGAGCATGATGTAGAAGTGCTCGGCCAGGTTGAGCCGCTTGCCAAGGGGTGTGAGCCGATAGACGAGGTAGTTGGTGAAGACGAGGAAGATGATGTTGAGCAGCGTGGTGGCTGCGGCATTGGTGGAGAGATAGAGGAAGATCTGATGCAGATACTCAAGCAACTGCTTGAGCGACTGCGAGTTGGAGTCCTCGATGTTGATTTCCCAATTGAGGTCTGTGCCCGAATTCCAATAGAGCAGATAGCGCACGACGAACTGGACGGTGGCGAGCACGAACAGGAGCGAGAGGGGCTTGCTATAGGAGGCTCGATGGCCGTTGAGGTAGTCGCGGATGAGGTAGCCAGGACGATAGCAGAGCTCGAGGCAGGTGCGCAGGAAACCGCTCTCCACGTTGGTGAGGAGGCCCAGGGCATGCTCGATGGCTGTGCGCAGGGTGATGCGGCTGGTGCTGGCTCGCTGGCCACACTGGGGGCAGTAGTTGCCGTGGAACTCGGTGTGGCAGTTCTGACAGACGATGACGGGATAGTCCTCGTCAGCCTCACGGACGAGGGGCCCGATGGGACGGCCGTTCTGCTGAAGGGCCTTGAGGTGGTCGGCTTTCTGACGGATGAGGTCGAGGGTCTGGCGTAACTTGCGCATGGAGCAGCGGGGTGTTTTACTTGACGAGTCGGAGCAGCGGGGAGGTGCTCACTTGACGAGGTCGGAGATGAAGACGAGCTTGTCCTCCCAGCCGTCGGCAAAGATGTTGGGCGAGTGGGTGGTCATGATGATCTGGCAGTTGGGGTTCAGGTCGTGCATGAGCGTGATGAGCCGGTCCTGCCACTCGATGTGGAGCGAGATCTCGGGCTCGTCGAGCAGGAGCACGGTGGGTCGGTCCTCCATGAGGAAGAGGGTGAAGAGGAGCAGCAGGATCTGCTTCTCGCCGGCCGAGAGGCGGTCCATGTCGATGATCTGCTCGCCCTTGCGGAAGATGACGCGGTTCTTGTCGTCGATGTCGATGGTCTTGCCCGTCGAGGCAAAGAGGGAGTTGATGAGGTCGAAGAACTTCTCGATGCGCTCCTGCTTGTGCATGGCCGCACGCAGATCCTTGAGCATGCCGAGACGGTAGTCGCTGAAGGAGAAGACGTCGGGGTTGCGCTGATAGAGCACCTGGTCGAGCGTGAGGCCGAGCTGCGAGAGCGAGGACTTCTTGGAGGCAGGCACGTCGAAGGTGTTGACGTAGTAGAAGCATGCCTGACTGTCATAGCCACCGAAGGCGGGGCTATGGATCACCTGCTTGCCATCGAAGTACATCTGGCCGGTGGCTATCTCCTGATGGGTGTCGGCGTCGAGCGTCACGGTGCTGACTTCGACCTTGGCCTTGAGGAGCTTGATGAACTTGTCGTCCTTCATCAGCACGGAGCGGATGAGGTTGAGCATGGTGGTCTTGCCGAAGCCATTCTGACCCACTACGATATTGACGTGCGGATCGAGGCCACGCCACTCCAGCGAGGTGTCGCCCCACATGGTGTTGATGATGATGTCGCGGATGTAAACAGGGTTAGGCATGCTTCTATGTATTGCTTAAAAGAGTTTGGCTGGATAGACGCCGTCGGCTACGAGCTTGGCGATGCGCTCCACGGTCTCAGGACGATCCTCGGCATAGGTGACGCCGAACCACTTGGAGGTGGTGTCGAGCACACGGCAGGTGGCTGTGCCCTCGGTGATGAGCTTGTTGACCATGAGAGGGATGAAGAACTCGGCCTTGAGGTTCTGCATGTTGGCTGGGTCAGAGAGGAACTCGCGGAAGTATGCCTCGGAGTACTCGAAGTAGTCGGGAGTGAAGCCCCACATGTTCATCGAGACAGGGGTCTCGTCGGCCACGGTGATCCACTCGCCGTCCTCCTTGTTGTCGGCACGATAGGCCACATTGCCCTCGGGCTGGCGAGCGATCTTGGTGCGCTCCACACAGGTGGTGAGGTTGCCCTCGGCGTTCTTCGAGCAGATGCCACGGCTCACAGTGCCATTCTCCGAAAGGGTGTTGGCCACACGGAAGCCGACCATGGCATACTGGCCACGGGCATCGTCGGGAAGCTCGGCCAGATACTTGCCGATGACCATGAAGGCATCGCGGTTGTAGAAGTCGTCGCAGTTGATGACGCAGAAGGGCTCGCGGATGACGTCCTTGCCCATGAGCACGGCGTGGTTGGTGCCCCATGGCTTGACACGGCCCTCAGGCACGCTGAAGCCCTCAGGCAGGGCATCGATGCTCTGGAAGCAGAGCTCGCAAGGAACTACGCCCTCGTACTTGGCGAGAATCTGGGTGCGGAACTGCTCCGCGAAGTCGCGACGGATCATCCACACGATCTTGCCGAAGCCAGCCTGCACGGCGTCATAAATACTATAGTCCATGATGGTCTCGCCATTGGGGCCTACACCATCGAGCTGCTTGAGTCCACCATAACGGCTGCCCATGCCGGCGGCCAGGAGGAAAAGGGTTGGTTTCATAATGATCTGTTATGTTAGAAAACGTGTTGAAATTGTTGCGCAAATTTACTAAAATAATGTGTAAGTTAGCCATTTTTTGAGCAAAAAAGCAAAAAAACGACGAAAAAATGGCATTTTTAGGTAGTTTTTTGACCAACATATCGAAAAAATCATCATATTTGCAACGCAATTTCGGCAACAAATGCCGTCGAACAGAAGTATAAACCAACCAAAACGACAAAGCCTATCGGAACACATCTACTCTAATTAATCAATACATAGAGATCAGATGAATAATCTTTCTGACGAAACCCTCCTGGAGCTCTTCGCCCAGGGCAATAACGCAGCTTTTGATAAGCTGCTATTCCGCTATAAGGATAAGTTGTATAACTACATCTACTTCTGGCTTCAAAATCGCGAGATGGCCGAAGACGTCTTCCAGGAGACGTTCACGAAGGTGATCATAAAAGTCAAGGAAGGCAGGTATAATGAGATGGGGCGTTTCGGGGGGTTCCTGTTCCGTATAGCTCACAACATCATGGTTGACCAATATCGTTCGGAACAGACGGCACAGTTTGTCCGTCCTGGCGAGGCTGGCTATGACCTGTTCAACAACAAGGAACTGAGCGACTCGTCGCTGGAAGACAAGATTTCGGACATTCAGATCAAGAAGGATGTAAAGAGACTCATCATGTATCTGCCCGAAAACCAGCAGGAGATCATCAGGATGCGATACTATCAGGGCATCTCGTTCAAGGACATCGCCTTGATGAAAGGCATCAGCATCAACACAGCCCTGGGACGCATGCACTATGCCATCCACAATATGCGACGACTGGCAAAGGAGCACAACATCTCGCTGTCGGTTTAGTCCCCCCCCCCAAAAAAACTCACACTCCTAACTCTACTGACTAACCTTGACCCTCGAATCACATCGTCCATACTATAGTGAAGCGGAGAAGCACGCATTCTACGAAAGCGCAGCCAAGCGCTTTAAGGCTGAGTTGCGTCTGACGGGAGCCACAGCGGCCATTCACATTGAGAACAAGAACGATGAGGTATTCTGGGGCAAGGTGCTGCACGAATTCTATCCTCAGGGCAAATTCCGGTTCATAGCGGCGAGTCGCAACATCAGCGGTAACATGACGTGTGGCTGTACGCAATGCCTGCAATACAAATCGTTCCTCGACCGCAGGCTCTGGATAGCCATCGACTCCGACTACCGCTATCTGACCGAAGAACGCGACATCGATGCCAGCCACTATGTGCTGCAGACCTATACCTACAGCTTCGAGAACCACTTCTGCTATCCCAAGAACTGCCAGCGTGCTGCCGTGCCTGCCGACGATGACCAGCGAGCACAGGAGTCGCATGGCTTCAGCTTCGCCAACTTCCTTCGCTCCTATTCCAAGATCGTCTATCCGCTGCTCGTGTGGCAGCTCTATCTGCAGAATGTCGATCCGGAGGCTTTCCCCAAGAGTGTGTTCCATCGGCTGCTGACATTGCCCGTGGGACAGCGTTCGCTGGAACGCGACGGCGAGCCGGTGCTGCAGGTGCTGAAAGAGAGGACACACAAGCTCCTCGCCCATCTGAAACGGACCTACCCTGAGGCTGACACGACGTGGTTCGAAGAGCGCTGCCATGCACAGGGTGTGAGACGTGACAACTGTTACCTCTATGTGCGAGGCCACCAGCTCTACGACCTGATCGTGCTGCAGGGACACAAGATGAACCGCAGGTTCGAGAAGGAACTGCTCAAGGAGCTGTGCTTCGACGAATATGACGAGATCCGAAAGATCAGGCAAGACCTCTATCTGATGCTGGGCCTGGAAGATTCGGCTTGCGCAAGTTCTAACTGATGGAATGCCTAAGACTCCCAGAATCCTGGACACGGGTATTGCGCGAGCTTGAGCAATGAAAAAAGATAAAGGTCTTGCTCTCACGAGCAAAACCTTTATGGAGTGTGTTATTCTTGTATGGAAAATCTAAGATTATAAAGATGGTTTTTTTTCTCTTATCGATGCGCAAAGATAAGCATTTTTGATGGATTGACCAAATCTTAATCAAAAAAAATGACAGATTTGTGTTGTATAACATAGAAATAACCGATAACAGAATAAAAATTGCCTCATTAATTAAAAACAAGACACAAGTTTCAGGATAAAAAGACACTTGCTGCTATGGGAAAAGAGATTGAACATAAGTTCCTGACAAAAAGCAATCGGTATCGCTCGCTTGCTCAAGGCACGCACTATCGCCAAGGTTACATTCCCACGCTCAATGGCATGACCGTGCGCGTGCGTATAGCCGGCGAACAGGGTTATGTGACCTTCAAGGACCACGCAGTGGGTCTGACTCGCCACGAGTTCGAATACCCGATTCCTGTGGAGGAAGCTCGTCAGATGCTCGACCTGATGTGCAGCCAGCCTCAGATCGAGAAGGTCAGATACGTGATCCCAGCAGGCCCTGGCACAGCAGCAGACGGCTCGACAGTCGAGGGATTGCACTGGGAGGTTGATGAGTTCCACGGTGATAATGAAGGGTTGGTGGTAGCAGAAATCGAAGTCCCCGACGAACAGACGACCTTCCCCCTACCCGACTGGATCGGCCCTGAGGTGACAGGCGACCATCGGTACTACAACTCGCAGCTCACGAAGCATCCGTATAAGATGTGGTGAATTTTCAGATGATGAACCCACGTGGAAAAGCTTTTTGGAGGAATCAGTTTTTCCTGACGACTCTCCTTCTTGCTGAATCTTTGATTATCAACCTACGTAATAACTCAAGTTTCGCAAGCTCCACTTGACTTGGAAGTTAAAGAATTATACATTATTAATTATTTACATCTAAAAAATTCATTTTCAATCATGAATCTCAAATCATTTTTACTCATTGGCGTAGCTTGCCTCACGATGTCTGCCTGTGCCAGCAAGGAGAGCACGATGGAGGATTTCCGTGCTATGAAGACTGAACTGACTAACAACTCGAAGGACTGGAGTGCAGCCGAGTGGAAGAAGTTCATTGTCAACTTCGAGAAGACCGATTCTCTGCTCAGCACTTTCGACCTCACCGCCGAGGAGAAGCAGGAAATCGAGAAAATCAAGTCACAGTGCACCCTGAAGCTCCTCAAGGGCAAGGCTATCGTAGCAGCCGAGGAGGTGAAGGATGCCATCAACGGCATTATCGGTGGTGCTACCGAAGAGGCTGAAGGCGTAGTCGACGAGGCAAAGAGCGCACTGGAGGGCAGCATCAATGATGCCAAGCAGGCCGCCAAAGACGCTGCCAACGACATGAAGGAGGCAACTAAGGATGCTGCCAAGAAGGCAGTAAACAATGCCAGCGAGGCTGTACAGGGCGTAATTGACGATCTGACAAAATAAGCACACTTTTGACATCGTTCAACCATTTGCTTGACAAACATCAATCAGGCTCTTGCTTGATAACGAAAAAAATGAGTCACCCATTTCTGGATGACTCATTTCTTGTTTATGGTCTGACTCGAGATTAATACTCGAGCTTGGTCTGACGAACATAGGTCTGGTAGCGCTTCTTAGCCATCTCCTCAGCAGATGCGAAGAGCTCAGCAGCCTCAGCTGGGAACTGCTTGGCAACAGATGCGTAGCGAACCTCGCCCTTGAGGAAGTCCTGGAACTTCTCCCACTGTGGCTCCTTTGAGTCGAGGGTGAATGGGTTCTTGCCCTCTGCCTCGAGCTGTGGGTTGAAGCGCCAGAGGTGCCAGTAACCGCACTCAACGGCCTTAGCCTCCTCTGCCTGGCTCTTGCCCATGCCAGCCTTCAAGCCGTGGTTGATACATGGAGCGTAAGCGATGACGAGTGATGGTCCAGGATAAGCCTCAGCCTCCTTGAGAGCCTTGAGGGTCTGAGCCTGATCAGCACCCATGGCGATCTGAGCAACATAGACATAACCGTAGGTAGTGGCGATCATGCCGAGGTCCTTCTTGCGCACGCGCTTGCCTGAAGCAGCAAACTTAGCGATTGCGCCGAGAGGAGTAGCCTTAGATGACTGACCACCGGTGTTAGAGTAAACCTCAGTGTCGATTACGAATACGTTAACGTCCTCACCTGAAGCGATTACGTGGTCGAGACCACCGTAGCCGATGTCGTAAGAGGCACCGTCACCACCGATGATCCACTGGCTGCGCTTCACGAGGTGATCCTTGTAAGTAAGGATGTTCTTGCAGGTGTCGCAACCACAAGCCTCGCAAGCAGCCACGATCTGTGGAGCCAGAGCCTTGGTGGCAGCAGCATCCTCCTGCTTCTCGATCCACTCGCAGAAGAGAGCCTTGAGCTCAGCTGAGCAGCACTCGCAAGCCTGAGCCTCGGTCATGAGCTTGGTGAGGCGCTGCTTCATCTTCTTGTTGGCAATAGCCATACCGAGACCGAACTCGCAGAAGTCCTCGAACAGAGAGTTAGCCCAAGCTGGACCCTGACCCTTAGCGTTCTTGGTGTAAGGAGTTGAAGGTACTGAACCAGAGTAGATTGAAGAGCAACCGGTAGCGTTGGCTACGATCTCACGATCACCGAAGAGCTGAGAGATGAGCTTAACGTATGGGGTCTCACCGCAACCAGCGCAAGCGCCTGAGAACTCGAAGAGTGGCTGAGCGAACTGTGAGTTCTTAACGTTGGCGGTGATGTCAACGAGATCCTGCTTAGAGGTAACCTGCTCAACGCAGTACTGCCACTGAGCAGCCTCCTTGGCAGCCTCGGCAGAGGTGTCGTCGTAAGCAACCATCTTGAGGGCTGGGCCACCAAGCTTAGGATTGCCTGGGCAGACATCAGCACAGTTGCCGCAAGCGAGACAGTCCTTAACGCCAACCTGCATGGTGAAGAACATACCCTTCATAGCAGCTGGAGCCTTCATCTCGATGGTCTGGCCGGTGAAGCCCTCCTTCTCCTCAGCAGTCATCACGAATGGACGGATGCAAGCGTGAGGACAAACATAAGCACACTTGTTACACTGGATACACTTCTCAGCATCCCAAACTGGAACGAAGGCACCTACGCCGCGCTTCTCGAACTTAGCAGTACCAGCAGCCCAAGTACCATCCTCGATGCCCTTGAAGGCAGAAACTGGGAGGAGGTCACCATCCTGAGCGTTGATAGGACGAACTACGCCATTGATGAATGCATCGCCATCGGTGTAAACCTTTGGCTCTGCCTCGAGGCTTGCCCATGCTGGATCGACGGTCAGCTCCTTGTACTCACCACCGCGATCAACGGCAGCATAGTTCTTGTTGACTACGTCCTCGCCCTTCTTACCATAAGACTTAACGATGAAGTGCTTCATCTCCTCAACAGCCTGCTCTACTGGGATAACGCCAGTGATGCGGAAGAAGGCTGACTGGAGGATAGTGTTGGTACGGTTGCCAAGGCCGATCTCCTGAGCGATCTTGGTAGCGTTGATGTAGTAAACCTTAACGTTCTGCTTAGCGAGAACAGCCTTCACCTTGTTAGGAATGTTGGCAACGAGCTCCTCACCGTCCCAAATGGTGTTGAGAAGGAAGGTACCACCCTGCTGGATACCACGGGTAACGTCGTACATGTTGAGGTAAGCCTGCTGGTGGCAAGCTACGAAGTTAGGAGTGGTAACGAGGTAGGTTGACTGGATAGGAGTATCGCCGAAGCGGAGGTGTGAGCAGGTGAAGCCACCTGACTTCTTAGAGTCGTATGAGAAGTAAGCCTGGCAGTACTTGTCGGTGGTCTCACCGATAATCTTAACTGAGTTCTTGTTAGCACCTACGGTACCGTCAGCACCGAGGCCGTAGAACTTAGCCTGGAACATGCCTGCTGGAGCTACAGAAACCTCCTCACCTACTGGAAGGCTGGTGAAGGTGATGTCGTCCACAATACCGAGGGTGAAGTGGTTCTTTGGCTCGTTCATTGCAAGGTTCTCATAAACTGCGATGATCTGAGCAGGAGTGGTATCGTTAGAACCGAGGCCGTAACGACCGCCGACAACCTTGATCTGACCGATCAGGCCAAGCTCAGTGAGTGCGTCAACAACGTCGAGGTAGAGTGGCTCAGAGTTAGCACCTGGCTCCTTGGTACGATCGAGAACGCAGATCTTCTTACAGCTAGCTGGGATAGCCTCCTTGAGGTACTTGAGAGAGAATGGACGGTAGAGGTGAACAGAGATCAAACCTACCTTCTCGCCCTGAGCTGCCTTGTAGTCGATAACCTCCTTGATGCACTCGGTAGAAGAGCCCATAGCAATGATTACGTTCTCAGCATCCTCAGCGCCATAGTAGTCGAATGGACGATGCTTGCGGCCAGTGATAGCCGAAACCTTATCCATGTAGTCAGCTACGATGTCGGCAACTGCATTGTAGTAAGGGTTGCAAGACTCGCGGTGAGCGAAGAATACGTCTGGGTTCTCAGCCATACCACGCATCTCAGGACGCTCTGGAGAGAGTGCACGATCGCGGAAAGCCTTGACAGCATCCCAGTCAACGAGTGGACGGAGCTCCTCCTGGTCAACAACCTCGATCTTCTGATACTCGTGTGAAGTACGGAAGCCGTCGAAGCAGTTCAGGAATGGAACACGGCTGCTAAGAGTAGCAAGATGAGCTACAGCAGCAAGGTCCATAACCTCCTGTACAGAACCCTCAGCCAGCATAGCGAAGCCGGTCTGACGGCAAGCCATGACGTCCTGGTGATCGCCGAAGATACACAGTGCGTGTGAAGCAAGGGTACGAGCAGAAACGTGGAATACAGATGGAATCAACTCACCTGCGATCTTATACATATTAGGGATCATCAGGAGCAAGCCCTGTGATGCGGTGAAGGTGGTGGTAAGAGCACCTGCCTGGAGTGAACCGTGAACAGCACCTGCGGCACCGCCCTCAGACTGCATCTCCTGTACGAGAACGGTCTCGCCAAAGAGGTTCTTGCGACCCTGAGCAGCCCACTCATCCACGTTCTCAGCCATTGGAGAAGATGGCGTGATAGGATAGATAGCAGCAACCTCACTGAACATATACGCAATATGTGCAGCAGCGGTGTTACCATCACATGTCATAAATTTCTTTGCCATGATTAAGTGTTTTAAATGTATAACTTATAATGTATAGTGAATAATTAATAGTTTTCTGGACTAAAAATTATTTATTGTCATTTCGGTTGGTTGTCCTTAAGCTTAGTTTTTGTTTTCATTCGCTGTTTTCAAAATCGATTTCAACGCTTAATTAATTCCTGACATCTTGGACTGATATATTCAAAGTGAGCATCTGAAATAAACCTGCTTCATGAAAAAGATCTATCCAATAGTTGGTCTAATTTGCCTCTTACAATGATATATTAAATCTTGCGACAAAGTCAGCTTTACTTTGAGCAACTTCGCCTTCCCTGATATTTGCCCCTATACTTGTCCAGACCAAAGTATCTGAGAACACAACTCTCGAGGGCATCTAATTTCATAGAGTTTTCTGTATAATATTATAATGTCTAATGCAAATTGCTTACTCTTTTCAGCCACTACATTGCCTGCATAACATTCAATTATACATTATACATCATAAATTATCCTTAAAAAATTAGTACAGGAATCCGAACAACCACAATGGGATGACGTTGTCGTGGCCGACCTCAAAGTTGTCGATGGCGTAGAAGTATTCTGGGTTGTTCTTGGTGCGAACTACCCAGTCGCACACGCGGAAACGATCCTTGCCATTGACAAGGAACTGCACGTTGCGCTCGTTGCATTTGTTGAGCTTGTTGCTCTGATGGAGCATGTTGTAGAAGAAGGTCTCACGCAACTGACGAGGCTCTACCTCATTAAGACAAGTTGGGTAGAGGATGTTGGTGTTGTGCATATAGACCACAGCCGGCTTCTTGGGGAACTGCTCCTCCTGCGTGTAAAGCATGTTGATCAAGCGAGCCTCCTTGAGGTACGACAAATAATTGACTACAGTGGCACGGCTGGTCTCGATGCTCTTGGCCAACAAGCTGACGTTGGGCGAACATGGAGCCTCCTGTGCCAAGATGTGCAGCAACTTCTTAAGCTTAGGCAGATACGAAAGCTCAATCTCCTTAAGGAACAGAATATCTACCTCGAGCATGGTGTTCATCTTGGTGATGAGCATCTCAGAATAGTTCTTCTTCTCAAGGAAGAATGGATAGTAGCCGTGGTGGATATAGTCCTTGAAGTAGTTGAGAGGCTTGATCTGGCTGCAAATCTCAGCAGCGATCTCAGCGTGATGCTCGAGCAGGTCCTTATAGGCATAGCTTTTGAAATTAGTGCCTGCCATGAGGTTGATGTATTCGCGGAACGAGAAACCTCGCAGGTTGTAGCTATCGACCACACCATTGAGCACAGGATTCTCCTCTTTGAGGCGCATCACGGTGCTACCTGCAAAGATAATCTGAACCTTTGGATACTGGTCATGAATAAACTTCAATTCGTCGCTCCAATCAGGATACTTAAAGATCTCGTCAATCAGCAGCGTACGGCCACCGCCCTGCTGGAAGGAAGCAACGAACTCACGCAACGTGTGCGTGTAGAAATAGAAGTGATTCATGTTGATGTAGAGACAGCGACGGTCATCCGGACCGTACTTTTCGAGTGCATACTGCAGCAGGAAGGTAGTCTTGCCTACGCCACGGCTGCCCTTGATGCCTATCAAGCGGCTGCTCCAGTTAATCTCATCAATTAATGAACGACGTACCGGTGAATAAACATGCTCCACTAAGTACTTGTGTGTTCTATAAAATGTCTCCACGATCAGAAGGGATTATAATTAGTTTATACCAAATACGCACTCAAAGGCATGGCCAATGAGTACTAATTGCGCTGCAAAGATAAGCAAAAATATTTAATTTGCAAAGTAAAAATGACAAAAAAATAACTATTTTGACATTTTTTTCAATAAAAAGGACTTTCTTAGGGGTCAAATTCCGTCAAAAGTCCATTTTTCACACTAATTATCGCAGCAATAATTTCATATTTTCGACGAAATAGATACCTGCTGAAGTCACAGGGAACCAATTCTTGCCAGGTTCACATATCAAGATTTCACGACAGATACCATCAGATGTAAACAATCTCATCCGACGTCTTTCTGAAGTTTCGATCACCACACTCATGCCTTCTGCCCAGACTCTCAGGTATCCACTACCCAGATCGTCCTCTGGTTCATCCGGCTCCTCACCTATTTCTTCGTGCCAGCCATTTTCCCAGATGACAATAGTTCGAGTCGGAGCTGGAGAAGGACCTGAAATGGTGGTCATATAGGTGCGGAACGGAACGATTGGCTGGGCATCAACGAAAGCTGTTCCCTCGGCATTGAGACCAAGCTGCGATGCCTGGTGCAGGAAGGTTCCATGGTGAGTGTAACCATTGGCTGTGGTAGAAACGGCATTGCCATCGCTCACCTTGATTGTGGCATTGGCAGCCTCGAAGGTAGCTTTCTGTGGGTATGCCACACTGCCATACTCTGCCGTCTTATAGTACGACTCCATTGAGAACTCGTAGAAGTCATCGCCAGGGAAGGCTACGATGTATGGAACCTCAGCGGTGAGAGGCACGTAATCGATAAAGGTATGACTCTCGGCATACCATGCCTTATTGTGATTACCCATAGTATCATCTCCCTCATCATCGCGCGTGTCATACCAGTCATTGTAGTTGAAGAGCGAAGTGAAATAATCATTCTTTGGATATACATACGAAATACGACTCTGATGACTATCCGTGAAGTAATCATCGCCACTGACAGCAGGACTTGCAAAGGTTGCATAGGTTTTGCTATCCTTTGTCTCTGTGCCCTTGAATCCACGCAGCCAGTACTCATGGTGCAGATTGCTGTCACCATAGAAGTGGCTGATCTCGCCATTCTTCTCAGCCGACACCTTCGTTGCAGTGAATGGCAGGACGATACCCTCCCATGCAGAGCCGCTGTTGTAACCGAGGCTTGAAACATTGCGATAAGCCTGTGGCATACGCTCGTACCAAGCACGAGTGTTCACAGTGAATGCGATAGGAGCATTGAAATCCTGTTTATCCACGAGGTGGAAGTAGTCTGCGCTATACGTTGTACCGTTACCAATGATACCATGGTAACGAACATCGCTCTCAGGAGTTTTGTCAGCATATGAACCCTCTGTAAAGACAGCCTTTGCATCATCGCTGCTGTCATGATATACTAACAAGTTCTGAGTAACGTGTCCAAAGGTTGCATTGCTGTATGTACCATAGTCCATGTTGCTATCCACTTTGAACTTGGATGGGAGGGTATTAGCCCCATCACCTTCTGTTGTGATGTGGGTATAGTCGACAGCTGTAAGCTCAGGGTAGAGAGCCCATGCGTCCTTATTATAATAGAACTGCTGATCCATCTTGCTCTGATAGTATCCCGCAGTCTCATATACACGGTTACCACCCTTCGAAGCATCAGCATCGTCATTGGCTACAGGCTCGATATGCATAGGATAAGCATCCGCACTCGTCATATCAAGATGCTGACCGAAGAAGAGATAGTCGTTGGCATAGCCTGCGGCGAGCCCCTTGTAGGTGAAGAACTCTGTACCTGTGCCGGTGACGACTACGGTCTTGTCGGCGATAGCATTAAGACCATCGTAGAGCGGGTCATTAACTCCAGTCGTCTCATTCCAACGGGCATCATCATGAATGTGAGTCTTGTCATGACGTGTATCCTCGTGACCATACCAAGGCTCTCCCGTACGCAACGACCAAACACGATCGGTGGTGGCGTACTGGTAGTCGCCGTTGGCATAGTAGTTAGCCACGTAGTCGTTGTAAGTCGATGCATCCGTCGTGGGGTTGAAAGTATGGCTCAACTCGTAAGCCTTCTTGCCGTAGGCGAAGTCATAGTTGTCTTCGTAGATATAGCTATTGACAACGCTGCCCGTGCTGGCAATGCTCGTTCCATTGATAAGACCGAGGTTGTAAACCTTGCCTTCGAGCTTGTTGCCCATGAAAGTAGTGGTGCCGTAGTTGCCAAGATCGATATGATATCCATCGCCATGGAATGTACCGGCGAAGGGAACGCTGATAGCGGGCAAAGCCGAAGTCATCCTGATATCCTTCTGCAGGATGATGTCAAGACCCGTAAGACCTTCAGGGATATTCTTGTCGTTGTCCTCTGTGGCCATATTCAGGTACTCGACAAATGCATGCAAGTCTGCCTCGTCCTCGATGTATATCTTAGCCTCAGCATTGGTATGATAAGTCTCTGCCGAGGATTTATCAATTGCCTTTGGCATGGTCTCAATCTGCAGATTTTGAGATACCACATCCTTCATGCGATGATAATTGTGTACCACAATCATGCGGTTCTCCTTGGCAGGGATAGACTTAATCTTCTGGTCATCCCTCAGATCATTATACTGCTCAGGAGTGAGGTCAGTGCCATTCGTGTTGTTATAATCCGACAAGCCAGCATACTTCACTTTCTGTGCTGGCATAACAGGGAAGTCGTAGCCACCAGCAGTGAAGACGTAGGCGATGTTATATTCATTCTGCTTGTAGAGGGCAGGGATAGTACCGGTTATGTTGCCGCTACCGTCGGTCTTCTCCTCATATCTGCCTTCTGGAATGACTTCGCCAGCATGGGTATCCCACTTCCATTCACCTTTGGCTGTAATCTCGCTCAATGGCACAACCTTCCATGTTGCCGATGTGATAGGCATCAGGTCCGGTGTCTTGATCTTCAGTCCTTCGGTAGAGAAGCGAATCAGTTCGCCTGGCAGTGCGCAGTTCTCGATGAACACACCACCTTCGAAGGTAGGACCTTGCAGATAGACGATGTTCACCGTAATGGTGTATTCGAATGTCTGCTCTACACCTCCAGCATCAGATCTCTTACCCTCCAGATAAATCTTCACAAGTTCTGGTTCGTCCAGGTGGTTGTCGTAGGCAAGGTCACCACTGTTGTCGAGTTTATCTTGCAAACGGATGTTGAACTGTGGAAGGTTGGTGTTCTTGACAGTCTTATCCGTAGTATAGTAATGCTCTGGTGCATCACCTGATCCTGCATTATGACGAGGCATGTGATTCGTCCAGTCAGTTTCAGGATTCTTTGGATCGCTATTGCCAATCTCGATGTCGAACTCGTAGTCGTTGACCTTCTCGGGATTATCATCGTTCATCAGCACACTCTCATATTTAGCGCGATGCTGACTGAGCCATTCGATTTTCTTGATGTTGAGCTTGCTGCCATTCTCCATACCTGAGAGGATGATGTTGGGATCGTTCTCTATCAGGTTGAAGTCAAGCGCCTCTTGATATGTAAAGCCTGTGAGCGTAGTAGTAAAGAAGTACTTATTTCCTTCCACGTACCAGTAGTGAGCCTCATCGAGGTCGCCATGCTTTGTGGTAATGTCATCGGAAGTGCCGAAGTGGTCGATGAAGCAGTCGTCCACGATGTACTGAGCACCAATGCTTGCATCACTGTGGATAATACCCGGGAACACAAAGTTGCCCGATGTCATAAGGAAGTTGTCCTCATTGGCGTGGATATTGTCGGCATATACATAGCCACCACCTTCGCCTTCAACGAGTGTGAGAAGCTTAACCTCGCAGACACCGACGACAGGGCCGTAGTAGGTCTCAGCATGCTTTGCTTCGCCAGAACCCACATACTCCTGATTCTGAATACGCAAGCAGTAGCCGTTGTTGATGCCGATGGCATTGCGTGCTGTGGCTACGTTACGCTTCTTGAATTCATCGGTTGCCTCAGTTTTCTTGTCAGAACCTGCGTAAGCAGTAATATACTCCTGCTTTTTTGCCTTGTACGAACCGCTTCCCACTGTACCATCCTTGTCATGGAAGGTGTGCTTTGAGTCTGCAAAATCGTCATTGGTAACAATCGAGCCCAGATAGTGTACGTTGTTGAAGAAGGCAAGGTAGTTGCGCTGTCGCTTCTTGTTGAAGTCTGGACCAATGCCACCTTCGTTTGTTTGTAAACTGATCTGGCCAAGTGTTGCGTTGGCATCCAGCGTAGAATTCAGTCGCAACTCGTTGACACGCGTGATACTATACGTGGTGGCATCGATCTGGTCGGTAGCAAAGTCCTGAGCACCCTGTAGCATGAGACAGCAGTCGTTGACCGACAGCAAGTCCATACGCTGGAAGGTGTTCAGCAGCTTGGGATGCTGAGGTGTAGCCTCAGCCCAACCATAGCGAGTGACATCGGCTGCACGGAATCCGTCGCAGAAGGTCAAGTGGCCATCACCATAGATACCACCATCGCCAGTGAGGGTGTAATACTTTGTGTCGCCTTCAGCAGGATGATCTCCTTGGTGGGTGTAACTACCGTCAGATTCCTTAATGAACTTGCCGATGACAGAGCTTCCCGCAGGAATTGTTGCCTCGGCAACATTTAAGGTCGAAATGGCGATGTGGTCAACCGTACCGTTTTTTTGGTCGCCCACCATGATGCTTGAGTTGCCTCCATAGCCAATGGTAGAAGAAATATCATAGTGGCGATATGCCTCATGTCGGTTGAAGTTATGTGGGTACAAGTCGCTTCCTTGGCTGTCAGCCAACTTATGTGTTGTGACAGAACCTGCCGAAGCAGCTGCACTATTAGCGAGTGAGTAGCCACCGCCATAGATACCCTTGCCAATCTTGATAACTACGTCATCCCATGTAGTGCCGTCATTCCACGTTGTACCATCAGTTTTCTTAATTGATTTATGGTAGGTCGTAGGATCAACCTCCTGCTCGTCAAACTTGCCGGCATTGCCAGGGGTTGCTGCCACAATCTGCTGATACACATTCTCAGGCACAAGGTCACCCCTCAGATACCATACGCTCTGCTTGATGACATCATTGCCGTCGGCATCCTTCTTATCGGTGTTCCACTTGTCAGCACGGTCAAGCTGGTATTCACCCGAGGTGTTACACTTATAATATGTTGGATAACCCACAATGACATGTGTGCTACCATACATATCCGAAGCATAGCAACCGCCAGCGACATCGCTATATACGAGGCCGTTGCGAATCTCGAGTGTAGAGTTGCCGATGAGTTTACCGTTTCGTCCGCCACCGATGATGTTGTTGGCAGAAGGATAGGTATTGGCATTTGCTATTCCCAGAATATTATCTGATTTATTGGTGTTGTGCATAAGATTCCACTTAGCCACATCTGCACTGGCATGAGTGCCATGAGGCGCACCAAGACGTTCTGCCAATTCATCGCTCACAGTCGTACCTCCAATAGTACCCATTGTACTTGTATCAAGACTGCGATCGAGAGTTATCTTCACATCGCCCCAAACGTGTGAGTCCTGACCGAAGCCTGCACCATAGATATTAAAGCAGGCGATATTCTCGTCAAGCGATTTGTCGAGGTCTTCCTTGTTGACATAGCGCAGCATGTTGCTGTGTATGTTGAGTTCGATGTCGCCCTCAACCTCGCCCGACTGGTAGCAACCGCCATAGATGTTGCACTTAGGAGCATAGATACCATCAGCAATTTTCCACTGGTGGTCAATACCTTCTTTTTCTTCAAATTCTGCCTGGCTGGTATAAAGCGGATCTGGCTGGAACAGGTCATTGAACTCCTCATAAGTGTATTTCACACCCTCCTGACGGTTGTCATAGAGGAAGTCATGAGCCTTTGCCACTTCGAAGGTCTCACCGTGGCTGTTCCTCGTCTCAGGGTTCTTATTGTCAGGCACATCCATGACGAGCGGCACGAACTGCGAAGCAATGTCGAGCTTGAACTTCGTGTTGTTGCCTGTTGATTCGCGGTTGGCAATGGGACGTGTGTAGCCACCCTGTGAAACGATGATGTTACCGTTTTCATTGTATCGCACATTGGCATCGAGACATGCAGCCACAATCTTATCATATATAATAATGTCATGATGGAATGGCAGTGTGACAGTCTTATCTACGAGCATCGAACCACGGTTGCCACCACCGCAGTATGTACCTATGTGTGCCTCCTTCAATGGCAAGTTGAGGTTGAAGTCCTTTGGCTGTGCAAGCATATCCACAGCCATCATGTAGGCATTGAGCAGGATAGGGTTGTGCGTAGCATCAGCCTCATAGCCCGCATTGAATTCCGTAGCATCGCCCATACTAACAATGCCATTGATCTTGGCAAAATCAGAGATGTGCTTGTCCTGAGTATAGTCATAACCATCGCATCCCATGAATACACCATTGAGGGTGACGTAAGAACCAATCTTGAACTTTGTGAATGAGTTGACACCATCGTTGGTGAGGGTGGAAGCATTGCCACCACAGAAGACATTGCCCTTGACGTATGCAACACGCTTGCCGACTGTGCCATCAGAGTAATGGTAGTTCTCCACACCAGCAATGTTGAGGAACGCCTTCTCTACCGACGGACGGAATTCGTTAATGGTAAGGAGTTTGTGGGTGTCAGTACCTAACACGCCCTTCTTATCATATAGTTCTCCATCTTTCTTTTCCGGCACTACATAATAAATTCCATAATCATCATCAATTTCTTCAGATATCTTTGTTGCTTTATCGTCATATTTATAGAGATAGTAACCATTGCCTGAGCCATACACATTACCTGACACTGCGCCAGAGATGTTTACATTTGTACCATGCTCCACTCTGCCCGATACGTCGTTACCGCCATAGACATTCTCGATGTAGCCATCGGTGATGTTGACCGTAGCACCGTAGAAGTCCTCGCCGTCAGTGCCTGTTGGCCACTTTTCTGCTGACTTGCTATCATCTGGGCGAACATCACTCACACGACAACCTCCGAAGAGCGAATTGATATAGATGTCTGGCGAATCAACGGTGATGCTAAGACCACGTGGGTTATAGTTGGCATTGCTGCCATCAGAGTTGTTCTCCACACCGGCAGTTTGTCCAATCTCGCCATTCTGTGTTGAAGGCTTACCGTCTGGGTTATAATAGGTCATATCACCCATGTTGCCACCGGAATAGACATTCTCCAACTTACCTTTCCAAAGGTTCCATGTTGGCTGAATGTCCATCGTAGCGAGGTTGTTGCCACCGAATAGACGCACCACATGGAACGGGTCGATGGTCAGAGTATTATCATCCCAACGGAAACCTGACTTCATACCACTGAAGAATACCTTGGTGACGATGTTCTTCTGATAATTGTTGAAAGTTACGTTCGCAAAGTTGTTACTTTCTGCATTGGTGAAGATATAGGTGTTGCCAGTAACGGTAGCCATATTACCACCACCGAAGGCACGAAGGGTAGAACCACCTTCTACTTCTAAGAGGGCTATTTCAACATTAGGTTTATCGCCATCGCCATCTTTCCATGCTTCACCATTACCGCCGGCAAAGGCACTACCTACGAGTGGGAAGCCACGGTCGGCAGATTCGTCGTCAGCAGAGATTTCCACATAGGTGTTGACTTGCTTGCCAGTAAGACTCTCACGAGCTGTGCCTGCGCCTGTTGGAGCAGCATTCCACTTCGATTCCGTAAATTTAGCTGGCATAGTTCCAGAAATCGTTCCAGCAATATCATTACCGCCATAGAGGTTACAGATGATGAGGTGGTTTGCATCGGTGATGCCACGAGCCTTACCATCATAAGCCCATACATGCGATGCCCCATGGATGTCTGCCTGACGGCTGCCGCCATAGACGTTGTGTGCAAAGCCTTCGGCCATTTCGACAAACGTGTTTCCCTCAATGACACCCTTATAGCCACCGCCGTAGAGCGAACCGAGCAGCGTTCCCTGCTTACCTACTGCATAATACACATTAGTGTTGCCAGCCACCGTTCCCATGTTAGAACCACCGAAGGCGTTGTAGATATAAGGGAACATACCAGCAGGATCCATGTCACCATGAGCCTCGTGAGCAATAGACTTGATATAGAGATACACATCGCCATCAGAGTGGGTGTCGGCACCATAACCTGCACCATAGACGCTGAGAGCGTTGTTGGTCTCGAGGTCGCCGGCATCGTCGTAGATGTGCATGTTGTCTGTCTTGCTGAAGAAGTATTTGTACTTTTCCTCCGTGCTGTTGGCACACTTAGGCGCAAGCCAGCAATGATAATCTACCCATGAGTCGCCTTCAACGAAACCCGACATGAAGCAACCGCCGAAGACGTTACCACCATGCGCATAGTTCATGCCACTGCCATCGTTCTTTGGCAGAACCTCTGGTTCAAGAGCGCATTTGAGGGTTAGATGGAGAAGTGCTTTGTTTTTGTTGGCAGTGAAAAGCTTGGTACGATTAGCGCCTTCTTCTGCTCCATGAGTTCCGGCATTCAATGGCTCGAAATATGCCGTAGCGTATTCTGTCTCATCGGCTCTTGGATCAGCATGCACCTGATGAACATGGTGACCAACATCACTTGAGTTCAAACCCGTACTGTTCTCACTGAGCATTCCGCCGTTGAAGTTATAGCGAATAATACTCTTGATATGATCCTCATCCTGATGTTCTTCATCTGTATATTCAAGCCTTACATAGTCAGTCCCCTCAATCCAACCATCAGGAATCGTTGTTGCATAATCGTAGATACCATCATCATCATTGTCAACAAAACTGCCATCGTTTTTTGTAGCAAAGTAATGGTACTGCACATGGGCGTTGTAGGCACCACCGACAATAGTATTATTCACCGTCACCCCTTCAGACAGGGTGTAGTCGAATATGCCCCCTGTGGTCTTTGTACGCATCGAGCCTCGGAAACCACCACCCACGAAGTTAGCAAGCCAGATGTCTTCTGCATCATTAGGGATATTAAGGTGCACATTATCGCTCCACACCATAATATTATTAAGGTATGCCTGGAATGGTTTGAGCTGCTCCTCACGTGTCATTGATGCACCAGCCTCTGTACCTACAGCAAAGCCAGGATAGTATTGTTTTGCCTTATAATCAAAGAAGTGGTGATAGTAGTTATCTTCGGTATATGCGCCATTCTGTGTAGCAAGATCTTTGCCTGAGCAACCCATAAAGAGACCCGACACGTTCTCGCCATTGTCTATATATGTATCACCGTCAGCATCCTTTCCCAACTGTTCATGAGTACGACCGATGGTGACATGTGAACCGAGGTTGACATTCAGTGTGCCACCACCAAGGAAGTAGTCAGGGTCGTCACGAACTACATGAGGGTCGTCGTTTGCGAGAAGAGTTTTATCCCATGCACCGATAGTACATGAGTTACCACCGCCGAACACCTGACCAAGCACCTTCACACGCTCGTCCTTAGTATTTCCTTCGAGGGTAAGGTTAACACCGCCGATGGTCTGAGGACGACCCACGTATGTCTTACCAGTAACCAAAACATCACCAGTCTCCTTGTCTTTATGATTTACTATGAAATAATTATCGCTGCCATGCGTTCCCAAGTCATATTTCAATTCATCAGGCACATAGTAGCCAATGTGGTTGCCGTTGCCAGCACCATAGACATTACCCTTGATCTCACCACCATAGACAGTGAGCTGTGCGATACCGTTGACCGTACCCGACACATCGTTGCCGCCATAGACATCGCCATAGATAGTAATACTATTATTGTGGTCAGAGTAAGTGTATGAGCGAAGTGTATTGCCATTTTCGTCTGTTAACACAACAGACGAATTATCACCATCTGACTTCAAACCAATAGTCGTATTAGTCGCAACTTCCGTAGAAAGGCCTGACACATGGATATTACCCATCACCGCTCCACCATAGACATTCTCCAGAATGGTACCACGCGTAATGTCGAGCTTGGTGCCTGCACAAGGAGCATAATAGCCACCACCATAGACAAAGTGAACCTGCGACATCGGGTCATTGCCGACATGCACTAGACACTCTCCGCCCACCGTACCATTCAGACCACCACCAACGATACTGTGCAGACCTGTACCATAGCCAAGATTGATGTCGCTATAGGCATTGCCGGTGACCATAGCCTTGTCACCGAAACCGCCACCGAAGACAGAGAAGTGAGGCTTTGCAACATTAGCGATACATTCCTTATAATAGTCGGTAGTACTAAAGTCGTCAGGAGCAATTGGTGCACCAATCATATAGACATGTGTGTTACCCTTCACATTACATGCCATATTGCCACCACCATAAAGGTTGTGGGTGATATCGCTCTCGGTGTTGCGCTTGTCGCCAGCACTACTCTGGTCAAGGAACTTGCCTGTGACCTCTGCCATCATCTGTTCGTTGGTTGCATCCGATGGCAGGAATTCACGCGGTTTCCAGTACTTGCTGAACTCAAGGTCTGCTTTCTCGAAATATACGTATGTATTGCCATAGATGTCGGCAGAGGTGACGTTAGCGTCTCCTGTGCCTGGGTCATCACCATAGCCACCGCCGAAGATATCCTTCGCCACCATACCATCAAGGATAGCCACATTGGTGCAACCATCAATGACGCCAGTAGCCATTGGTCGTGGCGTGTCACCTTTTGATGCAGCAATTGTCTGGCACATGAATACCGAACCCATATTGCCACCGCCATAGACATGACTCCACACCTTGGTGCCATTGAGCAAGACATTGGTGCTGCCACAGACGGTACCAACGAACATGGACATCTGCATCTGTTCCTTCGTACGGCCATTGCCGCCACCGAAGGCACTACCGAGGATATTGCCGCCGTTGAGTTTCAAGGATGTGGTGTAGTCGAGTGTGGCAAGGCTTTGGTTCTTCTGCGCTACGTGTTCTGTCATAGCAGGACGTGCGTTTTCGTTGTACCAGCCTGTATTAGCAATATCACCGCCACCATATACGTTACCGTAGATGATGGTATTGTTACCACTGATAGTGACGTCGGTCTCACGCATCACTTGTGCTGCATAGGTGTATGGTAGTTTGACTGTGCCGCCGCCACCAAATGGGTTAGTAACATCCTGCTCAGATTCAATACCAGCACCTCCACCGAAGACGTTGCCATTATACAGTCCACCCTGGATGTCAACCTTCGTAGCACCATATACAGCACCTACGTAACTATTAACGCCACCAGTAGCATCAGCACCCGCCTTAGAGCCCAATCCACCACCGAAGACATTAAAGACAAAAGGCTGTCCCTGAATAGTTATGTTTGTCTGAGAGGTATAAGTTGTTTTGTTGTAATTGATTCCTTTGGTAGAAATATCGTATGCACCCACCGTGCCATCGAAACCACCACCATGAACAGCAGGAACGAACTGTTCAGACAGTTTGGTGTCTGGCATCAGACGAAGAGCAAGTTTGTCGATAGCCTCAAGTTCCGCATGTGTGAAGTCAACGCCATCAGCAGGCTTGATGTCGGCAGTGCCTGGGATATTGATATTGACATTAGTGTTTCCTGCCACATCGGTATGCGCACCGTAACCAGCACCAAAAACAGAGCAGATAGGTATCTTCTGCTGGTTTGGCTTCATAGAGTTGTCGTAGAAGTATCGCCAAGCAGCCGTAGCGAGTGAGGATGATGTGAAACTATATGTCGTGATCATACCCTTCGTCATCTCGATGTTGGTGTTGCCCGCAACATTACATGCCAGATTTCCACCACCGTAGATATTACGCTGGTTCTCCTTGTCGCCAATGCCATACACAATCTCACCGCCGTTGATGGAGACATGGGTATCACCAGTACCGTCCTTGAGCGTACCGTCAGCATTGTGCGTACCGATGTCGGCAGAAGCCTTGACGGAACCATCGTTATTGAGTGCGCCATTACCACCACCATAGATGCTACCTCCGTACTCACCCGTATTGATGGTTACGTTCGTATTGCCTCCAATGCCAGCTTGGTCGCCACCACCATAGACATCGCCATGAATCTTTATCTTGCTCAGTGGCTTGACAGTTGAAGGATCTACGCTTTGGCCCCTCGCCGTAGTCACCATGCCTACGGTAAGGAGCAGTATTGAGAGTATATGTAATGCTTTGTTTCGCATCTTATATTATATATAATGTGTAATCTACTTTATCATTTTATTCCTCGCTCTTTAAGGGAGAGGTTGGAAGAGGGTATTTATTTCCCAATTGTCACGTTTGTATCACCGCTTACGACGGCTTCGTTGCCACCACCGAAGACATTGCCTGTGATGGTCACGCCTACCTCTTCCGTTGTTACTGTATCACCACCACTGATATGATGATTCTCGGTAAGTGTTCCTATGTTCACATTAGTGTTGCCATATACAGCACCTTGATTGCCACCACCATAGATAGAACCAATGGTGCCAGCTTCGTTAGGAATGATAATATTCTCAGTGTTAGGCGTGCGTTTATTGTCTGCATCAAGCACAAATGAAGGCGCAACATTAAGCCCAGGTCTATCATCAGTGCCATAGCCAGCAAAGATACCCTTGATAGGGTTAACATTCACATTAGTATTACCATACAACACTGCTGTTTCTCCGTATCCGCCACCGAATACCTTGCCTATACGAGTGAAGGAATAGAGATTTATAACAGGGTCATCGTACATTCGTTCGCCCTCGGTTTTGCATGTCTTGTCATCGTTGTATCCATAAACAGAATAAGCTGCTTCATTGCCACAACCATACAGTTCGCCAATCATAATAGGCCAACAGCCAGTTTCATCTACATTGATTTCCAATTTTCCTTTCACGGTACCACCTTTATTATTGCCGCAGAAAACCTTGCCGAATGTACCTGAATAGATGTTCAAGGTTATGCCACCATTGACGTTGGCATTATTTGCGCCAGCATAGAGAATATCGCTACCTTTGTCACAGTCAAGTGTTATGGTCACATCGCAATCGATGTCAGCCTCATTGCCACCACCATATACGTTGCCTACTTTCAGAAGACATTCACTATCCTGTTTTACATTGACAGATGTTCCGCCACGGATAAATCCAAGAGTGTTACTTCCACCATAAACATTATTTACAGTACCACCAAGGACATTGATTTCTGCTTTACCAGTTCCGTATGTTTCTTCGCTACCCTGACTATGGTAGTTGAGATAACCAACATCGGCGCCTGGGTTGCCTGCACCTGCACCATTACCACCAGCAAAAGCATGATTGATAGCATCAGCACCTTTGATTGTCACTTTTGTTGCTGGCACAGGAGCCGCATTGCCGCCTCCATATACATATTCTATTGAGTTGTCACAGTTTTCTATAAGCACCTCGGCATAATCCTCATTGTTTGTCGGCTGATATGCTGCATGGTTACCACCACCATACACAGCAGGAACAGAATACTCACCTTCTGCTTGTCCATCTCGCCTTTCAGTCTTCAACACATGTACCAGAGCATGTCCTTGGGGTGTACCATTCACATTGTTGCAACCGAATACGCTTCCATAAACTTGGCAATCGTTTGTTGCTCCTGTCTCTGAGCTTCCATTCAGAGTAACAGTAGCATTGCCTTTTACTATTGCGGCAGTGCTTTCATCGCCAAGTCCGCCGCCATACACATCATGCACAGCACCGCCAGCAAGATCCACAGCGGTATTTCCTGAAACATTTCCTAATGCGCAACCACCATAGACATCGGCGTCTGTTGTAAAGCCCGCTATTATCTTTACGGAAGCTTTGCCACCGATATTTCCATATTCAGCAGACCCACTCACACCCTTACCGCCACCAAAGACAGCGCCCCCAAAGGTTCCGTGATTGATTTCTACCATCGAATTGCCTGTTACTTGTGAAAGGTTGCAACCGCCATAAAACTTGATATTGCCTTTGAGTGCATCTTTACTATCATTCGCCTCTGTGTGCAAATAGCTATTACCACTAATTACAGCCTTAGTCGGATGTCCTTTCTCGCCAAGTGATCCACCAAAGATCTCTCCATAGTGCTCGCCACTCTTCACCACGATGTTGATGCCCCTACCAACGAGGCCGAGGGCTCCACCACCATAGATGCGAATCTTCTCATCCTCATTATCGTTATTTGTGCCAAGCGTACCACCATCAATAGTGACGTTTGTAGTACCTGTCACTTTACCAAAGTCAAGATACTGCTCTGCCCCCTTTTCGGTATCAGAGGCTTCTTCAATACCGTGACCGCCACCAAAGATCTCACCATTGAAAGAGCCACGAGTAAAGTCAATGTTAGTATCGCCATCCACCATCGCCATATCACCGCCACCGTAAATATGATTCATGCTTCCGCTGAGCACATCCGCAGGATCATCCATTTCTCTTGTGGTAATATAGGTGTTACCGTCCACCTTTGCTTTATCAATATTGGTGCTTTCGCCATATCCACCACCGAAGACATGTCCATTTAGCACTCCCTTCTTAAGATAAATCTCTGTTGTATATCCATCGGCAGGAGCAGAGGCTGGAGTAACTGAGCCTAACGCTCCGCCTCCATAGACGTTGCCATTGAAAGTACCATCATTATTATACACAATAGTCGTTTCTCCTTGCACCTTTCCATGTTCTGCGTAAGTGTCAACGCCATCTACCATATTAGAAGCAACGCCCTTGCCACCACCGAACATTTGACCAATGAAAGTGCCATGAGTGATTTCTACTTTTGTATTACCCTCCACAAGTGCCATATCGCAACCGCCATAGATATTGATATTGCCTTGCAGTGCGCCAGCAGGCTCAGAGCTATTAGCAGCAGTCAATACACCCAGGGTCTTTCCTTCTGGCAGTGTGATCTTTGCCTTATTCGGATGTCCCAACTCGCCGAGCGAACCACCGAAAACCTCACCATAGAGTGTACCACTCTTCAGTGTGACAGGATTGATCTTACCATCTACAAGACCGAGAGCTCCACCGCCATAGACCTTTATTACCTTTGTAGCATCGGCAATCGTACCATCGTCATTGAGACCAGCTTCCTGACCAAGAACGACAGAAGGAGCATCCACTACAACCATGGTTGTTCCTGTTACCTTTCCATATTCAAGATACTCCTCAGTTCCATCCGAAGGAAGTCCTTTACCAGCACCAAAGATACTGCCAGAGAAAGTTCCATGCTTGATTTCCACATCAGTATCACCTTCCATCTGCGCCATATCGCAACCTCCATACATATTGAAGTAGCCCTGCAGAACTCCAGCAGGCTCGGAGGTGTTGGCACTTGTCTTGATTGAGGCCCCCTCAGTTACTTTTGCCTTATCAAAATGATCGAATTCGCCAAGCGAGCCAGCAAAAATCTCAGCGCCAGCCATCGTACCGCTCTTCACTTCTACAGTAATCTTATCGCTTACAAGACCAAGTGCACCACCACCATAAATGTTATGGCTATAAGCACTTTCCACATTTTTCCATCCATCAATGGCATCGACTACGACGTTCGACTTGCCAAAAACCTCAGCCACATTGAGGTAGCTCGTGGTCTCTTTATACTTCAATCCTGCACCACCGCCGAAGATATTATCATATATCTTGCCACCGTTGATTGTGACACTTGTACCATCGCCGTCCTTGTTTTCACCGACAGAACCGACAGTCTCATTCATCTTGAAAGTCTTGATGGCTTCGCCACTTCTCTTGTCTGTAGGAGCATTTGCATATCCATCATACGAACCAAGTCCACCACCATACACCTTATATATCTCCGAAACACCAGCTATTGTTACATCAGTTTTACCGAGTACGTAACCATTGTAGCCACCTCCAATGACACCGACCATAGCTTTGTTCGTTGCTTCTTCGTCAGTCACATTCACTTGCACAGCAGCCGTAGTCTTGACAGAAGTATTCACGCCATAGCCGCCACCGAAGACAGAGCCTTGCATAACATTGTCATTCTGTGTGTCAACATCTGCGATCCACTTACCCCATTCTGATGAACCATCACCATCGAGGAAGCCAGCCCTTAAGAGACCCTTGTTGATGGTTACAATCGAAGCCTTCACCACGCAAGCCAAGTTGCCACCGCCATAAATATTGTGGTTGACGGTTGCGTCTATGCCATCTGTTGGGAAAGTGAAAGATGTACCATTGGCAGTTACGCTGGCTGTTCCGCTGACATCTGCCGACATGTTCACGGTCTTTTTGTCATCTTTCAATTTTCCCTCGCCGCCACCGAAGACATCCTTCTCCACAGTTCCGCTATTCAGTGTCACTTGGGTATTACCCTCCACCTTAGCCATCTCGCCACCTCCATACACATTACCCTTAATAGTTTGTGCAAAGGCAGGAGTGGCCACTCCCAGCAAGAGCAGCAATGCTATAATATATAGATAATGTATAATTCTATTCATCGTACCTTGTTATTCTTCATTGAATGGTAGTTCGTCTGTATTGTCAATCTAAAGGGATGGATTGGATTATGCGGAATGTATCTTGCTTCCCATTGTCTTTACTTATCCTTTTTAAGTCTTCTTTTAAGACTCTGCCATGAGGTCTTTGCGACCAAGGAGGCTGAAAATCGTGATGTTGTTCGTATCGTTTATTGTGCGTAGGGCACGAAGTATCTCGTTGAGGGTGGAACCGCTAGTGGTCACGTCATCCACTACAAGGACGTTCTGCTCATTGATTCTTGAATAGAGGAGTTCATCCTTTGGCGAGGCAAAGGTGAGGAACCTCTGGATGTATGGGCGGAACTTACTCTTCTTGACATCTTTTGCTATGGTGAAATAGTCCTTATTGTGGATAAGCTCCATCATCTCGTTTATGCGTTGCTTTGCCTCAGCCTTCTGTACCTCAGTGTATCTTGGACGACCATTCTCCAATACATCATTCAGGTATTGACGTTCGTAACCATCCATGTCAAATGTAACTTTCGAAGGAAGTGACTTTACAAGTTCCATCTCATGAAGTGATGGCTGGGCGAAACGGTAGAGGTAACGCAGCATGTACTGGTTCACTTTACTTGACGACTCTGGCATGACAACAAGGTCGTAGTGGTAGAGATTAACCTTACGACTCAGGTCGTTAATGGCCTTCTGTATGAACTGAGTGAGGTTTTTCTCCTGCTGCAGGTTCGGAGTGAACTTAAGGTACTTGATAAACTCACTGCGCAATGAGCCTTCCACATCATCAGTAAACTCATAGCCATAGTAGAAGCACTTGCCGAATGCCTCCACGTCATAGCCACTACCAACAAGATGGATGATATCTCTCCTATCGTCATGGCAGAAGTCAAAGTCAAACTTCTCTTCCTGTATGTTGTATGTTATGCCCATATTTGTTTACTTGTCTTTGTTTATCCTTTTTTTAGTCGTCTATAAAGACCGGCTTCGATCATCTATTAAGACCGGTGGTGGTCATCTATTAAGGCTCGAGTCTTATGGCTCTGGATTAGGATCGGGATCCGGAGTAGGCTCCGTGTAGTCCTTATCAACGGTGACGTTGGTATCGCCCGTCACCTTAGCTTTCTCCGGATGCCCCTCCTCACCCTGACCTGCACCGAACACATTGCCATTGATGATGCCACCCTTGATGACGATGTTGGTTGCGCCTTCTACTGCACCGAGAGCGCCACCGCCGTAGATGTTGCCGGTGAAAGTCCAGTCTGGATTGGGACCTGTGAATTCAGGAACGTTAGAATCTGCCCACAGAGCTCGATCCACGAGAGTCTTTGGATCAATCACTACATTTGTAGCACCATAGACCTTGGCGATGTCGAGGAACTCGTTCTCTGGGCACGTGTAGTTTGTGTAAGTAACGCTACCGATTGTCGTTGTTTCTTTATGCTCAGACTGATATGGTATGCCTTTTCCTGCGCCATAGATATCGCCATTGATGGTTCCACCATAGATATTCACATGCGTATCGCCATATACGCTGGCTACTGTGAGGAAGTCTGCTTTTCTATTATTTGCTGCTGTGTTGTAGTAGGTAGGATCACCCATACCACCGCCATAAACGCCACCGGTAATAGTGCCGCCATAGATGTTGACATTGGTCTCGCCCCATAGAGAACCTGCACCAGCCATTGTACGTTCGGTAGGCATCTCTGGGGAGAATCCAAAGCTTCCGCCATACAGACCTCCTTTTATGATGCCGCCATAGATGTTGAACTCTGTTTTTGTATCTTCAAGGTCAATCACTTCTGCACTACCATGTAGCGTGGTAGTAACCTTTGGCATACTCATAGTTGCATCGTACGTCTTGTAGGTGATGCCCATATACGGATAGTACTTATTTGCCGAGGCATCCACATAAGGTATGAATTTGTCAGTAGTATGATGTGCTCCATCTGCACTCTTCAATCCACTGATACCACCAGCAGATACGTAGGCACCCGACTCAATCGTACCACCATACATGTTCAGAATACTCTGACCATAGAACGCAGCATTGGACAAACCCGTTTGACCACCGGTCTCTCGGCCGAAACATCCAGCAAAATATCGCTGTATAACCACATCGGCATCATTATCCGGATTGAGTGTTACTTTGGTGCGACCGAAGAAGGAGGAGTTGGACAAGTTTACGTTAGGCGTATTGGTGATGGAGTTTCCCTGCATCGCTCCGACGAGGGTGGCTATCGATCCTCGTTTGATATTAAACTCAACATCGCAGTACTCCGCACCCTGCGTCATACCGGCACAGAGAAAAGCTATATCGTCTGGATAATTTTTCGAATCCCACTCTCCTGTTGATGTGACGGGATCAACATCCACGTTCACTACGCACATCAAGGGATGATCTGGATTGCCAATCACATAGCGTTTCTTAATATCAGCATCAGCAGTTCCTGTAATACGATTACTCAATATTCGTCCAAACTTACCAGAACGAATGGTAAGCGTAACCGGCTTCGTCTGTTGCGGCCAACCTCCATCTGGTTTGTCTGAAGAGTTTACGGTAAAATTGTATACGTTAGCAAATAAAAACACCTGGATATCTGGTGCCTTTCGGCCTGACATCGCACCATTAGAAGTGGGCAATTCCGCTGACATGTTATCCATTATACAACCCACATCAAAAGTTGCGTCATGGAGATACATGGAAAAAAAACTATTGGCGGCACCGCTAAACCGAATATACTTGAACTTAGTATCAGCGCCAATACGGCTTGTCCCTTTTGCAACGGCATCATCATGCGCTTTGTTATTCAGGGTAATCATTCCATTCTTTTTTACATTTGTCGCCGTAATATTATCTCCGTTCCAAGGCCACACACTAGTGATAGTGGCAGGTATGCCTTTTGTTCCATTGCCCTTAGCGATAGCTTCATCTATCAGCAAAGTACCAGAAGAATTGGTGTTCTGCAGAACAATAATATTATGATCCCATGCCTCGTCACGGTCAGCATCGGTAGTGCCGGTGTAGTTCGGTAATTTCTTATAAGCATTTGCCCAAGAGTTGACAGGAGTAGTGCTGCTATTGCCATTACCATTAGTACCACCTACGGTCAGATACACCACATTATAGGTTTCATTCTCGCCATCGCCATCGTAGTCGTAGTATTCTACTCCTGCCCACGCACTTTCCACTCCCATCACTATCATGATGAGGAGCATTGTCACTATTCGGAGTATGTATGTATTTTGTTTGGTCATATTGTCGGAGAACTTATATTTCGTTTTTTAATTGTTTTCTCAGGAAATCTTCCAGCGTCTTCTTATCTGGAAGCTGAAGCATGTAGGTTGAGACAAAGAGCTGGTTGTCGATGTCTAATTGATAGTCAAATGCTGGTTGTCGTGTTCGGACAAGACATATAGGTAATCGGGATTGAGGGTTACGCGGAGGTCATAGTAGTAGCCGGATTGCAAAGACTTTATCGTTTTGTTATCAGCATCTTTGAGCGAACTAAGTGTGAACTTATTCTGAGCTACAACACCTTTACGTGTAATATGGTCTTCGGTAGCCTCATCTTTATCGTAGATGTTATAGGTGCAGCGGATGGTATTCTCTTTGGACGTGGTTACCTCCGTTGGATCAATGTAGATGTAGGCAATGAACTGGTTGCTGGTGGAGAGCACTTTATCCACGAGGATGCAAGGGGAGTCATTCAACTGTATGCCTGTTACGCGGATGTAGCGCACTTTGTCATAACGAGAATCAACTTTGAAGCCAAAGCGCAAAAGGGCTTTGGTGTGGTGGAGGGTGACAAGCATGTGGCGCTGACCGGATGAAGTCTTTTCTGTGATGGATTCTTTATTGGCCTCTCCTTCTAATTCATCACCTTCATCGATGGTAGCTGAGAAAGTGAAGGTGAGATCATCGCGCTCTATCTTCTTGTCCTTGTAGATGATGCTCGGAGTGTACTGCCAGAAATCTTGGTGGTCATCGCAGAGAGCAGTGCCTTTAGTGAGCGCAAAGTCAGTGTTGTCGGAGCAATGCACATTGATTGTAGTGGGGTAATCAGCATAGTCAATGACAATATCCTCTGTGCCATTGGCCAGAATATCCGTTGCAGAGAGTGCTCGCGTGGCCATGTTGTCACCACTGCGTCCATTCTGCCATGCTGCACGCACACAGAAGTCCACGTCCTGTGGTTCCTGCTCCAAGTCATCAGAGCAAGCACTCGCCAGCAAGGCGGTCATTATCATCAATATGTAGTATTTCAAATTCTTCATTCTTACCAATTCTTCCATTCTTCGTTTTGACTGCCGCCATACTTCCATGGATCGATCAGTACGTCATAGAGTTCAATCTTCTTACCAGCCTCAGTAATCTTGAAGATGTAAGTATATAAAGTGTTGGGGTTCCAATGCATGTAGGCGGCTGGGACTGTAGCTGTCTTGGTGTCGCCATCGATGCTGACCTGCATGGTGAAGGGCTGTGCTGTGGCGACTGTACTCAAAGGCAGGGTGTAGTACCACTCTGTGTCATCGGTAGGCACGGCAATGACTGCGTTGTTGCTAGCGGTGCCGTGATCCTTGTCAAGGGTGGCGTTGCTGAAGGTGAGGTTGTCGATGGTGGACTCTGACGAAGAATCTTTTGTAACGGAGATGGTCTCGGAGGTGGAGCCGCTCTTGGGATAGGTGATGGTCATACTTCCCTTGGTGGTGATGCTACCCTCTCCTCCTCCGAAAGTGATGCCGGTCAGCTGAATTATGTCCTCACCTGTCAGTTCTTCGGTTGTGTAGAACAAGACGCGAACTTTGGCGTAGGGACGCTTATACTGGAGCCGCACCACTTCTGTGCTCACAGGTGAGCGATGATAGAGTTGCGAATAGAGCGCACTGCCTGTGGGTTCGGTGGTACTGAGGGTGAGGCCAGAGATGGTGAGTTCGGTGCCATCGACTTTGAAGTCTGTATTGTTGCCAGTATAGCCCCAGAATCGGTATTCGCTTGCACCAAAGTCCCAGTATTTTATGGTTTGCCCACCCTGGACGTAACTGTAGCCATGGGTGTTATCTTCGCTTGTATTAGTGCTGCCTGACGTGTATTGAACAGCATAACCATCAAACACCAACTGGGGGTTGCCGTTAACGGTCTTGTAGCCATAGACGGTGAAGTTCTTTCCTAACGTTGTGGCACGCGTTACAGCCTCCTGTTCTGCTGCTACCGAAGCAAAGGCGATCGGATGCTGTGTATCGTCAATGGGCAGTTCATTCTCACCACGGCATGACACTAATGCCGCGTCCAAAACGATGACGAGGAACAATGCGGATGCTATGGTAAGAAACTTATTTTTCATTTCTTTGTATTCTTTAACGCGAATTATCGTAAATTTCTCTTATACACGTATAACGCGCGCGTATAATAAATATATGTGGTGATGCTCACATATATGAGTTGCTCTCCATATCGTGAATAAGGAGAGACTATTGCTTCTGCCGCACCTTGCGACAGTTATATGTAACCAAGTGGGGAACATCAACCCCACTTGGCTTAAAAAATTCTTCTTGTTCCTTTCCGCGGCATTACTTGGGATCGGGGGTGGTCATAAGTGATGATCAAGCTCGGTCTTAAGTAATGAGCGGAATTAGGATAAGGGATAGGTATTAATCTACTACCTTGACAACCTTAACAGCGTACTTGGTGTTGTTGTTAGTCAACTGCTGATAGTAAACTGTTGAACCATCTGCTGTACCAGTTGCAGGATTTGTACAAGCAAAGTCTGTGAACATACCCTCTACAGATGCACCAGCAGCAGGAACAATTGCTGAGTAATAAGTAGTAGGAGTACCAGCAGCCACACCATATACTACAGCATAGGTACCTGCAGTTGTTGGATGGAAGACGGCAGCATCACCTGCAGTGATAGTAATATTATTGCCGTCAGCACCAGGAATTGTTGTAATGGTAGCATCATGGCTTTGAGGAGTGAGAACAAGGCCATTGCGTCCTGTTACTGTTCCTGCACTTTCTGTACCCATATTGAGAGCGTCCATAACCTCTGCCTCGGTAGCAGCCTTATCCAATGAGTAAACAACAACTGGATGATCTGCGCTGATCTTCTGGATGGTACCTTCCTGCATTACCATAGCGTAGATATAGCTGTTATTCTTATACTCATTGTTAGCGGTTGGCTGTACACCAGGAGAGTAAGTTGTGATAGAAGGAGTAGCTACAGTTGTAACAGTCTCCTGAATGCCATCCTCAGAATCGGTAACTACAGCATCGAAAGTAATAGGATGCAGGCCTTCAACAGCGCCACCAAGTTTTTCTGTTGCACCATTAGTATTGTCAGAGATCTTGAAGATGTAAGTGTAAGCATAGTTAGACTTCCACTGGCAATACTGAGCAGGAACTACAGCCTTTGCACCCCAAACCTTAATAGTCTCCTCAGAACCATCGTCAGAAACGAGAGTGTAGTTTACACGGAGAGTGAGAGCAGTTGCTGACTCGTTTGGAAGAACAGTGTAGTAGGTCTTATCAGCAGTAGAACCTGCATAAGTTGCAGTGCTTGAAGTTGTACCAAGGTACTTTTGGTCTTCTTCTTGGGTAGAAGTCTGATCACGAACGTAGTCCAAAGCTGCGTATACCGTAGTAGTAGAGGTGCCATCCGTAGCATCAGCAGTAAAAGCTACGTGAGCCTTATTCATATCAGTTGCCTGATATCCATCAACTGAAGAATCTGTAGAATTTACTGTAGGATAATAAACAGTATAAGTGCCAGCGGTTGCAATGTTGCTTGAGCTAGAGAAGAGGGTTACTTTATTGTCTGCAACAATTGTTGTAGCATCATTGCTCTCATAAAACTCAACATCACGAACAGAGTAGCCAGGAACTGTCTCATAAAGAGCTACGCGAACCTTAGAACTCAAGTTACGGAACTTGAGCTGTACCTCTTTACCATAATCAGCCTTGAGAACTGTTACAAGATCAGCAATGTAGAATTTTGAAAGCGCTGTTGTATTACCCTGAACCTTGTATGCACCTCCAGTTGCATTGGTAGCAGTACTAGGAGTAATATCAGATACATAAAGCTTGTCTGCTGCAGGATTTGCAGTAGAAACGACATCTGCTGCAGCTGTTGTACCTGTAGAGTATGCGATGAAGTCATACTGAGCCTGGCTGTAGTCCCAATACTTGATAGTCTGAGCTGAAATGCCACGACCCGCAGCATAAGTATTGACAGGCTTATCTACATACTCCCAATCTGCGGTGTTAGATTCTGTGGTACCAGCTGTGTTTGCTTCGTAAATAACGTTGTAGTTGTCGAATACAGTCGTTGTTGCAACAGAAGTTGCACCCTTTGTACCCTCAACAACAAAGTGGCTACCAAGAAGCCAAGCAGCATCAGTGCCATAATGATCACCACGAGTTTGGCCCTTTGAACTGCTAGAAAACAAGATAGCATTGTCGAGATTTCCTTTCTGACCAGTTCCAGTTCCCTCGCCGACGAACTCATCGGAGCAGCTAGTTAATGCTAGCGCTGCGATAGAGAAATAAAGATACTTTTTCATAGCAAAATAAATATTGATTTTTAATTTTGTTTTTTTTATTCAATTGGATCAGCCTTTCCTACACGAATAACCTTGTATGCCACGTGCGTAGGATCGGTCTCGGTGTTCTGAGCCTTGATGACGTACCAGCCTGCGCCTGGATTGACAATCTTACCCGTAGTGTTGAGCGAGAAGGCTGCGCCATTCTGCTCGGCAGTCTTGTTAAAGTTGTAAGCGCTCATGCACTGGCTGACGTAAACCTTGTAAGAAGAGGTGACGTCGGTAGTGTTCTCCATAACCTTGAAGGTGATGTCCTCGCCTGGCTTGTAGATGATGCCATCGGCAGTCACATCCACGCCATTCTGGTAGGTAGTGATGCTTGGTGTAGTGAAGGTAGTAGTGGTGCCCTCGGTTTCGTCGAGCACATCCTCCACAACAGCGTCGAAGGTGATGGCAAAGAGGCCCTCAGGTGAGTCGTCTGGATCAGGATCATCAGGACCTGGCGTTGGATCATCAGGGTTTTCAGGATCATCTGGGTCAGGATTATCTGGATCCTCAGGATCTGGATTATCTGGATCCTCAGGATCGACAGGACCTGTTGGATCCCAGTCGCCCGTAGTACCATTGGTGTTGCGCGAGATCTTGAACAGATAGGTGTAAGCATGATTAGGCTTCCATGTGGTGTAGTCGGCTGGGACAACAGCCGTTGCACCCTTCACATGAATCTCCTCCTGCGAGTTGCCATCGGTTGACTTGAGCGTGAAGTCGCAACAGAGATAGATAGGCTTGGCATTGTCAGCATAGGGGGCACCATAGCGTCCCTTCTCGGTTGGCGTAGGGAGCACGGTGAAGTAGTGATTAGTGCCCATGTCATCGTCGCTGCCCCAAAGGTCGGCATGAGTGCTGGTGATGGCTGGCACACCCGTGAGCTCGCCTGCCTCGAAGTACTTCTGTGCTTTGATGCTGGTGCCTGCATCGTAGCTTAAACTGTAGGTGAGTGCCTCATTGTCGTAGGTGATGATAGCCGTACCAGCTGAGCCTGGGGTAGAGTTACCTACAAAGGCGTGGTCCGTACGGTTGAGCACGATGTTGTTGCGACCAGTCACAGTGTTGCCAGCAGCATCGGTGCCATCGACCTTCAGGATCTTGCCTGTGTTTGAGATACGTGTCTGATAGAACTTGATTTCGGTGATCTCGTAGCCAGGCACAGTCTCGTAGATGCCCACACGAACCTTTGCCTCAGTACGGTTGAACACGAAGTTGACCGTCTTGTTGTAGTCGTTGATTCCAATCTTGAGAGGATTGGCAACATAATAGGTATTGTAGCTGACACCCGTGCCAGAATTGTTGGCATTGAGGTGACCGCCGAGGTTGCTGAGCACGGCCTTGGTGACAATGCCGTTGGTGTTGACCTGAGTCTCAGCGTCGCCATTATAGAACTTCACGGTGTTGTCCCATGGTGCGATGGCCCAGAAGCGGTAGTATGACTGCTCGTAGTCCCAGAACTTCTCCTGCTGCTCGCGGTCGAGGGTGATGGTCACTGGATTGCCGTCGGCATCATATTCTGGCGAGAGCGTTCCATTCTCGTTGCCCAAGTAAGGAGTCTGTGTGCTACCATTGGTTCCGACATACTCCCAGTAGTAGGCATCGGTGATGCTCTGACCAGACTGCTGCTGATGCCAGACCGCATAGTTGTTGAACACTTGCAGATTGCTCGTACCCTTGGTGCCATAGACCTTGAAGGTACCAGTTACGGTCTCAAGACCTGAGGTTGCACGGGTCACCTTGTCAGAGCCTGCACCAAACGTGATGCTGACGGGCTGCTGCGCATCTGGAAGAGATGGCTGCTCATGCTGTCCGAGATATTCATCGTCAGAACAGCCGACCAGCGCCATCGCTGCCAAAGTGTAAAAAGTGACTTTTTTCATAGAATGATTTATAACGATTAGAAACTTTAATTTCGAATAATAGCGGAAAAGACGAGGTTTACATCTCAAACTCATGTGTCTCCTCCTCGAAGTCCTCAACCTCGGCATCGAACATCGAACCGCCTGAAGAACCAGGAACGGGCACCTGATCCACATCGAGATGAATGGTGATCACACCGCCCTTGTAACGTTCCTTGACCTGATCGGTGACATCGAAGACGAACGTCGAGTCGCGACCATTGTAGAAGATCATGTTCAGCTCGAGGTAGTTGGGCACAGTGGACTGCTCGATGATCTGATAGCTCGTGCTGGCTCGCGTCACCTCGTAGGGGTTGACACCTGTCAGGCCGAAGGTGAAGGCACGTCCACCGATGATGTCAACATCCTCATCGACGTGCTGCACCGTGTCGGGATAGGCAAGGTGTCGCTTGAGACGCATCGGATAGTTGACCGAAATGTCCTGTGAGCTCGACACATGCGACTTGAGGTTGACCGACCTGGCCATGCCCGTGATGTTGCCACTGCCATCCACACCCGTGATCTTGTTGTCGTTGTGATGCAGAATCACCTGCGTGAGGTAGATGTAGGTGACTGGCGTCAGGTTGATTGGCACGAACTTATACCAGGTGTTGGTCTCGACGATGAGCGAGTCGTAGTCGGCAGGATCGTCACTCACATAGAGGTTGTCGTAGTCACCGGCGAAGAGGAACTCAGGCTGGTAGAAAGCGTAGCCTGCGCGATAAGGATCAGTATAGACTGGTGCATGGTGTGGCACCGTTGTCTGACTGGAGGCCTGATTGGTATAAGCCGTGACGTATTCGAGCGTCGTCTCCTCGTCGTAATGCAGCGACTGTACACCATCGAGCGTCTCCACGTCATTCCAGATCAGGATGTCATAGTAGCCTAACTTATACTTGCTCTGGATGCGATGACCAACGACATAATCAGCGAGCACCGAGGTGTGTCTGGCATCAGGATCCATCTGCGTATAATAGCGTCGGACGTTGAAGGCCGTAGGGTCTTGTATCTCCCAGCTACCGAAGAGGGCCTCATCCTGTTCGTCCCAACCGTAGTACCATTGGGATCGCCAGTCGTAGTAGAGTTCATAGTCCCATAGCAGGTCGATGTCGAGGATGATCTTGTTGGTCTCGAACTCAAGGTTGGTCTCGCGATCGACAAGTAGCAAGGGTGGCTCACGGTCGCAGGAGGAGAAAGTTAACAGTGAACAGATGACAGTTAACAGTGAACGGAGAACAGTGAACAGCTTTCTCATCGACCATCTCCTTTCTCCCACTTGCTGAAGCTGGGGCGCTTGCTGCTACGCTTGCGGTAGAGCAGATCGTAACTGAGACTGATGCCTACGCGTGTGGGGCCTAACCAGGTGTAGCGATGCATACGCTTCACGAAGTTGTCACGGTAGAGATCGGTGTTATAATAATAGTTTCCATCAATCTCTCCACCATGATAGACTGGCTTGCCATAGACGAACGGATCATATTGTGTGCGGAACACACCCAGCTGCAGTCCGAAGTCCAGTCGACAGTGTCCGTCGCGACTCAGTGGCATCACATAACCAGCTCCCAGGCCTCCGCCTAACCCCTCGCCTATCCAGCCCTTCGAGGCGGAGAAGCCAATCTGATAGAGGAAGGCCTGAGCATAAGCTTGCAGATAGAATCCGCGGAATGCTGCCTGCCCCTCAGTGGGGAGGGTGTGGTGCTCATCACAGTAACTACGATCGCTGTTGCGCAGGTAGTATCGGGTGTAGAGCTGATAGTTGCGAAGTTCGAAATACTTATGATTGGTTGTGTTGCCAACCCACCAGGGACAGTCGAACGTGGCTCCAAAGGTCCAGTGACCGTGACGGGGATAGTACTCGAGTTCGACATTGGGCATCGGACACCAGCCATATTGTGGCACGTAGGCAACCCATTCCAGCAGGTTGGTCTTAACCGAGAGCCACTCTCGCCGCACCGAATCGTTGGACAATGTCAGCTGTGGCTCGTTGTCGAACACTCTGCCCAACGTGAGCACTTCGGGAAAACTGACACGACTCTCGAGGTCAAGGCCCAAAGACCGGATGGGTTGGATGCCAAGATTCATGACGTCGCCTGCTTCGTTCTCCGGGAAGATGATCATGAAACGGGAAGCACGTAAGGAGGGAAAGTACTCGGCCTTGATGCGTTGCCAGAGTTGTCCACCGTCATGTTTCATCAGTCGCGACTTGAGTCGGGCAGGGTTGCCAATATCCTCGCGCACCATGCGACTGACCAGAGCAGCATCGCGATCATCGGCCTGACGCATCAAGAAAGCCAGCAGCTCGTACTCCTCATCGACCACGTCAATCTGAAGTTCGGTGGTTTCGACACCATTATCTTCAAAGATCTTAAGCAATGCATCGCGACGTCCTCGGCTCAGTCGCTTGTTCAGCTCCAGCGATCCTTCAGGCGAGGCGGCACTGCGAATGCGAATGCGGGCATTGCGGATGTTCTCGCCTTTGAGCAGAGGTACGGCATAGCGGACGAAATACTGCAGCTCGCGGTTACTGGTGATCTGATCGACACGTCCAACAGCAAAAACAATAGGCAATGAACGCTGGAAGAAAAGCGAATCGACTTCGAACGCCTCGCGATTGGCATCTTCAGCAAAGATAATGTACGACATTACGCTCAAGTCCTTGTCCTGGTCCTCACCGTCCGTCTGGGACAGGAGCAAACCAAAACGAAGAGCCATGATGAGCATCATCGCAAGTCGCAACAAAATTATCCTTACTGAACATTGCATATATTCATGTATTACGCACACGTACAAATTTAATATAATTGCAACTGCAAATATACGAAAAAAAAAAAAAAAAACCGCAAATTTTCAGGCAAAAAGATGTTGTGTAACATCAATTATTTGTGAATTTGTCGGTAATTTGTGATTTTGAAGGTTCAAAACAGCAAAAATGAAGACAAAAAAGGACAAAAAAAAATAGCTGCAAATGCATAACATTTGCAGCCATAATTATGATATTTTGAATCGAGATCAAAGCTGTGGACCAAGCAAGTGCGGGAATGCACGTTGCTGCAAGTCTGCTTTTATCAAAGCTGTGGACCAGCAGCTACGAGAGCCTTACCAGCCTCGTTGGTGGTATACTTCTCGAAGTTCTTGATGAAGCGAGCAGCGAGATCCTTTGCCTTCTCCTCCCACTTAGAGCGATCCTGATAGGTATCGCGTGGATCAAGGATACCCCAAGCCACACCGTTGAGCTGAGTTGGAACCTCGAAGTTGAAGTAAGGAATCTGCTTGGTAGGAGCGCTGAGGATAGAGCCATCGAGGATAGCGTCGATGATACCACGGGTATCAGGGATAGAGATACGCTTGCCAGTGCCGTTCCAACCAGTGTTTACGAGGTAAGCCTTAGCACCGTTAGCATTCATCTTCTTAACGAGCTCCTGAGCATACTTGGTTGGGTGCAACTCGAGGAATGCCTGGCCGAAGCAAGCAGAGAAGGTAGGAGTTGGCTCGGTGATGCCACGCTCGGTACCAGCCAGCTTAGCAGTGAAGCCTGAGAGGAAGTAGTACTGGGTCTGCTCTGGAGTAAGGATAGATACAGGAGGCAGTACGCCGAATGCGTCAGCTGAGAGGAAGATAACGTTCTTAGCAGCAGGAGCAGAAGAACCTGGCTGGATGTTGTTGATGTGGTTGATAGGGTAAGATACGCGAGTGTTCTCGGTAACTGACTTGTCGTTGAAGTCGATGGTACCATCAGCAGCAACAGTTACGTTCTCGAGGAGAGCGTTACGCTTGATAGCGTTGTAGATGTCTGGCTCGTTCTCCTTTGAGAGGCCGATAACCTTAGCATAGCAGCCACCCTCGAAGTTGAATACGCCATTGTCATCCCAACCGTGCTCGTCATCACCGATAAGGCGACGCTTAGGGTCAGTAGAGAGTGTAGCCTTACCTGTACCTGAGAGACCGAAGAAGATAGCTGTTTCTTCGCCGTCCATGTTACAGTTAGCTGAACAGTGCATTGAAGCGGTGCCCTGGAGTGGGAGGTAGTAGTTCATCATAGAGAACATACCCTTCTTCATTTCACCACCGTACCAAGTGTTGCTGATAGCCTGCTCCCGTGAAGTTAC
>JAZQQU010000041.1:0-21505 GCA_045629225.1 Bacteroidales bacterium | reverse complement strand
GCGGACTCTGCTCAGCGCCCTTGCGCTTGCAATCTGTTAAATAAGTTGTAATTTTCATTTTTATCTTGCGCTTAAAATTTTCACCGCAAAGATAAAAACTTTTCCCGAGATTGTTCCCCTATATCCTAAACTAATCGCTCTTCCGTTTAGATAATTTAAGATTCCATTTTTGCCGATTCTTTCCTTATTTTCAGTTATTTACACGAGCGAACTTCCAAATCTTCAGTAACTGATTTCAGCGTGTTTTTGAGTACCCAGAGCCCACGCCGGGATGACTACACACACATTATTTGCGACGCATTCCAATATGGACAAGTCGCAAACAGCATGCAGATATAGCATACCCATGAGCATCTACTGTTGCTTTGTCCTTGATCTGTATTTAGAAGTTTCAAATCGTCAAGAATCAAGCGCGTAAACGCTTTTTAATATGTAAGAGTCCCTCCCTAATCCTTTCCCAAAGGGCTCCGGATTAGATTAAGACACTGCAAAGATAATAAGAAAATCAATACCTTAATCATTTTCTCCCCCATTTTTTCAAAAAACTGCTCAAAAACATACAAAAATGGCTGTGCATGGGGAGGCACAGCCAAATAATGTACTTATTTAATCATCTTTTTCATTCTCCCTACAAAGTCTGTGACTATAGGCAATAATGGTTCGACATCTTCGCTTGTGAAGTCAACAAAGTCCTCATAATCGCCTTCATGACGCATCCCGAAAAGACGTCGGAGTAGAGCTCCATCTTCGACTGAAACCAATTTTGTTTTGACAAAATTCATGTGGAAGAGAGTAATGGCTCCTTTATGTGTATGCGAACTAACGCCATTATGGAGCATTACTGCGGTTGCAGCATAATATGCGGCATAGTATAATCGGTTGGCTGTAAGATTAAAAAGCTTTAATCCAAGTATCTGTTGGGCTTCAGATAATGTATCCTCAGCTTTCTCCATTCGGTAGTTAACAATAGCAGCCCGTTCTTCTGTATTTAAATTCATAATACAATTCCTTCGGTTAATACATTGTGACGAAATAGAGAGGGATTTGACTCATTCCATTGCTTGGATGTATAAATGATGGGATTAATTTCAATTCCATTTTCATCAGCAAGATCGTAAAGAGGATTGGCTAGAAGCATGAATGTATTCATATCAGTACATTCCTTATTGGTAATAATTAAGATGTCCCAATCAGAATCCTGTCGCTCATCACCCCTAGCTCGTGAGCCATACAATATGACACGAGCATCAGGATCAGCACTATGTACTGACTCTCGTATCTTAGTGGTTATTATGGAAGTTAGCTGATTCATTGTTTTCTCGTAATGCCGCTGCAAAGATAATAAGAAAATCAATACCTTAATCATTTTCTCCTCCTTTTTTTAAAAAACTGCTCAAAAACATACAATATACCCATCACGATGACTCTAGGCTACTGACGCCCACGCAGAGCTTCGCCTTGCGTGGGCGTCAAGTACCGTAGCATCATTACTGCTTGAGCGCCTCGAAGAGCTGGTCGAGAGCCTGGTCGGCATCGCCCTGGGCTGCATCGAGCAACTGTACGAACTTGGAACCGATGATGGCGCCATTGGCATTGGCCTGGGCCGACTCGAGGGTCTGGCGGTTGCTGATGCCGAAGCCGATCATGGTGGGGTTCTTGAGCTGCATGGCGTGTACCTTGTTGAAGTATGCCTGCTTGGCCTCGTTGAACTCCTTCTGTGCACCGGTAATGGCTGCTGACGACACCATGTAGATGAAGCCCGAGGTGTTATCGTCAATAAAGCGGATGCGCTCCTCGCTGGTCTCGGGTGTGATGAGCATGATGATGCGGATGTCATAGCGGTCGGCAATGGGCTTGAAGTCCTCCATGTAGTCCTTGAAGGGCAGGTCGGGCAGGATGACACCATCGATGCCTACCTCCTGACAACGCTGGCAGAAGCGTTCGAAGCCGAACTGGATGACGGGATTGAGGTAGCCCATGAGGACGAGTGGTATGGTGACAGGGTCGGCACCCTGACGGATGCCTTCGAGCTGAGAGAACAGCTTCTGGAGCGACATGCCATTGCGCAGCGACTTGGTGGCTGCCTCCTGGATGACGGGACCGTCGGCCATAGGATCGCTGAAGGGGATGCCGACCTCGACCATGGCGATGCCACGATGCTGCATGGCGCGTATGACGTCGGCTGTGCCCTCAAGGGTGGGGGCACCAGCGCAGAAATAGAGGCTCAGCAGCTTCTCGGGCTTGCTGGCAAAGAGGGAGTTGATACGATTCATTGTTTTTTGGGGGTTATTTTACCACGCTCTCCTTGAGCTCAGTGACGAACTGGCGCACCAACTCAACGTCCTTGATGCCTGGGGCGGTCTCGAACTTGGAGTTGAGGTCAACACCAATCCACTGTGGGTGGCTGAATTCCTTGAGGGCTTCGAGCGACTGTGGACCGATGCCGCCGGTGAGGAAGAATGGGGTGCGGGCGCGATAGCTGGAGAGGAGTGACCAGTCGAATGATACGCCTGAGCCGCCGTAGCCGTTGGTTGGAGTCTCGAAGAGGATACCATCGACATAACCGTCCCACATCATGGCCTTAAGCACACTGCTGCGTGATGCCACAGGGATGGCTTTGACGATCTTTGGCATCTTAGAGATGCCTGCCTCAAGCAACTGCTTATGGAGGGCGGTAACATAGGCGAGGTTCTCATCACCGTGCATCTGAACGATGCCGAGGTCGTATTCCTTGACTTTGGCAACAACCTCGTCGATGTCGGCATCAACAAAGACACCAGCACGCATGGCGTTCTCTGGCAGGAAAGCTGGCTTTTCGGCTACGTAGCGCTTACTCTTGTCCCAGAAGATGAAACCGATCATATCGACGCCAAGAGCATCGATGGCGCGAATGTTTTCGGCATCGCGCATGCCACAGACTTTGATAAAAAACATTGTACGTACAGGTATTAAATTTTTATGTAAGTGTTTTTAATTTTTTAGTGTATAATGTATAATTGAATGTGTCGGATGACGAAGGGGGGACAGCGAGGTAATAATTATACATTTTACATTAGGACTTTGCGGATGAAATCCGCGAGAGCCAACCCAGGGTCGGCCTCCTTCATGAAGCATTCGCCAATGAGGAAGCCACGGAACCCTGCCTGACGGAGCTGTCGGACGGTGACGGGGCTGGAGATGCCACTCTCGCTGATGAGCACAGGCTGTTCTGAGGGCTTGAGGCCCAGGCGGGTGACGGATGTCTGCATGAGATGAGCGACGTCGAACGAGTGCTGCACGTCGGTGTGGAAGGTGCCGAGCGAACGATTGTTGACGCCGAGCATGTCGGGTATGGCATGCTCGAGATAAGTGAGCTCGGAGGGATCGTGCACCTCGAGCAACACCTCGAGACCCAGGCTGTGGGCACGCTTGGTGAGCTGGGAATAGAGGGCAGGCTCGAGGTCGGCAGCTATGAGCAGCACGGCATCGGCCCCATAGAGGCGAGCCTCGAAGAGCTGGTACTCGTCGATGATGAACTCCTTGCGCAGGATGGGGGTGTCGCCCACGAGGGGACGCATCTGACGGATGTATTCGAGTTGGCCGCCGAAGTACTTCTCGTCGGTGAGGATGCTGAGTGCAGCGGCACCGCCACGGGCATAGACAGGGACTACATCTTCGGGACGGGCATCGGCGTGAATCCAGCCCTTGCTGGGAGACTTGCGCTTGAACTCGGCGATGATGCCACTACGGCTCTGTGCCAGCGAGGCCTTCATGGAGCGCAACTTGAGCATGCCATCGGCCTGTATGCGCTGATGGGTGAGCTCCTTGAGGTAATCAAGGCTTACGGTCTGCTGGGCGATGGCGAGCTCGATGCGCTTGTTGGCAACGATCTCTTCGAGGATATCCTTGGGCATTTGACAAAATGGTTATTTACTATTTGACTATTTACTATTTGACTATTGACCATCCGGACACGAGGCTATCGTCCACGCGAAGCCAATAGTCAAATGGTACTTAGTCAAATAGTACATAACAGTACTTAGCAGTGATCAAGAGTTGATCTCGACGAACTTCTTGAACGTCTGCAGTGCCTTGCCACTCTCGAGCGACTCGCGGGCAACAGCAATGGAGTCGGCCATCGAGAGGTTGGCATCCATCACGCTGATGCCACAGGCGGCATTGGCTATGACTACGTTCTTCTGGGCCTCGGTCGAGGTGCCTTCGAGCACACTGTCGAAGATCTTCATGGCATCGGCAGCGGTGTCGCCACCGAAGATCTCTTCCTGCTTGACGTACTTCAGTCCGAGATCAACCGGGGTGAGCACCTTCTCGAAGTAGTTGGTGCAGATCTTGAAGCCAGATGTCAGGGAGATCTCATCGTAGCCATCGTATGAGGTGATGACACCATAGTTGTCGCCAATCTTCTGGTGCATATTCACATAGAGGCGAAGCTGCGACTGGTCGGCTGTGCCGTGGAGCGAGTTCTTTGGGTGGCATGGATTGACCAATGGGCCGAGCAGGTTGAAGCAGGTAGGTACGGCCAATGCCCTGCGGGTAGGACCCACGAACTTCATGCCGTAGGCAAACAATGGGGCGTGGAAGTAGCAGATGCCTGCCTCATCGAGCGAACGCTTAAGCTTGTCCTGATCGTCGGTGAACTTCACGCCATGGCCCTCGAGTACGTTCGAGGCACCGCTGACCGATGACGAACCGCCATTGCCATGCTTGGTGACCTTGTAGCCTGCTCCGGCAATGACGAAGGCCGAACAGGTCGAGATGTTGAAGGTGTTCTTGCCATCGCCACCTGTGCCTACGATGTCGAGGGTGTCATAGTCCTCGAAGTTGATGTACTTGCCCGTCTCGAGCAAGCCATCGCGGAAGCCAAGCAACTCGGCTACGGTCACGCCACGGGTCTGCATAGCCATCAGGAGGGCTGCGATCTGCTGTACGTTATACTGCTCTTTGGTGATATTGAGCATGATGGCGTGAGTTTCCTCGCGTGAGAGGGTCTGACCATCGATGAGTTTAAGAAGATATTGTTTCATGTGGGGGTGTATGCGTTTATTATTTACGGATTTTATTGATGCGGTGAACCAGATCTCCTGCCATGTAAATGATAAACAGGAAGTCCAGCACCACTCTAAAGGTCGGAATAGGTTCATCGAGGAAGAAATGGCAGTAGAGCCTTGAACCGAAAGTGATAACAATCAGCAGATCCATGATGATTCCGAAGATGTTCCATTTCATAGCCGAAAAGAATTAGTGGGTTAACCAATTATTCAATATTTCCTTCCCATCGGGTGTCAACACACTCTCAGGGTGGTACTGGATGCCTCGGATGTCATACTCCTTATGGCGAAGCGACATCACGAAGCCTTCGTCCGAAACCGAAGTAACCTCCATGCACTCAGGGAAGCCATCGACATCGACCACCCAAGAGTGATAACGACCAATCTCGATCTCCTTGGGGAGGCCTTCGAACAGATAGTCGTCAACGGTAATATGGCAGGGTGTGGCCACGCCATGCATTACTTCGCCGATGTTGGTCAGCTTGCCGCCGAAGCTCTCACCGATGGCCTGATGGCCGAGGCAGACGCCCAAGATGGGTTTCTTACCTGCATACGCCTTGATCACATCGAGCAAGAGGCCCGCCTCGCTCGGAATGCCAGGGCCAGGAGAAAGCACAATCTTGTCGAACGCCTCGAGCTGCTCCATCTGGAACTTGTCGTTGCGATAGACAGTGACCTCAGCTCCCAGCTCCTTCAGCAGGTGCGAGAGGTTGTAGGTGAAGGAGTCGTAATTGTCGATGATACAGACCCTCACCCCGGCCCTCCCCCTTAATGGGGAGGGAGAATTAGTATGTAACGTAGTCGGCATTTCATTCATTATTATCGTCATTTTTAGTAACCAATCCTCCCCATTAAGTGCTGCAAAGCAAATGCCCTTGGGGCATGGGGCGGAGAGAGTCTATAGCTTTTCTGCAATAGCAATCGCCTTGCGCAATGCGCCCAGCTTGTTGTTGACTTCCTGCAACTCGTACTCCACATCGCTCTTCGCCACGATGCCGCCACCTGCCTGGAACCAGAGTTCGTTGTTCCTCGACACAAACGTGCGGATCGTGATGGCCTGGTTGAGGCTTCGGTCAAAGCCGATAAAGCCGATGCAGCCACCATAGGCACCACGGTTATGTGGCTCGTACTCAGAGATCAGCTGCATGGCACGAACCTTAGGAGCACCACTCAGAGTGCCTGCCGGGAAGGTGTCGATGAAGGCCTTGATGGGGTCGGCGCCTTCGTCGAGCTCTCCGCTCACACGGCTCACCAGATGAATGACGTGGCTATAGAACTGCATGTCCTTGTAGAATTCGACGTGCACCCCGTGGCAGTTGCGCGAGAGATCGTTTCGTGCCAGATCCACCAGCATCACATGCTCGGCATTCTCCTTAGGGTCGTTCTTCAGATAGAGAGCGTTCTGACGGTCCTGCTCGGCATTACCTGTACGCTTGGTCGTACCAGCTATAGGGTCGATGTAGGCACGATATTTATTTACTATTTGACTATTGTCTGCGGGACACATACTTCCAGTCCTCCCCCCTTGGGGGGGATTGAGGGAGGCTATCTTGCAATGCGTCTCGGGGCTCGAACCGAAGATGCGGAAGCCACCGAAGTCGAAATAGAACAGGTAGGGGGAAGGGTTGATCGAACGCAGAGCACGATAGAGCTTGAAGTCATCTCCCTCGAATTTCTGTTTGAACCTGCGTGAGAGCACAATCTGGAACACATCGCCTCGCAGACAGTGCTGGATGCCTCGGCGGATGTTGGCTCGATGCTCATCATCGGTCAAGGTGGACCAATAGTCGCCCACGGGATGGAAGTCATAGGTCTGATACCTGCGGCTGTAGCAGTCGCGTTCCAGCTGATCCAGATCGTCCTCCTCGCCTTCAGACAGCAGCTCGATCAGCACCATCTCGTTGCGGAAATGGTCGAACACCACCACATCTTTATATAATATATAGAGGAGGTCGGGAGCATCGTTCTCGGCCTGAGTCTCGTCCTTGACATTGATGTTCTCGAAGTAGCGTACAGCGTTGAACGAGGTGTAGCCATAGAGGCCACAATAGTGGCTGTTCTCGCCCTGGATATCGAAGGCCGAGAGGAAGTCGTTGATCACCTGTGCCGAGCCATACTCCTCGGTGATAGGATGCTCGATGCGTGTGCCATCAGGAAACTGTGCCACACCCATGCCATGCTCGATGCTCACCGAAGCAATAGGATGCAGGCCGATGAACGACTTGGCATTCTCGCCTCCGTGGTAGTCGCTCGACTCCATCAGGGCCGACTGAGGATAGGCATCGCGCACCTTCAGATAGACCGAGACGGGAGTACAGAGGTCGGCAAGGATAGTCTTGGAGGCAGTCTTATAATTGAATTTCATCTTTGTGAGCTAAATAAGTATCCAGATCTTTGTCACCACGGCCGCTGACGGTCAGCACTACGATATCTTCAGGCTTCAGTTGGTCCTTGATCTTAGGCAGTAGAGCCAGGGCATGAGCCGATTCGAGTGCTGGAATGATGCCCTCCAGTCGAGTCAGCTCGAAGGCAGCACGCAGAGCCTCGTCGTCGTTGGCTGGCAGCACCTGAGCGCGCCCCTGCTCGTAAAGGTTGCAGTGGATGGGGCCTGTGCCAGGGTAGTCGAGGCCAGCGGAGATTGAGTATGGCTCGATAATCTGGCCATCCTCGGTCTGCATCAGCTTGATGCGGCTGCCGTGCAGGATGCCCAGGGTGCCGATCTGCATCGAAGCAGCGGTTTCGCCGGTCTCTACACCGAGTCCACCGGCCTCGCCCAGCACAATCTTGACGCGCTCATCGTCGATGTAGTGGTAAATGGTGCCGGCAGCATTCGAACCACCGCCTACGCAAGCCACGAGGTAATCGGGATAATCGCGGCCTATCTTTTCCTGCAGTTGCCACTTGATCTCCTCCGAGATGATGCTTTGCAGACGGGCCACCATGTCAGGGTAAGGGTGAGGGCCTACGGTCGAACCGATAATATAGAAGGTGTCGGCTGGGTGGCAGCACCAGTCGCGGATGGCCTCGTTAGTGGCATCCTTGAGGGTCTTGTTGCCACTCTCCACAGGATATACCTCTGCGCCGAGCATACGCATACGTTCCACGTTGACGTGTTGACGCTTCACATCGGTGGCTCCCATATACACGCGGCAGGGAATGTTCATCAGGGCGCACACCGTAGCCGTGGCTACACCATGCTGACCTGCACCGGTCTCAGCCACAATGCGAGTCTTTCCCATCTTCTTGGCGATGAGGATCTGGCCGATGGCATTGTTGATCTTGTGAGCGCCCGTGTGATTGAGGTCCTCACGCTTGAGGTAGAGCTGGCAACCATATTTCTCGCTCATTCGCTTGGCTAGATAGAGGGGCGATGGACGGCCCACGTAGTCGCGCAGCAACTGACGGTATTCATCCTGAAACTCCTGACTCTCGATAATGGGCAGATAGGCCTTCTTGAGGTCTTCGACTGTCTTGTAGAGGATCTCGGGGATATAGGCTCCACCGAACTGGCCATAATAGCCATTCTCGTCAACTTGATAGGATTTCATATATTTACGATTTTGCGATTTGCGATTTACGATTATTCGATCGTTCGAAGTCTCGAAGGTTCGATCAGCCAAAAAAAAGGCTTGCAGAGACCGTTGTGTCTCGCAAGCCCTTATATCCGACAACTATGTGCGCATAGGGTTGCAACCCACAACTGTTGAGTTATGAGCGACGCCACCACCAATATGCACGATTCATTGTCATTTCTTTGATGTTTTGAGGTGTTTTATTCTGAAGTTCTGAGGTTTTATGGTTCCGAGGTTTTGATGTGTTTTGTTGTGAGGCTTTGAGAAGTTGCTTTCTCGCGATGCCTTATAACCTTATAACCTAAAGACCTCACGACCTTATAACCTCACGACCTTATAACCTTATGACCTTATGACCTTAAGACCTTACGACCTTATAATCTAAATACGCTGCAAATATACGTGTTTTTTCGATAGGTTGTGCAAAAAAAGTTCAGTTTTTTGCATTTTTCGTTGCATTTTCCTTATTTTTGAATAAAAATCACGAAAAATATCCATTTTTTGTAGCAATCTTGCTTCTTTTGGTGGCATCAGATGGGCACGCCGTAGGTGAGCTTGAGCGTATCCATGATGAAGACCGACTGGATGCGGGCAATGTAGTCGAGTGAGCCGACCTTGTCGATGATGAACTTCTGGTAGGCAGCCATGCTGGGCACAAAGACTTTCATCATGTAGTCGCAGTCGCCACTCACGTTGTAGCATTCGGCTACTTCGTTCCATGCCAGAACTTCATTCTTGAAGTCTTCTGCCACGCGGCTGTTGATCTGTTTCATCGAGATATTGCACATTACCTGAAAGCCTCGGTCGAGTTTCATGGCATCGAGCACAGCCACATAGCGTGTAATGAACCCCATGCGTTCCAGCCGCTTGAGGCGTTCGAACGTGGGAGTGGTGGAGAGGTGAATCTGGGCGGCGAGGTCCTTGTTGGTGATGCGGCAGTCCTGCTGCACAAGGCGGAGGATGCGGAGGTCTGTATCATCGAGGGTCTGAACCATGAGCTTGTTATTTTGTTGTTAATGTGTTGTTTTGTTATTTTTGTTCTTTTGTTAACTGTTGTTTTATGTCAAAAAGCGTAGTTTTGTACCCTTTTGCGGTGCAAATATACAAAATTTCTTTCAATAATTGCAAGTTTCCGAAAAAAATTCTTATCTTTGCCGCTCAGGAAGTAGGTTTCCAGCCCTTAACAGTACTATTTAACAACGAACGAACAAAACAACAAAAGAACAAAGAGAGCAAAACAACAATCCCCCTTTCCCCCATGTATTGCCACACCATAGCCCACATCGAAACCGACTTTGCAACAAAGTTTGGCGTGCCGCGTCAGTCCGGACTCATACCAGAACTGGAGGCTCGTATTGTGTTCGAGCCCCCGTTCCGTTCGGTCGATGCACTACGCGGGTTGGAAGGCTTTTCGCATCTGTGGCTGATTTGGGAGTTCTCGGAATCTACGAAGCCTGAAACAACAAAACAACACATTAACAAAACAACAAAAGAACAAAAGAACAAAACAACAAAACAACAAAACAACCCAATTCTCTGGTCTCCTACCGTCCGTCCACCCCGTCTGGGAGGAAACGTGCGCATGGGTGTCTTTGCCACTCGTTCACCTTTCCGTCCCAACCCCATCGGGCTCTCTTCAGTCCAGATCAGCCGCATCGACCTCAGTACGCCCCATGGCCCCATCATCTATGTCAGGGGTGCCGATCTCATGAATGGAACACCCATCCTTGACATCAAGCCCTACCTCCCTTTCACCGACAGCCATCCCGAGGCCACAGGGGGATATACCGACCAGACTCGACAGCAAGAACCTCTGGAGGTCATCGTCCCCGAAGACGTTCGCACCACATTATTTAATATATTAGGAGCGGAGCGTTTCGTTGCCCTCTGCCAGGTGCTCAGCCAGGACCCCCGTCCCCATTACCAGCAGGATCCCGAACGCGTCTATGGTCTTGAGTTCGCTGGCATCGAGGTTCACTTCCGTGTCGATGGGGCGCGGCTCATCCTTCAATAGACACAAATATCCCCCAATCTAAATATTCACAACAACGCCTATGAACACGAAAACCACCCTGTTCTCCCTTGCAGCCTTAGCGCTGGCCTCTACGGGCATAGCCAGAGCTGATGTCTTTGCCGACATCGAAGCTGCCGTCCCAGGCTCCACAGTCAAGCTGTCCGAGGACGTGTATTACATCGAGCTCCACAAGTGCATCACGCTCGACCTCGACGGTCACACCATCGACGTGCTCCACCTCCGCAACCAAACAGGCACTATCACCGTCAAGAACGGCCACATCGGCAATGAGATCGATGGCGAGTCGGGAGCCGGTACCGCCTACTGTGGCACCACTGTGCTCGAGGACCTGAAGGTCGATGGCGAGGTGTGGGTCGATGGCCATACCTGCTACATTAAGAGCGGCACCTATCATTCGGTCAACAATCACCATGCCGGCGACCGTTTCGGCACGGTCTACATCAGTGGCAACAACACCTATGTACAGGGTTTCAACGGAGGCGGTTGGGACTACTCGGGCGGCGAGGTCATCCTGCTGGGAGGCACCTACCCGCAGAACCCGCTGACCGACTACTCTCGCGTCTTCGTCGATCCTTCACGTACCGTCAAGACACTGAGCAGTGCTCCTACAGGAGCTCCTAACAGTTCGTATATCTATCAGGTATATGACAACGGCACACCTGGCACCATGGGTGTGGAAGGTAATGAGAGCGAGCCAAACGATGATTACATGTGCGCCAACTATATCGCTCCCAATGGTAAGATCACAGGCCAGCTGGGTGGTGACGACGAAGATGACTGGTTCAAGGTCGTGATTCCAGAGGAAGGATCGCTGAAAATCAGCATCAGTATTGGGGATGGACTGAGCGTTTATTATAAGTCACTATATGTGATTGACAATGAAGGCAAGCCACAAGAGCGAAGCTACACCTATTGGGGAGACGACCTTGTGGTCAATAATCTGGCTGCAGGTCCTTATTATATCAAGGTTCATCAATACGCTGGACTTGGCAGTTACACCTTGAGCACAAAATTCACCCCATGTGCTTATCGCAATGATGTGGAAGTGAACGATGACCCGACTCAGGCACAGTCTATTGCTCTCAACGGGACTGTTACCGGCCGCCTCGGCTATAGCTACTGGGAAGACCCGGACGTGGATGACTGGTATAAGATTGAAGTACCTGCTGAGGGTAAGCTGACTATCAAGATCCAAACACAAGAGAGCCTTAGCGTATATTACAAGACATTGTACGCAATTGACAGTGAGGGCAATCCACAGGAGCGAGGTTTCACCTATTGGAATGACGACCTTGTGCTCAATAATCTGGCTGCAGGCACTTACTATATCAGAGTTCACTGGTATAGTGATGGTAGTAGCTATGGTGGCTATTCATTATCTACAGCTTTTGCTGAGAATGCTTATGCCAACGATGCTGAGCCTAATGATGATGCCTCTCATGCCAAGCTGATTACACTCGGAAGCACCGTCACCGGTCGCCTCGGTTATAGCTACTGGGAAGATACGGATGAGGATGACTGGTATAAGGTCAACATACCGGCTGAGGGCAAGCTGACTATCAATATAGAAAAAGAAGAGAGCCTAAGCATCTATTACAAGTCATTGTATGTACTTGATGCTGATGGTGAATACAAGGAGCGTAGCTCTACCTATTGGGGTGATCCACTTGTGGTCAGTGACCTTGCTGCAGGCACTTACTATATCAGAGTTCACTGGTATAGTGATGGTAGTAGTTATGGTGGCTATTCATTATCTACAGCTTTTGCAGAGAATACTTATGCCAACGATGCAGAGCCAAATGACGATGCTAATCAGGCACAATCCATTGCCCTCAACGGAACCGTCACAGGTCGCCTCGGTTATAGCTATTGGAATGATAAAGATGAGGATGACTGGTATAAGATCGATATACCAACTGAAGGTAAACTGACTATCGATATTCAAAAAGAAGAGAGCCTTAGCATCTATTACAAGTCATTGTACGTGCTTAATGCTGATGGTGAATACAAAGAACGCAACTATACCTATTGGACGGATCTGCTTGTAGTCAGTGACCTTGCTGCTGGTACTTACTATATCAAAGTACATCATAATAGTGGTGGTAGTTATGGTGGCTATTCTCTATCTACAGCTTTTGCAGAGAATGCTTATGCCAATGATGCAGAGCCAGACAATGATTACACCACAGCTCAGACAATCAGCTTCGGTCAGAACTACACAGGCCGACTTGGCTATTCTTACTGGAACGACACGGACGAAGATGACTGGTTTAAGGTGAGCCTGACAGCAGCAGGATCTATCACAGTCAACATCTCAAAAGAGGAAAGTCTCAGTATCTACTACAAGTCTATTCATGCGATCAAGGATGGTGAACTCAAAGAGTTAGGTTATACCTATTGGACCGATGAGCTCAAAATCTCTGATTTGACGGCTGGCACCTACTATATCAAGATTCACCGCAATTCGGGCTACGGTGGCTATAACCTGAAGCTCGATACCACTGCCGGCATTGAGGAGATCACAGCCGACGAGTCAGCAGCCGTACAGTTCGACATGATGGGACGTCAGATCAGTAATGATGCCAATGCTCAGGGCATCATGATCCGCAATGGCAAGAAGGTACTCACCCTTCCTACCAGGTAATAACTGGAGATTAATCATTCTCCCATAGATTATCCTGTCGCTTTTGATGGCAAATCATAAGCGGCAGGATTTTTTCCTGACTTCGTCACTTTCGCTTGCCATTCTATAGCGAATATTGAAAATCAATAAATTAAGTTAAAAGAATGGGTGACTCAGGGTGACGCATTGACGAAGTCAGGAAATGTTTAAGGATCAACTATTCATCGGCCTTATAGGCTGCATATTTATCATCATATTTCAACCATTCGGACTCTTGGTATTCAGTAATTATCGATGGATCCTCATAGCGGGCATCTGTGCCAGCGGTGTGGACTCTACGCCTGTGAAGGTATAGAGCCTTTTTTGACAACATAGCATAAATAATAAATACTGTATCGGCACAAGAGTGAATTTTTCCTTTCATTCGTCCCAGATTTCATCGATTAGTCCCAGAAATTTGGAACTTGAAATAAATATGCTTATCTTTGCACCCAAAAATCTATACACTAAACATTATTTATCAATATGAACAAAGTAAAGTTCTGTCAGAGTTGCGGAATGCCTCTGACTAATGAGATTCTCGGCACAAAAGCCGATGGTAGCAAGAATGAAGATTACTGCATCTACTGCTATAAAGATGGTGCCTTCACAGACAACTGCACCATGGAGGAGATGGCAGAGCATTGCTCTATGTTCGTCGAAGAATATAACAGTAACACAGGTAAGAACCTCAATGCATGTGAATACAAGCAAGAGCTGCTCAAGTACTTCCCAATGTTGAAACGGTGGAAAGACGAAAATGCCAATCTTTCACAAGCCAATCGCCAATGAGAAAGGTATCACTTCAAAAAGAAATAATTTGAAATGCCAGTTCACTGTTTTAAGTTCAATACCATAGGTCTTTTCACCACTGACAATGCCAAGGTCGTGGCTTTCTATCGAGACGTTTTCGGGTTCACCACCGATTGGGATGGTATTCAGCCTAATGTAGAGATGAACCTTGATGGCATGCGTATCATCCTCTTCCCTCGCTTTGATTTTGAACAGATGATATCTCACCGATTATCCTATCCCCAAGGCCTCAATGGCACGATGGAACTCTCCTTCGATGTGACAACCTTTGCAGATGTGGACAGGGAGTACGTGCGAGCCATCGGTTTAGGCGCCAAGCCCGTCCTTGCACCTGTCACCGAGCCATGGGGCCAACGTACCTGTTACGTTGCTGATCCGGAAGGCAATCTGATAGAGATAAGTTCGTTTGTTAAAGAATAATCGATATGTTGTCAAACAATAGAATCCTTCTTCGTCCTTGGCAAGATACAGATGCCGAGGCATTATTTAAGTATGCTAGTGATCCGGAAGTAGGCGCTCGTGCTGGCTGGCAACCTCATCAATCTGTGGAGGAAAGCCGAGAGATCATCCAAACTGTCTTTCACAACGATACCACATGGGCTATCGTCCTCACAGAGACAGGCGAAGCCATTGGAGCAATGGGTTATATGCTTGACTGTCCGTTGAATCTCCCTGCTCGTTCAGGTGAGCCCTTGGTCGGTTATTGGGTAGGCAGACCTTACTGGAATCAAGGAATCTGCACCGAAGCCCTTCGGTTGATGCTCGATTACATTCGCCAAAAAACCAATTACACCTCGCTCATCAGCAGCCATTACATCAACAATCCTGCCTCTGGTCGCGTGATGGAGAAATGTGGCTTCGTACCAACTGGAGAAATAGCCATTGATGAAGACCGGCATTCGGGAGAGAACCGACCGATGAGGGTGCTGAGGTTGGAAATATTCCGTTCATAATTATCAAACAGATAGACGAATTACATGCCTCGTACTATTACACTTCTTTTAAATGGGAAAAGTTGCTTCCTGATGAAGAAGATTGTATAGAACAGTTTCAACACATCAATAATAATGTATAGTTCCCACAATACTATCAATGACATTTTAGAAGTCATTGGTCGCGAAGACCTAATCCTCCGTTCTCTCTCGGAGGAAGTTATCACAACTCGGTTTAATCAGCAGCATCGCAGCATCAAGATGCTCATTGGACATCTGATTGACTCTGCCTGCAACAATCATCAACGAATGGTACGACTTCAGTATGCTCCTCGTTGTGGTCATTCTATGCCGAATACAGAAATGGGAATGCTCGTCTTTCCTGACTATACACAAGACAACGATCTCTGGCTCAAACTGCAGGATTATCAGCATGAGGATTGGGACATACTCTTATCGCTCTGGAAGTACTACAACCTTCATATCTGCCAGATTATACGATCCGTCGATGAGACAAAGTTCAATAATTATTGGCTCGATTATGAAGGTAATCGTGTTACGCTTCATGATATGATTGTTGGATATACCAGTCATTTGAACCTTCATCTGGGACAGATTCATGAGCTGATGGAGCAATAATTAGTTAAAATCGTGTTAAATACAAAAAAACTCAGTATTCAGTCATTGCCAGAAATCATCGTGGCAAGTCATCGTGAAGTCATCTCTAATTATGCGGCACTTGGAGCGCTTTGCTGCGAGAAGATAGGACCAGAGATGCAGCGTCTTGGTTGCAAGTGTCCGCCTCCTGGCTATTGCTTCACCATCGAACATAACAAGGAGTATAAGCCGACTGACGTCGATATTGAGTATTGCGAGCAAGTGGAAGAGATGGGTACAGATTCCGCCCTCATCAAGTTCAAGAAGCTCCCAGCCATACCCAAGGCGCTTTGTATGAAGCACGTAGGACCATACGAACGGTTCTATGAGTCCTACTCGATGGCATTTCGTTACCTGGAGAAGCAAGGCCTGAAGAGCTGTGGACAGTCTCGCACTTGCTACATCGATGGTGCATGGAATCAGGAAGATCCAGAGAAGTGGGTGTCTATCATCCAGATTCCTATTGAATGACATTATCCTGAGTAATGTCAAAGACAGATACAACTATGATTAATCATTTATTAATTATGAAACACGAAATTATTACTTTACTAGACAAGCAGATTATCGGCATGAGCCGAGAGATTGCATTCAAGAAGGGGCAAGAAGAGTGTCCGAAGTTCTGGAATGAATACGTTGAGAAGATTGTCAAACCTGTCTATCTGGAAGGCAAGACTCCTAATGAATTCCAGCAGGCAGCTATCGATAATAACGTGGGCGAACACGCGCTGTGCACTTGCCAACTTCCCAATCACGACTGTATGACATGTGCCGATGTGAACTTCGCAGCTTGCAGCACTAAGACCTTCACTTACGTCATCGGAGGTATCTACAAGGGTGGCAAAGTGCCAGAAGGCATGAACCTCTATCCTTTGCCCAGTGGCCGCTGGTTGAAGATTCATTTCGAAGGAGGAATGGCTGCTTTTCAGGATCAGTATGCCTATTTTCATGAGGTATGGCTCCGTCAGCACCCAGAGTTTAAGATTGCTCGAAATAGTTGCATGATGGAGTGGTATGCAGGTACAGATATCCAAGACCCAGACTACCAGTGTGGTGTGATGTTCCCTTTAGCAGATAGTAATCACGAAACTCTTTGAAAAAACAACAGCAATAGGCATGTCCGCCTCAATAATTCAGAGGCAGATGACCTATTGCTGCAGGTAATCAGTACTGCAGACGCACCTTGCCATCCCTGATGATCAGGCCACGACTGCCTGCTGTTGTACGCTGACCCATGACATCGTAGCATGGCGACGAGGCGGCATCGGCAGGCAGTAACTGCAGGGCATCGTCGCTATCATAGCGGACACTGACCGAATGGACCGTGAGAGTGTAGAAGGGACCGTCGTAGCAGGCATCTTCGGTACTGATGTCAGTGTTTGTACGCAGACCCAGATAGCATCCATCATTATCGTTGACCTCGAAACTGAAGTCTGCCTCATGTCCCTGTATGGGCAGGGTAGCTATGACCTGCATCTGGTTCCTGCTATCGTATTTGCCCAGATAGACCTGGAGCGCCAGGTTTGGAGCCTTGCCTTCGAGCAGACTGATGCTGTAGTCTATGTGGACGTTGACCTGACGGCTTGGCTCAACGGCGAGCTTGGGCGATGTGGCCAGATTCTCGAAGTAGAGGCTTTCGTAGCCGTCGTGCACGGCACGCAGGTAGCCGTCGGTGGTGTATGTCCAGCAGGTGGCATAGTAGGTGTCGTTGCCATGGAAGGTCCATTGAGCCTCGGTATTAGCATCGAACTGGCTGGTGTATGGCAATGGCAACCCGGGCTGGATAGCGTGGATAGATACATCGTCAATGCGTATTTGTCCGTAGTTGGACGGGCTGACGTCATGGAAACCGATGTGCCAGATGCCTGACTCTGGGATGATGACTCGGCCTACGAATCGATCGAAATAGCAACCGTGTGAGTCGACGTTGCGCAGGGAGGTAACCTCTACGTTCATATTATCGGACGTGCAGCCTTGTCCCATGGCTACATCGAAGTCCTGCATATAATCACGGCCACCGAAGTAGGAGCGCCCACGGTAGTAGAAGGCTATCTCGTATTCACCGGCAGGTATTTCGATGCCCTCACTGAAGGCCCAGAAATCAGCCTTGGGCTCATCGCCCGAGTAACTAGCGCTGATATCGGTGTGGTGACTGTTGGCAAAGAAGTTGCCTGTCTCGACCTCCCAGCCGTCGAAATAGGAGTCTGGATCGTGCTGCAGCGTCCAGCTGGCATTGCGTTCATCTTCGTTGAATTCGTAGTAGTAGGGAAGCTGTAACGGGCGCCAGTTGGTGATGTTCGGGCCTTGCACGGTGGTGAACTGCTCATCATCACCGAGGGCGGGACGGATGCCTCCCTGCACGGAGTGTACGCCATAGGCAGAGACGTCGGCCTGGGTTGCAAACGTGAAGTCGAGCATTTCGCCTGGTTGGAGTGTCTGCTCAATAACCTCTTCGACGCGCTGATGGCCATCGACGACATAATAGACGTCTATCTGCTCTTGTTCGTTGACTCCATGGTTAGCTACTTGGATGGTGATGGCTGAAGATTGCAGACCATAGCCGCTGGTGACGTCGAAGTCAATGTTGTTGGCACAGACGCCATCGCCCTGATCGAACTGAATGTCGGTGAGGAGCATCTGGTCGGCTGACCCGGTACCCTCAAAGGCAAAGTAATAGATGCCTGGCTCATCGATGTCGATGAGCGCGTAGCCAGCTAGTCCGTCAACCTCCTGATAATCGCACAGTACTTCGGTCATAGCTGCCAGTGAAGGCGATTGCCCCATAAGTACACGCAGACGTGCTGCAGCAAAGAGGTTCCAATAGCCGAAGGTGAGGCGGGATCGACCTGCTGGCATCACGAGTGCTGGGGCTATGAGGTAGTCTTCGAACTTGCCATAGTCCTTTTGTAGCACGGGACCGTGGTAGGTGTCGAACTGCGTGAAGTCCCATGAGCGGTGGTCTCCATCGGCATCAAGGGTAGTCCAGTGTGAAAGGCCTGCATCGTCAAAGTTTGGGATGTAGGGGAAGTACAGTGGCTCGTAGGCATCGAAGTGGAGGATCATGTCATCGTTGCTTTCATCTTGATCTCCCTCGGCCTCGCACCAGGCAGAGAGTTCAAGGTCGGAGGCGGGATTGGCAATGACGATTGGTGTCTGGAAGGTGTAGTCAATGGAGGTGCCAGCTGCGATGATGCCTTCATAGGTCTCGGTGATAACCTGATTGCCGAAGGCATAGCCCAGAATCGGATGCTCAAGATCGTAGGGGCTCGGGTTGTTGTAGCGCACGGTAACGGGAATCTCGCTCTCACTGCAAGCCACGGCACTGAACTGTGGTGAGAGGATGGCTTGGGTGGCAAGGTCGGGTACAGCTGGATTGAAGCAGATGTTGCGGATGTAGAACGATCCGTAGGCGAAGAAGTCTGCCATCAGTTCGGGGATGAAGTCAATATACATGGGACCAGGAGCCACAAACGAAATAGATCCGCGTGTGAAGTCATTGGGCGAGGCCTCGAGCACCGTCTCGGCTATGGGCAGTGAACCGAAGGGATACTTCTCGTTCAGGACGAGGCGGACGTCGCCACCACTAGTGCCGTATTCGAACGAGCAGGTCACCGTCTCGCCAGGGGTGAAGGTGATGGGTACACGGGTACTGAGTGACCCCATCCAGTTCGATGCGCGTTCGCTGATGTAGAAGGCATGCGTCTGGTCATCAAAGCCCCAGCCCATTGACCACCAGCCGTTGTCGTATTCGAAGTCCTGAAGACAGGTGTTTTCGCTCCAGTTGTAGGGATAGTTGGGTGTGGGTGCCGAAGGCATCTTGAAGGTCTCGCGACGCGTGTCGTTGCCAGTATTAGCATCGGGTGTGTCTGTATGGACGTATGCCTCGATCTGATAGGAGTGGTCATACTCCAGTACGACGGTGCCGGGGATGGTGACGTCCAGTTCTTCCCAGTGGGGTACACCCTCATCGATGTGTGTCTCACCTACCAGTTGGCCATCGACCTTGATTCCAACGGTGTAAGGGCCTGAGTCGGCGTCGCCTGAGTTATAGACCCTCACCATGAGTGACTGCTCATTGTGTGGTACCGCGCAAGGCGAAAGAGTTATATAAGGCATCAGGTCGCATCGGCTGGCTGCCTGTAGAGCAGTAGGAACCAGGGTGAAAAGCCATACCATCACACCTGTCATATTCTTGAGCATAATAGATAATGTATAATCGGAATTATTGAATCAAACCATCTAGTTCAGAAAACCAAGTGGCTGGGACAAAAGCCTCGGCAAATAATAAACCATAGGTACTGAAATGTTATCCACCCTCGTTACGGTGTATTGTAGCGAGGGTGGATTTTAATAACTTGTATTTGACTTTCGCGCACGCCCTTGTCTATATGTGTTGGTAGAACTACGTGTACAAAAGGTTTTAGACCGTGGGGTTAGAACCACTTGGTGTATGCGAAGTCCATGCGGTGTGGCAGGAGATCGTTCTTTGGGAACATTCGGAAACCGAACTTGTATGCACCTGCATACTTCACTGGGTAGCGGATGGCGAAGGTCACGACGGTGCCCTCACGCTTCACAACCTCCATCTCCATGGTGCGGTAGATGTGATTGATGCCGTCACCTGCCTTGGCGATTACGAGGTCGATGCCAAGGTCGGCGGCTATGGCTTTGCCATCGACGGTGACAGTGGCAATGTACTCCTCGCCGATGCCGAGGCCAGCGTTGATCTGCTCCTGTGGCAGGCTTACCTCACGGACCTCAACGGTATCCCAATTGGCGGCTACGTGCTCCTTCCAGGCTGCTATCTCCTTGGCAAGTTTGTAGCCATTGGCTGCGAGCTTGCGGCCACGGATGCCTTCCTTGGTGTAGAAACGATCGTAGTAGTCATCGAGCTGACGCTTCATGGTGAAGTCTGGTGTAATCTTGGCCAGACAGTCCTTGATGGCCTTGACCCACTCCACGGAATAGCCCTTGCGGTTCTTGGTGAAGTACATGGGCACGATCTCCGTCTCAAGCATGGTGTAGATGGTCTCAGCGTCGAGCTGATCCTGCAGTGCCTGGTTCTGGAAGGTGCGCTTGTCGGTCAGTGCCCAGCCTGCGCCCTCCTTATAGCCCTCGTACCACCAGCCGTCGAGGACTGAGAGGTTGAGTACACCGTTCTGGATTGCCTTCTCGCCAGAAGTACCAGATGCCTCGAGTGGACGGGTTGGGGTGTTCATCCAGATATCAACGCCAGAAACGAGACGCTTGGCAACATCCATATCGTAGTTCTCGACGAAGATAACCTTGCCGATGAACTCAGGCATGCGTGAGATCTCAACGATACGACGGATCAGACCCTGGCCACCGCCATCTGCAGGGTGAGCCTTACCGGCGAAGATGAACTGTACAGGACGCTCTGGGTTGTTGACGATCTTCTTCAGGCGCTCCAGATCGGTGAAGAGCAGGTGAGCACGCTTGTAGGTAGCGAAGCGACGTGCGAAACCGATGGTCAAAGCCTCTGGGTTGAGGGCGTTGACAGCCTGAAGGATCTTGGCAGGGTTCTCCTGCTTCTTGCGCAGGTTGTTGGCTACCTCCTCCTTGATGAAGGCGAAGAGCTTGGCCTTAAGACCCTTGCGGATGTTCCAAATCTCCTCATCATCGGCCTCGTAGATCTTCTTCCACATGTCGAAGCTGGTCTGGTTAGCATAGTAACCCTCGCCGAAGAGCTTGGTGTAGAATGCTTTCCACTCTGATGCTGCCCATGATGGGTGGTGAACACCGTTGGTTACGTAACCTACGTGGAG
>JAZQQU010000040.1:0-4294 GCA_045629225.1 Bacteroidales bacterium | reverse complement strand
ATTCAATAACGGCGAAGTGAAGATATTCGACGGCAAGGATATTGTTGTCAATAACCCTTTGTTCCACCCTCTTCAGGTAATTGCTGTCTTCAAGGACTTCGTACTTGATGGATGGACAGTTTCTTGGCAGAACGGCAAGCTCGACCTCGCTCCTGAATTCCTTTACGAGAATAGTCAGGCAGCATAACCCCATAATCGCAATGAAACTACCCGCCACATCCCTCTTCCGTCCAGCCTTCGCGCAAGGCTGCGGAGTGCTGTGTGTGAATGCGTGTAACGCGCTGAATTACCGCATTTTAGGGGGGGGTATTGCAGGGCCTATAACCCACAGGTTTTTCATCGATTACAGAGCCTTTCAGAGGTGCCTACGGGCATCTCTGAAAGGCTTTGCTGCGTCTGTAGCAAGATAACAAAACAACATAACATAAACTAACAATTCAAGATGAAAAAGATTCTATTTACACTCATGCTGCTGCTCTGTGCGACAGCAGGCTGGGCTCTTGACCAGGATGAGCAAGGCTACTACCTGGTCTCGAACCTCCAAGAGCTGAAAGAGGCTGTCAATGCTACTAAAGACAGTGGCGGCAAATCTACTTCCAAGATCAAGCTCGTCGATGATATTTATCTCAACGGCATGGACGGTACGCTCTGCACAACCTTCGCCGGCGAGATTGACGGTATATATACGGTTAAAAATAATAAGGGCAAGGATGTAGAATTATTGCATGTGTTCTTTGGCTCTAATCCTTCAGAAGTGAATACACGAAAGAAGTGTAGCTATCTGTTCACACATCTGAATGGAGCTACTATCAAGAATGTTGCTTTCAAAAATATTCGTGTCGAAAGTGATGACCGTGATAATATGGGCGTGATAGCCAGTACTGCCAACCACACCGCTTTCGAATATGTTACCCTGGATAGCTGCTCTGTGTGGACCGATGAGAATAATGCAGGTGCCTTGGTTGGCCGGGCCACAGATAGTAAATTCCATGTTGTGTTTGTCAATACTTGTGACGTTTCTGTCGATGGCGTTCGAGCTGGCGGTTTCGTAGGCTATTCCGAAAACAATGTGTACACCTATGGCGGCTCAGGTTTAGGCACAGCTGTATTTGCAGATGGTAACAATGCGACGAATGGTGGTTGGAGTGGCGGCATTGCCGGCTACTCAAAGAATGACTACTTCTACTTTATGGCCAATCTGGCATTGGTAGGCGCTGACCAGAATTTCGTGGGTGGCTATGCTGGTGAAAGCGAAGGTTCAAGTTTCATCAGTTGTCAGAACAGCGGTGCTGTGATCCAGATAGACGAAGATGATTCGGATCCTGATGAGAGTTTCAGAGCCATACACAAGAAGATGTTAGAAAAAATCAACGAAAATAAGAGCACTACGACCGTTGATGCAGGGCTGGATGAAGATACCAAGCTATTTGCTTGTATGCTAAATGTAGGAGGTGACCTCAAAGTGGAGGACATTTTGGATCTTCCTACTCAATCCCAGACTCGAGCATGGGGGCAAATGGTACGTGTATTTGGCCGTTGTGTTATCCGAACAGCTGTCGGTGAATTCGAAAAATTTGAAGCTATAGCTGAATTCACCCCTGCTGTGCCCGAAGGAGAAATTTGGATCAAAACTTATGAAATAGCAACTGCCAATGCGCAAGCTGCAGAAGCTGGTGCGTGCGCCAGCTATGGTACGGCATGTGCTATCGGAGCAGTCGTCGTCGTCGCAATTGTTGCTACAGTAATTGCAATCTACATTTTCAACGGAGATGATGAGGTCGGTGGTATTTGCGGCAAGGCTACAGGTGGTTTCTTCGAGCAATGCACTAACAATGCTACGCTGAGTTGCCGCGATGACAATTGTGGAGGTATCGTAGGCCTGGGCATAGGCGTTAACATCAACAACTGTCTGAACACGGGTGAGATAATTTACGATGAAAAGGTATGCTCAGGAAGTATCCTCGGACAGGCTGATCCCAACGGCAGCCATAAGTGCAAGGTGACCAATTGCTTCTCTTCTCAACCATTGCAGATCATAGGTAGCTGGTACATTAAAGAGGGTGTGGATCCTGCTTCGGGCAACAACTATCGCCCTCGCCTCCAAGATCCAGAAGCTAGTGACTGGGAATACGCGATTCCGAATTTTGGCTTTTTTAATAAATGTCTCGTTGGCTACTGGCTGAACAACGGTTTTGAGAACCGTCGTGCAAACGTGTCTCCTTGGCGCTTCACAGTTAATAGTACAGATCAATATCCCCTGCTCGATCCAACGCACGACGAGATAACCATCGAAAGTCTGAATCCCGACCATATCAGCACTGCCGACCAGCTGTTAGACTTTGCATCGAAGGTCAACAATGGAGATCAGTTCAGAAAAGCAGTATTGGACAATGACATCGTCATGCCAGAAGGCACAGAGTGGACACCTATCGGCAAGGGCGAAAGCGGTAAGCAGTTCCGTGGTGTCTTCGACGGCCAGGGCCACACTATTTCAGGCCTTGAGACCGTTTATAGTCCCAGCGATGTTAATGGTGTTGGTCTCTTCGGAACTGTCCATGCCGGTGCAGTCATCCGCAATGTCACTGTGAAGGAATCTGTATTCGCCAACGGTGGTTATGGTGGCGTAGCAGGTATAGTAGGTCGTGTCGGTATAGAAGGCTGGCGCTGGGGTAATGTAATCATTGAGAACTGCGCAAGCTACGCCGACGTCTATGCTGCTAAGCATGGCGGTGGCATCCTGGGCCTCGTTAATACAAAAACTACCAATGACCCTGGCGTCCACGTAATTATCGAAAACTGCTACAACGGCGGCATCATCACTGCTCTCTCTGGCAGCAGCGGACTCTTGTGCGGCTGGACCAAGCACAACGCCCACATCCGCAACTGCTGGAGTGCAGGTCAACTCAGACACTATGATGATCCAGCTCTTGGACAAGTAACTCCTCCATACAGCACCAAACCATCGAATAATAATGAACACGAGTATCTGGCTGGCTATGACGGTGAGATTGACATCCATAACTGTTACATCGTGGACGCTGCTAACATCATCGATGACTACGCGGACGGCTTGATGCAGGACAGTGTAACCAACATCGAGGCAGCTAAGCTCGCCACTGGAGAGTTCACCCTTATGCTCAACGGCAACACCAACGATGTGACCAAGAAGCTCACCTGGCAGCAGAACCTCGGCACTGACGAGGCTCCTGTTCCTGGCAACAAGGGCGTATATCACACCCGCAACGTCAGCAACCAGTACGGCACCGTATGCCTGCCATACGCGCTGAAGTCTGATGACGCTATCCGCTACTACACTTTCGATGCTTCTTCGGTTGCCAATAGCGAAACCAAACTTAACTTCAACTATGCTGAAACTGTAGCTCCTGGCACTCCTGTCTTGTTCAAAGTTGCCGATACGGGTGACATTGCCATGTGCGACGCTTATGATGGATGGGCAGCCAGCCCAGTTGCTCCTGCATCAGCAGCTGACTGGAATTTTACCGGCACCTTCGAGCAGTGCAATTTCACAGACGATGAAACCGAGAACATCTACTTCGTCTCAGGCGGCGCCATCAAGCATAGTTCTACCAAGGTCGATATCAAGCCTTACCGTGCATACTTCGAGGGCCCAAGCATCAACGAGCTCACCAGCAACGGCAGCACTCCTGCCCGCGTCAGCATCGTCGTCGATGACGAAGAGGCAGCAACCCTGCAGCTCATAACAGAAGATCTCGTCTCTGGCCAGAATGCCAAGACCTACACGCTCTTCGGCACCGAAGCTGGCGAAGGCTATCGTGGCATCGTGATCCGCGATGGCAAGAAGGTGGTAAGGGTTAACAATTATTAATTATCAAATCAAGTTTCTTACCTTTGCATCTGGATAATCATTATTCAGGTGCAAAGGTAAGAAACCAGAATAAACCATAATAACAATGAAGAAGAACTACATTAAGCCATCACTCAGGGTAGTGATGCTTCAACAAAACGATCTGATCGCCACAAGCGATGGGTTGAATACAGTCACTCTTGATTTCGACTTTGAAGATTCTGAAGAAGAAGGCTCTGCCGACTAATTCAGACTTCATGGAGTTATCGGGAGTTATTTCATGGAGTTATTGGGAGTTAACAGGAGTTATCGGGAGTTGTTACGCGGTGCTCCACGCGAGCAAGCTCGGAGAACGGACGATAGTATCGGCTGCTAAAATGACCGAAATATGGCAAAGGGGTAATGTCCGTTAACTCCTGCGAAGCTAACTCCCGTTAACTCCTGCGAAGCTAACTCCCTGTTTCATGG
>JAZQQU010000039.1:0-5564 GCA_045629225.1 Bacteroidales bacterium | reverse complement strand
GACACTTCAAGCAGTACTGGGATGTGATCTATGCTGATTCGAGCATCTGTGGAGCGGCCATCTGGGATTGGGTGGATCAGGGCATAGCTATGCCAATTGATAATGGACAATTGATAATTGATAATGATGGCTCCCGAAACGTATTACTTGGCCGTCCTTACACCTCAGAGCTTACGAAGCATGACGATGAGTTCTGGGCGTATGGCGGTGACTTCGGTGACCGACCTAATGATGATAACTTCTTGATCAACGGTATCGTAGGTCCTGATCGTGTGCCGAATCCGCATTTCTACGAGGTGCAGTATGTCTATCAGCCGATTCATTTCAGTTATGAGAATGGAGAGGTGAAGAAGTGGAGCATGGATCCGTTCGTAAGCGTTGACGACTTTGATTACATCATTACCGGTCATCGTTACGAGGGCACAGACAGCATCGTCAACGTACAAGCCGTATTGCGTGAAGATAAGCCTTGGGGCAAGAAGGGAACGGTCATCGCACATGAGCAATTCGTAGTCGAAGCAGCGCCTTACCCAACGGGAATTGTGGCATCGGGCAAATGTCCGAAAGTAAAGCAGTCGGCACAAGAGATTATTGTCACGACAAACAACGGATCGGTAATATTCGATGCTCTCAACGGCGCATTGAAACAGATTCTGGCCGAAGACGAAGCCATGCTGGAACACCCATTGGAGCCCTACTTCTGGAAGCCAGAGAACGACAACCAATGGAAGGCCGGATTCCGCGAGCGATTGGGCGTTTGGATGGATTGTGCTGCCAAACGTGAACTCAAGGACGTTCGTATCGAGAAAGGCAAACACAAGTTGACCGTGGAATTCCAGATGACGCTTCCTGTCGGTGCTGACTACACGCTCCGTTATGAGATCAACAACGATGGAGAGATCCTCGTGCATGCCACATACGTACCAAAGACCGATGACATCCCACTTATCCCGAAGTTCGGTATGCGCATGGCTCTCAACAACAATAATAATAGTATTACATACGTGGGTCGTGGCCCTTACGAGAACTACCCTGACCGTAAGCTGTCGCAACACATCGGCATCTATACCCTCTCGATCGATGAGATGAAGACGGAATACATCCGTCCGCAGGACAATGGTTATCGTTGCGACACCCGCATCATCCGCACCCAGACGGAGGGCAATCATACCCTCCAGATTGAAGGCTTGCAGCCATTGTGCTTCAATGTGCGCGACTATGCTGACGAGGAATTGGACAAAGGGCATCGCCATCCGCAAGACATCCAGCGTGACGGATTGCTGCACATGAACATCGACCTCGGTGTGCACGGTGTGGGAGGCATCAACACATGGGGAAGCCGCACGCTGCCGGAATACACTTTGTCTGGCAATAAGAGATATGAATATGGGTTCATATTAAATGTAAAATAAATAATGTAAAATTGATACCTTATGAAACGCAAATTTACATACGCTATACTTGCAGCTACTCTACTTTCTGCCTGCAACAACAAGACACAAGTCGAACCTTTCGGCCCTCTCCCATCCGACGATCAGTTGGCCCTTCAGGACATGGAGATGTACGCCTTCCTGCACTATTCGCTCAACACCTATACCGATCAGGAATGGGGATATGGCGACGAGGATGTTAACCTTTTCAACCCGTCGGACCTTGACACACGTCAATGGGTAAAGACCTGTAAGGCAGCGGGTATGAAAGGAATTATTTTCACGGCCAAGCACCATTGCGGCTTCTGCATGTGGCCATCGGAATATACTGATTACTCAGTCAAGTCGGCTCCTTGGAAAGACGGAAAGGGCGATGTGGTGGCAGAATTGGCCGAGGCTTGCCGCGAAGAAGGCTTGAAGTTCGCCGTCTATCTCTCGCCATGGGATCGTAACCACCCCGAATATGGCAACCCAGAATACGTCACCTACTTCCGCAACCAGCTGCGAGAGCTCTTGACCAACTATGGTGACATCTATGAGGTTTGGTTCGATGGCGCCAACGGTGGCAACGGATGGTATGGCGGAGCAAATGAGACACGCCAGATCGACCGTCTGACCTACTACGATTGGGGACCGACCTACGACATGATACGTGAACTGCAACCTCACTGTATCATCTGGAACGATGGTGCCGACCGCCGCGGCGACCTGCGCTGGGTAGGTACCGAAGCCGGCAATATCGGCCATCGCAACTGGAGCAAGATGAGCAGCACCAAAGATCCTGAGTGGGGCGACCTGCATTGGGGTATGGAGGACGGCGACGTGTGGTGTCCGGGCGAGACAAACACCTCCATCCGTCCAGGTTGGTTCTATCATACCTCAGAAGATGGTCACGTCAAGTCGCTCTCCAAGCTCATGGACACCTACTACAAGTCCGTTGGTCGCAACTCCACCCTGCTCCTTAATTTCCCAATCATGCCAAACGGCTTGATATCTCCTATTGATAGTGCTCGTGGCGTAGCATTCAATAAGATGATTCATGAGGTGTTCGATCATGACCTGGCAGAGGGCATAAAGCCGAAGAGCGAAGGCGACACTGTCTATACACTCACTTTCAAGGCTCCAACTACCTTCAACCGTTTCATGGCTTGCGAGGACATCGCATTAGGCCAGCGCGTCAAGAAGTTCTCATTCGATGCCCTGGTCGATGGCCAATGGCAGCCGTTGCAGGACGAACTCGCTGATTGGGACGACGGACTTGAGACCATTGGTCGCAAGCGTATCATCTGCTTCCCATCGGTCACAGCCACAGCGCTTCGTATGACCATTACCGAGAGTCTTGCCCAGCCAGTTATCAGCCGCATGAGTGTGTTTCTGGCTCCGGCCATCACTCCAGATATCGCAGATGCTGGCGAGAAGAAATCGTCCGACTACTATGTCTTCTTTTCAGGATTTGCTGTCAATGGTGTCAAATCCATGTTCATTGACCTTGGTCAGACACAGACAATCAATCGTTTCAACTTCCTGCCAGACCAGACACATCGCGAAGGAATGCCACTCGAATACATCCTATGGAACTCTACCGACGGAGGCAACCACTGGACACAGCTGGCTCGTGGTGAATTCTCTAACATTGTCAACAACCCTATCTGGCAGAAGATCACCTTCGAAGCTCAGGAAGCCAAACTGCTCCGTCTTGACGTGCCTCGTATCACAAGCGGAGAAAGCATCTTTTATGACGATCTGGAGGCAGTACTTGAGTAGCGTCGCCACTCAGAAGCACTCGAAGGTACTCAAACACTGTAAGGAAATTCAACGAGGCACCCCATTATTTGTACTTAGGTGACAGAGTCGTGACGTTACGAATCGTTGCTGCTGGCCTTGCCTTTCTTCGATACATTCAGCGGTGTGCTGTTAGGGAAGGCGAGGTGATAGGCTTCGTCGAGGTCGTGCAGACGGACGTTGTGCTTGCCGAGGTGGAGCTTTACCATCAGGAGCGAACGTAGGATTTCGCGATGGACACGAGGGTGCGTCGAGGGCGGTGGCAGCTGGTCAAGTCCATAGACCTCGTTACCGGGACGGGAGGCACGCATGCACACTTCCCAGATCAGGTCATCAGTGGCTTCTATGCCGAGCCACGACTTCAGAATGCGACGCACGCAGAAGCGGTTGTGCTGTGCGGTGAGCAGCTGCCTCGTGCGCTCCAGCTGTTGCCAGAGCAGCACGAAACATGCAAGGGTATTCTCAATCTTCATATTGAAAATTCTTAATGACAATCATGACAATTGACAAGATGACAATGTTCAGCCCTTTACCTTCTGATAGCGGCCGTCAGTCGCAATCACTACTAAGCCCTGTTTTCGCCAATTTTTCAGCATCTGATGCACCGAGTTGCGTGAGGCGCTTGTGCCCTTCACCGCCATCGACTGTTGCAAAGCCTGCTCAAAGGTGAACTCGTCGCCCAGACGCTCGAAGATGTTGTCATTCTTGCCTTTGCGGGCACGGATGGCGCTAGCGTTACCCTGGTAATTCTTGCTCTCGTAAGCCTGTTCGATGCGGTCACGGAAGTAGTACAGATCGTTGTCAATCAGGTAATCAGCCACGATGTCGAAGAGCTCCAACATCTCGTCCGTCTGCTGCTTGCGCAGCATCTCAATCCACAGTTCCGGCTCCTTCTTCAGTCGAAGTTCTGCACCGTTCATGCCATGCTTCTTGATGAGGAGTTCAGCCACCTTGGGCAGCCAAAGCGCCGCTGTAATGCGCTGTGCATTCACGCACCCACGCATACGCTGACGAGCCAGTACGCGGTCATCATTCTTCATCGCCTCCAGTCGGATCGTTTCGAGCCACTGACGTCCTCGCTCCTCCAGCTTGGGCAACACCACCGTACCCGTCATCAACGGCAAGAGGTGAGCCACCTGCTGAATGCGTTCCTGCTGCAAATCAGTCATCTGTGCCGGATTTTCAGCCAACGGCGAGAACGTGTTATCTGGTGTGCGAGCGATAGCCAGACGCGACAGCAAGCCGTCGGTGTAGTTGGTGATCACGCGATAGAGAGCATCCTGCGTACCGCACATCGTGACGTTCCAAAGTAGCTTCTGAATGTGGACGCGAACAGCATCGGCACTCTTTGCCTCGCGGTCATAGCGAGCCTCGTCGTACGCCTGTCGCAACATCACCGAGAAGTCACTCACCGACTGCTTCCACTTCAGTGCCACGTTGTCAGCTTCTGGGGTAAAAGAGAAGCTGTGCTTCCCTTCCGTGTTGGCCAGACGCTCAGCGATATTCGCCACCGTGTTGTTCAGCGTCAGCATCCTCACGGGCAGTTTCGGCTGTTCCGGCGCCTTGCCCGACTTCATCCGTCGCGTCTTCTGCGCCCATTCTTCCTCCTGCTGCGTGTAGATGTCCGTCTGCATCTGCAGTTCCGTCATCCACGCCGCGATGATGCCGTCCAACTGCCCTTTGCCCGAGGCAAACTCGCCCACCACGAAGGAGCAGAGGTTAAGGCCTTTCGCCGTGCCGTGCACATCCAGTTTCACCCCCGTGGCCAGTGCGCCTATGGCCGGAGCGATGGCTATCAGCGTAGGCATCGCCAGCGGATGTCCCGCAGCGTCGATGGAGTCGCACACGCCCTGCGGCAGTTTGGGCAGGCGGTCGTAGTGGTAGAGCAGGTCCTGCGCGTCGGCTTGTTCCAGTGCCGCCACGATGTCCTCGCTCGCGTTGCCATTGAGGAGTTCGCGTTTCAGCGCGTCAATCACGTCCTTCAGGCGCTTCGGCATCTGCGTGCGCCGCTCGCCCAGTGCCGAGTCGATGCACTTCATCTTCTGCTCGTGCGAGAAACCGTCGTAGCAGGGAATCACCCTGTCCATCACCTCGCGGTCGAAGCCGCAGATGTGGCGCAGGTTCACTGCCAGTTCAAAGGTCAGCACGTCGCGGTTCGACTTCACCGGCGTCTGGCCGTCGTTGTACATCGCCCACCATTTGCTGATGATGTCCGCATAGGGAATGCCGAGGTAATGCCCCTCTTCCCCGTTTCGCACCCTTTCCTCCGCCTCCGCAGAAGGCAAAGGCGCAGGGCTCTCCCCGTTTTGCACGGCCTTTTCAGCCGGAGAATCCGTTTTCTTCCCTTCGGGG
>JAZQQU010000038.1:0-28274 GCA_045629225.1 Bacteroidales bacterium | reverse complement strand
AGAAGGGTGCTATGCCTTACACCGTAGTCGTCGCAGCTACCGCTGCTGATTCGGCTGCCCTTCAGTACTTTGCACCATTCGCAGGTGCTGCCATCGGTGAGTATATCCGTGATACCGGACGTCACGCTCTCGTCGTTTACGATGACCTCTCTAAGCAGGCTGTTGCCTATCGTGAGGTTTCGTTGATCCTCCGTCGTCCTTCTGGTCGTGAGGCTTATCCTGGTGATGTGTTCTATCTGCACTCACGTCTCCTCGAACGTGCTGCCAAGGTTATCGAGCAGCAGGAAGTAGCCGAGCAGATGAACGACCTGCCAGAGAGCCTCAAGGGCCACGTCAAGGCTGGTGGTTCGCTCACCGCTCTCCCAATCATTGAGACCCAGGCAGGTGACGTTTCTGCTTACATCCCTACCAACGTAATCTCTATTACCGACGGTCAGATCTTCCTTGAGACCGACCTCTTCAACCAGGGCTTCCGTCCTGCTATCAACGTAGGTATTTCGGTATCGCGTGTAGGTGGTTCTGCACAGGTTAAGTCTATGAAGAAGGTGGCAGGTACCCTCAAGATCGACCAGGCTCAGTACCGTGAGCTCGAGGCCTTCTCGAAGTTCTCAAGCGATATGGATGCCGTTACTGCCATGGCCATCGACCGTGGTCGTAAGAACAACAAGCTCCTCATCCAGCCACAGTACTCTCCAATGCCTGTCGGTGAGATGATTGCCATCCTCTACTGCGGTACCAAGGGACTCATGGCCAAGATTACCGTCGATCAGGTGCCAGAGTTCCAGGACAAGTTCCTGCAGCTGCTCCGCGCCGCTCATACCGAGGATGTCATCAAGCCACTCGCAGCTGGTAAGATCGACGATACTATCACTGGCATTATCACAGAGCTAGCAGCTTCTGTGTGCAATGAACTCGCATGATATAGTTAAAAGTTAAAGGTTAAAAGTTGTTCCGCAAGCTCCATACGAGCTAACTCAAAGAAAGGTTGCCACCCTCACACGACAGCCTTAGCCTAATTTCTTAGCAGCAGATAACTTTTAACTCTTAACTTTTAACTCCTAACTTTTTCCAAAAGAACAATGGCTTCATTAAAGGAAATCAAAGGTCGTATTGGTTCTGTCGAGGGCACACTCAAGATCACCTCGGCCATGAAACTCGTAGCCTCAGCCAAGCTCCACAAGGCTCAGATGGCTATCGAGAGCATGTTGCCTTACGATCGCCAACTGCATAAGATCATGGTATCGCTGCTCAGCGGTGACACCAAGGTCAGCACGCCACTGTGTCAGCCACATGACAAAGTGAAGCGTGTTGCCGTGGTGACCATTGCCAGCAACTCAAGCCTCTGCGGTGGCTACAACAGCAATTCGTTGCGTCATACCACCGCTCTGCTCCATGAGTATGCCGAGCAGGGATTGACCAGTGACGCCATCGACTGCTACGTAATCGGCCGCAAGCTCGACCAGAGCCTCAGCAAGCTCAGCGGATTCCGCCACATCAAAGACTATGTCGAGAAAGGCGATAACCCCACCTTTGCAACTGCCAAGGAGCTAGCAGAACGCTTGATGAACGATTATATGGCTGGCCGCATCGACCGCGTAGAGCTGCAGTACATGCACTTTAAAAACACTGCCAGCCAAATCCCTACACGCGAGGTGTTTCTGCCCGTACAGCTCAATACAGAGCCTTCTGAGGGCAAGTCTATGGCTGGCTACATCATCGAGCCAACGCCTGAGGCTGTACTCAACCAGCTCATACCCGATGCGCTGTGCATGAAGATCTACACTATGATGCTCGATGCCCAGGCTGCCGAACATGCTGCCCGTACTGTAGCCATGCAGACCGCTACTGATAATGCCAACGAACTCCTTGACGAGCTCCGCATCCAGTACAACAAGGGTCGTCAGGCTGCCATTACGGCCGAACTCCTCGATATCGTAGGCGGTTCAATGCAGTAATTCCGCATCTATTTCATCCAAAAATACAGACAGGGAATGCCTATTGCCACTATCCAGTGTATAATAGCATTTCCTGTTTTTGCTTATACCGGGATAATATACTATGTACAAACTCTTTTCTTACATATCTGTCACATTCCTTGCTCTCGTAGGCCTGTCGTCCTGCATCATTGATCTTGGTCTTACATCCAACATCAAACGTGTGCCGGAGAAATACCTCCCACTTATCGTCAATGCACAAGACAAAGACATTGCCACGTTGCCACGCGACAGCATGACCTATGGCTATTACGATGCAGAAGGCAATGCACATTATGTAGCGAATGTCTATGTAGTAACCGAAGAACAGATCAAAGATTATGCCTGTTCATGCGACTCCGCCTTGGTGAATTACTATGCCCCCACCTGCTCTTCTGACCATTGTGTCAGTCCTGCCATGTTCGAACAATACTGCGACGAACATCATTACACACCGATTCTTGTTATGGCCCATTTCGATGTACCTCATAATTTTGCTAAGTTTGATGCTAAGCATACTCCCTGTCTTTTCCTTGATACGAGCAAGTATAACGACCGTACAAACAAGTTCGTCCCAGGGTTTCAGAAATACATGACAGGTAATCCAAAGGACTATGGATTCTGGATATTCAAAAACGGCAGATATGACAGGTCGATCGAATACCTAAAGTAACACACTTCAAGCAACTTATACACATGAAACTAATCTTTTCTCTTGTTCTCACATTTCTTCTCTCTCTTTTCAGCATCAATACAAATGCTCAGTCACTGCGCGAGACTAGTGCCGAATTCTTCCAAACCTCCGAAGCACGTCGCATTGGCGACCAGGTACTGCTCTGGCAGCGCAATACAGGCGGCTGGCCCAAGAACAAAGATAAGGAAATGATTGCACCTATGACTAAGGAGCAACGCCAGGCTGCACTGGCCGACAAAGCCCGTCAAGACGACTCCACCATCGACAACAATGCCACTACCACCCAGATGATCTACCTGGCTCGTCTCTATCAGGCCACAGGCGAAACGAGCTATCGCGAAGGATTCAGAAAAGGCGTTCATTATCTCGTCAGCGGTCAATACGAAAATGGAGGTTGGCCTCAGTTCTGGCCTGAAATGCATGGCTATCAGGTGCACATCACCTATAATGACGATGCCATGGTCAACACCATGCTCATGTTCCGTGACATGTACGAAGGCAAGGAACCCTATCAAGGCGATCTGTGCGATCCTTCGCTCCGTAAGACCCTCAAGACGGCTTTCGACAAAGGCATAGAGTGCATTCTGGCTACGCAGATCCGTACCGATGGAGAGCTCACCATCTGGTGTCAGCAGCACGACCGTGAGACGCTTCTGCCAGCCTCAGCACGTGCTTACGAACTCCCTTCCTACAGCACACAGGAGAGTGCCATGATTGTGCGCCTGCTTATGGAGCTTCCTAATCCGGATAAACGCGTCAAGGCAGCCGTACACGCGGCCATGGCCTGGTTCGACAGATACAAACTCTCTGGCCTTCGTGTGGTTCGCACACGTTCGGAAGACGGCAAACGAGACACTCGTCTCATCTCCGATCCTAATGCCTCCCCCATCTGGGGGCGTTACTACGACCTCGACAACTGCATTCCATACGTCTGCGACCGTGATGGCATTCCACGCCGACGCCTCGAGGACATTGGCACCGAGCGTCGCAGTGGTTACAGTTGGTACAATGACCGTGCAGCCTCGCTCTATCCTCTTTATGAAGCTTGGGCTGACAAATATGATCCTAAGCACAAGGTTTACCTGCATCTCGACGCGAAAGGGGCTAATGAAAATGGAACCATCACACTCGGTATTCAGCCGAAAGTTAACGAAGCCGATTTCGACGCCGTTGTACACCGAGGAGAGAGCATTCAACGTGCCATCGAGAAGGCACCAGAGCATGGCATCGAGCCTTATAAGATACTTGTACACAACGGCCTGTATCACGAAAAAGTAATCATTGACCGTCCGAACATCGTGCTTGTGGGCGAGAATCGCGACAGCTGCATCATCGTAGGAGCAGAGGCTCGCGACCTGAGCATGGCCACTGAATACCGCGGCAAGAAGGTCCACAGCGGCATCCTTGTACTAACCGACGAAGCTGATGACTGCCTCATCTCCGGCCTTACCGTCATCAATAACTACGGCACTACGGTTACCAACACCACTACGCATCAGTTCGCCGTCTATGGTTCGGCCACACGCACCATTATCATCAACAGCAACATCATCTCCGACGGCAACGATGCCCTCTCACTCTGGGGCAAACAGGGTATGTATTACCATTCAGACCTCTTCATACGCTGCCCTGGTGTAGATTTCATCTGTCCACGAGGCACTTGCTATGCCACCCGCTGTCGTTTTCTAGGCGACACTCGAGCCATCCTGTGGCATGATGGACGTGGTAGCCAAGATAACAAATTCGTGGTTACCAACTCCGAGTTTGATGCCATTAAGCCCACGCCTCTAGGTCGCTATCATCACGACTCGCAGTTCTACCTGCTCAACTGCCAGCTCTCCAATCGTATCCTCGATGCAGACATCGACCACGCCTACCATGCACAACCCGAATTGGCAAAGGGCAAGGAGGTTGATCCCTGCCCTTGGGGCCACCGTATCTATTACTACGGCTGTGTTCGCGAGGGTGGACACTCAGGTTGGCTTGCCAACAACCTTGATCAGGCCCCCGGCAGTCCTGATTTCCACGCCATCACCGCCCTCTGGACCTTCGATGGCCGCTGGGATCCTGAGCAGCGCATCCGCAATTTATGGAAAGTGATTGCTTATTGATTACTTGAACAACCGCGGAGCAAGATCATACAGATTCTGTCGCCAAGCTGTCCAAGAGTGGCCGCCTGGGACTTCATTATACTCATATTTGATGTTCGCGCCATCGAAAAGCTCGAGGGTCTGCTTGCAGTTGTTATAGGCAATGTCAGAAGGACCGCCCTGAGTGAAACAGAGGACCTTCCAGGTCTTGTTGATCTGGTTGGAAAGCTTCTTCAGGTTCTCTCGCTGGAAGTCATAGACATCCTTCTGACCAGGAGCAAAACTTGAACTGAGCACCCAGACATAGTTGAACATGTCAATGTTGTTGAGTGCCACCTCAAGAGTCTCCATTCCACCCATTGAAAGGCCGGCAATAGCACGGTTCTTGCGATCGGTGAGGCAGCGATAGTTCTGCTCGATAAAGGGTATGATGTCCGTAACCATATCCTCAGCAAAAAGGGGCACCTCCCCCATCATGTCTGGTGTCTGTACGGTTCCATTAGGCATAACAACAATCATAGGTTTGATCTTTCCTTCAGCCATGAGATTGTCTAGAATCTCCCCAGCACAACCAACCGATGGCCAGCTAGTGTCAGTGTCACCTCCTCCGTGGATGAGATAGAGAACAGGAAGCTTGGCCGAGGATCTCTCATATCCAGCAGGAGTCCATACACGCATAGTACGGGTGCACCCCAATGTCCTTGACTCATAAGTACGCACGGCCATAGCTCCATGTGGTACGTCCTTGCGATAGGCATAGAACGTGTTTTCAGCCTTAAGGTTTGCCACTGCAGACTGCTGAGTAGTGACTTCTGACTTAGGATCATATACATGCACACCATCTACTACAAAATGATAGCGATAGACACCATCAGCAGGCTGGGGCACAGTAATGCTCCACACACCATTTGAAGCCTCGTCAGCACGGAGAGGCTTATCCCAAGGTACAATATCGCCTGAGAGACTGACAGTTCGAGCCTTAGGGGCATAAATGCTGAACACAGCGTCACCATTGGGGAGGATTCGTACGGACTGCAGGGTGTCGTTAGGGGTAGGAATGTGCTGCCATTGAGCATTGGCAGCAATGGTAGTAAATAATGCTACAGAAAGAGTGATAAAGAGTTTTTTCATGATTTTATTTGCTGATTTGTTCAACCTAAAGAGGATGCAAACAGGAACACACTTGTTTCGAGCACTCGAAAACCTAACCAGAGTTGCAAACATACCTTTCGACGTCTCGAATTCCTTGTCAGCAACTCTAACAAACTATTTGAAGTCTCGAATTCTTTGCCAGAAACTCTGACAAACATTTCGACGTCTCGAATTTTTCACCAGAAACTCTGGCAAGGATTTCGACACGACGGATTTTTCATTTTAATGTCAGGGAACGATTTCGAGCTGTCGAAAAGTTCACCACAGACTTTGGCAGAAAGCACGCAACAAGCACGTGACTATACTGTTTACAGGAAGGCCGCGGTAGCAAGTACATTGCTAACCTTGGTGCTCTGAGCAGCAACCTCGGTGGTGAGCTCAGCGCGGATGTCGCGGCTTGAGGCACCGATATGGAGGTTGTACTGGCCACCATCGACTACCCATGCAGACTCGGCCTCAGAGAATGATGCAAGGTCGGCAACTGGAACAGTAAGGGTGACAGTCTGAGTCTCGCCAGCTGCAAGTACACGGGTCTTGGCGTATGCCTTGAGCTCCTGTGCTGGCTTGTCGAGAGCGCCCATAGGAGCGGTAACGTAGAGCTCTACGACCTCCTTGCCTTCACGCTTGCCAGTGTTCTTAACATCGACGGTAACAGTGAGCTGCTGGCCATCGTTCTCAACCTTGGCATTCTCATACTGGAAAGTGGTGTATGAGAGGCCATAGCCGAATGGATAAGATACAGCGAGCTTCTGGGTGTCGAACCAGCGGTAGCCAACATAGATGCCCTCCTCATAGTTAGTCCAGTCGTAGGTCTCGCGTGGCTCCTGTGTTTCAGCCTCCTTGCCCATGAAGGTGCTGAGGTCGAGCTGGAACTGCTCAGCACGAGGGAAGTTCTCAGATGACTTGTGATCGCCGAAAGAGTTTGGCCAGGTCATGGTGAGCTTGCCCGAAGGGTTCTGCTTGCCAGTAAGCACGTCAGCTACAGAGTTGCCGCCCTCCTGACCAGCCTGCCATGCCAGGAGCACAGCGTCTGGTACGTTCTTCCAAGACTGGGTCTCAATGACACCACCGATGTTGAGCACTACGATAACCTTCTTGCCAGCGGCCTTGAATGCCTTGCTGACCTGTGCGATGAGCTGCTGCTCCTCCTTCGAGAGGTTGAAGTTATCGACGGTACGGTCGAGGAACTCACCCGAGATACGACCCAGGGTAATGATGGCAGCATCGTTAGCCTTGACAGCAGCCTGGAGAGCTGCAGGTGATGGCAGAATCTCGGCAGGGAGTGGCTGTGGAAGGAATGAAGAGAGGAAATCACCTGACTCGCGAGCAGCCTTCTCCTTGGCGGCCTTCTCCTCAGCACACTTCTGCTGATAAGCCACGTACTCAGCCTTGACAGCCTCGTCCACCTGAATGCCAGCATTGTTGAGACCATCGACGAGGCTCACGGTGTAAGCACGGTTTACGTTGCCCGATCCAGTACCACCAGCAATGAAATCGTATGAGGTGATGCCAAAGAGAGCCATCTTCTTAATGTTCTCGTTAAGTGGCAGGGTGTTGTTTTTGTTCTCTAGCAGTACCATACCCTCGGCAGCACACTGACGGGTAACTGCTGCGTGAGCCTCAAGCTGTGGCTTGTTGCTAAACTGATAGCCCTTGAAGCGTGGGGTACGGACTACGAACTCGAGGATGCGCTTTACATTGCGGTCGAGGTCGGCAACATCGAGTGCGCCATTGTTTACACCATCGATGATCTCATGGTACTGGCTTGGACGGCCTGGCTGCAACATATCGTTGCCTGCCTGCATCTGAGCCACGGCATCCTTGCCACCATACCAGTCGGTCATGACTACGCCTTTGTAGCCCCAATCCTCACGAAGCACAGTCTCGACGAGATCCTTCTCCTCAGAGGTATAGGTGCCATTGATCTTGTTATATGAGGTCATAATAGTCCAAGGGTCAGACTCCTTAACGGTGATTTCGAAGCCCTTGAGATAGATCTCACGCATAGCACGGGTTGAGATGCGGGCATCGTTGCCAGTACGGTTAGTCTCCTGGTTATTGAAGGCGAAGTGCTTTACCGAAGTACCTACGTTGTTGGCCTGTACGCCACGAACGTAAGCGGCTGCGGTCTTACCAGAGATGAGTGGATCCTCAGAATAGTACTCGAAGTTACGGCCATTGAGTGGATTGCGGTGGATGTTGAGGGCAGGTGCCAGCAGCACGTCAGCACCATACTCAAGCACCTCCTCGCCCATGCTCTTGCCTACCTCCTCGACAAGCTCCTGATTCCAGGTGCTGGCCAGAAGGGTACCGATGGGGAAGTGGGTGCAGTAATAGGTCTGGTCATCACCCTCGCGGGTTGGGTTGATACGCAGACCGGCAGGTCCGTCGGCCAGCACGGTGGCTGGGATGCCGAGGCGGGCGATGGCATGGGTAGAGCCAGCAGCACCAGGCACGAGCTCAGCCTGTGCGCCGATGGTGGCTGAGAGGCCCTCCTCTCCGCCGTCCATACCTACACCTACTACGAGCGCTGCCTTCTCCTCAAGGGTCATAGCCTTGACGATAGCGTCGATGTTGTTCTCCTGGAGTTTTACCTCCTTCTCTGTGCAGCTGGCCAACAAGGTGGTTGCAGCTGCGGCAATGATCAGTTTTTTCATTATTTAAACACTTTTTGTGAAAACTCGATGAAATAAGTACGCCAGTTGCGCCAGATGTGGCCGCCTTCGGTCTCACGATACTCATAAGGGTAACCGTGCTCGTCCATGTACTTGAGCATACCATCGTTGCCCTCCTTGAGGAAATCGGTCTTACCGATGGCGATGTAGTAGAGGAAAGGCTTGTTCTTCTTGTTGAAGAGGTTGGCCATCTGCTGGTCGAAGTTAGCGTAAACCGGGCAAGTGCCTGGCTCGTCCTTGCCGCGACGGCCGTCACCAGCGCTGGCTCCAGAGAATAGGCCTATGTAGCCATATTCGCCAGCATAGTACTTAGAGATGTGCTCAGAGTGGAACGAACCCATCGAAAGGCCAGCGATAGCACGATGACGCTTGTCGTTGAGGGTACGGAAGTGTGACTCGACATACTTGCGTACGTCAGGGAAAGAGAGCTCGAAAGCTGCCTCCTTCATACCCTCCTTGACACCACCCATTACCATCTCTGGCTGTGCAAAACCACCGGCACGCTCACCGGCAGCAGCCTCCTCATAGGCGTTGCCATTGGTCATGACCAGGATCATTGGCTCAGCCTTGCCTGAAGCGATGAGATTGTCGAGCACCTGGGTGACACGGCCCTGAGTGAACCATGCCTCCTCGTCGCCACCACTGCCATGAAGCAGGTAGAAGACAGGATACTTCTTGCCCGAGTCCTCATAACCAGCAGGTGTATAGACGGTCATGCGGCGCTTCATGCCGAGCGATGGAGAGTCGTACCAGCACTTGCGAACGGTGCCGTGTGGTACGTCATTAACCTGGAAGAGGTCGCCCTGGTCGCCTTTCTCGTTGGTGACGATGAAGTAGTTGGTGAGGGTCTTGACGTCGCGATTGACGAAGACATTCATCAGGTCAAGCTCTTTCTTGCCATCGACGAGGAAGTTATAGGTATAGTAGTTGGCCTCGAGCGGAGCAGCAGTGGTGTATTCCCAGATGCCATTGGGCCCCTCCTTGAGGTCAGCAGGCACGTTGATGGCCCACTTGCCCTGTGGGGTATCAATAAGCGTCTCTGGCAGGAAGTCGCCACTGACCTGAACCTTGACTGCCTTAGGGGCCTGGATGCGGAAGGTCACTGTGTGATCAGCATTGATTTCAGGAGACTTGAGCTCACCTCCACCAAACAGCGCCTGCTGGGCATTAGCAGCCATAGCCATCAGGCCACAGGCTGCAATAGCCATTATCTTTTTCATAAAAATTTCGATATAAAATGGTAATTATTCTCCTCCCTTGACGGGAGGGAGGGGTCTGGGGTGGGTTCACTTAAACAACCTTGGAACAAAGTCATCGAGATAGATACGCCAGTTGCGCCAGATGTGGCCACCATCGGTCTCCTTATAGACGAATGGATAGCCGTTGGCCTCAAGCTTGGCCTTATACTCTATGTTGTCCTTATAAAGGAAGTCAGAGTTGCCGATGGCGATGTAGTAGAGGGCAGGGCAGTTCTTGGCCGAGAACTGAGTAGCGAGCTTCTCATCGACATTGGTGTAGATCTCAGAACCTGGGGTCTCCTTGCCAATAGCAGCAGAGAAGAGGCCTACATAATTGAACATATCAGGATACTGACGCGAGATGTTGCCTGAGTGGAAACCACCCATTGAAAGGCCGCCGATGGCACGGAACTTCTTCTGAGCCTTGGTGCGGTAAGTCTTATCGACGAAGCGGACAATCTCAGGGAAGCAGGTCTCAAAGGTGCCCTCCATGGTCTTAGGCAGGCTCATGCTGACAGGAACTAGGCCTTCAGGGCCCTCGCCAGGAGCAGCATGCTGCGAGATGTTGCCATTGGTCATGACTACGATCATGGGCTCAGCCTTACCCTCAGCGATGAGGTTGTCAAGGATCTGAGAGGCACGGCCCTGGGTGTACCAGGCCTCTTCGTCGCCACCGATGCCGTGGAGCAGGTAGAAGACAGGGTACTTCTTGCCCGAAGTCTCGTAGCCTGCAGGGGTATAGACGGTCAAACGACGATCGATGCCCTCATGATCAGAGTGGTACCAGATCTTAGAGACGGTGCCGTGGGGTACGTCGTTCACCTTGAAATGCGAGGTGAGCTCGTTGCCATCGACCAACAGGAGGCTGGTGAGGCTGGCAACGTCGCGGTTGATATACACGTTCGAGGGGTCGATCATGGTCTGGCCATCGACCTTGAAGGTATAAGTGTAGAGCTCTGGAGCTACAGGTGCAGGTGTGGTGTATTCCCACACGCCATCCTTCTCGACGAGAGCAGCTACGCCAGGAGCATCGAACTCTCCGAATGGTGTCTGCATCTTCTGGGTTGGCAGGAAGTCGCCGGTAACCTCTACGGTCACAGCCTTAGGAGCTACTATGCGGAAGGTAACGGTCTTGTCGGCATTGACCTCAGGCGATACGACCGAAGCATGGCCCCAAAGAGCCTGCTGTGCGAAAGCGCTGGTGCTTGCCACAAGGGCAAGGGTTATAAGAGAAAAAGTCTTTTTCATAGAATTATTGTTATTCGAGGTTTCGAATAATCGATACATCGAGGTTTCGACAGATTATTTAAACAATCGTGGAGTAAAGTCGAGCAGATAGTCACGCCAGTTGCGCCAGATGTGTCCACCCTCGCTCTCATTGTAGTGATAAGGATAACCCTTCTCGTCCATATACTGACGCAAAGCGGTAACACCACCCATTACGAAATCGGTCTTGCCACAAGCGATGTAATAGAGCTTAGGAGCCTTGCCCTTGGCAAACTGCTTGGCCATGTCGGCATCGAACTGAGTATATACTGGGCTCTGTGCTGGCTGGTTGCCCATAGTCTGAACGCCACCGGTAGCACCTGAGAAGAGGCCAATGTAACCGAACTTCTGGTTATAATAACGCGAAATGGCCTGTGAATGGAAACCACCCATTGAGAGGCCGGCGATGGCACGCGAGTTCTTGTCGGTCTTGCAGCGGAAATTCTTCTCGATGAAGCTGATGACCTCAGGGAAGTGGAGCTCGAAGGCTGCCTCCTTGGTCTGAGCACGGTTGCCGTCCATGGATGGCTGTACGAAACCCTGTGAGCTCTCGCCAGGGGCTGCAGTGTCCCAAGCGTTGCCATTGGTCATGACCAGGATCATCGGCTCAGCCTTGCCAGCAGCAATGAGATTGTCGAGGATCTGGGTAGAGCGGCCCTGCGTGTACCAGGCTGTCTCGTCGCCACCTGCACCATGCAGGAGGTAGAAGACTGGGTACTTCTTGCCTGAAGTCTCATAACCAGCAGGGGTATAGACGGTAATGCGACGGTCGGTGCCGAGCTCAGCCGAGTGATACCACATAGTGCGAACGGTGCCGTGTGGCACATCGTTCACAGCAAACATATCGCCCTTATCGCCCTTCTCACGGCTCACGATGACCTGATTGGTAACGGTAGCCACGTCGCGATTGATGTACACATTGGCAGGATCGACAGTGGTCAAGCCGTCCACGATGAGCGAATAGGTATAGTAATTTGCCTCAACGGGTGTTGGAGTAGTATATTCCCACACACCATCTTTCTCGACGAGACTGGCAGGAGTATGAACGGCCCACTTGCCCTGAGGAGTGTCAACGAGAGTTTCTGGCAGGAAGTCGCCGCTGACCTGCACGGTCACGGCCTTAGGATTCTTGTAGCGGATAGTAAGGGTACCGTCGGCATTGACTTCAGGAGAGGTGATCTGAGCACCGCCGAAAAGGTTCTGCTGAGCAAAGCCAACACCAACCATCATGGCCAAGAGAGATGCACTGATGATTTTTTTCATAGCTGTTTTTATAAGGAAGTTATACTTTCGGGAGCAAAGTTAGCAAAGTTAATCTACATTACCAAACATTTAATATATATTAACTTTGCTAACCATAAAAATACTATATTTTTAATCCCAACCTGGGTTCTGTTTGAGCTCGTGGTTCAGCTGAATCTCCTTGAATGGGAATGGGAGGAGCTCGTGCTTACCTGTCTTGTAGCCATACTTGCTCGGGTCATTGTTAGCCTTGGTATCCCAAGCAATGCCCTCTGCACTGCGGGTTGGAATCTTCTCGCCCATCTTGGCAAGCAGGTCCTTAGCGATGTTCCAACGCTGGATGTCCTGATAGCGGACACCCTCACCACAAAGCTCGCATTGTTTCTCGAGCTGGATGTCGCGCAGAGTGCAAGAGCCCTTGTCGGCCAGCTGTGCACGACGACGTACCACGTTGAGGTACTCGGTGGCCTTGGCATTGTCCGACTCGAGATTAGCCTCTGCTGCGAGCAGGTAAACCTCAGCCAGACGCATCCAACGATAGTTGTTAGTATAAGACATTGGGCCATAGCCGCCCCAGTTCTGGGTATCGACACCGGCACGCCACTTCCACATGAGGTAGTCCTCCACGCCATACAGGTTGCCGGTAACCATCAGGCCGAGGTTTGGCATCAGCCAGTCAACGTGCTTGATGGTCTGATCCTTACGATAGGTATCGCCAAGTTCATCGAAGGCAGCAACCAGGTTTCCGCTTGGATTATAGAAACCATAGTCCTGGCCTGAGAAATAGCTCCAATAATTCACGTCAATAGCTGAACCAGTAACACCAGAGTTGTTGAAGTCGTTGACAACAGCAAAAGTGTTAGTCAAGTTGCCTGAACGCCAGCGGAGCATACAGCCGATGATGGCAAAACCGAAATTGTTGGGGTCATTACCCTGTGAGCTCTCGAAGAGGCTTTCGCAGTTGTATTTTGCACGATTTTGGATTACATTCTGATACTCCTCAGTAGCAGGACGACCAGCACCTCCGTACAAGGCATACTTGCCGCTGTTGATTACAGCATCAAACTGAGTAGCAGCACTCTTCTTGTCGCCAGCCCAAAGATAAGCCTTGCCAAGCAGAGCCTGAGCGAACTGCTTGCTCACACGCCACTTGTCAGCATCGTCTGAGTCCACACCACTCTTCTCATAGAGCATACCTGAACCGATGGCGTCGTTGAGGTCATTCTGAATAAACTTCCAGAGGGTAGCCATATCGGTGTTACCGATCTGAGCCTCAGAAGCATCAATTACGTGATCGACCATAGGAACGGTACCCCACATAGAGGCAAGCTCGAAGTACATCAATGCACGGATAACCTTCGCATCTGCGCTTGCACGTTTTGCAACCGTAGAGCTGTTATTTGCACAATTATCGAGGACGATATTGCAACGGTTGATACCGGTATAGTAACCTTGGAACCAGGAAAGGATTGCATCGAGGTCAGCAGAGTAACGATACTCGTTCAACTGCTCGTAGCCACCATTGTCACCACGCTGGCCACCACCGCACCAGAAGTCGCCATCGAGGAGTGCCTTATTCGTAAATGAACCGATACCCATGCTGAGAGCCTGCTGGTAGCACTCGGCCAAGGCAGCTTCGATCTGCTCGTCAGTCTGATAGTAGGTCTCGTAAGGCTGAACACCATGCTGGTCAATCTCCAAAAGGTCTGTACAAGAGGTTGCCACACCCGTAGCAACCAGACCAGCCAAGATATAATACTTAGTTTTCATAGTTTTCAATTATTATGGAATTAGAAAGAAACGCTCAAGCCGAAGACAACCTTCTTAGAGTTTGGATAAACACCCTTGTCGAGGCCGAGTGAGCTGCCGGTGCCAGTGGTCTCTGGGTCGAAGCCAGGATAGCTGGTAAAGGTGAAGAAGTCCTCAAGCGAACCATAGACGCGTACGTTGTCGATCTGTACCTTCTTGAGCAGGCTCTTTGGCAATGTATAGCCCAGCTGAATCTGCTTGATCTTGAAATATGAGCCATCATAAACTACGGCGTCAGACATCAGGTACTTGTCATAGTCGGTAGCACCTGCACGTGGCTTGTCACCCTGCTTGTTGCTCTCAGTCCAACGGTTGTTGGTAAACTCGGTCAGACGGTTGGTTGGGTAGTCAGCACGGTTGATGAGGCAGTAGATGTCGTTGCCCATAGCACCAGAACCGAACACCAGGAAGTCGATGCCCTTATAAGAGGCGTTAAGCGTGATACCATAGTTAGCCGAAGCAATACCCTTACCGATATCAGTCTTGTCCTCAGGACCGATCTGGCCGTCACCATTCACGTCAACAAACTCTGGGTTACCAGTCTCAGCATTGATGCCCTTGAACTTGTAGCCATAGAAGTACCAGGCTGGCTTACCTACCTCGAAGCGGGTAACAGCACCATTTACGTGGAAGGTAGCACCATCGATACCGCTGCTGAGTGAAGGGTGGATCTCTGTTACCTTGTTGGTAAGGGTCGAAAGGTTAGCACGAACGCCATATCGGAAGTCCTTGCCAATCTGATCCTGCCAACCGAGCTCGAACTCGAAGCCCTTGTTCTCTATGCTACCTGCATTGACTGGAGAATCTGCCAAGCCGGTGATGTATGAAGATGCAGCACCAGTTACGATGAGGTCGTTGGTCTTCTTGAGGAAGTAGTCAACGGTGAAATTCAAACGATTCTTGAGGAAGCGAGCATCTACACCGATGTTGGTCTGCTCAGAGGTTTCCCACTTCAAAGCCTTGTTGCCAGCCGAAGATGGCGCATAGGTAGCGATGTAGCCAAAGTCAGGAGCCAATGGGTTAGAAGCATAGTTGCCCGAAGATGCAATGGTGCGAGCATACATGTAGTTACCAAGCGAAGCGATAGAACCATTCTGTCCCCAAGAGGCACGAACCTTTAAGAAATCGAGCCACTCACGGGTGCTCTCCATCCACTTCTCCTGACTGATGGTGTAACCGAGAGATACACCATTGAAGAAGCCCCAACGATTGTCAATTGGGAGAATTGAGCTGTCGGCAGCATCAGCGCGGAAGTTATAGGTAAGGAGATACTTGCCCTGATAGTCGTATGATGCACGGCCGAAATATGCAAGCTTGCGGATGTAACGAGCCTCGCCACCGCTGATGCTCTTAGTTGCAGTTGGAGTTGCATAAGCGATGTACCAGAAGTTCTCAAATGGCTGCTTGATGCCATAGTCATTACCAGAACCCTGGGTGCCGCCGCTGACTGAAGAAGAACGGTTCTCACTAAATGAAGAACCAACCATCAAGCCTACATTATGATATTTATTGAAGGTTTGGTTCCAGTTAGCAAAGTTCTCCCACTGATAGTAAACGGTATTGCCGTCGCTTGCATTGAGTCCTACATAGCTCTGGCTTGATTTCTCAGAACCATAGTAATCGCGGCTCACACCGTAAGACTCGTTGCTGCTCAATTGGTAGCTGAGGCGCGAGGTAACCACGATGCCCTTGTAAGGCTTGAGGTTAAGAGCGGTAGAACCATTAATGTTGAACATACGAGTCTTGGTAAAGCCTGCAGCTCGCGAGATCAATGGATTGCAACCCTCAAGAGCGATGAAAGGAGAGATACCATAGTAAACGCCCTCGCTTGGACCATAGAGCTGTGGGCCGATGCCTGCCTGCCACTGATCGTAAGCAGTCTTCATGTTGGCTGGCATATCTGACAAGGTATAAGTAGCCTTGGTCATTGGGTCGAGCTGGAGTGCGGTCAAGAAGGTTGAACCGTACTCTGAACCCTCGCTTACCGACTGGATCTTCATGTGCGAGATCTGGTTGTTGGTCTGAATGTCGAGCCATGGCTTGATGTTCCAGTTAGCATTAATCATGCCGGTGAGACGGCGGAAGGTATCAGAGTTACCTGTAACGATACCGTCATTGTCGAGGTAAGAACCAGAAACATAGATAGATCCCTTGTCTGAACCAGCAGAGAGGGTCACATTGTGACGCTGCATGAAACCGTTCTCGAACATCTCATCCACCCAGTTGGTATTGGTCTTTCCATCCCAAGCGGCATTGATAGCGTCGAGCGACAGGGTGTTGCTCTCCTTGGCATAGTAGCTGATGAAATCCTCAGAGTTCATCAACTCAGGGACGGTCTTGATGCTCTGGCGGGTAAGCTGCATATCGTATTGGATCTTACCCTGACCCTTACCCTTCTTGGTAGTGATGAGGATTACACCATTACCTGCACTGGCACCATAGATGGCGGCCGATGCACCATCCTTCAGGATCTCCATCGACTCGATGTCGTTAGGATCAATGCCACGGATGCTCTTGGCAATACGGCCATCGATAACGTAGAGAGGGTCAGAAGAACCATTAGAACCGATACCACGAATGCGAATGGTAGGCTGGCCGCCAGGTCCGGCCGAACCAGACATCTGCACACCAGCAGTCTTGCCCTGCAGTGCCTGTGAGGCATCGGTAATGGTACGTGCCTGCATGTCTTCGCTCTTTACCGAGCTCACAGCACCGGTGAGTGATGACTTCTTCTGCACACCGTAACCAACAACTACGGTCTCTTCGAGTGCGCGACGGTCCTCTTCGAGCTTGATGTTGAGGCCGGCAGCAGCAGCTACTTCCTGGCTATCGTAACCGATGTACGAGATCACCAGCGTTGCACCATTCTTGGTAGTAGTAAAGGCGAAGTTACCATCGAGGTCGGTAACAGTACCATTGGTAGTACCCTTCTCGAGGACTGAAGCTCCGATGACTGGCTCTCCAAGATCATCGACCACTGTACCAGTGACCTTGATCTGTGCCGATGCAATAGCTGGCACGCACAGTGAGAGGCAACAGAGCGACGCAGCGGTATTCAACTTCCGCCAAGACGTCTTTGTTTCGTTCTTTTTCATGTGTTGTTTGGATTTATTAATATAATTAGGTATGGATTGATGCAAATTATCGCTTTACCCAAGGATGCACGGGCACCTTGGCCTGTGGAGCCATAGCGTTGTGTACCTTCTCGGTGCGAGCCTTGGCTACCTTCTGAGGGACAGAGCACTTCACCTCGGCCGACGAGGCAGCTGCCATAAACTCATACACACCCTTGTCAAGCTGCCAGGCTGAAGCCTTCTCGTCGAACGAGGCCATATCCATGGTGTTCCATATCAGTGTCAGAGTCTCGCTTTCGCCTGGCTTGAGAGTGCTAGTCTTGCCAAAAGCCTTGAGCTCCTTGCTTGGCTTGTCGAGCTTACCCTTAGGAGCTTTGATGTAAGCTTGCACTACCTCGCGACCTGAAACCTTACCAGTGTTGGTCACCTTCACCTCCATCTGACATTTGTCACTATCTATAGACGAAGAAACAATCTCGTAGTCAAATGTGGTGTATGAGAGGCCAAAACCGAATGGATAGGCAACCTCCTTCTGGAAGGTGTCGAAGTAGCGATAACCGATATAGATGCCCTCCTGATACTCTGTGTAGTCAACATCCTTTACAAGCACTGGTTCTGCCTCACGCTCAGCACGCTCAGCAGCATCCTTGGCACTTCCACCACTGAAAGCCTTGGCAAAGGCCGACATATCGAACACATAGTCAGCAGGAAAGTTGTGGTCAGCAGGAGCATCGCCAAAGGCTACTTGCCATGTCATTGGCAGACGGCCACTTGGGTTCACCTTGCCAGTCAGTACATCCATCACGCTGTTGCCACACTCCTGACCTGGCTCGAAAGCACAGAGGATAGCGTCAGCATTTTCGCGGATGGCAGTGGTCTCGATAGGGCCACAGACGTTGAGCACAGCTATCACCTTCTTGCCAGCCTTGTGGTAAGCCTCGGCCACAACGCGGAAGAGGTCCTTCTCCTCCTGGGTCAGGAAGAAGTGCTCACGCTTGCGGTCAGCACCCTCACCACTGGTACGACCCAAAGTAATGATGGCCACGTCGTTGTTCTTTACATTCCCGGCCAATACCTCGGAGGTTGGAACAAGCTCATTGGCACGGAGTGGAGCGGTGATGCTGAATGGAGGCATACCATTAGGATAGTTCTCCTTGTTCTTGTCTGCAATATGCTTCTTGTAGGTGTTAGCCAAGGTCATGTCGGCCTTCATGCCTGCACCACGTACAGCCTCAACCATGCCTACGATGTATGGTCCCACGTTGGTACCACCAAAGCCCATGGCTGCAGGGACCATGTCATAACTGGTGCAACCATAAAGGGCTACGTTTAGCTGGGAGTTGAGAGGCAGCACGCCATCGTTCTTGAGCAATACCATACTCTCGGCACCGAGCTTGCGAACCACCTGGGCATGACCCTTGAGGTCGGTCTCATTATTATATATATAGCCATTAGGAGTGTGGCACTTCAGGACGAACTCGAGGGTTCGCTTCACGCTCAAGTCAATCAAGGCCATGTCCAGTTCACCGCTCTTGGCAGCATTGAGGATAGCCTCGCGCTGACGTGGCTGACCAGGCTGCAGCATGTCGTTGCCTGCCTTGATGCTGGCCACGGCATCTTTGCCGGCATTCCAGTCACTCATCACCAGGCCGTTCCAACCCCACTCGTCACGCAGAATGGTTTCGGTCAGATCGCGATCCTCACAGGTATATTTACCTTGCGAACGATTGTACGAAGTCATGATGGACCATGGGTTCGACTCCTTCACTGCAATCTCAAAGTTCTTGAGATAAAGCTCGCGGATGGCTCGCTGTGAGAGGCGTGAGTCATTGTTGTTGCGATTGGTCTCCTGATTGTTGATGGCAAAGTGCTTGAGACAAGTTCCTGAACCCTGGCTCTGGATGCCGTTGATGTAGCCGGCTGCAATCTTGCCTGCCAGCACAGGATCCTCAGAGTAATACTCGTTGTTGCGGCCGCAGAGGCTTGAACGCATCAGGTTCACACCTGGAGCCAGCAGCACATCGAGGCCGAAGTCGCGTACCTCTGCACCGATGGCTACTCCTATCTGATAGGCAGCTTCAGTATCGAACAGGGCAGCCACATTGGTCTCAGAGGGGAACTCGGTGGTGATGTAGGTCTTACTGTCCCAGTCGCGATTCTTGTTCATGTGCAGACGGTGTGGACCATCGGCCAAATATGCCGAGGTAACACCCAAACGAGGGATATCGCGTGTACGGCCAGCGGTGCCGGGGAACTTTACCTCTTCACCCATGGCCATGCCGCATCCGATCAGCATATCGACCTTCTCTTCGAGGGTCATGGCACCGATTACTTCGTCAATGTTGTTCTGATTGAGCTTTGGCTGAGCCGTGGCAGTCTGAGCAAGGGTCAAACCTAGCATCAGGCTCCAGGCAGAGAGCTGAAAAATTTTCATGTGAGTTGTGTTTTTTGTTTGATTTTTGTGTGTTTGATTTTGCGGTGCAAAGATAGCGCTTTTTCGCGTGTAAGGCGTTTTCATATTGTTCAAAAACACTTGCACAAATGTTCGAAAACTTACAGATTTGTGCAAAACATCCCAAATAAAGGGGTAAAACGGATGGCGAGGTGGCAAAAAAGATGGAAGACGGGTGAAATCACTTCAGCCGCCTTCCTGATTTTACACACACTATTTGTTATACCGATCTTTATAAAAATTAGATTAACCTTAAAATATACTATCTCCATTGGCTGCCTCCTTTGATGCAGCCTCATTTTGCGGTGCAAAGGTAGTGCTTTTTTTCATACAACACGTTACCATATTGTGCAAAAAAGTTGTCGAATTGTTCAAACGCTGTCCAAAACGTTACATTTGCAACATTTTTTTTGGTCAAACCCTATTTTTGTTGTATATTTGCAGCATCGAAAAGCCTTCTATCATGTATATTAATCGCCTCACATTATGTCTCCTGATCGGATTGTTGCTCTCGGCCTGTAATGTCGAAAGCCCTTGCGGGCAGACGTCTGAAGCTCCTGCCGACTTGCAAATATCGTCCTCACTATCCAACCAACGCATCTCGTCCATTGCCCAGGACAGCCTGGGTTATGTCTGGATGGGCACCTATCGCGGCCTGAACCGGTTTAACGGACACGAGATGCAACAGTTCTTCTGCGACGACCAGCCACACTCCATTCCCGATAACCAGGTATGGGGTGTATTCACTGACCGCCAAGGTCGTGTGTGGGTGGGCACCAAGAATGGCGTGGCATATTATACAGAGCGCGAAGGATTCTGCCCTGTCAGCACGCCTGACCTATCGCGCATCAGTACCGCATTTGCACAGAACCGAGGTGGTGACATCTTCCTGTTGCAAGCTGACCAGGTGCTGCGTTACGATTCGCTGCATCACAGTTTCGAGTCCGTCATCCAAGGGCTGGGCTATACCTCCTATTTAAATAATAATATGTATGTCGATGACGATGACAAGCTCTGGGTGGTGTGCGAAGGTCGCGTCTCATGCTATAGTTCATATACCTACAGCCGCCATGACATGATCGACTGCTCCGGCTGGACCATCACCCGCTCATGCCTCTATGGCGACGAGCTGTGGCTCTCGCATCAGAACGAGTTGCGCATCTATGACGTAATGCGTCACCAATGGCTCGAAGTGCCCGACGTCTTCGGCAGGCATCCGGCCTTCCGCACGGCATACGTGGAATGCATGCAACCCATGCCTCAGGGCAAGATGCTTATTGGCACACGTGTCGGCATGTTCGAATATGATCCTGTGACACAGACGCTGCTGCATCAGTCCGAAGCTGCCTTCCCCTTCGAAGCTCCACAGTTTGTGGTGAGCCACATCTTCTGCGACGATAAGCCCAACCTCTGGCTCTGCAGCGAATCGCAAGGCTATGAAATCCGCACCCAGAATACCCGCCGTTTCAACAGCGACAACTACCTGCGCTCGGCCTTTTCGGGCATCCCTGTAGCATCGGTAGCTCTGGATGGCCGACAGAACCTCTGGGTGGCCACGCAGACCCAGGGTCTCTACTCATACGACCTGCTGACTCATGCCATCTGCCATTATGATCTGCCGGACCCTGAAGCCAGGTTGCAGGGTGAACAGCTCAGAATCTATGCCATCCTTGTGGATAGCCAAGGCGATGTCTGGGTGACCTGTACGCCGAATGGCGTGATGCAGCTGCATCCCCAAGGCAAAGCGCTCAAGCTGGTCCATAGCTACAACCTGCCTATGCCCATTGCTATTAATGAGGATATGGAGGGCACATTGTGGGTTGGTTCGTATAGCAACAGCTACTACTCGCACCGTCAGGGCGATGCGCACTTCGAAGAGCACCGGATCCTCTCAAATATCCCCTCATACACCTCATGCATCAAGACTTTGGCCGACGGACGTACCGCCGCCCTGACTAAGAGCCAGGGCCTGCGCTTTGTCGATAGCGAACGTCTGGAAATGCTTCCCTCTGTCTTCCCTGACAGTTTGCTCAATGCTTGTATCACACGCAGCACCTTCCTGCCTACCTCTATGCTGCAGGACAAGAGCGGTGACCTCTGGATCGGAACAGTGAGCAACGGGCTGCTGCACTACGACATACAGCAGGGGGCACTGCGTTCCGTCAGCGGTGCTGCATGCGAAGATATCTCGAGTATCGAACAGAGCCTCGATGGCAACCTCTGGATCAGCACACAGTACGGCCTGTCAAAACTCGACACTGAAACCATGGAGTTCACCAGCTATTATGAAGCCGACGGTATAGGTGGCAATGAGTTCTACGACCGCTGTTCGTGCCGCCTGCCCGACGGAACTCTAGTCTTCGGTGGTGCTCATGGCCTCACGGTGTTCAACCCTGCCGACCTGCACGAGGATCTGTCACCACGTCTCTATTTTGAGAATCTCAAGGTTGACAACCGACTGGTGCGACCCTGGCAGGGCAAGAGCATCGACCAATCGATGCACACCGCTACGAAGGTAAATCTTGATTATAACCAAACTAATTTCAGCCTCTCGTTTGCCGTGCTCGACTACAGTGGATCTGAGCGCTATGACTACCAGTATATGCTTGAGGGCTTCAATACCCAATGGGTCGAAGCCAACTCGTCGCGCGAGGCCTTCTATGCCAACCTCTCACCTGGCTGCTATACCTTCCGTGTGCGTGCCACCAGCAAGGACCAGCATCGCATCATTGCCGAACGTAGCCTGCCTATACACATCGCGCCTGCTCCCTGGGCAACATGGTGGGCTTGGGTGGCCTATCTGGTACTGGCGGCTGGCGTGCTGGCCTACATCATACGCCTGATGCTCCGCAACCGTGCAGAACGCAAGACCCGTCTGCTCTCCGAACGCGAAAAGGAGCATGAGCGACGCATCAACCGAATGAACATGAGCTTTTTTGCTAACGTCTCGCACGAGTTCCGCACGCCGCTCACCGTCATTTCGGCTCCCATCAAGCAACTGATAGCCGAAAATGAGGAAGCAGGGACAAGGAGCGAGGAACTGAAGTTGCTCCGCATCGTGCAGCGCAGTGTGAACCGCATGCTGCGACTGGTGAATCAGATGATGGACTTCCATAAACTGGAGGACGATGCCCTACGACTGGAGGTGCGACGTCAGGACATCATACAGGTGCTCGGTCAGACAGCCGAGGTGTTCCGCCTGCAAGCTGCCGAAAAGAAGATTGAGCTCCATACCTACGGCCTGGAGGACAACTTCCTGCTCTGGATCGACTCGGATAAGGTGGAAAAGATCATCTACAACCTGCTGGGCAATGCCATCAAATACACTCCCTCGGGCGGACGCATCGACCTTACCTTCGATGCCACTCCTCAGCAGGTACATTTTTCGGTGGCCGACACTGGCCAAGGCATACCTGAGGACCAACAGTCCAAAATCTTTGAGCGCTACTATCAGTTGCATCGCCAAGAACAGGGACAGTTCAACTGGGGCACGGGCATAGGCCTCTACTATGCCCAGAAACTGGCACAATTGCATCATGGTAGCATCAGCGTTGAGAACCGTCAGGAGGGAACGGGCGCCATCTTCACCGTCACATTGCCAGCCAACGAATCGGCCTACAGCGACGAGGAGAAAACCACGCTGAAAACATCGCAGACTGCACTCTACCCACTGGATTCTCCAAATGCTCATCCAACCGAAGATCCGAACTCTTCGAATCCTTCAAACCCCACCCTCCCCACCGTCCTAGTTATCGATGATGATGTCGAGATAGTGCACTACATCAAGACCCTGCTTTCGACCAGATACCAGGTCATCGGTCGATTCGATGCCGATACAGGTCTGGAAGTGCTGCAACAAAAGGCGCCAGACATCATCCTCTGCGACGTGATGATGCCTGGACGTGATGGTTTCGACTTCTGCCGCCAGGTGAAAAACGACCTGCAGCTCTGCCATATCCCTGTGGTGCTGCTCACTGCCAAGACTGCCACCTCGGACATGGTGCAGGGCCTGGGTACAGGTGCCGACGCCTACGTCTCAAAGCCCTTCGATCCAGCCTATCTGTCAGCACTGATCGACAGCATATTAAAGAACCGAGAGAAGGTTCAACACCTCCTCTCGGCCAATACTCAGACCGAAGCCATCGAAGACGATGTGCTATCGCCTCAGGACCGCGCCTTCATGACCGAACTCTACAACATCATGGAGCAGGAATTGGCCAACCCAGATCTGGATGTGAGCCACATCACCGAAATGCTGCATGTGTCGCGTTCGAAACTCTATTACAAGATCAAGGGTCTGACGGGCGAAAACCCCAGCATCTTCTTCCGCCAATACAAGCTGAACCGTGCAGCCGAAATGATACGCGAAGGCAAGTATAACATTTCCGAAATCTCGCTCCTGACCGGATTCAGCACCCTCTCGCACTTCTCCACCAGCTTCAAGCGCCACTTCGGTGTAACACCAAGCGAGTTCCAATGATACATGAGAAGGTGCGGAATCACTGCCCTTTACTTATTATACAATCTAATACTCTGCTGACCCATCCGGAGCAGATAAGTGCCTTGTGGCTGATGACTGAGGTCAAAGGTGCAGGTTTGTCCATTGATGTTTCCACTGAGTAAGCGCCCTGCCACGTCGGTCATTACAACGAGACCCTCGCTACCCTCCACTGTGACGATGCCATTCAGATAGGTGAAACGAGTCTCGACACTGCTCACCGCACGAATGGCACTCTCTGTGTCGGTGAAATGGAAATTCTCTATGTCAGTCAGCTCGAAGGTTGCTTCTGCTCCAGCCGACTTCATTGTTACAGTGCCATCGCCAAAAGTTATAACAGGTTGTTGATTCAACACGTAACTATACAACTGGCCACTACGCATCTGCAACACCAGACAACTCTCAGCTCGCAACGCAGCGATGCAGGCCAAGGCGAGTGTCAGCAACAGGAAAACTCTCTTTTTCATATAGTCCATAGTTATTGTTTCGAGGCAACAAAGATACAACATTCATGCAAAATATCCAAATTATTGGGTAAGAAACTGCCTGTCAGACGCATTTTGTTACAGTAAATTTGCTTTTTATTATAATAATGTGTAACTTTGCAGCCAAATCGAATAATCGAATAATCGAACAATTGTAAATAGTAAAATAGTAAATGAAAAAACTTATCGCATCTATGGCACTGATGACCGGCCTCTTGGCCACATCATGCAAGCAAGAGGCCAACACAGGCAATCCCCTGCTCGAAGAACCCACTGCTAAATACGGCATTGTGGATTACTCAAAAATCACCATCGACAACTTCCGCGAAGCTATCCTCAAGGGCATGGAGGAGCAGAAGGCCGAAATACAGTCCATCGTGGACAATCCCGAGGCTCCAACCTTCATGAACACCGTGGCTGCCCTCGACCAGTGTGGCGCTCTGCTCCAGAAGGCTGAACTCATCTTCAGCAACCTGTCCAGCAGCAACTCAAACGACGAGATCGAGGCACTTGAGACTGAGCTCTCACCCCTCTTGGCCGCACATTCGGACGACATCTACATGAACGATGCACTCTTTGCTCGCGTCAAGGCCGTCTATGACAAGCACATAGTGCTCAATGGCGACCACCAGCAGGAAGTGCCTGAGGAGTTGAATCACGAACAGATGTCGGCACTCAAGAAAATCTATCACGAGTTTGCCAAGAAGGGTGCCGAGCTCAACGATGAGCAGAAAGCACAGCTGCGCGAACTCAACCAGCAGCTCAGCTCCCTACAGCTGCAGTTCAGCCAGAACCTGATGCACGAGACCAACAACACCTACGTCACCGTCGATACCCGCGAGGAGCTGGCAGGTCTGCCTGAGGCTAACATCCAGGCAGCTGCTGATATGGCCAAGGCGCAGGGTCAGGAGGGTAAGTTCATGTACAACATGCAGCGCCCATCGTGCAATCCTGTGCTGCAGTATTGCCAGAACCGTGAGCTTCGACACAAGATTTATGATGCCTACTATAACCGTGGTAACCAGGGAAATGAGTGGGATAATAAGAAAATCTGCCGACAGCTCGTGGAGCTCCGTCTGAAGCGTGCCCAACTCATGGGCTACAAGAACTGCGCCGAGCAGATTCTTGCCGACCGCATGGCCAAGACCCAGGAGAACGTCTATGACCTGCTCGATGCCGTATGGGGTCCTGCCGTGGCTAAGGCTCAGGAGGAACTGGCCGACATTCGCATAGAGATGCAGAAGGATGGCATCGAGGGCGAACCTGAGGGCTGGGATTACATGTTCTACAGCAGCCGCGCCAAAGCTGCTAAATATAGCATTGATGAAGAGGAGGTGAGCCAGTACTTCGAGATCAACAACGTGCTGAAGGGTATCTTCTACACCGCCGAGAAGCTCCACGGCCTCACCTTCACCGAGATTACCGGTCAGGTGCCAACCTACGAGCCAGAATCACAGACCTGGGAGGTACATGACCGCGATGGCAAGATTATCGCCATCTTCACAGGCGACTATTATCCACGCGATGGTAAGGGTGCCGGCGCATGGATGACCGACATGCGTCCACAGAGCTATGTGCGTGATGCTGAGGGAAACGAGGTACGTCAGATGCCTCTCACCATCAACGTATGCAACATGACTCGCCCTAATGCCGAGGGTGCTGCCCTGCAGAACATCGACAATGTGACCACCATGTTCCATGAGTTCGGCCATGCCATGCACTTCATGCTTCATGACGTGCACTACAATGCCACCTACGACGTTGAGACCGACTTCGTGGAGCTCCCATCACAAGTCAACGAGCACTGGGCACTCGAGCCAGAGGTGCTTAAGGTCTATGCCAAGCACTACAAGACGGGCGAGGTCATCCCACAGGAGTTGATTCAGAAGCTCGACGAAAGCGGCAAGTACGGCCAGGGCTTCGCTACCGTCGAATACCTCGCAGCTTCGCTCGTAGATATGGATCTGCACACACTTACTGAGATCCCTGCTGACCTCGACGTGATGAAGTTTGAGGAAGAGGTACTCCAGAAACGTGGTATCCCACGCCAGATTCTGCCTCGCTACCGTGTCACCAACTTCAGCCACTGCATGGGTGGAGGCTATACCGCAGGTTACTACTGCTATATGTGGAGCGAGGTACTCGACTGCGATGCCTTCGAGGCATTTCAGGAAACTGGCGATATCTTCAATCAGGAGCTCGCCCAGAAGTTCCGCAAGGCTTGCCTAGAACCAGGCGGCATCGACAATGGTCTCACCATGTATAAGAACTTCCGTGGCCATGATCCACAGATTGACGCCCTCCTCCGCAAACGCGGCCTCAGTGCTTCCGCTTGCCGATAAGGTATCATCAAAAAAAGCCGTTTTAGAGTTTTTGAACATGGATTTCAGTCCATATTCTGCTCTAAAACGGCTTTTTTTTGAAGATAGTATCAAAATGACAGCACCCAAAAAGTACTTTGGAATTTTACACACCTTCTATTATTTATTCATCTCTTCTGGCCCAGGCAAACCACGGGCGATGCTGCAGATAGGTAAGGTCACTTTCATGCTGGTAGGCTTCGCGTTCAAAACTGATAGCACGATAGGCTTTTGCAGAATTACGCAATTTGCAACAATAATAAAGCCACTCTACCACATACCATAAGTAGAATCCCACTAAAAGCATTTCCAACTGTTGAAGCGTGTGTATTCGTTCATGATTAAGTAGTACTGGTGTAAGCTTCTCACCCTTTCGCACTAGAATTAAGCCAAAAAGATTCATGGCAGTAAAACCACGAAAAGGTAACCATGGATTAACAATGATCTTAGGCATTGTCTATAAAACGGGTATTTAAGGACACAATGCAGTCTCCGTATCAAGCAATGGCTATAAGTTCAATCTCGAATATCAAAGTCGAGAAGCCTGGTATAGGACCGCTGCTACGTGTACCATACCCCTGGTCGAAGGGAATGTACACCTCCCAGTAGTCGCCCACTCTCATGTGCAAGAGGGCGGAGGTGAATCCTGGAATCAAGTCGCGGCATCTAAAGGCTTCGGGATAACCGCGATCGTACGAGTTGTCGAAGATTTTGCCGTTGATGAGCGTTCCTTTGTAGTGGCACGTCACCACCGAAAACTGTTGCGGATACACCTCGCCACTACCTGTGGCGATAACTTTGTAATATACTCCAGCTCCCAGTTTATTTACTTCAGTCTCCTTACTAATCTCCCGCATGAACTCCTCGTTGCGGAGCTGCCACTGTCCTTTTGCTTTGGGTTTTGGCATAATTGATTGCTTGTCTTATATATTATTAATGTGTGCAAATATATATATTTTTTCTCATTCCACAATCAAAAATACGCTGAAAAAGATAATAAATAGCTGAAAATACAAAAAAATCGCACACTTTTTTACTCCTCATGCAGCAGTAAGATGAATCTCACCCAAAAACACAGACAAAGCTGCAATCCCGAGTGCGGGGAATTGCAGCCTTGATAATTTTTCAGAACTTCTTGTTCTTCTCCTTGAACATCTCGTTCAAGTCGCGCTCGATAGGCTTCTTGGTGTAGCCGATGGAGATCTGGCGATCCACCTCGATGTCATACTTTGCGCCAAACAGGTACCAGTGCCATTCCTTGAACTG
>JAZQQU010000037.1:0-13094 GCA_045629225.1 Bacteroidales bacterium | reverse complement strand
AGCCCTTCATGGGCTTGAAATATCCAATAGTACTGAGCTTCGACTGCAGAATGACAGATTCTCGTTATTCGCAGAATACGACAGAAGCATTGGTTCGCTATTTCATCTTTCGACAGGCATTCGGTTTGAATACAATTCATTTAGATACAGTCAGAATGGGGAATGGATGGATGATATGAACCAGTCGCTTACCTCACTGCAACCAAGAATCTCTTTCGGATACCATAGAGATGATCTGCGACTATCAGTAGATTACAACCGGACACTCAGGCATCCGCTCTATACTCAGCTCAGTGCCAATTACGATTTTTTTACCCAATATTATATCCTCACAGGCAATCCCTTCTTGATGCCTACCGAATCAGATCGGTTTTCATTACGTAGTCAGATGAAGTTCCTTACATTAGGAGCCGCGTATTGTGAAATAAAGAATGAGGTAATTCCATGGGTGAAGAGTTTCGACTCTTATAGTTGTATTACCATACGCAACTATGTGAATGCCGAAAAGATCCGTAGGCTATCAGTCTTCCTTGACGCAGTCCCCAAGATAGGTCATTTTCGCCCTGCCTTGTCTGTCGGCATGGACAAACAATGGTTCAATGTGCCAATGTCTTGGGGCATTGTTACGCTGAACCGACCGGCTTTCTTCTTTCAAGTTAGCGGTCAATACACCTTGTTTCAAGGACTCATCGCCGATTTCAATTTCCGGTACACAAGTAGCGGAGATCATGATAATTTCAGAACTAATAAGGGGCGAGTGATCACGCACCTTGGGTTGACGCAATCTTTGTTCGGCAACAGTCTCACCCTTCGTCTTGCAGCACAAGACCTGTTTCGTGCTGATCGCGATGAGACAATGTATGCCAACTACATAGAATCCAGAATACAATCACATAGCGACAGTCGCTTTATCGAATTCACCATTAGGTACAACTTCAATGAACTACGCAACAGATATAAAGGCAATGGCGCTGGCAAAGCCGAGAAACGACGACTATGAAGAGGTCGATTGGCTGCGTTGTATCTGTATTCTTCTGGTTGTAACATTTCATATTGTGTACATTGAGCAACAATATGCTGCTATCTATGCCATAGTCGGCATATTTCATGTGCCTGTCTTCCTGGTAATTTCCGGCTATCTGGCCAATGTCGATCGTCCATTACCGAAGTTGTGGCGAAGCATTTTCCCTTGGGTCATCTCTTACGCCATTATGGAATTGTGCTATATTCTTGCGGCTTCACAACTGCCTGTCAGCGATCATGTCGATGGTTTATCCTTCCGCAAAATTGCTGTTATGCTGCTGCTTCATCCCATTGGCATCTACTGGTACCTTCACACCCTGTTACTCTGCTACGCTTTTTTATATCTGACTCGCAGACTAACTTGGCTCTCCCATGGCAATCAGTCACTAGTTTTCCTTACAATGTCCTTTTTGAGCAATTCGTTGGGTTTGTTGTCCGTGACCCATGCCTTGTATTTCCTTTTGGGGGCTCTGCTTCGGAGTTTTGGTTTCCAGATGCGTTCTTTCCGACCTTCTGTCATCGCCATCTTTCCATTCCTTTGGGTCGTTTTCCACTGCTTTTCCAATCCAACCTTATCAGGTTCACTATTAGGTTTCGTTTTCGTGATACTGACCATCTGCGTTCTCGTCGTATGCCTTCGATACATTAAAGGTTCGATTCGGAGATTTGCCTTAAAGGTCGGTCGCAATACTCTGCCGATTCTGTTGTTTTCACCTATCTTTACTTTTCTTGCAAAGTTTTATCAGAATCAGTTACTCATCATCGATCCGAGTGGTATTCTATTCCTGGTAGTTACACTTGCCCTTACGTGTTATGTTAGTTTATTGCTATGGAGAGTGATAATGTTCATAATACTGTTTGTTAGAAATACTCAAGTTTCGCAAGCTCCTCTTGATTTGGAAGTTAATGAAGATAAAGAAGATAAGGAAGTTAAGGAAGATAAGGACAATACCTAATCGCCCGAACCAGATTTATCTGCCCGGTGGCAGTCATCCCCCCTTTGGGGGAAGTGAGGGGGGGTGGCCTAACCCGATTGAATTAAGCCAGCCGTTGTGCTTCTGCCTCTTCATTCACTCTCTCAACTTCTTGAAGAACCTCTCATCGTGGTTTCTGATGCTTTCGAGCAAGAGGTCTGGCCGAAAGGGTGTGACGTCGAAGTAATCTGACACTACGGTATTACATCCCCATAGTTCACCCCTCTTCGCCGCTTCGAATTGTGGATAGTAGGCATGTTGCTGCAAGAAGGTCTCCGCATCCCAATCGCCATCTGAAGACATGTATTTGAAATACCATACATCGCATTCCGCAGCTTTAGCCAACACAGCTTCAGGACTCAGCGACAGGCTGCCAGCGTGTGTGTCAGCTGCCCACGGGTAGCCGAAGCCTGCATCCTGATAGAGTCGGGCCGAGGTGCTGCATCCACCGGGCACGTACCATGTAGGGCCATAAGGAAGCTCTGCAAGCAACATTGGATGTGAGGCTGTCGCGATGTCTTCTGCTGTATGGCAGATGGAGTCGTAACGGGTGGCTACCAGCTGGAAGAGCGAGTCGGCTTCCGGACCTTTGTCCACCAGACGGCCGAAGAACTTCATCCATTCTGCTCGGGCCAGTGGAGAGTTCTCCATATAGTCAGCGCAGTAGATCAGCGGGATTGGGAGTTGTGCCAGATTGCCAGTTCCTGCGTTCTCGAAGGGCGAAATCCACAAGGCGTCGCTCTCAGCCTGCATCATCACTTCGGCATTGGGTGCCATGCTGGTGCCGCCATCCTTCACGTCGTGCGTACGCAACCATTGCTTTACTTGAGGCGAGGTGACGAAGCTACTGTCGCACATCACAGCCAGATCACCGATGGCTCCCAGTTCGTGCAGCAACCACGCATGGCAGCCTGTGGTCAGCGTCATGCGTTGCAAGGGCGTGCGGAGCAGGGTCGAAGCTCCGTATGCCTCTTCATACCGATGCTGCTCCACATCATTCCAGCTTTTGTCGGCCGAAGGAACCAGCAGATATTGCGCCACCACCTGCTCGGTACGCCAGGGGTCGAGGATGCGGCAGAGCAAGCGTCCTGCTTCCAGCTCCTGCATCTGCAACAGCTCGGCATAATGCGTTTCTGCACTCGATTGCTCCAGCGGAGTGACGATGCTGGTGCGCTTGCTGCAAGCGACACCGATGAACATCAGAGGAATAAGAAGAATACTTTTTCGGATCATGGTGGTCCTGAAGTTAGTTTAATGTGGAGGGTTTTGTGTTTAGACTAGTTTCAAAGTATAGAGTTTAGTGTAGAGTAGTTATAAAGTTTAGAGTATGGTGTTTAGAGCGGTTTTACAGTTTTCAAGTGGATTTGCATTCTGCTTGACTCTCCATCACAAGATTACTTTTGTTTTCCAGCCTCCCCAGCATACTCTTAACTCTAAACTCTCTGCTCTTAACTGTTTCGCGTGTGCGTAACTCACAAGTTTAGAGTGGAGAGTTTAGGGCTTAAACATAAATTGAACTATTCTGGTCATCAATCACTAGTCATTATCACTAATCTCTCATTTATTCAGCGAAACCTTACCATCACAGATCACAAAGCCGTGAGTCTGACTTGGCTGGCCCATGAGGTTGAAGCTGTTACCCGAAACGTGTTCGCGAATAGGCTGGATGCTGGTGGTGCTGTGGCTTTCGCCGAAGTTATCTATGCAGAAGTAGGCAGGAGTGTTCATGCCCCAAGCACCTGTGTCGCTGCTGCTTAGGGTGAAATGAATCTCATCGACTGTGCCGAGTGAGCTGAGGTCGAACCACTGCCACTCGTCCACAATCATGCCCTCCTTGGCCAGATAGAAATCGGCCGAAGCAGTAGCCTCGCCCTGCAGGTAGCCAGTGGCGGTGAGCAGGAACCAGTCAGTCTCGTCGAACTTCTTCGTGTAAGCATCGCCATTCAGCATCGACTCGTAGGCATAGGCAGCATTGGTCACGTAGCAGCCTGTGGCTCCGAATGCCTGAGCGTTGGCAGCCGTGACAGTCGGCTCGGTGCCCATGTAGGCGCTGTAGTAAGCCACGCCGTAGGTTGCGCTGCCCATAACGCCTTGACCCACACAGCTGTTGAACTGATCGTTGAGCGAGGCGTATGCGGTGGAGGTGATGTTTGAATACGCAAAGCCATCCCACGAAGCATAGCCGCCCCAATCCACATAGTTGTTGATGAAGAGGTAATCGCTGCTCTGGAACACACCCGACTCATCCGAGCCATCCCAGTAACTCTCACTTGGGAGGTTAAGGTCTTCGAAAGTGGCTACAGCAGGGGTCTGTGCCTCTGCCATCAGGCTGGTCAAAGTGAGGCCAGCCACAAGGAAAAATGCTTTTTTCATTGTTTTGGGGTTTATAAAATTGTTGTTGTTTTGTGATGTTGACGTTTGCGGGCGAGTGTCACCGTTGTGTGTGCTTGATGTTGACATTTGCCGGCAAGTGTCACCGTTGTGCATGCTTGATGTTGACGTTTGCCGGCAAGTGTCACCGCCCTTTTGTGCTCGATGTTGACGTTTGCCGGCAAGTGTCACCGCCCTTGTGTGCTTGATGTTGACGTTTGCCGGCAAGTGTCACCGTCTTGTGTGCTCGATGTTGACGTTTGCTGGCAAGTGTCACCGCCCTTGTGTGCTCGGCGTTGACGTTTGCTGGCAAGTGTCACCATTGTAGATTTACAACGGTTTTTGTCGATCCGCGGACAACGAATTGCAATCCTTTGCCAGTAGGAACGCATCGTCTGCCCCACAAATCGTAGGCTGCAGAGGTTTCTGACGAAGTGTGGATTGTGGATAGTGCATTGTCAGAGACTGCTGCCAAGGGATGGAGGTCCTTGGCTCCGCTGATTTCGGTCGAAGTCTCTCCGAGCCAGCCACATATCTGCAGACAACCGCTGTAGATGCGCACGAAGTCGACGTATTGCAGTTGCGCTGACTCGCGACTCACAGGATCGACAGCCCAACTGATGTCGAAGGCACAAGACAGAGTGTCCTGATTGGCCAGATTGTCGGCATAACCATAGCGTAGAGGGGTATGGACCCAGTATTGCCGCTTGTCGGACCCAAGGTTCCAGCCATTGTCAGGCAGTCGTGTGCCGTGCAGGGTGAGGGGCGAGTCGATCCAAAGGGGGAAATACTCCTGGTTGTGGAAGGCGTTGCGTTCGATGATGCCTTCGTTGCCGAGGTTGTCGCTCCACGTCACGGGCAGAAGGTCTGTGGCTTCGCTTGCCTCCTGTGTTGTCGTGGTCGAAGCGCTGACAGTTGTGTTTGGGTTGACATAGGTCACCACGTAGTCATAGAGCACAAGCCCGAGGCTGTCCACGTCGGCGCTTCCGCTGATTTCGTACCACACATCGTCGGGCAGATGGTTGCCATTCAGGTCCTGGCTCACCATGATGATGCCTGGCTCGCTGTTGCTCAAGGTGTCCTGACAGTTGCCCTGGACGTAAATGTCGCGCTCGCCCAGCAGGTTGACAACGGGGTGATCGAAGTGGAAGGTGATGTAGCCGCCCCAGCTCCCCAGACACACCATGCCTTGTGCATTGTTGGCCAAGGCTTCGGTGCAGCGTCCGACCATCTCTGCGGCCGTGTCGCCCTCTTGCCATTCGGGCAGGGTGTTGATGAACTGGCCAGGTGCAGGCACGTATTCATCGACGGCGGCGATGTAGGGACTCTGTGCGTGGGCAGAGATGCAACAGAGAAGAACGAATAGAGTACAGAGCCTGCAACGAACTCCGAATCCTATCTGCTGCAGTTGCGGTGTCTCCAGTTTTATCATTTTATAACTCATTGTTTTATCTGTCTTTTCATTTTCTGACGAAGCAGGCTTTCGAAGGAATGTCGCCCGTCCACACCCTCCAGTCGAACGTGCCATCAGGCAGAAAGTGCAGCAGCTCGCCACTGCTCACATAGTTCTTGGCATCCATCAGGTAGAAGTCGCGGTCAATGGGATTGACGATGATGCCATAGGGGAGCTTTATGCTGGCGATAGCCGGATCGTCGAAGAGTGTCGTCACGATGCGTTGATGTGTGCGGACGTTGACGATGCCCATCTCAACGGAGTTTTTACCAGTGATGTAGCTGAACGAGGAGCCGAGGTAGTAGAGCGAGTCACCCACCAGACACATCTCGCTCACAGGGATGTCCAGATGGCCGACTTCGTGCGAAGATGGTTCGATCCAGGAGAGCGAAGAGGGGGTCTCGTAGTAATCGCCACGGCTGGATACCCACACCTGTCCGTATCGGTCAGCTGCCATGCGATGAAGGTTGTCAGCCACTTCGATGGTCTCAGTCACCTGCATCTGGTCGAGGTCGACGACGCTGACCGTGTTGTCATAACCCGCCAGACGATAGCCTCCACTGTTGGCTACGTAAAGCCTGCGGCCCGCGATGGCCATCTCTTCGGGCTGGTAGCCCACGGTCACCGAATCGACCTTCTGCAGCGTGAGCGTATCGACCTTATAGACACGCCCCAGCATGCTGTCATGACTCATCTGTCGTGGCCCTGCGTAGCTGCTGACGTAGGCAAAGCCCTGGTCGAAGGCAAGATAGCGGCAATTGGCAATATCTATCTTGCCCAGATGGCGAGCATCGGTGGCGCGACACACCTCTACCTTATTCGAACAATTGACGATCATCCAGAGTCTTGAGCCATAGATCTTGATGTCGTTGCCCACATCGCCCAATTCGAGCACTTGGTCAGGATTTCGGTCGGCGTAGATGTTGCGATAGTAGTGCACTGTGGCTTGATCGGACGAAAGATCGAGGTAGTCGAGCGTGCATTTGTTCGATCCCATGTTGCCCTCGTTGATCAGGTACAGACCTGTGATCTCGCTGGTCGATGCTGTGGAATGCTGGCCCGTGTCCTTGTCGGTGACGAACGTGACGTATTCGTCCTGCCGACAAGCCTCGAGGAGGAATGACGTCAGAATGATGCAATGAACGAATGAAGCAGAGATAGTTTTCATCTTTATGTTTCGTCAACAGAACATTCAATTATACATTATGCAATCAACACTACACATTACTCATCACACAATCCTCATCACTCATCACTCATCACGCAATCCCCATTACAAATTCCACATTATTGCTAGCATATAGTTGCGTCCTGGCATCGGGTAGTTGATGATGACATCGTATTGTTGGTCGAGCAGGTTGTTGATGCCGAGCGTGATACGAGTCTTTTTCTTTTCGTACGAGAGCGAGAGGTCGCTTGTGTACCAGGGTTGCAGCCGATTGTACAGAATGTTCTCCTGCTGGCAGTAACGTGTGCCTGTGTAGATGAAGTTGTAGCTGAACGATAGGCCCCGCCACTGGCTCCAGAGCGTGGCCGAACCGCTGTGCTTGGGCACGTAGGGTATCTGGTCGCGATAGTATGAGGTGGAAGGATCGGTTACGTCACGCGATTGCTGGTAGGTGTATTGCAGGCGCAGGCCCGAAGAGAATTCGCGAATTGGAGCCAACATGAAATCCCCTTGCAAATCGAGGCCATCGATATGGACACGACCGAGGTTGAGCATCGTCCAGCGGAACTGCTGACCTTTGGGATAAGCCACAATCTTGTCGTGAACCGTGTTGTGATAGAGGTCGACACTCCAAGTAAATGTGACATGGGGTGGCTTCATGTAGTTGGGGGACGGGTTACGTCTTTCGGCATACCATTCGCTCCTCATACCAATGGAATATTGTATGGCTGTCTCAGGTTTGAGCAGGGCGTTGCCCATGTTGGTGTAGTAGAGGTCATTGAACGTAGGCATTCGGAAGCTTTTCTTCGCAAAGCCCCTTATCTGCAATGCCTTGCGGTCAGTCATTGGCGTGATGCTGAGGAACAAGGCTGGTGTAAGACGGTTGACAGCAGCCTGTGCCCGGCCTATGCAGACGTGGTCATCGATGTGGGTGAAGACAAGGCTGGCCTGTAGCTGCAAGAATCGCGTGTCAAAGGCAGTAGCCATCGATGCAAGCTGACTGAGACGTGTGGGATTAGCAAAGTGTGGTGCGTCGCTTCGAAGCTGGTTCCACCGCACATCGTAGCTTGCAGAGGTGCTCCACCAGTCGAACAATGTCAGCACATGTGTTGTGGTGAGATAGAGTTCCTGCTGACGATAGCGCTGGTCGGTGGTCAGCTGTGTGGTGTCGCGGTTCTGGTAGTGGGTGGCATAGTGGGCATATTTGGCAGCGAGGCGTGCTGTGTAGTGCTCTGAGAAGTCGTGCTGTAGAGCGCCTTGCACGAAGGTGTTGCTGTCACCCTGACGCTCGCCCCTGCGCCACACATTATTGACAATAGCGCCTGGGATGCCACGTGTGGAGTGGTAGGTGTAGGCTTTCAGGTCCCAATGGGTCTGATCGGATTTCGAAGAGCGTCCGTAGAGGTTCACTTCGGTGCGAATGGCCTGGATGTCGCCGTTCTGGCGGGTGGCTGTGGTGTCGTAGGCCACCGTGCCATCGTAGTTGAGGCGTCGGTAGCGGAAGGGGTAGTGTCCGTCGCTCGACAAGCCCTCGACATTGGCGCTGAGGCTCAGTCGCTCGTTCAGGCGTCGATGCCACAGCAGCGAGGCGCGCCCCATGTTGCTGCTGCCTCCCTGTAACTTGATGCGAAGCGCATTGCACGTCGGTACCTGTGTGCGGATATAGATAGAGCCAGCATTGGCAAAATCGGAGGCTGTCTGTTGAATGGCAGAGCGTTGACCATAGTAGACCGAGATCTCCGATACGTTGTCGAGCGAGAATTGCCCGAGGTCGATCTGTCCGTTCTGTGCATTGCCAAGCTCAATGCCGTCGTAATAGATGCCCACATGCTGCGAACCCATACTGCGGATGTTGATGGTTTTGATGCCACCCAGGCCGCCATAATCCTTGAGCTGCAAGCCGCTGAGGTGACGCAGGGCATCGGCCACCGAGTGGGCATTGAGACGTAGCAGCGCTTCGCCCTTGATCTGCTGGGGCAGGATGGTCTCATGGTAGCGGATGTCGCTATGGATGGTGACTTCGGTGAGGGTACGGACGTTCTCGTGGTGAAAGGAAGGTGTGGAATCTGGTGAGAGGGAGTGTGTGGAGTCATTTATCTGCATGTACAACGATTCCTCCTGTGCATGCCCAGAGGCCTGCACGGGATAACTATGCATCAGGCAGCTCACCAAGGCGGGCAGCAGAGCAAGGGTCATTCTGTTCATCGTTGCTTGTTAACTATGAAGGTTGCCCCTCCTGTCGATCGCAGGACTTCTGGCGGGGCATGCTACAGCAGGTCTTCTGACTCGTCATCCCCTTATCACCGTCTTCCCGCCCTGTTAACATGGGGCAGTGACTTTATGGTATGGCTCGATGTCTGCATCGATGCCATGTGACAGGGTTCAATGATGACACACAGCTGCGGGACAGTCCCGGATTCTGACCGGATTCCCTTTCAATCCGCGGTGGTTAGGCGCGGAACTGTAACACTCATGATTTATTCTTCAGGGCAAAGGCTCTTCTTTAGCTCTTCGAGATTTCCAATCCCTTCTGGCTTAAGGTCATCTCGACAAAACGGGCTTTGTCGTTGGGTGGATTCTGCGCCAGTGCCTTACGGATGCGGGTAGCAGCCTCTTCGTCCTTGGCTACCATGTAGAGGTAGCCACCGCCGCCAGCACCGGGGAGTTTGTAGCCGAGGCATAGGTCATCGATGTGACGTGTGATGGCAGCCACAGCAGCAGGGTTCGTTCCCTTGTCGAGTTGCTGGTTCTGCTGCCAGGTCTTGGCAATGAGACGTCCCATCTGGTCGAAGTCACCTCGCTGAATGACGTCGTACAAGTCAAGAGCATGCTGCTTCATCTGCGCCAACAGTTCGAGATGTTCGGTGGAGTTGAGGAACATGCCACGTACGATTTCGCCCAGTATGTCCTTAGCCGTGCGCGTGATGCCAGTGTAATATAAGAGGTGGCACTTGGCATATTCAGGAGCCGTCCAGAGCGTGTCGGGCAACCAGCGCACCAGTGGCTGCTGCAGCCAGCCTGGTTGCGTCTGCAGCAACTTGGCACCATGCAGCACGCCGCCATACTGATCCTGCCAGCCACCGCCAGTGGTGAGCAGCTGTTCAAGGATGAGGGTGCGGTTGGCAATCTCGTACTTATCCCAGTTCAGACCGCAGAAGTCGTTGACCGCGCCCAGCACTGTGCTGGCCAGCATGGAGCTGGTTCCCAGTCCGCTGCCAGCAGGAATAGCTGAAAGCGTAGTCATCTCGATGCCACCGCCGAAGGCCATCAGCTGTTGCTGGAGTGAGGTGTAGTTCTGTTCGGAGAATCGGGGACTGAAACCTGCCAGAACCAGTGCTGCCTTGGGAATGGAGAAGGGCGAACCTACGCGGTTGAACTGTTGCAGCTCCTCGTAGGTAGTCACCACCTCGCTGGCTCCTAAGTCAATGCTGCGGAGTATGATGTGAGGCTCCTTGCACGGCTTGATAAAGACCTGCAATGGAGGCTGACCATTGAGTTCGATGGCGATGTTCACCACGTTGCCGCCATTCATGAGGCTGTAGGGGGGAGTGTCGGTCCATCCACCAGCCAGATCAATGCGTACGGGGCTGCGACTCCAGACGATCTGATCTGCATAAACATTGCGCTGAGGATTCTCCTTGCGGAAGAGGGCTTCGCTGAGCCCCTCACGCATCAGGGCAAAGGCCCGGTCCTCGAGCATCGTCGCCTCTGCTTGAGCATCGTTAGGTTGAAGCGAATGCAGACGTGAGCGGAACATGGCGTCGGCAATCTTTGTCATTCGGCTCGTTTCCTCAGGCAGAGGGGAAGGGGCGGGGAGGTTGAAGCGGGTGAATTCCTGTGCGGCATCCTCAAGGTTCACCTGATAGAAGATGCTCTTGTCGTAGTGTTCGGCCAGTTGTGCCCAGTTCAGTGAGCGGAACGATTCGCGCTGGGTGTTGAGTCGACGCAGGTTGGCGTAGGCAGAGAGTTCGTCAGCAGCCATTTTGCGAGCAGAGTTCCAGAGCTGCTTGCCGGCAACAAGGTCTGGATCTTCGTCATGTGGATGCAATGCTGGCTGTGCGGTTGACACCGGCGAGAGCATCCAGCGAAGCACACGTCCCATAGCCTCGATACTATCGACAACAGGATAGATATGAGCCTCTTCCTGCGGATTCTTGCAATATGGACAACCGCAGAGGCTCAACAGCCAGTCGGGATGAGGGTTGCTGAATCCGTAGGGTCGCACAGCCCATTCTGCCTCGCCTATGGGTACGATGTCGATGCATACGCCCTCGGGCAGGGCAATCTTCCAGTCGTTGTTTGGCACGCCTGTTACGATGTTCTGTCGAGTCAGGTTCCAACAATGGCCAATGTGGGCGTTCTCAATCCATGTGTCGGTGTTGTGCTCGGTCAGCGGTATCTCGACCTTGGCATTCTGAACAAAGATGCTGGGGTGTGGCTTTACTCCATGTTTGATGATCTCGCGCTGGTCCTTTACTGAGTTCTGGATGGTCTGGGTCGACGAGATCATTTCGGGCGACGTGCCATAATGGTGGAACTCTCCACCAGGCAAGGGCAGGATAGCCACGCGCAGCTGGTTCAACTCCTCGTCCACAATGCGGGGCGAGGCTCCTAAGGTGAGTCCGAACTCGGAGTAAAGATCGTAGAATTTCAGGTCACTGGTTTGAGCATTGCGACTACGTGCTTCGAGCAATTGCACCGCACGATCGGAGAGCAGCCAGATGCCGATGTCCATCAGGAAGAGGTGCTCCTTCATCAGTTTGCCAAGGGTCTCGACCGAGGGCTTCTGGAGCATGTATTCAAGCACCTCGGGGGTAGAGCGCTTCGATACGAACACTCCATGGTTCTTGGCAAGCTGAGGATCGACCCACAGGCCGTAGCATACCACGTCGGCATCGGGAATCTCCTGCAAGGGCTTGCCAGCACGGATGTAGACGTCGCCACTCACAATCATGGTGGTGAGCGAGGCCGGGGCCTTCTGCATAATCTGTTCGTAGAGCGGTAGCTGCAGGTCGAGTAGGGTCTGGCCCAGTCGCTGTCCGCGTTTCCAGCGGAAAACGGGGATCGGGGTCAGGATCTTTCCCGATGGGGCATAGGCGGGCAAACGACGGCTTTGTCCGCCAGCATGAAGGATGATGAGGCGATCACCCTGCTGCATCCACCCAGCTTCGCGCGCCTTGCAGAGAGCCCATGTGGTGCCTCCACCCGAACCAAGCTTGGCTCCGATGGGGTCATTGGTGCAAAACCATTCGTCGTGGTTGGCATGTGTCAGGTCGTGAAAGCAATCGACAAGATTGGGAGGAAGTGAAAGCAGCTTTTTCATCATTATGCATGTTTTTTGACCCCACAAAGGTAGTGCTTTTCCTTAAAACCTGCAAATAAAGGCCTGCGAAAATGTGAAAAACGGGACGATTTCTTGTTTTTTTCGCAAAAAATTGGTAAATTTGCCGCCACATATATAATATAATAATGTGTCAAGACGAGTTTCTGCCTTGACCAAACACTATCCTTTGACAATGAAGATCACTCACACACTCGGGCTGGCTGCGTTAGCTTTTATGGCATCAGTCGAGCTCCATGCCCAGTCGAACATCACCCCTGAGGTCTTGCAACAGTTGCAGCAGACTGTCACTCCAGCAGACAAAGCCATACGCAACGCTTTGGCAGGCTCGAGCATCGCTGTGCTTGCTACCGATGCTTCTACGCTCAAGCCAATCGACGACCACTTCACCTACCGTGTGCCTAACAAGGGCATTACCAATCAGGCAAGCAGCGGACGTTGCTGGCTCTTCACTGGTATGAACGTCCTTCGCAGCAAGGCCATCAACCGCTACGACCTGCAGAGCCTCGAGCTCTCGCAGTGCTACCTCTTCTTCTACGACCAGCTCGAGAAGGCCAACCTCTTCCTGCAGGGTGTCATCGATACACGCAAGCAGCCAATGGAGGACCGTATGGTCGATTGGCTCTTCCAGAACCCACTCTCAGACGGTGGTAGCTTCTGTGGCGTGGCCGACCTGGTACAGAAGTATGGTGTCGTTCCTTCAGAAGTAATGCCAGATACCTACCAGGCTGCCAATACTGGTCAGATCACCAACCTCATCAAGCT
>JAZQQU010000036.1:0-6774 GCA_045629225.1 Bacteroidales bacterium | reverse complement strand
TGCCCGTTCCGCCTAACCTCAGTGGCTGGGACTTCCATCTCACCATGCTGATCTTCAACATACTCTATGGGGATTGGTTTAACATCAAGCAACAGATGAAAATGATGATCAATAATTAACTATATAAAAAACAAGAATATGAAGAAAACAACTATCGCAGCTGCGGACTTCCAACGGAAGCCGTACGCACAGCCACAGATGAAGGTGGTGGAGATTGATCAGGAAAGCTTGATTTGCCAGAGCCCTGGCGCATCAACCCAGTCGCTCGAAGAAGATGACTTCGACTGGAACAATTAACCCATTAAAGCAAGCAAACGTATGAAAAAGACTTTGAAGACCCTGCTTGCCTTGATGGCAGGCACGATGGCACTGGCTGCATGTAGCGACGATGCCATCGTAGAGAACAACAATGTTGCCCCTGGCACAAAGATCGCGCTGACCTTCAGCGCCCATCAGGAGAATGATGGCTCGACCCGTGCAGTCATCGACGGCTCAGACAGCAAGAAGATCGACTGGCAGGCTACTGACCACCTCTCAGTATTCGACGGAAGCAGCAACAACGAGTTCGAGATAAAGCAGATCGACCCATCGGATGCCACCTCTGCCACCTTCACCGGCGAAGCAGCCGAAGCAGCTGCCTACACTGCCCTCTATCCTTACCAGAGTAGCGCTGCGTTTAGTGGAGAAGACATCACAGGCGTAGTGATACCTGCCACCCAGACGGCTACACCGGGCAGCTTCGACCCAGCAGCTGGCCTCATGATGGCTGTCACTACGGGGGCAGAGAAGAACTTTGCCTTCAAGAACGTGACCTCATACTTCAAGTTCACCGCTCCGTTCAACTGCACAATGGTGAAGATCACCGACAAAGCCAATGGCGGAAAGATGGCAGGAACCGTAACGCTGGATTATAACAACGGCAATCCTACCGCTACCGTTACCGCCGATGGTACATCGAGCATCACGCTGACGGGCACCATTGAGCAGGGCAAGACTTACTACATCGCCACCCTGCCACAGGAGTTCAGTCAGGGCATCTCAATGTATTTTGCAAAGGCTGACGGCACTGAGTATTTGAAAAGCACCAGCAGCAGCTATACGCTCGGTCGCAATAAGGTGTCGAATATGGGCACACCTGCTTTGAGCGATGAGAACCTCTTCCCATACGTCACATTTAGCGCTGCAAGCAGCCAGACCTTGACGACAGTAAATGATGACTGGGATAGCAAGGCGGTAGAAGGACTGGAATACTCGGTAGGTGGTGGCGCTTGGGCAACACTCGGCACCAGCACCGTAGAGTTTGGCGGCACAGGCAATGACCTCCGTCTGCGTGGCACGAATGGCTGGGGTACGACGAAAACCCGCTACTTCAGTGATTGTTCGACAATTAGTTTCGGCAATGCCGCCCCAGTAGCCTGCAAAGGTGACATCCGCACGCTTGTAGATTATCGCAACCATGAAACTGTAAGTACTGCGAATGCAAGATTTGTAAGCTTGTTCGAAGAATGTAGTCAGCTGACATCGGCACCGGCTTTGCCTGCTACAGAACTGGCTTCAGGGTGCTATGATGGAATGTTTTTTTTGTGTTCTAATCTTACAACTGCGCCAGCATTGCCTGCCGAAACATTGGCTGATTATTGTTATCGCGGAATGTTCAATGGCACTGGTCTTACTGCTGCGCCAGCATTGCCTGCCGAAACATTGGCTGATTATTGTTATTACGGGATGTTCAATGCCTCTAGTCTTACTGCTGCGCCAGTGTTGCCAGCAAAAACTCTGGCATCGAATTGTTATGCCTATATGTTCTTTAATTGCAAGAATTTGACTACCGCGCCGGAATTGCCAGCTACCACACTGGTTACTAGTTGTTATGACCGCATGTTCTATGGATGCACAAAACTGAATTACGTAAAGGCTGCATTCACCACCACACCAAGCAGAGATTATACCTATCGAATGTTGTATAACGTTGCTGCCACTGGCACCTTCGTGAAGAGCCCTGCGGCTACATGGAACGTTACGGGAGATAACGGTGTGCCTGCGGGATGGACGGTAGAAGTCGTTTATGGACCTAATGTTACCTGGGATAACGCGCTGACCCTTGGCAAGTCTGAGGCTACGAGCATCGCTCTTGAAGTACTGGTAGCTACCAAGCCTGCCGGCGCTCACGACCTGAACAGCGAAGGTACGCTCTGGGAGGTGCTCGACGGCACAACGCTGAGGATCCAGAGCTCGCAAGGAAAGATCATCGGATCATATAATCCGATTGAGACGGCTGGTCTCTTCCAGGGTTATTCAAAAGCAAAGACCATCACTGGCCTTGACAAATTAGCAACGGAAGATATGACCACTATGGCATTCATGTTCAGTGGTTGCGAGGCCTTGACCAGCGTCGATGTGTCAAGTTTCAACACCGCCAAGGTGACGTCTATGGATCGTATGTTCAATAATTGTAAGTCTCTGACCAGCCTTGACCTCCGTTCGTTCAACACTACTAAGCTGACCGACATGTATGACATGTTCTTGAGTTGCGAATCCATGACAAGTCTCGATCTGTCCTCTTTCAACACCGCAAAGGTGACAGATATGCACTCGTTGTTCTATCATAATTTCGTTCTGAAATCCCTGAAGCTGAGTCCAAACTTCACACTGGGTGCTGTAACTGATTTCGGTGTAATCTTCAATGGCACCGGTATTCGTTTATATCCAGATAAGGGCATCATCTATGGCGTGACCGACGAAGCCATCAAGACTAAACTGAGAGGATACTTCCAATCGAATTGGCTTGATGATCCTAATAAAAATACTAGCATGAAGTTCGACGGAGAGTAAAGCCGGAGAATAATTTATAATTAACGAAGGGGCTGCAAGTGGCGGAATGCTACTGGCAGCCCTTGGTGTATTCTCTAACCTATATGAGGTTTGGGTGGATAACATTCTCTGTTGGGTGGATTGTCCCAGCATAATAGAGCAATTCCTCGTAGCTTTGCAGTTCTTTCAAAAGCAAAACTACAAAATGGAAACACCCAAAGATCTTTTGTCCCATCGTTGGGACATTCTTTTAGTTCGTATCGAAGATGGCAGAACGTATGATGTTGTAAAACAGAAAGACATCGTCTATATACGGGCATCTCGCAACTATTGTGAGATTCATGCAATACACAGAACTTATACTTTGTCTCAGCCGATGAGTGAAGTTTCTGCATATCTTGACAATGATTTATTTATCAGGATTGGTCGTTCACTTATCATCAACCCATCATACCTCAAAAGAATCATCGGATATACGCTATTCTTTGAAATCATAGGGAAAGAAGAAACGCTCCAAGTCGCACATGAAGCATGGGACAAACTCTTCCCGTTCTTGCCTGTTGTCGGTACACGACGTCGGGTTGTAGAGAAGTGGAGAAAAGAATATGCTCATAAAGATGAAATGGGAGGATAGATGCCACCCTTTCGGTGGATGAATGCTGAATGTACAGAATGAAGCTCTTATCTTTGCACCATCAACGTTGAAAGGCGGTTCCCGAAAAGCCTGATAGTAAATGAGTAGGGGCAACAGAAAAGACAAGATATGACATATCATGACAATGTGGTACGGTTCAAACTGGAACAGTTCCGGCTTGCAAAAGACACAGATGGGCACTATGGATCTTTTGTAATGAATGAGCATTGCATTACCGAGGGACAGGATCCAGATTCTCGTGTAAAAGATGAGAAATACTTTTTGAATGAGAATGGTGAATTATCATTTAGTTTCGGAAGACATGGATCAAAAGAGGTAGCTAACTGGTGGAAAAGCAAAATTCCTGCCAACCATACTACTTTCAATCATGATCCTGATGATCTGAATTTTGCTGCAACAGGAGATTTAATACTGAATCTCGATTTTGGAAAAACAAAAGAAGGCACCCCAATTATCCAAACTGTCACAATTAATGGTGTCGCCATTGCACAGGGCCATGCAGGAGCTTCCAATAATTGGTGGTTTGGCGGTTATGGCTTTGTCAATGTAATGAATAACAAAGTTAAGGGAAAGAGTGACAAAAGAATATTTGTTATCAATGCCCTTCGTGGAGATAATGCGGTCAATGAAATCGAATTAACGTTGTCCTTTTCTTCTTGGATGGCACTGCTCCCAGAGAATACAGTTTTATCCGGAATATCTATTCCAGGAACTCATGATTCGGGAACGTCTGAATTCGTAACAACTTCTTTTTTTGGGGTTGCACATTGTCAGAATTTCAACATAGCAAGACAATTGCTCGATGGAATTCGTTTCTTTGACCTTCGTTTCGACAATGAAATGCACTTGTCACATACTTTCAGGTGCAAAGAATCATTAGATACCGTAATCAGAGATTTTCGAGCTTTCCTGTCCACTGATAATGATTCCGAAAAATCTTCTGAATTCATTATAGCACTCATTGGAAGTGATGTAAATGGGGGAGATTGGACCGATAATATGAAGGATACATTAGATCAAGCAATTAAAGACAATTCGGATTTATTCCTCTGCGAGTTCGACCTGACGAAAATTACCGTAAAAGAGGCGCGAGGTCATGTGTTACTTCTGAAACGCCAAGCAGATCCTAATGGGGTTATGTTGCAATTTAAAGATAACACCACCTTCAATTATAATGACTTTATTGTTGAAGATGAATATAAAGAATCCGAAACAAAAAGAAAGCTTGATCGCGTTACCTTCAACCTTGACTTAACAAAATACATTCAAGAAAAGGCTTTCTGCATTACCTTCAACTCAGTAGCCTCTCATGTCGGTTCAATACATACTCCATATCAATATGCTTGGGGTGGAACGTCGTCGGTTGACCCCGTAATGAATCCTTCTTTGCTGAAATATTTAATAGAGCACAAAGGTAAGCATAATTGGGGAACTATAATGCTTGATTTCTATAATAACGAAGGTAATGACCCGCTTTTGGTATATTACATCATTGCATCCAACTTTGATTTAGAAAAGTTCATGTAATTACAAGAAGTGAGTTGTCAATAGATAAGTACGAAATATCCATCGATAATCGTAATTGGGTAACAGCAAATGCTCGCAAACATTTGCTGTTACCCTTAATTATGAGTATCGTAACCGTAACTATATCATTTTTTATGATAATCCGTTAATCTATCAATAATCTGATCAATATCCGTTGTAACCAACGCTGAATCCAAAGACTGTATAAACGGACCATATACAGGACTTTGTCTCAGTACAGGCTTCAGGATGCCATACTCCTTTACGACGTTCTCCATACGGTGATTCTTCACCATCAGAGAGGCGCACGCCATCAACGAGATCATGCAGATGATGTATGCCGCAGCCTTCCTGAGACTCGACGTCATGTCATCGTAAAGACTATGACAACTGCTGCTCATGCGATGCCTCCATCGTCGAGCCCTCGATGACAATCCTGTTGTCCCGATGGTATGCTTCGGAACAACAATGGCCTCCTCGTCCGGCACTGCAAGACAAACGTCATCCCCATACTGAGCCACGACGTTCCCTACAGGTGCCTTGCCTACCTTTGAAGCCACGTCTCTGCAGGTTCCTGCCACCCATTCACGATACTTGCTATCAAGGATGGACATCACTATCTCGTTGTTCTCGAGATGGACGGAAGAATCCACGCTAGCCTTGGGAGGGTTGTCTTCAAAGGCGGAAGAGATTGCAGACTTAATGAGTGGAGTCAGCTTCCTGATCAGCACATCTTCATCCCAGGTTGGAGAACCCGGAGGCGAAGCCGACCCTTGACTGGATGGTTTCTGAACCGGCATCATGAAGCCGTCAGTCTTACGACCTGACCCTTCGGAAGACTTCTCGATGGTCACATCTCTAGTCTTCTCGTCGTAGTTCACCTTGATGCCAGCAGCCGCAGCGACCGACATCAGTATTCCTAATTCTGCCTTCTGGTTGAGATTGACCTGTCTCAACTGTGCACGGATGGCATCCTCTGCGTTGCCACCTGGTTTGATTTGATTGTTTTTTGTCATTTCAGTTATTTTCTTGTATAGTGGCTGCCTCTCCCGCCACTACGGTTGTTAAACTTAAAACGGAAACGATACTTGTCCCTGTCCTCATCCTTGAGGTCACGCCAGCCACGGTCATTGCCGCCGCCACCGCCGCCCATCGAGAGCTGTGGCTGGTACGGCTGGAGCAACACTGCGCACATCAGGTCAAGACCGATGAAGGCCGACTCGCCATCCTCGGAAGGGGTATGCTCTGACAGGAGCCTCTCCCTGCTTTCACTGTCCTGACGGGACAACAGGCCGAGGATAGAGGGATAGCAGAACTCCGGCACCCTGGCATCAGGGAAGACCGTGTCCCATTCAGGGTACGCCTTCATCAGACGCTTGTAGCCGTCCCAGTCGTTGCAGTTGCGGAGCCGCATGCTATAGTACTCATACCATTCGCGTACGTTGTCATGGGTGATCTCCTTCAGGTCACCGAAGAGCTCCACCAGACTGTTAAGCCTGAGGTTCTGATCGAGCTGCCTGCCGCTGAAGCTGACCCTGCCGTCCGTGAAGGCGACACCCATCAGCTTACCAGTGACATTGTTATAATGGAAGCGCAGACTCAGGCCATCTGCCTTGAGCGCCCTGTCGAACTCCTCCCAAGTGGTCGATCTGCCAAGGCATCGCATGATCCTGTCATAGAAGTCATACTTCAAACTGTCCTTGCCGTGCAGCCTGTCCCTGTTGCCCAGCGTCTTGCCGTTAGCACCATGCAGGCCGTACTTCTCGGTCAGATACTTGCAG
>JAZQQU010000035.1:0-13669 GCA_045629225.1 Bacteroidales bacterium | reverse complement strand
CAGATTTTCAGTAGTGTCCATGCGTGAATAGCTCCATGTACTCGACGAATCGGCAAGATTCATATCCTGCAAGTCCTTAGGAATAAAGATAGCTTTATTTCCCAAGGAAGTACGGATACAAGAAGCCAGACATAATAATATTATTGTATAAAACAGATTCTTCATAACTATAAACACCCCCTGCATGGACTTATGAACATAAAAAACAAACCATGCAGGGGGAAATTATTTTTCTATACTAATACTTCAGTACTGTAAGGTAATATTGATGTCAGCTTTATATTGCTTACCATCCTTTGTATAGATCAACACAGGATGTAGTTCATAAGCTGTACCGGCAACACAAGCACCAGGATAATTGCCATACATGATGGAAAGTCCTTCAAACTCGATGTAGTTGAAACTGTTATCGCCCCAGTTGGTAATCGAGCCGGCATCATTACACCAGAAGCCGTTGTTGGCAGTCGATTGGTAACCGAGTGTGCCATCGCTCTGCTTCAAGGCCCAGACAATCTTACCCTCTGAAGGCTTGGTACCTACAGGCTGGATGAGCGTAGCGATCTCAGATGGCTGAAGCACAAAGGCCTGAGCCAAGTCACGATTGGCAGAAAGGTTAAGAGTACCCTGCTGATAGCCATCCCAATCGGCATCCACCGGAAGAGTGAAACTGAGAGAAACATCCTGACGCTCTGCATTCTCATCGATGGTGAAATTACCAAGCAGGTCGGTGCCTGTAAACTTCACCTTATAAGGATACTGTGCATCGGTAAGCTCCTTCTCGTCCCATGGCGACTGGACGTAGGTCTTAGGAGCTCCTAAAACTACCATATAGAGATACTCAGTACCAGCAGGGACTTCCCAAGAAGCCTGGCCCTGTGCATCGCTGAACATAGGGCTGTACTGACGCTTGCCGCCCGTAGTATAAGCCACGAAACCATAATGCCAACCTGCATTCTGCTTGCTGCCTACATTATTATAATTACGTACCTGACCTACAACCTTCTCCTCCTCCTGATAGTCGCCTGGGTCATCGGTAGCCAAAGCAGAACCGACCTCAAGGCCTACGAAATCTGCGGAGATAGTTGCCCCTGCTGCTGAGACATTCAAAGGAATAACATTAAAGCCCGTAGCGCTTGGACACTGAGCGTATGCCACCTGGTGATAGCCGTCGCCAGAATCGTAGAACTTGGTCTTATAGTCATTAAGATGCGAAGCCGAGTACTGACGAGGGCCTGCAACATCGTAGGTAGCCATACGTGCAGCATAGTCATACAGTTCTTCGCTGCAGAGCGCCCAGTTATCATTGCAATAAAGCTGCTGGTAGGTCTGAATAGCATCGTATGGATACTTGGAATTGCGCCAAATGCTTGCCACGGTCTTATCACCATGTTTCTCTGTCCAGTAGCATTGCAACCAGTAAGATGCATAGCGCATCCATTCGTTTTCGAAGTGACGGTGACAGTTGGTTGGCCATACAGCATACCAGCCATCGCCAAAGTACTGATCGGGATAATCCTGATAAGACTGCCACTGTGCACACTGCTCCCAGAAGCCATTACCTCCATTCGAACCCTGATAACCATATCGGAAGCCGGTATTGAAGTCGTTCTTGGCACCATTCTTGATCTGATCGCAATAGACCTGATATTGGAACGAGTGTCCGATCTCGTGACCAATAACAGAACCTACAGGTTGGCAGGTAGAAGGATTGACCCAGAGAGCACCAATCTTATCATCGTACCCTGAACCAGTAGCCAGCCAATCATCCTGATAGAGCAGGTAGATCTCCATCTTGTAGTCATCAAGATATGACTTTCCGCCTCCGACTTCAGCCATGCCCAGACGTGTGATATTGGTAGTATAGAACTGCTCCGCTTTCTTGAGCAAGTCATCAATATCTACGCGAAGATTGGCTGGAACAGAGGAAGCGTTAGGATCATCCCCGAAGCCTGCTTCCCAGAATACGAAGAAATGTTCTGACTGCTTATGTCGTGCCCAAGACCATTTGCTGGTGCTCTTGAACATATCCATATTGCCGAACTCCTGTGGCTTATAATATTTTTCAAGATCCTTAACTGTGTCCTCATCAATAATCTCCTCGGTATTGGCATCCTGAGTCACATTGATGACAATCTGCTGTGTGCCACTTGCAATGGTCACTGTAGCCTTACGCTCTTCTTTCTTTGTATTGCGCTGAGCGGTGAAGCTTAGGGTATGAAAGCCTCCCACACCACTTGGGATATTGACGCTCAACCAGCTGTCAGAGGTCTTAGCTGTCCAGGCCGCTGTAGCAGAGAACTTGACAGACCCTGCATTGACGCCCACTTCAAAATGGACATCAGTAGCGCCTTCAAGCAGTTCCAAAGAGCCTTTCTTAGGTTCCTCGACGCCATTGTCACTATTTCCACAACTCGTCAGAACTACAGGAGATGCACAAAGAAGGCCCAAAGACAGAAATAGTATTCTATTCATATTGAAAGATTACGTTATCGAACTGCAGAGAGTATGCTAACGTTCCCTCTGCAGTTCGGATTATGTAATTACTCCTGAGGAGTGATGGTGAAGGTGACGTGATAGGTGGCAGTCACGCCCTTGCAAGCAATGACGAAGTTAACCTTAACCTCGGTTGTAGCAGCAGGGCTTACGTTCTCAGGGTGATGGCCGACTTCGAGCACCAGCGACGTCTCAGTGGCGAACAGACCGCCGTAGGCAATGCCATCAGCCCATTCGCAGCTCTTACCTTCGGCCGTGAGCCAATACTCACCAGTACCTGCGGTATAAGCAGGATCCTCCTCGCTCACCTCATCGAGACAGACCTTCATCTCACCGCTGTTGAGGGCAGAGAATATCTGATAGGTAGTCATCTTGAATGCCAGACGAAGCTCTTCCTGAACATCTTCCTCTACGACGGCATAATCCGTATTATAAGCAATACTAAGGTTCACGTCACGCTCAATGCTTGCAGGGTCACCTTCTGGAGCAGTCTCAGGATCCTGATATGCTTCGATGTTAACGGTGACATTGACGAGCTGGATCTTGTTGCCAGCCACAAATGCAAGGTGAGCCACGACGCTCTCGCCCACAGCCAAGCCATCAGGCATCTCCAGAATACCGAGCTCCGAAGCGCCAGCATCCCAGCCCACCATGACCGAAGCGTTCTCGCCCCAGCTACCCTTGTAGCCATCCTTATCCATCCAGAAGCCCCAGCCATCGTCAGTCTCCTGGCAGTAGCTGCCATCGGCATTCAGCGCGAGGAACTGAGCGTCGGCCATCGAACCGATACCCAACTTCGCACAGATCTCATCGACTGGCAACGCCAACGGATTGCTCGAATAATCGCCCTGAGGAGGCAACGCAATGCTAACCTCCGAAGTGCCTACCACGGTAGCAACCACCTCGCCACGCTCCTGAGGCATTACGTTGAGGACCACAGCCACGCGCTTGTCTCCATACTTCAAAGCCTCGATCACCTTGACAGGCACACCAGCGGTCAGATGACCTGGGTACTGACCCACATTGAGGACACGATCTTCGCCATAGAACTCTGTGAAGATCATAGCATCCTCGCCCCAGTTGCAGACATTACCATCAGCATCCCACCAGTGGCCCCAGTAGGTACCAGAAGTTGATCCACCCATGTTATCAGCATGGGTACTACCCTCGATGGCAAATGGCACTACATCACCGGCACCTTCGTCAAGGTCGGCACACATCTTATCAACATCAAGACCGAAGAAAGAGGCGATCTTATCGATGTCAATATTCACCTCAGCACCATCATAGCTGTTAGCGCTGATATAGAACTCAACATTATACTCCAGGATGAGATCTGCGTTGATGGAGTTACGCTGAGCCTCACGGATAGAGTCCTGACGACGCATCTCGGCAAGCTCATCGGTTGTAAGCACGTGCTCGCTGCAGAAGTCCTCGTTGTCGCCACAGCTGGTCAGCAGAGTGCCGGCAGCCATGAGTGCAGAACAAACGATATATGATAGTTTTTTCATATCAGTTATGAATTATCAATGATACATTATATAATTAGTAACCTGGATTCTGCTTCAGATCAAGGTTAGCACGAATAGCTTCCTGAGGGATGCAATAAACATCATAGGTAGTAGTGTTGGTAGCATCCTTGCAGAACCAGGACTTACCATCCCACACACTACGGCCATCGGTCATCTTGAAACGGATAAGATCCTGACGACGATGCAACTCGCAGCAGAACTCCCAGCCAAGGTCGTCGAGCAAACCGCCGAGCTCGATGTCAGCACCACCCTCGTAGGTAGAAACCTTATTGCTCCAGTCATTGTAACCAGCCTCGTCAGCTGTGGTATATTCCTCATGACCGTAAGCATAAACCGAACCACCACGAAGATCAGCAGCCGTACGGGTAGCCTTAGCCAAAGAACCGAATGAGCGCTTGCGGACTCTAGTAACCAGCTCTGCAGCCAGTCCATCATTACCAGTACCGAGGCGGAGCAGACACTCTGCCTTCATCATCAGAACATCAGCATAACGGAAGATCACGATGTCTGTGGCTGTCGTACCCTTATCCTGATTCTTGCTATCAGCAACGATCTGGTACTTGTGCAGACGGTAACCCTCCTGCTGGAATGCACCTGGATTATCAATGGAGTGAACATTAAGATTATAGTTCAAGTTTCCAGCACCAGCCCAGTCATGGGTTGAGAAAGGAATAGGATCACCAGCATTGGCAGTATAAGTGCCGTCGGCATTCTTTATGCCATAGTGCTGCTCACCACCTGCCCAGGTGTAACCCAGACGAAGGTCATCAGGATCGTAAGTGCGGATCCACTGAGGAATAGCACATGAGCCATTATAACCAGCAGCCGTTGAACCATAAGCCTCAAGACCTGTCTGTGGGAAGCAATAGGATTGAAGACCGAACTGTGCAGTATGGGTGCGGTCGCAAGGAACTGCAAAAATCACTTCTTTACAATCCTTGATGCTTTCTTTGAAATTATCAAGATAATTGTCGGCCAAGTCATACTTACTATTGTCTTTGTTGTTGCTTTCGAACCATTCGAGCTCATCGAGGGCAGCCTGATAGCCGTCATTGCCAGTAGTCCCCAGATATACATTCTTGTTCATATACATCTTGGCCAAAGCCATTGAGGCTGCATACTTGTTGCCGAAGCCGAAGTAACTTTCATCACCGATGTTCTCCTTAATATACTTGAATTCATCAACAATAAAGTCATAAACGGCCTGTGCACCTACCTGCTGAGGAAGGTAGCCAACCTCAACCTGCTGAGTGGTCTGCAGTGGCACATTGCGGAACATATCAAAAAGGTGATAGTAGAACATGGCACGGAAGAAACGTGCCTGTGCCAAAGATGACTTAGTCTCTTCATTATTAGGGTCAATGGCGTCGATTACCTGATTGGCATAACCGATACCCTTATATGCAATGTCCCAAGGGTTCTGAATCTGTCCGACCTCTGTACCCCAGTTGTGCTTGTGAAGGTTGATATAGGCATCGCCCCAACCTACACCCACACGTGCAGGAACCATATACTGGTCACCACTCTCCTCCAGGAGGTGAAACATGCCGAACCAGTCAGCCACCAGATAGCGGTATTGTGCATTGGCTGCACCCAGCAACAGCGAGAGGTCTGTTGGATTCGAAAGGTCGATATTTGTCTCGTTAAGATCACTATAAAGTGTCTCTTCGAGGTCAGTGCACGATGTTGTGACCACAAGGCCCATGGCAGCGGCCCCCATCATTATATTTCTAAGAGTCTTCATTGTGTTTCTGTTTAGAAGTTGATGCTAAGACCCACTGTGTAGCTGCGGGTAGTTGGATACTTGTCACGGTCATCGATACCTGGTGACATGAAATAGTTGCTAACCTCAGGATCAATGCCAGAATAACCTGTGATGCAGAAGAGGTTGGTAGCAGAACCATAGACGCGAACACGGCTGATATAATTCTTCATAGCCTTTGGCATTGGGATATTATAGCCGAGCGTTACGTTCGACAGCTTCAGGAAGTCACCATTCTCAAGGTGCTCACTCCAGAAGCCCTGGCCCATGGCAGACGAACGACGAACCTTCAACTGCTCACCATTCTCACCCATTACAGGAGTGCCATCAGGATTGATAGCTGGCATGAGATCAGCTGCCGACTTCAGACGGTTGTAACCGATAGAGTTGTTCTCATAGAAGCAGCGCATAGCATTGAGGATCTTATAACCGAACTGACCAGTGAACTGCATTGAGAGATCGAAGTCACGGTAACGGAACGAATTGTTCCAACCAAGGATAACCTTTGGCATACCATTGCCCAGGCGCTGACGGTTATCACGGGTATTGAGGTTGGCATTGAACTGCTTGACGGTCCAACCTCCATTACCATCGCTTGCCTCAACGAGAGCAAAACCTTCCTTGTCATAGCCGACAAACTTCAAACCATAGAAATCGCCCAGCGTATGGCCTACCTCCATGCAATGGGTAGATACCGAAATAGGATCACTGATGCCTCCTACCTCCTGGAAATTTTCTGTCTCATAAAGCTCATTGCTCAATGACAACAGCTTATTAGCGTTGTGTGAGAGGGTAACGGTGCTCTCCCATTCGAAGTTCTTTGTCTTGAAGATTTCGCCAGAGAGCATGAACTCAATACCAGTGTTACGCATAGAACCTACGTTAGCCAGCGTGTAGCCGTAGAGGTTGGGTGGAACAGGCACGTTATAGTAGTAGAGCAAGTCATCAGTAGTCTTGATGTAATAGTCCACGCTACCACGGATGCGGTTGCCCAGGAAACCATAGTCGATACCGAAGTTCCATTCCTTGGTGGTCTCCCACTTCAGGTCCTTATTTGGATTCTGGCTAACCTCAAGGGTCTTGATCCACTCACCGTTCATGCTGAGGATGTCGCCATAACCAGCGAAGTTGTAACGGTTCTGCGAGAGATAAGACTCGCTTGGCGTAATACCGGTCATACCGAAACCTACACGTACACGGAGGTTGTTCAACCAGTCCTTAGTACCTTCCATGAAGCTCTCGTTGGTAACGTTCCAACCAGCAGACGCCGAAGGGAAGGTAGCCCACTTGTGGTTAGCGCCGAACTTGCTCGAACCCTCATGACGGATGCTGACAAGGAGATTATAGCGGTCATCGTAGCCATAGCTAACACGGCCGAAGAAGCCGACGAGTTTGCTGTCGTTCTTATAAGACCCCATCCATGCATGGTGGCTTTCATCGGTCAAGAAAGAACCATTCTCCAAGTTATTCCAGAGATAAGCCTCGGTCGAGAAGTTCTGGTTGCCGGCATTGAAGCCATCAGCTACATCATATAAATATGAGTAACCGACGATGGCATCCAAACGATGTTTCTCTGCGATAGTTGTCTTATAGTTGCTGGTCAACTCAAGGCTGCGGCTTACACCATTGCCCTCACTCTTGTTAGCTGCGCCATTATATCCGTTACGTATGAGGCTATAATGCTTAGAGGTGGTGTAGCTCTGGCTGACAGACATATTCTCACCCCAAGAGAGCATGAGGTTAGTCTTCCAACCCTTGATAGGCTCTACGCTGAGGTTACCTACCACCTGAGCGAAGCGGTTGCGAACATCACCGAAGCTCTCGTTCTGCATACCGATAGGATTGTAGTACTGCAGCTTGTTGAAGTTCTCATAATAAGAACCATCGGCATTGTAAATAGGCTCAGATGGGTTGCGGATGATAGCCTGACGGAAAGCATAGGTAGGATCGCTGATGTCGTATGTGTTGCGCGACAGCAAAGCGTTGACATTGAACTTAAGGATGTCATTCCAGATATACTGGTTATAATCGAGCTGCAGTTTGAAGTCACGATTACCAGTATTGCGCATGATACCTTCTTCATCACTGAACTGAACGCTTGCAGCAAAGGTCGCATTCTGAGTACCGCCACTGATCTGCAAGCTGTGGTTGTGCTTGAAGCCAGCCTTGCGGCTCACAGCCTTGAGCCAGTCGGTATCATAACCCATATATTCCTGTGAGGTGAGGCCGAAGATGACGTCGTGCGTGTCCATGAAGTCAGCTTTCTTGCTCCACTGTGAGAATGAAGCGTAACCAGAATAGCTGACCTGAGCCTTTTGCTCACGATGACCTGCTTTGGTGGTAATGATGATGACACCATTGGCACCACGGGTGCCGTAGATAGCAGCAGCCGATGCGTCCTTCAACACGTCGATACTCTCAATATTTTCTGGAGCTACAGTGCTAAGGTCACCCTCAATGCCATTGATCAAAACAAGAGGAGAAACGTTACCTACCAATGTGGTGACACCACGAAGCATAATGCTTGACTTAGCGTTAGGGTCACCAGAAGAATTTACAACAGTGAGACCTGCCACCTTGCCCTTAACGAGCTCAGCAGCATCGCCAATCTTACCTGCATTAAAGTCTTCAGCCTTGACACTGGCAACAGAAGATGTGATATCGCCTTTCTTCTGTGTACCGTAACCGATGACTACAACGTCTTCGAGCAACTCGCTGTCTTCCTCAAGGACAATCGTCAAAGTGCCCTTGCCGTTAGGTCTTACTTCCTGGGTCTTATAACCGACGAAACTAATTACCAATGAGCTGTTGGCATTCTGCAGAGTTACAGAGTAGTTACCATCCAGATCGGTGGTAGCACCATTGGTAGTACCTTTTTCAACTACATTGGCTCCGATTACCGGTTCACCTGTCTTGTCTTTCACTACACCCTTGACTGTAACTCCCTTTTGAGCCTGTGCTACAACTGGCATAGGTAGGAATGAAGCTGCAGCAGTGAGTGTCAGTGCTGAAGTTGCAAGACCGCAGGACAAGGTCAACATGTGACCTGCATGTGTCCAATTCTTGTTAATCTTCATTGTGTGTTGTTTTTGAATTATGTATTGTGATTGTTATTCTACTTTCCATTCCAGGACACCGCCCGACTCGCCATCCTGTAGGTTAGCAACAAGGCGAAGACCTGTAGTTGTCACTGGGGCAAAAGTAATAGTATTGTACTGATCCTTAGCAACACCATAAGATGCGCCATCGGTCAATGTAACTTCCTCCCAGGTTTTGCTAGCTGTTTCATAATAGAGTTTCCAACTAGCTGGCACACGGAAGTCGCCATCATAATGATCCAGATCCATCCAATAAACGCTGGTACTGTGAACTTCGGTTGGCTGCTCAAAGTCGTATGAGAGAGAAACCGGACAACCATACTTCAGCCACCAATAGTGATAAGGCTTAGATGTATCGCTTGAACTCTTAGGTTCCCACTGATCGTTTACACCGAAAGCCCAACCTTCTTCTACTGCCGAATCTGGAGCATCCTTCTGGATAGCGGCTCTGGTCATGAAGCTGCGAGCCTGGCTTGCAATTGTAGGAGCAGGAGTAGGACGAGCCACATCTGCTGAAGCAGGAATCCACACCGCCATCTCATCACCTGTAGTAGTCATACCCTCAGCGGTGGTCTTTGTGCGGTTGTTCCAGGTGCAATAAGGAATAAGCTTGACCTCTACCTCGTGTGAGGTACCATCCAGTTCTACTTGCTGAGCCTTACCTGAAAGAGTCATGACACCACCCAGAAGATTCTTCTCGAAATTAGCCGTGAGTGGCGTGCCATCAGCCATAAACTTATTAAATACAGTGCCATCTGGCTGATCCTTGCCCTCGAGACAATACATTACAGGCCCACGCTCAATGGCCAACTTGCCCTGGTCATCCATGACCTGATCGTTGGCTTTCACACGGCGAACATCCATTGGCAGACAGAGTTCAACGACGTCTCCAGTCTTCCACTCACGTGACAATGTGGCATAACCATCGCTGAATACACCATTCTCTTCCTTGCCATTCACCTTCAGGCTATAGGGCTGGCCAGACTGCTGATCGGTGAAGGTATAGAGATCGGAGGCTACGGGCCGCTGCTGTGCCCAGCTTGGGATGCGGAGGCGAAGGGCAAAGCTGCCTACGCACGCTGGACTGACCACCAGACGGATGTGGCCATTCCAGGGGTACTGCGTCTGCTGACGGATCGCCACCCTGCCACGCGTAGTGTTGACCTCAGCAGAAGATTGGATATACAGGTTCACATAAATATCCTCACCTTGAGACGCATACATATAAAGAGGTACAGAAGCCACGAAACGAGTGATATTTCCCGGGCAACATGCACAGCCGAACCATTCTGCACGTTCATGCTGACCCATTGACTCCAGTGGATTGTCATAGAAGAAACGATCACCCGAGAGAGACACTCCGCTCAACACATTATTATATAATGCACGCTCATAGACATCAGCATATTTTGCATCACCCGAAGCCAGGAACATACGGTAGTTCCAATAGACATTGGCGATAGCAGCACAGGTCTCACAATAAGCAGTATGATTGTGCAATTCATAGTTAGGACCGAAGCCCTCACCCTGTGCACGGCTTCCGATGCCACCCGTGATATAGAGCTTGCAGTCGGCAGTATTCTGCCAGATGCGCTCCAAAGCGTGATAGTAAGCAGTATCGTTGGTCAAAGCTGCCACATCAGCCACACCACTATAGAGATAACCAGCACGAACGGCATGACCTACGATTTCCTCCTGCTGAAGAATCGGCATGTGATCCTGGCTGTACTCACTTGGCTGATGTCCATCGGTGCAACGACCAGTTTCTTCAACAAAATAACGAGCCTGCTGCAAATACTTCTCATTGCCAGTCACCTTATAAAGCTTAGCCAAAGCCATCTCCACGATAGGGTGACCGCCTGGGCGATGAATCTGTCCTTCTCCGTCACCGAAGACCTGGCAGACCAGATCGGCATTCCTGATGGCTACGTTGAGCAAAGTGCGCTTACCTGTAGCACGGAAGTGAGCTACGGCAGCCTCGTACAGGTGGCCGCAATTATAAAGCTCATGACTGTTGATTTTCTCCCAACGGTGAGTACCCCACCAGCCAGAAAGACGTGTACACTTATTTGTCACGCAAGTGGTCAGATAGCCATCAGGTTCCTGTGCAGCGGCAATGATGGTTATGACGCTGTCCAGATAATGATCCAACTCAGCATCATAATGAGCTGCCAGTGCATAGCTGGCTCCCTCGATAATCTTATAAGGGTCGGTATCGTCGAATGAGAAGTCTCCTCGGTGCTCTCCTTTCTTGAGTCCTCCGGCAATGGCGAAATTATCGAATCGGCCATTCACCTCACACTGATAAAAAGCGGATGGGATGGAAACTGTTCGGTTGGTCTCGATGCGAGGAGCCCAGAACGAGTCATCAATATGAACCTGCGTAAAGGGGACCTCCAAAATCGGAGCATCAGGCTGCTGATACTTATCTTCTTGATTACATGAGGTAGCACCAAGCATCATGAATGCTGCGCCACCTATGAACAGAGGTCGAAGTCTGAATAGTTTTCTCATAATATATAAATATAAAGTGTTTTAAGATTAGAGAAGTAAGCAGATGCCGTATGTGTGTGTGATAATTCAGCATGTGTGTGTGGTTGGGAGGAGTGTGATTTCTCGGTTAGCGACACGACGTGCTTACTTCTCTTTTCGGGGTGCAAAGGAACACTTTTTTTATTGATTCGCACAAAACTATCGTCCAAACAAATATAACAATCGTCCAAAACCAAATTTAGACGATTTTTTCATCAAAATGGACGATATTTACTTGTTTTTTCAATAAAATTATCGAAATTTGCACCCGCAAATGCATTTCATTATGTTACATTCGAACACAACACCTATCATTACCTCACTTTTCGCATTGGCCTTTCTTCAGCCTGCTGCTGCAAAGGACTGGAGTATCCAGTCGCCCAATGGGCAATTAGTGATGACCGTGCGCGACACCCCAGAACTTGCCTATTGCCTCGTTGATCAAGGAGATACTCTCCTCTCTTGGTCGCCTGTCAGCCTACAGCTGGAAGGTGCTACCCAACCGCTTTCTGTCAGCAAGTGTAAAGTATCTCACATCGAGGAGCACCTCACGGAGCTTCCACACTATCGTCAGCAGTCCTTCGACCATATTGCCAACCAACTACAACTCTCGCTGTCAAATGGATTGGGGCTCACGTTCAGAGCTGCCGACGAAGGTGTTGCCTACCGATGGAGCATCCAGACCCGGAACACCTATCGTGTGAAGGGGGAAGAAGCCAGTTTCAACTTCCCAGAAGATCGGATGGCCTGGCTTCCTTATTCTACCAACCCGGACAAGCCTTTGGCTATGGCTTTTCAGAATTTCTACGATCACACGCTTCTGAGCCAAGCCCAAGACACTCCGGCTTTCCTGCCAGTCACCATCGACTGCGGTAGGGCCAAGGTCACCATCGCCGAAAGCGATCTGGAGGCTTACCCGGGCATGTTCGTCCAGAAACAGGGCCATGATCTGAAGGGGCTTTTCGCTCCTTATCCTACAAAAACGGATTTCTATCCTTGGCGCAAACAGGAGTATGTTGCCGAGACCTCTGACTATATTGCCACGGGACGGGGGGAGCGCGACCTTCCCTGGCGCATTCTGGCAGTGAGTCATGCCGACGAGGAACTGCCTGTCAACAACCTGGTGTATGCTTTGGCTTCACCTAATCGCATCGGAGACACCTCATGGATCAAAAGCGGCAAGGTGGCCTGGGACTGGTGGAACGACTGGAATCTGAGTAACGTTCCTTTCCGTGCAGGCATCAACATGGATACCTATAAATATTATATAGACTTCGCAGCAAGTCAGCACATCGAATACATAGTATTGGATGAAGGCTGGTATGACCCGAAGTCGGGTGACATGCTCACCGTCATCCCTGAGCTTGACCTGCCAGCACTCATCGCCTACGGCAAGGAGCGTGGAGTAGATATTATTCTTTGGACGGTCTTCAACGTCCTCGACTCTCAGCTCGAAGCCGCCTGCTCCAGGTATGCCGCTATGGGCATCAAGGGGTTCAAGGTCGATTTCCTCGATCGAGACGATCAGACCGCAGTAGAGATGGCTTACCGCATTGCCAAAGGCTGTGCACGCCACCGCATGCTGCTCGACTATCATGGCTACTATAAACCTACAGGCCTCAGCCGCACCTATCCTAACGTCATCAACTACGAGGCTGTCTTTGGCATGGAAGAGATGAAATGGAGTCCGAAGGAGGTGGATATGCCACTCTATGACGTCACCTTCCCATTCATCCGCATGATGTGCGGTCCGGTGGATTATACGCCAGGCGCTATGCGAAATGCCACTCGTGCCGACTGGTCAGCCGCCTATTCTTCGCCCATGAGCCAGGGCACCCGCTGCCACCAGCTGGCTACCTACGTGGTTCACGATTCTCCGCTCACCATGCTGGCCGATGTTCCAACCGCCTACCAGCAGGAACCGGAATATACCCGGTTCCTCTGCTCGCTGCCTAACACCTATCTGCATACCTGGATACCACAGGGCAAGATCGGAGAATACATAGTCACCGTCCGTCAGAACACTGAGAGCGTCTGGACCGCTGGTGGCTTGACCAACTGGGACGCTCGTGACCTTACCCTCTCCTTTGACTTCCTGCCAGCTGAGGGTTCTTATCAGGCTACCCTCGTATGCGATGGCATCAATGCCGACCGCAACGCGCAGGACTACATGGTCAAGAAGATGCAGATCAATAACCAGTCAAAAGAACAGATTCACCTCGCTCCTGGTGGCGGTTTTGCCATCAGAATTG
>JAZQQU010000034.1:0-14715 GCA_045629225.1 Bacteroidales bacterium | reverse complement strand
GAACGCATGGCATCAAGTTGCTCCTTGTCATACATCAGACGCATGATAGGAGAGTCATATTCGTCGAGGATGACTACGACTTTCTCACATGACTGTTCAGCAGCGTTGTGAATCAGATTGCGGAAACGATCACCAGGAGTTATCGTAAGAGGATCTTTTCCATAAATATTTTCATAGCCTCTAATCAGACTTTCCAATTTCGTCTTTGCATCACTTACTGAGAGGTTCTTCAATCCGCTCAAGGTGAAGTGCAGCACCGGGTATTTTTTCCACTGTTTCTCTAGCTCCATCACCTTCAGCCCCCTTCGACCTTGCTCAGGACAAGCCTCGAACAGCTCTTTCTGTCCCTGAAAGTAGGCCTTGAAGGTATTGCAAAGCAGAGACTTGCCAAAACGGCGAGGACGAGCGAGAAATACATAAGTATATCTGTCGGCAAGATCATACATCATATCTGTCTTGTCAACGTATAACATCCCTTGTTCTCTTATCTGCTGGAACTGGTCTGTATCTACGGGGTATCTGTATTTGCTCATTTTTACCTGCTTTAAGTGGTTTTCAATGTCCTTTTAGCCGACATCTGTCGGACGACCGACGCCAAACCGAGAGCAATGAAGCTTGCTTCGATTGCCGAGGTGCTAGGAGGTAGCGCCCTTTGGGCGCAAAGATACGATTTTTTCTTCAAAAAACAATCATCTTTATCTTGTTTTGTGCAATCTTTAACATATTTTCGGCTGAAATAAATATTATTGAGAAATAAACATTTCAGCAAATGCCAAATTATCGCCTTTAAGAGTATAGCCAAATAAAACTTCCGAAGCAAATATTCGAGGACAATACCCAAATGTCAACATTTGCTTGTTACACCACACCAGAGAGCCTCGATGCCCTACCCGACAATGTCGTCATGTGAATGGCATCGTCACTCGAATAACACATCCCCAGCCGCATCCGTTTGGAACTTTTGGTTCTTGAATTTCAGTTTCATATCGTGTATTTAGCCGTTTTTTCATTATTTTATCGCAGAAATTTGCATTTCTTGCAAAAACATTCTATCTTTGCCGCAGAAAAATCACAATTAACAACCTCTTATCATTCATTCTATGAAAGTAAAAGATCCGAATGGCAATATCATTCTTGAAAAAGAAATGCCTCGCGTAACTCATGCAATCATCTCGTCATTCGCATCTGCGCACATGACGGGTAGTGGCCAGAACCATCAAGTAACTAGTATTCGCCAATCCTGATGGGAACTTTTAATAAGCGTTACGAGAGTGTTGCTAACGCTATCACCACTGAGTGTGATATCTACGCCTCTAACTCAGAACAGAAACCTTATCATACCATGCGCGCAGCTTGGGATACAGGTTCTACCAATAGTGTTATCTCTTTGGAAATCGCTCAAGCACTTGGATTGAAACCCATCGGAGAAGCTACCGTAGGTGGTTTCGGGGGAGGATCAACCACACCAACGTTCTTAGTGGATATTGGCTTACCTACGCAAGATGTCGTTCTTGAGCTTGAGGTTATTGGCAATGATGCTATGGAAGATTATGATGTCCTGATTGGAATGGACATCATTAGCCTTGGAGATATTGCCATTACCAACAAAGACGAGAAAACCACATTTGCATTCCGCATACCTTCTACCGAAGAAATCAGTTTCTAATCGTAAGTGATCATCAGATCACCCTTACATTATTCCCACCACCTGTTCGCTCCACTGGCATTTCTGCTTGAAGAGTTCGAACAGGTTCATTTTTTTCAATAGCATCTTCTGAAGCTTCTTGCCGAAATCAAAGTTACAAACCAGGTAACAAAAGGCCCTGAGCAGTTGTTTCTTGTGGAACATCAAAAGATTTTCTTTCAAATATTTGGCGATGTCGAGAAGAAGTGCTATCTTTGCAGCGAAAACAAAAAAAAGGACGAGTTGCCCCGCCCTACTGTTTTCACAACGGAATAATCCTTATTGTGATTTGCTTGATATAGTATCTGGGCGCAAAGATAGAGGATATTTTCGAAACTGCCAAATATTTTAACAAAAAAATGATATGAAAAACATTTTAGGCCTTGATTTGGGTACGAATAGCATTGGTTGGGCTCTTATACAGAAGGATGATGAGGGAAAATACCAACGCGAGATCAAACTTGGAAGCCGTATTATTCCAATGTCCCAAGATGTATTAGGAAAGTTCGAAAGTGGCTCACCTATTGAGACGCAGACAGCAGCACGTACGCAGAAGCGAGGCATGCGTCGTCTTTATGAGCGTCGCGCACTGCGAAGAGAGCGGTTGTTCAGAGTTCTGCACGTTTTGGGGTTCCTTCCTCCTCATTTCGATCAATCAATAGGTTGGAATAGGAATAATGGAAAGACATTTGGCAAATTCCTCGAATCGGGTTCAGAGCCCAAACTTGCATGGACGAAAGACGATCAAGGGCATCCTCGTTTCCTATTCATGTCGTCGTTCAATGAAATGTTGGCCGATTTCAAAGAACACCAACCGGAACTCGTTTCAGCTGCCAAAAAAATTCCCTACGACTGGACACTCTACTACTTGCGACAGAAAGCCCTCACACAACCTATCACCAAAGAAGAACTTGCTTGGATTCTTTTGCAATTTAATCAGAAACGTGGTTATTACCAGCTTCGAGGCACGGATGATGAGTTGTCTCAAGATGAAGATAAATCCAAACGTGTAGAATATATTGAGCAGCTCGTCGTAGCTGTTGACACTAACCCTGACGAGAGGGTTACGGACAAGGGCAGATGGTATAATGTTCGTCTCCAGAACGGAATGATATATCGTCGCCAGAGCAAAACAAGTCTTGAAGACTGGGTTGGAAAGACCAGAGCCTTTGTTGTCACCACTGAGCTCGAAGCTGATGGTACGCCCAAACTTGACAAAGAGGGACAGATCAAGCGCCGTTTCCGTTCGCCTGGCCCCGATGATTGGACGCTACGCAAAGTACGTACTGAGCAAAGCCTTGCTGATAGCAGATTGACCGTTGGAGGCTATATCTATCAGCATTTGCTTCATAATCCTTCCGACAAGATCATTGGCAGTCTCGTTCAGACCGTCGATCGTCAATACTACAAGCAAGAGCTTTATGCCATTCTGCACCACCAGACTCAGTATCATCCCGCGCTTACGGATTCTGCCATGCTTGAGGCTTGCGCTCGCGAGCTTTATGCCCGTAACGAAGCTCATAAGGACAATCTCCTTACCAAGGACCTCACTTATATGCTTGTCGAGGATGTGCTGTTCTATCAGCGTCCACTCAAGAGCAATAAGTCGCTCATCAGCGAATGTCCTTACGAGTCACATCAGTACGTCGACAAAAAAACAGGAGAGGTCAAGACATCACACCTCAAATGTGTGGCTAAGAGCAATCCCTATTACCAGGAGTTCCGTATACGCCATTTCATTGAGAACCTTAAGCTGTACGATAACACGGGCTTCGAAGACCGCGATGTCACGGCTCAGTACATCACTGATACCGAAGCACTTTACCAGTGGCTTTCGACACGCAAGGCCGTAAGCGAGGAAACCCTTCTCAAAGACTTCCTACACCTGCGTAAGCCTAAGGGGAAAGATACGAAATATCCACTTCGCTGGAACTATGTTCAAGACAAAGAGTATCCAATGGGAGAAACTCGCGCCACGATTCTCGCTGCGCTACAGAAGGCAGCTGTTCCTGGCGATCTTATCAGTGATCACGAAGTTGAATACCGCCTTTGGCACTTGCTCTATTCCATTAGCGACACCCACGAACTTGAAGGCGCCCTTCTCAAGTTTGCCGAAGTATATTCCATTGCAGATCAAGATCTATTTGCCTCTACACTGTACAAACTCAAACCATTTGACAAGGATTATGGCTCTTATTCCGAAAAGGCTATCAAGCGACTCCTGCCATTGATGCGTGAAGGGACACCCTCGCATGAAGCTTGTTATGAGGTCTATGGCCGTTATTCTGAGGGATTGGATACTTGTCGTTGGACATCTCCCGCCGATCTTTATGCCTATATTCATAACTTCCAACAGCACTCTCTGCGTAACCCCATTGTCGAGCAGTGTATCCTTGAGACCCTCCGTACGGTAGCGGCCATCTGGGAAGAAGTCGGACACATCGACGAGATACATCTGGAGTTAGGCCGTGATTTGAAAAATCCAGCAGACAAGCGCCGTCGTATCAGCGAACAGAATCGCCAGAACGAAGCCACCAATCTGCGCATCAAAGCACTGTTGATCGAATTGCTCAACGACCCTTCAGTGCAAGGAGTACATCCCAATAGCCCCATGCAACAGGATATCCTTCGCCTCTACGAGGAAGGAGCATTGCTTGAGCTCAAAGCAGATGACCCCGACTACAAAGAGATTCTCAGCATCTCGCAGACTGCCCAGCCAACAGCATCGCAACTCACGCGTTACAAGCTTTGGCTAGAGCAGCGCTATCGCTCACCTTATACTGGCCGTGTCATTCCATTGGCCAAGCTCTTTACTCCAGCCTATCAGATTGAGCATGTTATTCCGCGTGCTCGTTATTATGACGATTCCCTTTCGAATAAGGTCATCTGCGAAGCTGAAGTAAACAAGGACAAATCCAGTCTACTGGCTCACGAGTATATCAGCCAACATGGAGGCAGCATTATTCAGTCTGTCAATGGTCCAGTCCGAGTCTTTAATCTTAGCGAGTATGAGCAATTCGTTCATGACCACTACGCCAATCATAAGGCCAAGCAACGTCGTCTGATGATGGATGACGTGCCCGAAGAATTCATCCAGCGCCAGATGAACGACAGCCGTTATATCAGCAAGGTCATCAAGTCACTCCTTTCAAATATCGTACGCGAAGAGGATGAGCCTGAGGATATGTCAAAACATGTCATCGTATGCACAGGCTCAGTCACCGATCGACTGAAGAAGGATTGGGGTATGCATGACGTATGGAATCATTTGGTGTATCCTCGTTATGAACGTCTCAATCGCTTGACCGGCACAAATCTCTTTGGTCAGTGGGAAGTCAAGAACGGGAAGAATCGCGTATTCCAGACCAACATGCCGCTTGAGCTTCAGAAGGGATATAGCAAGAAGCGTATCGACCACCGTCATCACGCCATGGATGCGCTCGTGATAGCCTGTGCTGATCGAAACATTGTCAACCTCCTTTCCAATATCAATGCCCATGACAGACAGACGCGTTACGACCTCAAGGCCAAGTTGACCGGAGCACGTGGCTTATTCAACAAGCCATGGCCTACCTTTACGCACGACGCAGAGCTTGCCCTAGCTGATATTATTGTTAGCTTCCGCAATAAGGTTCGCGTACTCACGCGCGCTACAAATAAGTATGAGCATTATGATACTGAAGGCAGGAACAAAGAAAAAGTAGCACAAAGCGGTTCTGACCATCTTGTTGTGCGCCAATCATTACATGACCAGTTTGTGTTTGCACACGTAAATCTGAGAAGAAAGCATCTGGTTTCGATTAATCAAGTAGTAAAACAACCAGATTCAATTGCAGACAAAGATCTTCGACAAGCAGTTAAAACGCTTTTAGCAAAAGGGGCAAAAATCTCTGCTATCAAAGATGAATTATTGCAAAAATACCTGGAGAAAGGAGTAACAAAAGATTGCAAAATAGAAGTCTTTTATATGACAGATGATGTTGCTCCATTATCTGCAATTAGACGCACCTTGGATTCCTCATTCAACAAAAGTAAAATTCTTTGTATCACAGATACTGGAATACAAAAGATATTGCTGAACTATCTTGAAGCGAAGAATGACGATCCCAGCATAGCGTTTTCTCCTGAAGGCATTATGGACATGAATGCAAATATCCAACAGTATAATGATGGAAAAGCCCACAAGCCAATTATTCGAGTAAGAGTTTGCGAAGCTTTAGGCGCAAAATTTCCTGTCGGCTCTACTGGCAATAAGATGAAGAAGTATGTCCAAGGAGCTGCACATTTATTTCTCGGCATATATGAGAAAGATGAGAAGCGGACATTCTATACTGCACCATTAGACGAGGTTATTGCGCGACTAAAAGAGGGTTTATTACCTGTACCGAATACTGATAAAAATGGAGCACCTTTGAAGTTCTTCTTGTCGCCCAATGATTTAGTATATGTACCAACCGAAGATGAGAAATTGGCAAAAGAAGTAATTATTGATAAATCTAGAGTCTTTCGCTTTATATCATCAGATGGTTCAACGGCTTATTTTTTACCTATGACAGTTGCTTCTCTGCTAATGAAGAAAAAAGAATTCGAATCTCTTGACAAATCAGAGAAAGCAATTAGTTTTACAAATACTGGGCAAAATGAGGTTGCAATAAAAACTGTTTGTTGGAAACTCGAAGTCGATCGTTTAGGAAATATCACCAGAATTATACGTTAAATCAAAGCCCGGGGGAAGCCTCGGGCTTTTTTATTCCATCAGTCATCATGATTAAGCGTACATTATTCTTCAGTAACCCCGCGTACCTTAGTTTAAGTAATGCACAACTCGTCATCAAACTTCCAGAGGTCGAGGCTTGTCATACTCTCTCGTCCGAGAAGAGACAAGAGTTTACACGAACCATTCCAATTGAGGATATTGGAATGATTGTTATTGACAACAAACGTATCACCCTTACCTCTGGGGTTATCGCTGCTTTGCTTGATAACAACAGTTCAATTATTACTTGTGACGATCATTCCATGCCTACAGGCATGATGCTTCCACTGGATTGCAACACTATCCAAAACGAGCGTTTTCGCTCACAGCTAGATGCCTCTCTTCCACTCAAGAAACAACTTTGGCAGCAGACCGTCATTCAGAAGATTGCCAATCAATCTTCAGTCTTGAGCAAAAACACATCTGTCGAATGTGGTTGTATGCGTGCTTGGTGCAAGGAAGTAAGGAGCGGAGATCCTGACAACTTGGAAGCTCGTGCAGCTGCCTACTATTGGCGAAATCTTTTCCCAGAGATTCCCGATTTCACGCGAGGCAGAGAAGGTGATTATCCAAATAATCTTCTCAATTATGGCTATGCCATACTTCGTGCAGTCATAGCACGTTCGTTGGTCGGCAGTGGCTTGCTCCCTACTCTCGGCATACATCATCAGAATCGCTATAATGCCTATTGTCTGGCTGATGACATAATGGAGCCATACCGGCCTTATGTCGATCAACTGGTCATTGATATCATGCACAATAATCCTGGTCAAATGGAACTAAACAAACAGATGAAAGCAGAACTCCTCACCATTCCTACTATCGATGTGACTATTCATGGGAAACGTAGTCCGCTGATGATAGCAGCTACGCAAACTACGGCATCGCTAGCCAAGTGTTATGAAGGAGAGTTACGCCGAATTGATTATCCTGAGATTTAAGCCTTATGAATACCCGACTAAATGAATACCGTGTTATGTGGCTTTTAGTATTTTTCGACCTGCCCACTGACACCAGGCAAGATCGACGAGCATACACAGATTTCCGTAAAGCTTTGATCAAAGACGGCTTCACGATGTTCCAGTTCTCAATCTATGTACGCAACTGTGCAAGCATGGAAAATGCAGAAGTGCACAAAAAACGTGTTCGAAGCTTTATTCCCGACAAAGGACAGATAGGATTGATGTGCATTACCGATAAGCAATTTGAAGCCATAGAGATCTTCTATGGTGCAAAAATATCCAAACCGAAGGATTCTGCAGTCTCTTTGCAGCTTGAACTTTTTTAAAGAAGTTTAACTAGCACTGACATCTGTACATTTCAAAAATAAGGACAATAATACGAATTCAGAAATCATTCTTCCATTGATTCAGACATTCGTATTATTGTCATTTTTTTAATTTCTAACACGCCTTTCAACTCATTGTTACAAAGGATTTTACAAGCAATTAGTTGTTACTGCTAGTGCAAAGATACTATTTTTCAAGCAAATCACAACCGTTTCTGCGTCTTCCTTCCACAGCGGGGGTTGTTACTGCTAGTGCAAAGATACTATTTTTCAAGCAAATCACAACCCAGTGCCTTACCGCGAACGCTAAGACCAGTTGTTACTGCTAGTGCAAAGATACTATTTTTCAAGCAAATCACAACGGTACGGCTTCTATCCCTTACTTCTTCCAGTTGTTACTGCTAGTGCAAAGATACTATTTTTCAAGCAAATCACAACTCTACCCCTCACACAAATCTCAGTGTAAGAGTTGTTACTGCTAGTGCAAAGATACTATTTTTCAAGCAAATCACAACTACCATCGACGAAGAGGAGGGTAGTGACCGGTTGTTACTGCTAGTGCAAAGATACTATTTTTCAAGCAAATCACAACCCTTGGTGGCCACACCCGTCTTACGATCCTGTTGTTACTGCTAGTGCAAAGATACTATTTTTCAAGCAAATCACAACGCATCCTGATGTGTGTCGAGCGTAGTCAGTGTTGTTACTGCTAGTGCAAAGATACTATTTTTCAAGCAAATCACAACTCCATCTGGAGTTGAAACTACAATACTCTCGTTGTTACTGCTAGTGCAAAGATACTATTTTTCAAGCAAATCACAACTGTTGCTGCTATCTGAAGATGGGTAAATCCGTTGTTACTGCTAGTGCAAAGATACTATTTTTCAAGCAAATCACAACCACCTTCTTCATGCCATCAGGATTGCCACTGTTGTTACTGCTAGTGCAAAGATACTATTTTTCAAGCAAATCACAACCGTAGACACATACTTGAGCGTCGCTGGACAGTTGTTACTGCTAGTGCAAAGATACTATTTTTCAAGCAAATCACAACGGATAGCGAAGAGGATGTCACGCCAAGAGGGTTGTTACTGCTAGTGCAAAGATACTATTTTTCAAGCAAATCACAACTCCTCATGAATATATCTGTCTTTCTGTAGGTTGTTACTGCTAGTGCAAAGATACTATTTTTCAAGCAAATCACAACATGACCATGGGGCAATGTCTCCATGATACAGTTGTTACTGCTAGTGCAAAGATACTATTTTTCAAGCAAATCACAACATGACCATGGGGCAATGTCTCCATGATACAGTTGTTACTGCTAGTGCAAAGATACTATTTTTCAAGCAAATCACAACAAAACAAGAACTTGCAATTGCAACTTGTTTGTTGTTACTGCTAGTGCAAAGATACTATTTTTCAAGCAAATCACAACTTGAGTTCCGGACAACTGGCAAAATAGCAAGTTGTTACTGCTAGTGCAAAGATACTATTTATAAGTTTTTTCGATAAAATTGTTTTCCCTCACCCGCGCCCCTCTGCATGAGAGGCGTTAGAGCTGGGAGTATGTTGGTTAGTCTTTATTCTTTCTGCGACCTTATACGCCCCACCAGTCGCGCTGGGGCTCGACGCAGATCTGCAAAGACGGCAGAAGATGGACGTTCCATCCCTGCTTCAATCTGAGCTTCAGCCATGGCTATTCGCTCTAAGAGTTCTTCCTCCGTATAGGGCGACAGTGCTTCAGCTGTCACGCTGGCTTTGGCATATTCCAGCACGGAGTCATCCCGAACCATCTGGTCCAGTCCTTCCTTCTCTGTCATATCGTATTTCTTTGCCATATCCATTCTATAAAAGTTAATATGCGGTGCAAATATAACGATTGTTTCAATACGTCGGTAAAAAAAGGGGTGGAAATGGGGGAAAATGTTGTTTCTGTGGGCAAAACGAGGGTGAATCGGTGTTTTTCTGCGCTATTAGTTGCAAGTCTCGCCATAAATCTTTACCTTTGTGACATCAAAACCTCAAAACTTGGAATCATTTGAAATAGCCCAGGGCAAGTTCCAATACGAACTGATCGATATAAGCTGGAGCCTGGATTATGACTTCAGACAGATGCCTCATGCCACGCATGTGGCTGATGAGGGCGAGATGCCTGAACCAATAAATACCCAGGATGAGATTGAATATGACGAGGATGGCATCCCGATGATTTGATACTTGGCAGTCAGTTTTCGAACTCCCGAAACGTAAATATCTTAATACCAGATTCACACCACAGAAATACTCAAACACCAAACATAGCAACCACGGCTTCGGCCACTGAGATAACTCATCAAGGGCAGCAGTCGGAAAAGCTTCACAGAGCTTTCGGCTTGTTGCCCTTGGTTTGGAAGTTGTTTGCACTCTCTGTTCCGAAGTTTTCTCGCTCTTGGATTGTGAGTTAGGAAGTATTAATCCTAATTCACAATTCTTATGGTATTTACCAAAATTTCCCCTGACCAGGTGGAGCTCGATGTGCTTCGCCTGGCGCTTCGTTGTGCCCATGAGGCAGGTCTTACCGACAACTATCTGGTAACTCATCACAGCCTTTCGGCTCGAAAGTTGCGCCTGATTCGTAACGGCGTATCTGTAAAAGCCCGCCTGGTTTATCTGGCCAAGCTCGCTGATGCCATTGAATGCAAGCGTCAGCGGCTTGTCATGTCTGGCCGCACTGGTGAGGCTCAGGCCCTGAAGGATAAGCTCTATGACATCCTTCTGCTCTTCATGGCACGCCACCGTGACCTCAAATAAGGTTCTTAAGTTTCGCAAGTTCGAAAACTAGTAGTTAGCAGGAGTTAACGGGGAGTTAGCAGGAGTTAACTAGTAGTTAGCAGAAGTTAACGGGAGTTAACGGGGAGTTGTTACGCGATGCTCCACGCGAGCAAGCTCGGAGAACGGACATTACCTCTTTGCCATAATTTTTGCAGCCGATACTATCGTCCGTTAACTCCCGTTAACTCCCAATAACTCCAAGAAATAACTCCATGAAATAACTCCTGTTAACTTCACTTCCGTGACCTTAAATAAGGTTCTACAGTCATTTCGCGCAATATCGGTTTGTACAAAATTGCCCATTTTGTACAAACCCTATTGCAAGTCTCTTCGCAAATGCGTAACTTTGCAAGCGAGAATAATTATTCTCTCTAAACTCTAATCTCTAAACACTAAACTCTAAACTCTAATCTCTAAACTCAAATGGACAACATCCTTTGCATGACCGGCAATGTGACCGAGATGTCTGCATTGCTCGAAGGTAAGCGTCAGAACGGCACGGCTTACCAGTACTTAACCCTGATGGTGGCTTCGGACGAGAGCCATCCGCAACGCGTGGCTCTGAAGCTGCTGGGTGCGATGGCGGTGGCCTTCGACTCGTGTCAGATTCAGCCCACCACGCGGCTGCGCGTCTATCTGCGCATCCATGCCTTCGGCTACACCAACGAGGCGGGCGAGGCGCTGACGGGCAACGACGTGAGCTGCTGGAAGGTGGAGATCCTGGACCGCGACGGCAATGTGGCATTCTGCTGCAGGAAGTGATTAACACATTAACAAATCAACAACAGCATGATGACCATCAAACCCAAACGCTATCCGCACTCGCCGCGCCGTGCCTACACGCTGCGCGGCTTCGACGCCAGGGTGCGCCGCCACCTGCGCCACGACGGCTTCACGGCCATCGAGGTCGAGAAGCTGCGTCTGCTCTACTTCAGCCTGGGCACCGAGGGGCACCAGGACGATACGGGCTGCTTCCGCAACCGCCGCCAGTACCGTCTGCACCGCCTGGCCAGGAAAGGCCTGCGCTTCGACCGCAAGTCGCCGCTCTTCGAGCTGGTGAAGCGCTCAGAGCTGTTCTACGTGTTCTGCGACGAGGACGGACGGGTCAGCGGATTCGTATCGCCTCGGGCTGTGATACAGCGTGGTGCGATACTTTTGCCTCCGTCAGAGAAATGATACTGTATCCCCCAAAAACGAGAAGACAATGAGCTACATGAATTTCATGAAATTCGACTGCTCGGCCATGCAGCTGGCCAGACTCCGCAGGCTGGAGTCAAGGTTCGGTCTGCCGGGCCTGGGCCTCTATTACAAGCTAATGAGCCACATCATCATGAGCAACGGCTCCCTGGGTCTGGACGAGGTGATGACGTGGCGGTGCAAGGGCATGCGGCAGGATGACATCATGGAGGTGCTCGATCCTGAGGCTTTCGGCCTGTTCGAAGTGGACTGCCACGGGCTGGTCGCTACGTGCGCAGGAGCACGCGCAGATGGGGCCGCAGGGACGAGCGCCCACGATCACGCAGGCGGTAGCGCCCACGCAGATCTTCTCCCTACGGAGTCAGAGAGAGAAAAAGAGAGAGAGAAACTAAAAGAGGAGATGTGTGGGCACAGCTCGGACATCTGGAGGGAAAGGATCCGTATGCAGGTCACAGAGTACGACCTGGTGATGCGCCACTGGACGTGGTGCGTGGAGTATTTCCTCTCGCACCTCGACTCGATGGACAAGAACCTGCTGACGCTCGACAGTGTCCGACAGTATTTCGTCAGCTTCGTGCGGCATCCCCGGCTGGGCCGCCGGTTCTACCAGCAGCTGCACCGCCACGACAAGGAGGCGGCTCAGGCCGACATGCTGGCCGCGGCCGACGAGGCTTCGGCTCAGGCTCAGGAGCAGTTCGCGCAGTATATGCGGCTGAGATGCCCTCACCTCGTGGAGATGGAGGATCCGCTCACCCTCCAGGAGTTCCGCCAGCTCCGTCAGCAGTTCGGCAAGGAGCGCGTCCGACAGGTGCTGCTCGACATGGAGAACCGTCCCAGCCTCGACTGCCGCAGCGTGTATGTGACGGCGAGTAAGTGGCTGGCTAACTCCCATTAACTCCCATTAACTCCCATTAACTCCCGCTAACTCCCAATAACTCCCGCTAACTCCCATTAACTCCCGAATATGCTTGTCCCCACCCTCCCCCAAGCCCCCTCCATCGAGGAATCACTGCTGGGCGCCCTCCTGATGGGCACCCCATACATCCACCAGGTGATGCAGCTGTCGCGCGACGACGACTTCTACGACCAGGGACTGCGCAACACCTTCCGTGCCATCGTCCGCCTCTACAACCGCGGCGAGGAGATCAACGCCCCCCTGGTCTATGAGGAGCTGCAGCGGATGCTCGGCCCCTCGGAGATGTACGGCGACGTGCTGGCCCGCATACTGCGCAGCGAGACCAGCGATCACTCCGCCCTGCACATGGCGCAGATACTGCAGGACTACCGCCAGCGTCGCTCCATGCTCACCGTGGGCGTGCGCATGCAGCAGTGGGCCGCACAGATGGACCAGCCCCTGGCCGAGAGCGTCGAGGTGCTGCGCCGCCAGTTCGACGGCATCATGGAGGGCAGCACCTCCACCCTCACCACCCTGGGACAGGAGCGCCAGGCGGTGATGCAGCTGGTGCAGGACAACCTGGCGGGCATCAAGCCGCCACCGGGTCTGATGTGCGGCATCCGCCAGCTCGACGACCTGGGTGGCCTCTGGGACAGGGGCCTGGTGGTGGTGGGCGCCAAGTCGAGCCACGGCAAGACCATGCTCATGGACCTCATGGCACTCAACGTGGCGAGCCAGGGTCGCTACGTGGCCTACTTCAGCCTCGAGATGGGGCGCGACGTGGTGGCTGCCCGCGTCATGGCCATGAAGAGCCTGGTGGACGGCAACCGTCTGCGGCGCAAGGCCCTCGACCCCGCCGAGCTCGCACGACTGCAGCTGGCCGACGAACAACTGCGGCAGCAGGCCGACTCACACCTGCTCTTCGAGTCTGCACCCTCGTTCGACCAGATGCTCTGCGCCATCCGTTCGCTCCACCACAAGTACCCCCTCGCCATGGTGGTGATCGACTACATTCAGATGCTCAAGATCACACCCGCCACCAAGGACGAGGTGAGGGCCCAGACCGTGGGCAGCGCCATGCACGACATGCAGCAGCTGGGCAGCGACCTGCACATCTGCTTCCTCACCGCTTCGCAGATCAACCGTTCCTATGGCGCGGAACCCAATGCCGACAGCCTGCGCGACAGCGGCGAGATCAAGGAGGCTGCCGACCAGGTGATCATCGTCTGGAACGGTGCCAAGGAGGTGCCCTGCATGGAGACCTATCCCAGCCACTACCGCCTGGACGGCATGCCCGTACCGACGCACGACAGGGTGCTCCTGAAGCTCGAGAAGGACCGCAACGGCCTCACCACCTACTTCTTCATGGGCTGGATCCCCTGCGCCACGCTCTTCTGCAACCTCGAGGACTACGACCAGCTCCGCCAGACGGCCGGCTACGACGCCCCCGGCCAGACCGATGCCCCGGCCCCCGGCTACGGCATGCCACGGCAGATGGTGATGGATCTGCCGGACTGAGGGGACAATCTAAGATTGACGATTTGACGATTTACGATTGACGATTGACGATTGACGATTAGCCTTCGGGGCGAAAAGGGGGATTCGAGGCATCGGATTCTTTGTTAGCAGGAGTTAACAGGGAGTTAGCAGGAGTTAACTTAACAGGGAGCTAGCAGAAGTTAACGGGAGTTAGCTGGAATTACCGGGGAGTTATCAGGAGTTAACGGGAGTTAACGGGGAGTTAACGGACATTACCTCTTTGCCATAATTTTTGCAGCCGATACTATCGTCCGATAACCCCCGATAACTCCCGTTAACTCCCAATAACTCCTTGAAACAACTCCCGATAACTCCATGAAACAGGGAGTTAGCTTCGCTGGAGTTAACAGGAGTTAGCTTCGCTGGAGTTAACGGACATTACCACTTTGCCATATTTCGGACATTTTAGCAGCCGATACTATCGTCCGTTCTCCGAGCTTGCTCGCGTGGAGCATCGCGTAACAACTCCCGATAACTCCCAATAACTCCCGTTAACTCCAATAAATAACTCCCAATAACTCCTTGAAATAACTCCCAATAAC
>JAZQQU010000033.1:0-18885 GCA_045629225.1 Bacteroidales bacterium | reverse complement strand
AAGGGCATCCCGTTGGGTACAGCGTTAGCCTTCATGATGTCAGTGGTTGGACTGTCGCTGCCTGAAGCCACCATGCTCAAGAAGGTGATGACCTGGCGGCTGATAGGCATCTTCTTCGGCACCGTGGCCGTGATGATCATGCTGCTCGGCTGGCTGTTCAATGAGGTGTTGCCAATATTATAATATATGTACGCGCGTACATTTGTAAAAGTTGCCGTATGGATTTGTTCTAATTGAGGAATCTATACGGCATTATTTCAGTTTCTCTTTTCTTGTGGAAAATATGCATTTGTTCATGTTCAAAACCTCATGAAACTGCAAAAATGCAATGTCATAATTTCAAAAGAATGAGTATTCGAACAAAATGCGGGGCATAACGAAAATTTCTTGTAATTTTGTGACCAGGATGTGACCAGAAGCATTATCTTTGCACTGTGTTTGGTAGGTGAAGTGCCTTGAAAGACAAGGGAATAATGTATTCAGGTCGCAAATCCTGGTACAGCAACTCAAGCTGCAATCGAATTAAATCGGTTGCAGCTTTTTTTGTTAGTAGGTGTTCAAAATTAGTTTAACATATTTTGTTCAGATTCAGATGTAGATTTGGGCTTTTGCTGGGAGTAATGTGACATTTGTCCGAAATAATAGTTCAAAGATGCGTTCAAGATAAATAACAGAAGTAACACTATGATACCTACTGATACATATAGCTAATTTTGAACAACTACTTATCGATACTTTGCTATAGTTTATCTATGGCGTATTATATGTTTGTTATCCTCTTTGCTATCGTTTTTTGCTACTCAACGACGTCTTCGCTTTGCCCTTTTGGAAATTACTAGTTATAGTTCTTCGACAAAAGGACTGTAACAATTAGACTGAAACAATAGAACAGGTAAATTTGACCTAAACAATGGGACTGAAAGAAAAAGTCTGAAACAATAGGATTGAAAAAAAGGTCTGAGAAAAGTTATCTGAATAAAATGAGACTTAGGCAATGGAAGGAGGCGAATGTACTTGGATTTGCCTTTACATGCCAGTCGTCTAGTTCTTTGTTATGAAGCTTCTTGGAGTTTTCATCTGATGAAGTAAATTTTCGTCAGATGATGTGATTTCCTGTGCGTTAACCATTCCTTTTCTCGCTGTTCGTTAGGAATATCTTGAGAATCCATTAATAAAACATATCAAAAACATTCTTCGTTCCACTCTTTTCTCCGTATTTTTGCACCGCCAGAATCCTAATAACTGGCAGAACCTATTACTAACAGCTAAAACGAATGGTTATGAAAAAATGGACTTGCAGGCAGTGTGGCTATGCGCACTATGGTAGCGAGGCACCTGAGCGTTGCTCGCAATGTGGAGCTACGAAGTCTGACTTTTATTGTGAGAAGTTAACACCATGGCGATCGTATGTCATTGTACTCATCATTTTGGTAATTCTATCTTCTTTCTGCTTCGCCTTCTGTTCTTGCGGTACAACCAAAAAGGTTGACAATGCAGCTGTTTCAACCTTGGATTTGAACCGTTATCTAGGCCAATGGTACGAGCTGGCGCGTTTTGATCATTTTTTCGAGCGCGACTTGAACTATTGTACGGCTACCTATGTCTTACAAGATGATGGCAGTGTGAAAGTCATTAATCAAGGCAAGAAGAATGGAAAGTGGAAGGTGTCAGAAGGCAAGGCAAAACTTACCGAGGAGCCAGGCATACTTCGCGTTTCATTCTTCGGGCCGTTCTACTCCGACTATCGCGTACTGATGCTCGCTCCTGACTATTCCTATGCACTCGTTGGCGGCAGCAGTGATGATTATTTATGGATCCTTTCGCGTACGCAGCAGTTGAATCGTGAGACCCGTGATCTTATTCTTGCCGAAGCTCACCGGCGAGGCTACGAAACGGAAGATCTCATCTGGGTGCAGCAATAGCGTCTGTCCCCAAAGAGTCAGTAAATTAGCAAAGCCATCCCTGCCACAGTGCTTCGTAGTAGGGGTGGCTTTATTTGTAACGTTGAGGGCCGTGTAGCAATGAGCAAATACATAGAGGCCTTGCGTAGTTATCTAACTGATCTGTAACCGAATGCCCTCTTTCTCTGCCAACTACTCCTGTTCCTCGATCATCTGCAGCAGTTCGCTGGCCGTTATCTTGTGGCTCATGTCGGTGCCATCGTTATTTGCGTTCACCTGAATAAGCGAGTCGCTTCGCAACATTTCTGTTTTTATGATTTCTTCCAGTTTGGCCATGGATATCTGTTGTTCTTTTTCAGAAAGCACTTATACACTGTCAGGGCTTGGGCGCATCTTGGGGATGCGCTGGAGCCCGACAGTGTATAAGTGCAGGGGTTTGTTTTTGGTTTGGTAGGTGCTATCCTTGGATTGGGTTAGGATATGCACTCTTCAAGTTACTCAGCCAGCACCGCGCGCACAGATTGGCCGTTGCCGCGCCACTCGTCGTACACACCCCCGTCGCTCGAAGCGAAGTCCAGGCTGTACGCGCGTTCGCTGCCACTAGGCGTAGAAGACCAGTAGCGGGCGTAGAGGCCCTGGGGGTAGAGAGTGCCGCAATAGTACATACTAGCAGCAGGAAGGAACACGCTGTTAGAAGCGTAATCGCCCTTGCCAGTGAATTTGCGACCATTAATGTCATTAACTGTTGTCCACTCTGCATCGCAATTCGCAAGAAGTGCCTCTAGTTCTGCCTGTGTCGGCATACGCCATGCGCTGCCCCAAAGGTTGGTAGCAGTATCGTCAGTGCCGGTGAGAGGATCAGTACCGCTCTTGAATGCATAACCTGGATCCTGGTCTATGCTGCTGCCCCAGCAGTAATAACCACCGTAGCTCTCTGCCTTGCCGTCTGTTACACCAACGTTATACTCAGCGAACTTAGGGCCACCTGCCCAGAGCTGCACCCAGTTTACATCAACTTCGCTGCCACCGATTGTTGCCTTGGCTGTACCTGTTGTTGCAGCATTGTCTGCAAAGGTGATAGGATAGATCTTGTTGCGCTCAACGGTGATGTTTGTTGCGCTCTTTGTTGTCATACTCTTGGTGAAGCCATTGCCATCAGCATCAAGCTCTATCTTCAGTTCCTGATAGGTCTGGGCAGGTACAGCCACGTAGAACACCTTGCCTTCTGCTGTTGTTGTGACAGCATCTGTATAGGTTACGGTGAGGGTGTTGGCTACGTTCTCGGCATCACCCAGCACTGCTGTATTGCTTGTAACAGTGAAAGCACCACTGATAGCCTTGTTTGCGCTGCTCACCTTGATCGCCTTCATGGCAGCAATCTGGTCGCTCTTGACGGTAATCTTCAGCACACCGCAGAGGTTATGGAACAGAAGGTCGGTAGTAGAGCTGGTGGCATACATAGGCATGTTGAACTTGCCGTCTGCCCATGTCTCGCTGACCTCTGCAGGGAGAGTGGCGGTTTCACCATCGTATGAGCATGCAAAATATGCATTGTAGGTTTCGCCCTCTGCCTCCTGACCTTCGGTGGCGGCCTTGAAGGTTGTGGTCAGGCCTTCTGACTGTGCATTGTAGGTCTTACCATTGATGCTAATCTGGTCGCCCTCTTCCCATGATGCACACTTCTTGGTGTCGTTATACGTGGCACGTGTTGCGCTACCTTCCATCGAAGCGGTGAATGTGAGTGCCTGCTTGCCTGTCTCGCCCATGATAGGGTCATTGTCGCTTGAGCAACTGCTGAGTGCTGCTATCGCAGCCACAGCCATGTAGATGTATTTCTTCATTTCTGTCCTTTTCGTTTAGTTAAACCAACTATTGGTTACTGATTCATTCTCCTCTTCATAGCTCTCATTCTGAGGACTTAGGAACTGACTCGTGCAGATGATGTCCGTCTGCTCTAACTCTACAACCTTCATCTTGGGTTGCTCGTAAGTTTTCTTTTTCATTGTACTGTTGAATTAAAAATTAGTAATAATTATTTGTTAATGTATAAACACGAAAAAAGCCAGCTACCGACACTCGCATAGAGTGCTAGTAGCAGGCTGTGATATTTGTTATAATCGCTTGAAATTAAACCTCTTGCGTTACCCCCCCCCTATAGCGCACAACAAATGCTCAGAAGTCATGAAAATAGCCTCTGTGCGGAAAGAGTATGCAAGGTGTGTAAGTGTCATTTTTTACGATTTGTTGATTACGGATTGGGGTTATACTATCGCTTCTATCAACGTGCAACCATTCAGTTCAACTGGTGGCAGGAGTCCTGGTCTCTTGCTCCTTCAAGAATCCCTGTATTGTATCGGAAACGCCATTGACTTTAGAGTTTCTCTTTATTTGTTTGAGAAATTCTGCACATACTGTTGAACTATTTTCAAAGGTGTCATCATCCAGTCCTTCGAAGCTGATACTAAAAACGCTGTAATCATTTCTAAGATAATCAGACAAAGCTTCCAGTGTAGTAGTCTTGCCATACTGTCTGCCACGATTGATACAGAAATAGTCACCCTTGGCAATCATCTTACGGATGATTTCCAAGCGGTCGGTGATGTCCACCATATAGTGTTCGTTCGGGCGACAAGTACCCGTCGTATTGAATGTTTTCATACTTGCAGTGGTTAAAGTGCATAACTTCTGCTGTGCAAAGATATGAAAATTTTCACAAAAACTAGCATAATCACCCTTAAAATCAGTGTTTTTTATAAAACTTTATAACTTATGTTATACCGAACTGATATTTTTGCATGCATTTATGCAATTTATTACAGTCAAATGTAATTCGCTCTCGATAGAGAAGAGTCTTCATAAATCCACTGCAATATAAATCAAAAAGCGACACGAAAGGTTGGGAAGCCAACCGCATCGTGCCGCTTTTGATTGGTGGAATGAGGAGAGTCTTGTTGTGTTACTGCACTCCTTCTGAAGTCATGACCATGCGTCGCATCGTGCCATCTTCGTTGTAGAAGATACGATCGAGGCAGACGGAACGACGGAAGCCGCAGCCATCGGGGAGGGCTCCGTTATGATAGACCACATACCACTCGCCCTGGAACTCGAAGATGCCATGGTGGTTGGTGTTGGAGTTGCCAGAGAGCTCGTTGAGGATGCCGCAATAGACCCATGGGCCTTCGATGCTGTGTGACATGGCATAGCCGAGCTTTTCGGGCCAGTCCTGTGCGAACGAGAGGTAGTACCAGTCGCCACGCTTATGTATCCACGGGGCTTCGGTATAGGTGAAAGGCAAGGGGGAAGTTGCCGAAGGGTTTGAGGGGTCTGAGGGGGTTGAGAGGTTTGAAGGGTTGACTTGGAACTCAACGCGGTGTATTTCACCATCGAGCTCAACCATGTTCTCCTTGAGCTTGGCCCAGTAGCAGGCGGAGTTGCCCCAATAGAGGTAAGCCTGACCGTCGGTGTCGATGAAGACGGTGGGGTCGATGTCATCCCACCACATGTCGGGACGGGGCTGTGGGGTCATACTGTTGCTGACCAGTGGCTTGCCGAGGGCATCGTGGAAGGGACCGACGGGCGAGTCGGATACGGCTACTGCCACGCACTTGCCTGGATCGCTCTCGTTGTTCTCCACGGTGACGTACCAGTAGAATTTGCCATTGCGTTCGATGACCTGGCTGGCCCATGCTTCGCCCTTGCTCCACGCAAAGTCGCTGGCATGGAGGGGACAGGGGTATTCGGTGAAGGTCTTGAGGTCGGTGGTCGAGAAGACCGTCCACTCGTTCATCAGGTAAAACTGCTGAGGATCGGGACACTCATCGACACCTGCATAGATGAAGAGCTGGTCGCCATAGACCAAGGCTGCAGGATCACCCGTGTGCTTGTGGCGGATGATGGGGTTGCCATGTGCTGTCCAGGTGGTGTCGGTTGGTGCATCGATCATGACGGACTCAGGAAGGGCTTGCTCGACGCGAATCTCCTTGGGCGAATTGTCTGATGAGCAGGCAGAAACCAGAAGGGGCAAGAAGAGGAGGGGGAGGAGTGTTTGCTTCATGCGATATGATGTTGTTCGCAGAAAAAGGAATTTGAGGATATTGCGGTATGTGGTGATATTGTGGAATTTGTGGACGATACTTCTAGCGGGCAGAATCCCTCGTTTTCAGCATCTGACGCATTTGTCATCAAAATCCTCTTGCGGAAACTTGAGTTACGAAGAAATAATTCCATCAAAGAAACCCGAGGAAATCAAAAAGCTGAATGTATTTCCTTATTTGATTTCCTTTGATTTCTCTGATGGATTGCAAAAGGTTATTAAAACTATATTGCCCTGATGCCGATTACTTCACGATATAAACTGCGAATGACTTGGCGCCAAGATCTACGCTGAGAGTCTGGCCCTCGACAGGGAGGACGGACTCCTTAGGAGTGATCTTTTCTGGCTGGTCGAGGGTATTCTCGGCATCGAGGTCATCAGAGTGGAGCAGAATCTGCTTGGCCGAAGTGAAGCTGACGCCCTTCTTGAGACCCTGGAACTGGAGGTTGAGGGTCTGGGTCTCGTTGCCAGTGTTGGCTACCTTCACGATGTAAGCACCCATCTCCTTGTCATAGACAGCTGAGGCAAAGAGGCCATTCTGGTCGGCATCGCCAGCTACAGGCTTCTTGTTCATGGTGAGGGAGAGGACGTTCGATCCCTTGTAGGTAGCATAAAGCTGCTGCACGTAGTATGAGACAGACTTGAACGAACGGAGGTTGTCGAACCAGATGGCATCAGGACGCCACTGCCAGCCCTTGACGTGGGCGAAGAGTGGAGCGTAGGTGGCCATGTGTACGATGTCGGCATTGCGCTCGATGCCAGTCATGTGGGCAGCCTCGTAGAGTGAGGTCTCGAAGTGGTTCCACTTCTTGCCATCGCCATGGCAGGCATACTCACCGGCGAATACCTTCGGGCCCTTGCGGTCGTAACCATCATAACGATGGCCATGTGAGAGGAACCACTGTTCGTTGCGATAGTAGTGCTCGTCATAGAGATCGACCTTGAGCTCCTTCATCTTAGGCTGCAGGAGGTCGAAGTCCCAACCCTCAGAGTTAGGGCCTGTGGTGCCGATGAGCTTGAGGTCAGGGTAGGCTGCACGGAGGGCATCGTTGAACTTCTTGAGGCGGACGGTGAAAGCGTTGTTAGGGCCACCATGCTCCTCGTCGTAGTCCCACTGCTCGTTGCCTACGCCGAGGTAGTGTAGGTTGAATGGCTCGGGGTGACCCATGTCGGCACGTACCTTGCCCCACTTGCTATCAACCGGGCCATTGGCAAACTCCACGAGGTCGAGAGCATCCTGGATGTAGGCATCGAGGTCATCGACGGCTACATGGGCGGTCTGCTCATTCCAGATCTCGTTCTGGAACTGGCAAGCCAAACCGCAAGAGATGACTGGCAGAGCCTCGCAGCCGAAGTCCTCGCACAACTGGAAGAACTCGAAGAAGCCGAGACCATAAGATTGGTGATACTCTGGGTAGAGACGATAGGGGAAGGTGTTCTCCCAGCGGTTTTCATTGAGTGGACGGTTCTCGACAGGACCCACAGAGTTCTTCCACTGGTAACGCTGGTCGAGGTCGGTGCCCTCGACGATGCAACCGCCAGGGAAGCGGAATACGCCTGGCTTCATGTCGAAGAGTGCCTGTGCCAGGTCCTTGCGCATGCCGTTCTCGCGACCCTTCCAGGTGTCGGTTGGGAACATTGAGACATGCTCGATGTCGATGCTGTTCATCTTGGCCCAGAAGTCGCGACCAGCCTCAGGACGCAGGAACATGCGCAGGTGGGCATCCTCCATGGTGAGAGGCGACTGGATGGTGATGGTGTATTTCTTCCACTCCTTGCCTGAGACAGTGATCTCCTGACTGGTGAACTCCTGGTGCTCGCCCATGGTGTCGTTGTCGACAAGCTGCACCTCGAGTACACCGCTGCCACCCTCTGGCACACGAGCCCAGAGTGAGAAGCGATAGGTGGCATTCTGCTTGACCGAGATGCCGAAGAAGCCTTCGTTCTCGATGCCGGTGCGTTTGTGAGGATGGCCAGGATCGGCCAGACGTACGTAATGTGGATTCTTATCGAATGGGCCATCGTCGAGCACTTCGAACTTGCCGAATGCCGTCCAGCCCATCAGACGCTGAGGAAATTCGAACGAGCGGTTCTTGATCATCTCAGCATAGAGGCCGCCGTCGGCAGCGAAGTTGATATCCTCGAAGAAGATGCCATACATAGTTGGCTGGATGGGTGCACCCAGCTTCTTGGTCTGGATGACCATGTCGTTGGTGGCTGCCTCGGCGGTGAGTGCGGTAGCACCAAGGGCGAGGGTTGCCAGAAGAGCGTTTTTCAGTTTCATATTGTTAGTAAAGTTTGAGGAGTTTGAGGGGTTTGATAGTTTGAGGGTTTGAGGGGTTTGAGGAGTTTGATAGTTTGAAGGGTTTAAGGGGACTCTCGCACTTTCAAACCTTTCAAACTTTTCAAACTATTCAAACCTTTTTTCCCTTATTCTACCTTCTTGCCCCAGAAGGTAGTCTTGCCGTCTGCAGAGAGACCGACATATACGATGGTGGGGACGCGTGGAGATACTTCCCAGTCAAGTTCGCGACGGAGGTAGAGCTTCACGCCGTCAACGGTGAGGATGTTGTTCGAGGCATCGAAACTCCATGTCTTGCCAGCACTCCACTTGGAGTCAGCCGAGACGGTGCCGTTGCTGCTGAGCGAGATATCGACGGAGGTGTCCTTCTTGCACTGATCGTCCCAGATGGCACTGCAGCCACCTATGGTGATGTGCTGCCAGTTGCCTGCAAGGTCTGCCGCTGTGATGGCCGACTGAGGTACTGCACCATAACGCTCAGGCAGGACGAGTGGCCAACCATCTTCGGTCCAGACGATGGAACGCACCGCACCCAACATGATGGCGTTGCTGTAAGGGTTGCTCTTGTAGTTGTCGGGGAAGCGCTGCTGTGACGAATAGTAGAAGTTACCCTTGCCATCGTCCCAGACTGCACAGTGGCTGATGCCCTCCCAGCCGTGGTCCTTGCCGAACTTGTAAGGATGGGTGACGCAAGGGTAGGCTGTGCCGCCCTTCTGGCCATTGGTGAAGTCCTGACCTGTGTAGTCCTTGTATGGGCCATCGATGTTCTCAGAACGCACTACACGTGTGTGGTAAGCGTGGGCAAGCTGGCCATAGGCAATAAACATATAATAATAGCCATTGCGATAGACCACCTCCGGGCCCTCACTGCCTTGCCAGCGATCGCCATTGACACGGGTGAAGACGCGTTTGCCATAGGCAGCCTCGTTGTCAGCACCCCATGGATTGCCCAGCTCGGTCTTGGTGAAACCTGTGACAGGATCGAGTTCTACAGCAGCAAAACCGCTGTGCCATGAGCCGTAGATGAGCCAATGCTGGCCCTCGGGAGTGATGATGAACGATGGATCGATGGCATTGTACTTCCAGTAGCCGCCCCAGATGCTCTTACCAGAGTAGTTCTTGCCCTGGTCGGAGTACTGACAGATGACATAACCCTTGTCAACCCAAGAGTTGACATCAGACGGAGTAGCGGTCTCCATCATGCCGATGAGGTTGGGGTTGAAGGTGGCGGCAGTCATCTTGTCACCACTGGCACCCATGGTAGGCAGGTTGATGGAGTAGTACATGCGGTAAAGGTTCGAGGAAACCTTGCGGACGGTTGGGGCCCAGTAGCCGACGTCATCGCCATTGAAGTTGATGGTGGTGGCACCGAGGCCCATGTTGGCACGGATCTCGTTGACCTTGTCCTTCATCCAGGCGGGAGCAGACTTCATGGTAGCGCCAAGGAACTCCCAGTTGACGAGATCCTTGGAGCGACGGCAGAAGAAGTGTCCCTTGCCAGCGTGAGCATTGCCATAGCTGGCATCGGTCTGGTACATATAATAGTAGCCATCGTCGGCAAGCATGACACTGGGGTCGTGTACGTTGGCCAAGTTCCACTTGGAGCGCTTGGTCCAGTCAGCAACGTCAATATAGTAGTCATCGTAGGTAGGTGCAGTATAATCTTCGGGAGTCGTGGTTGAGCCGCCACCACCGCCGTTGTTTTCGCCACCAGAGTTGCCGCCATTGTCGCCGCCTCCGTTGTTATTGCCTCCTCCGCCTTGGGTGCCGCCATTGGGATTCACGGGGTTGAGGATAGGGTCATCGTCGCCACCGCCACATGAAGATATCATGAGGCTGGCCGAGAGGCCAAGAGCGAGGTATAAGATTCTTTTCATTGCTGTTAAGGTGAAAAACGGATACGGGGAAGACTCCACGGAGGAGTCTTCCCCGCTCATCTTTATATCAAAGCATCAACGGCGGGCGATGATGCTCGTATTAATTTATTCGAATACCAAATGGCAGCCATCAACGGTGAAGCGATACCAGACGTTATCGACATCAGGAGTAGCAATGCCGATGTAATCCTGGGTGTAGGTTTCTCCGTTGTTGCCGATCATCAAGGCGTGGATGTTGGTGGTGCCATCGCCCACGTTGGTGACAGATACGGTTACCTTAGCCTCGTCCATAGCTGCAAGCCAAGTGCCCCAATCGCCCTGAGTACCGATGGTGATGAGGTTCTCGTTGCCATCGTAGCCAGCACCCCAACCGAAGTTGTCGGCACGAACCACAGCATACTCAGAGTTATCCTCACGACAGAGGACAACGACGAAGTTGTTCCAGTTGTTGGTGGCAGGAGTGTAGTTGGTGAAACGCATAGAAACGGTGTGGCCAGCAGGCACGTTGACGTTCTCAGAGTGAGCACCCCACCAGCCGGTGGTGTTGTCATCGGCACCAAGCACGTTGTCGAACTCTAGGTGGCAGCCATCGACAGTATAGCGATAATAGAAGTTGCTTGAGTCGATGAGGATGCCGTTGTACTCCTGGGTGTAGGTGTTGCCATCGGTGCCCAGCATGACAGCCTTCACATCGGCAGTGCCATCGCCATTGTTGGTGACGTAAGTGGTGACCTTGGCACCATCCATAGCAGCGAGCCAAGTGCCCCAATCGCCCTGAGTGCCGATGGTGACGAGGCCTGGGTTGCCGTCGTAGCCAGCACCCCAACCGAAGTTGTCGGCACGAACCACAGCGTACTCAGAGTTGTCCTCAGCACAGAGAACTATGCAGAAGTTGTTCCAGTTGTTAGCGCCACAGGTGTAGTTGGTGAATGATGAGATGAAGGTCTCGCCAGGAGCCACCTTGACATTCTCTGAGTGAGCACCCCACCAGCCGGTAGAGTTGTCGGTAGCACCGAGTGAATCGTACATCTTATCGACTACCTCGAACTGGATGGTCGCAATGACAGGAATGTCAGCGTTCTCGCCCTTATAGGTCTTGTTATAGACGGCTACGAGGGTCTTGAGGCCGATGGTCTCAAGGTCTGGGATCACCTGGAAGGTGAGGTCGGCAGCCGAGACGGTTTTGCTCACACCCTGCTCAAACTCGATGGTAGCAATGATGTTCTGGGTCAAGACTTCGAAACTGGTGCCAAGGAGTACCTTCTTAGGAGCCTGACTGAGGGTCATTGCGAGAGGCATCTTATCAACAGCATCGGTGCAACCACCGATTGGCTCGATGTTGGTCGAAAGGAAGTTGATGTAAGAGCCCTCGACAACCAGGAATGCGCGGATGTTGGTGTTCGATGGATCCTCGTTGATGTTAGGCAATGACTCTGCGATATGCATGGTCTTGGTGACTGTGCCATTGGTGATGTTGATGACGAAGGCATCAGGGATGCTGCGGTCGATGGTGAGGGTCACCTTGCCGCCGAGCTTGTCCACGCCAGCATCGGTATCGGTCTGGAAGGTCAATGTGCTCTCAACGTCGCCGCGGTGAGCCTCGAAATAGACGTCACCCCACTCAGAGTTGCCGCTTGGCTGATGGTCGAAACGACAAGCACCGTACTCTGTATAGCCACCCTCGCCACGGTGAGCATCGCTGGTAACAATGAGTGCGAAGTTCTTGTAGGTGTTGGTAGCAGCAGGATTGATGTTGAGGTTGAACTGAGCAACCCACTTCTGACCTTCAGGGATGACGTAGTCCTTTGAGAACTGAGCCCACCAGCCTGAGGTGTAGTCGGTGGCACCGATGGTATAGACGTCCTCCATCATGCCCTCGAGCTCCTCGTCGCCACCCTGATTCTTCTGCTTCTCGGCAGCGATAGAGTCAACACGCTGGGCAATCCAATCTGGAGAATCTATGTTATACAGGTCGCCACCTTCGCAGCTGGTCAGTACAGCCTGACCGATGGCTGCTGCGAAGAGTACGGATGATATATGCTTAAGATATCTCATAGTCTATATATAATATATTAATGTGTAGTTGGTAAATTAGAGAGCAACAACAGGGTGAATGGTCCAGTGCTTCGAGTGGAAGTACTCAGAGTTGTCAGTGCCATCGTTGGCAGAGTTGCCCTTCAGGTTATGATTGGCGTTGAGTGTGCCCTGGTAGATTGGGAGGAACTCATGACCTGGAGCGTACGAATCGAAAGAGCTCTTGAGTTCTGGATCGTTGTCAATGTCCTGATATGAAACAGGCTCCTTCACTCTGCTCTTGTCGGTGGTGCGACGGAAAGTGCCGTGCTCCTTGAGCTGCTGCAGACGATCTTTATCGTAGAACCAACCCCAGCGGATGAGGTCGAAGCCACGACCGAACTCGCAACCGAACTCCTTAGGACGCTCTACGTTAGCAATCTGCTCGAAGAGTGCTTCCTTGCTTGTGAAGTTTTCTTTCTTGAGCAAAGGAAGCTTGGCACGTGTGCGAACCTCGTTGATCCACTTGAATGCATCATCAGATGATGGACCATGAAGCTCGTTCTCGCACTCAGCAGCGCGGAGCAGCACGTCAGAATAACGCATCATGCGCAGGTTGATGCCAGAGCGCAGACCGGTAACCACCTTGTCATACTCGCCCGTGCGGAAGTGTGTCCACTTGGCGATAGGCAGACCACCATTGTTATTGTTGGTGACGACAGGATTTGCAGGATCCATCTTCTGGGTGTAGCATACGTTGCCGAACTCGAAGCCCTCCCAATCGGTCTCGTAGGTGCCGATGGTCCAATAGAGACGTGGATCGAGCTTGCCGTCAACGGTCTTCTCAGCCTTGAAGAGTTCGTAGAGCCATGGCGAAGCCGAGAGGTCGGCCCAACCGCCGATGTCGCCAGGAGCATAGTTCGACTCGATGGCAGCGCCCTGAGTGGCGTTAGGCGAGGTGTTGACTGGTGTCCACTCGTCGTCGGTACCCTGCTGATCCTTGTCGAGCAGCTGGATCTCGAAGAGTGACTCCTGGTTGTTCTCGTAGGCAGCACCCTCGCGGAAGTTGTCGCCATAGTTGTCTGTGAGGCTATATGAGCCGTACTTCTGTTCGATGATGCCACGGAGCAAAGGCAGAGCCTCGTCGTACTTTTGACGCATCATGAGTGCACGAGCCAGATAACCGGCAGCAGCACCCTTGGTGGCGCGGCCCTTTTCCCACTCGCCCTTCTCGTCGCGGGTTGGCAGGAGTTCGATTGCACGCTTGAAGTCGGTCTCTACCAGATCCCACACCTCATCGTAGGTGCTGTTGGCACCGAAGAGGCCATCAAGGGTACCGTACTGGCTATAGTCGGTGATGATAGGAGGATTCTGGTAGTAGCCAGCCAGGTTGTAGTACGACAGACCACGCAGGAAGAGTACCTGACCCTTGATGCGACGCATCTTCTCGTCGTAGAGTTCCTTGTCGCTCTCGCCACCAGTGCGTGAGATTACGAAGTTACATACGTTGATGGTGTAGTACCACTCGCGCCATGACCACATGCCGATCTCGTCGGTGAATGATACGTTGAGGTCATCGAAAGGAAGGTACCATACCTGTGATGAGTTCCAGACCTCATCACCGCGGCATACGTCGATGGTGTAGCCTACACGAGCGTATGAACCCTCCATACGGGTGTGGTTGTAGGCAGCGATAACGCATTCCTCCAGGTCGGCTGATGTGAAGCCGAAGGTGCCTGTTGTCTGCTGGTTAGGGTTGGTCAGATCCAGCTTTTCTTCGCACGAAACAAGTGTGCCGAGACCCAGTAACAGGGCCAGGGAAGTTTGATATAATTTCATACTGAATAGTCCTTATTAAATTAGAATGTGAAGTGGAGACCGCACATGAAGGTGCGTGGAGTTGGGAACGAGCAGAAGTTGAAGCCTGGGGTGAAGGTGCCACCTGCATAGTCCACATTGTAACCATGATAACCGGTGAAGGTGTAGAGGTTCTGTGCAGAAACATACATGCGGACGCCGTTGACTACACCACCAAACCACTTGTCTGGGAAGTTGTAGCCCAGCTCGATGTTGGCGATCTTCCAATAAGCTGCATCCTGAATCTTGCGGCTGCTGAAGAGGTCGTTCCAGTTCTCGCTGGCACCAGCAGGACGATCCACGTAGGTGCGTGGGATGCTTGAGAGGTAGGTAGTGCCATCCTGTGAGAACTGATTGGCCTTGAGCAGATCCACTGACTTGTTGGCCCAGCCGTAGCAAGAGTTGAGGCTGTTGTAGATGTCGTCAGAAACATGATAGTCGAGTGCGCCGAAGGTAGCAACGCTCAGGTCGAAGCCCTTGTAGTCAAGGTGTACGTTGAGGCCGAAGCTAACCTTAGGCATACCGCTGCCAAGCACGGTCTGGTCGTCGCCATTGATTACGCCGTCACCATTCACGTCCTTATAGAGGCAGTCACCGATCTGTGCGCCCTGCTGGGTAGCGTGGTTGTCCAGATCCGACTGAGTCTTGGCAATGCCCTCATAAACCCAGCCATAGAACTTACCGATCTCCTCGCCGACCTCAGTCTTGTAGGCACCGGTGATGTAAGACTCTGTGCCAAAGCCCAGAGAGGTAACCTTGTTGTTCAGGGTGCTCAGGTTGGCAGAAACCTCATACTTCAGGGCGTGGTCACGGTTGCGGTAGGTTGCAGAGAACTCCAGACCGCTGTTCTCCATCGAGGCAGCGTTCATGGTTACTGAGCCGTTCGAAACACCGGCCTGAGTAGGAACAGGCACGCCATAAAGCAGGTCCTCAGATACGTTCTTGTACCACTCGGCAGTGAACTCGAAGCGGTTGTCGAACATAGCCAGGTCAACACCCACATTGGTGCTCTTCTTCTTCTCCCAAGCGATCTGGTCGTTTACGTAGGTCGAAACAGCCGAACCGGTGATAGGTACATTGCCGAAGCTATAGGTCATGTTGTTGCGCATCATGGTAGCCATATACTGGTACTCGCCGATGTTCTCATTACCGAGGATACCATAGCTGCCACGGATCTTGAGGAGGTTGATGATGTGGTCGTCAACAGGGAAGAACTCCTCGCGGTCCAGACGCCATGCAGCAGATACTGAAGGGAAGGTCTCCCAGCGGATCGACTTGGTGAGGCGTGAGCTGCCGTCGCGACGTACTACAGCAGAGAGCAGGTAGCGGTCACCGTAGTTGTAGTTAAGACGGGCGATGTAAGAAGCCAGGGCATGCTTGTACTCGAATGACTCCGAGTTGGTGTCCTTACCGTTCTGCAGCTGCATGAAGTAAGGCTCTGAGAAGTTGATGCCCCAACCGGTCAGGATGTTGGTGGTCTCCTCCTCATAGGTCTGACCAACCACGAGGTTGATGTTGTGCTTGCCGATGTTGCCTTCGTAGGTAAGGGTGTTCTCGATGAGGGCGTCAGCATAGTTGCGACTGCTCTTGGTGAGCTTCTCGTTGCTCTTGTCCAGATATACACGGTTGCTCTGGATCCAGGCCGATACCCAGGTGTTGTCCTTAGCCTCGGTCTTGCTGTACGAGAGGTTCACGTTGTAGTGCAGCTTGTGATTCTTGTTCTCCACGCCGACCATCTTGAGCAGGTCCACGTCGGCCGAAGCGGTGCCTACGAAGCGGTCAACCAGTGTGTTGCGCTTCAGCAGGTTGTTGACGAGCAGAGGGTTCGAAGCCGAGATGTCGCCATGCACATTATCATAATATACGCCATAGCCGTAGGCATCGTAGTTGAAGCCATTGGCTGCGCCCACCTTGTCGTCGAGCACCCAGGTGTTGCTGTCGTATGCCTTGATGGTAGGCTGCATCAGCAGCGTACCGCGCAGAACGTTGGTCACGTCGCCATAGAGACCCTGCACGTACTCCGAAGCATTCGAGAGGCCCATGCCGTCCTGATCAGAGTGAGTGTAGGTCACGCTGGTGCGGAACTTGATGAACTTTGTCTCCATCGTGTTGTTCACGCGGGCAGTGTAGCGCTCGTAGTTAGGACCGGCGCCTTCGAGGGTGCCCTTCTGGTTGAAGTAGTCGAGGGCGATGTTGTAGGTGTTGTTGGCACCACCACCGCTCAGGTTGACGTTGTGGTTCTGGCGGATGCCTGTCTTGAATACCTCCTTGAACCAGTCGGTGTTGGTGCCGTCCTGGAACTTGTAGAGGCCGCTGGCAGCGTCGAGACTGTAGCCGCCAGGCAGGGCAGTGCCCGAATTGGCAGCCGACACACCCAGATGGTGGCTGTACTGGCTGGCGTCCATCACGTCATATACGTTGTCAGGGATGATGTCTGCACCGAAGTATCCGGTGTAGTCCACCTTCAGAGGCTGGTCCTTCTTACCGTTCTTGGTAGTGATGATGATCACACCGTTGGCTGCACGCGAACCATAGATGGCACCTGCGGCAGCATCCTTGAGGATCTGGATAGTCTCGATGTCGTTAGGCGAGAAGTCGCGGATCGAGGTGCCCATAGGCACACCATCGATAACATAGAGAGGAGCGGTGCTGCCGAAAGAGCCGATACCACGGATGCGCACCGATGGGTCAGCACCTGGCTGGCCGTCAGAGGTAATCTGTACGCCCGATACCTTACCCTCAAGCATGGTTGAGATATTGGAGTTTGATGCCTTCTTCATCTCCTCGGCATTGACAATGGCCACAGAGCCTGAGAGGTCGGCCTTCTTCTGTGTACCATAACCCACTACAACCACCTGCTCCAGCGCGTGGCTGTCATCCTGCAGCTGGATGGGGTCAATAATAGCGCGGCCACGTACGGCAATCTCGCGAGCCTCGTAGCCAACATAGCTCACCTCCAGCACAGCATTAGGAGCTGCGTTAAGCTGGAAGTTGCCATCCAGATCGGTCACTGTACCATTGGTGGTACCTTTTACCTTGATCGAAGCGCCAATCAGTGGCTCTCCGTTCGGATCAACAACCTGTCCCTGGACTGAGATGCTCTGTGCCTGCGCAGAGGCAACAGCTACGGTAGCTGGTGTCGGGCATACGGCAAGACCGCCCACGACGCCGAGACCGAGCATCATAACGAAGTGTTGTTTTCTCATCTTAAGATTAGTTTAAATTTTGTGTGTTATATAATACTTAATGTATGCTGTGTGAGTCGCTTTTCATGGTGCAAATATATTGATTCTTTTTCGAATCATGAAATTTTGCCCACTTTTTTTGCTCGCAATTGCTATTTTTTTTCCGAAACTGCTACTTTTGTAACATTTCTGGGCAGAAAAAGAGAGGGAATACCTCTCTTTTTCACTTATCCAACGTCGAAGATGCTGCCTCCGATAAATTCGCGGAGCAGCGAGGTGCGTGGTATGTTATCCGGGTCGATGGCAGTGAAGCAGCTCAGGAAGGTGAGCAGACGTCGGGCCGTGTCATACTCCGGGCAGTCCTCAGGCACCATGCGCAGCACCTCCTCGGCCTTGGGCTTGATGGCAGCCAGCTCGTAGAGCATCGAGGTGTCCACCACCACGTCGGCTTCCTTCTGGAAGGGCAGGATCCACTTCTCCTCGCCGCGTCGCACCGAGTCCCATCCTGCTATGGTCTGTTGGGCCGACTGTCCGCGCGTCTGGAAGTCGCGGCTGATTCGGCGCAGCAGGCGGTTGGCCGATGTGGGTATCCAGTGCTCGCCATCCATCGAGATGGGAGTCAGCGGAGCAGCATAGATCTTGTACTTGGCCTGAGCCTCCACCTGGTCGGTGAGCAGTGGGTTCAGGGCATGGATGCCCTCAATCACCAGTATCATGTCGTCGGTCAGCTGCAGACGCTCACCACGGTATTCACGTTCTCCGCGCGTGAAGTTATAGGTAGGCAGCAGCACCTCCTTGCCGCTGTTCAGGTCCTGCAGGTCCTGGTTGAACTGCTTCAGGTCCATCGAGTAGATGCTCTCGAAGTCGGGCTTGCCCCGCTCGTCCAGCGGAGTGTCCACGCGGTTCACGAACCAGTTGTCCATCGACAAGGCCACTGGGTGCTTCTTGCAGGCCATCAGTTGTATGCACAGTCGCTTGCTGGTCGAGGTCTTGCCGCTCGACGAAGGTCCTGCCAGCAGCACGATGCGCAGTTCTGGCCGAGAGGCAATCTCTTCGGCAATCTTGGCGAGTTGTCTCTCTTGCAGGGCTTCGCTCACCAGGATGAGGTCTTCTGCATGGCCTTCTTCGATGGTTTCGTTCAGGTAGGGAATGGTCTGCCGCTCACGGTCGCTCGCCGTGCAGTAGTCATGTATTGTGTAGATTTGTTCCATGGTGAGGGTGGGGGATTGGGGAGAGTTTTGTTGTTATGTTGTTTTGTTAATTTGTTGTTTTGTTATGGGGGGCGCATCTGGAAGTGCCTTTTATCCAAAGGTCTTTCTTCATCAAAGATCCTCGCAGCATCAGGAAGGTTTGAATTGTTTGATTTCTTTGATTTCTTTGAAGGATTTTTGTAGAATTATGAAGGTACTTTTAGAATGCTGTAAGCATAAAAAACGCCGTAAAGATAGCCTTTTTTTTTCAAACATCGCCACTTTTTGGCCAAAAAAATCCTTATTTGACATTTTTTGTCCCTCTCTGCCCCCTTTTTTCAATTTTTATTCTTATTTTTGCATCGAGAAATCGCCATCCGTGGCCCCCAAACAACAAAAGAACACAACAACAAATCAACAAAACAACCCAAAATATGAAAACACCATTACTTACCCTCCTAGCCTGG
>JAZQQU010000032.1:0-6531 GCA_045629225.1 Bacteroidales bacterium | reverse complement strand
GTCAATTACCAGGTCATCACACTCGGAGAAATCTCGAAAGCGAATGACAATCCGTTCATCCAGATCGAGGAGTTACCTGTGTCCGACGTCGAGCAACGGATCGACCACTACGACATGGTGTTTATCAATGCCATGGGCATCCGTCTGACGGCAGAGCAGCGTGATGCCATCGAACTGGCAGGCCTTACTGGCACTCCGATTCTGACCACCTCTGCCACCAATCCACAAAACCGCATCGTTTCACTCGACTCCATCCAAGCCGATACCCTCGCTGCCTATCTGGGCGGAGACTCGCGCGCCAACTATCGTTCTATGCTCAACTATGTGCGCACACATATTGATCAGAAGATCGTCAGCAAAGGTGAGATTTGCGAAGTGATTGAGAAGCGTAACTACCTGCTCAATCACCGTAATCTGGAGCATCCAGAGGATGAGGAACTGGGCTTTGACAGTCTCGCAGATTATATCGCCTATCTACAGAAGCATCAACGCTATACTGCAGATGCACCTTCTGTCATCATCACCGGAGCCATGGGTACGCCTTACGATCTGTGTGACAAGCTTGAAGCATCAGGCCTGAATGCATTCATCCTGGGACAGATCAATCTGAAGACACATCGTGCCTTGCTCGACAGCATACAGCCATCAGCCATTGTCAATTTTGCTCATGGCCGAATGGGCGATGCTATGGTCGATTATCTGGCCGAGCAGAACATCCCGCTCTTCTGTCCGCTCAACACCAACCGTCTCTATGAGGATTGGATGGCCGACAAGCAGGGCATGACGGGCGGCTTCATGAGCCAAAGCCTGATTACACCTGAGATTGACGGTGCCCTGCGTCCGTATGCACTCTTTGCACAACGCATCAACTCCGAGGGTCTGCACGAGAACTACACCATACCCGACCGTCTGGCTACATTCGTCGAGACTGTGCAGCGTTACATTGCCCTCTGGCAGAAGAGCAACGCTGAGAAGAAAGTAGCCATCGTCTATTTCGGATCTCCGCAGCATAACACGCTCACCGCATCGGGCATGGAAGGCCTGCCTTCGCTCTATAACCTTATGAAGCGGCTGAAGGCTGAAGGTTATCGCGTCGATAACCTGCCAGCCTCTTATCAGGAGCTTCGTCTGTCGCAACGTGACTTTGGAAACATTGCTCTGGTACAACAGCCTCTGGCTGGTGAAGGTACTGACACCTTTGCCATCATTCACGGCACGGGCAATGAGCCTCCTTTGGCATTCCAGGAGGCTTATCGATGGATACGTGAGGATTTCAAGGCAGATGCACTTATTCATTTCGGTACTCACGGTGGCCTCGAATATACCCCACGCAAGCAGGTGGCTCTTTCAAGCAAAGACTGGCCCGACCGGCTGATTGGCCCATTACCACATTTCTATATCTACACCATCGGCAACGTCGGTGAGGCACTCATTGCCAAGCGTAGGACATACGCCGGCATCCAGAGCCATCTGACGGCTCCGTTCATGGAGAGTGAACTACGCGATACTTACCGTCAGTTGACCGAGGCGATGCGTCGTGAAGATGGGATGTCGGTCAAGAAGATTGCCGTACAAATGGGCATCCATCGCGACCTGAAGCTCGACTCCGTACTAACTGAGCCATGGAGCGAAGAAGAACTGCAACGCGTCGAAGAGTTTGCCGAAGAACTGGTCAATGCCAAGATGACCGGTCAGCTCTACACTCTGGGCGAACCTTACGCACCAGAACGTATTGAGAGTAGCGTCATGGCCATGGCAACCGATCCGATTGCCTACAGCCTCTTGTCGCTCGACAAGCTGTTGGGACGTTCGCACATGGATGTCAGCAAGCATCAGTCACTCTTCACCCGCCAGTATCTCGAACCTGCACGTACGCTGGTTTCGCAGTTGCTCCGCAATCCTGCGATGGCCGACGATGCCTTCATCTGTCGCACGGCACACATCACTACCGAACAGCTGGCATTGGCTCGTCAGATTGAGGCAGAACAGAACCGCCCCACCGACATGATGAGCATGATGCAGGCGATGATGGCCATGAAGCCGACTCCCGAGGCCGATACTATCGCACAGGATGCCGCAACTCCTGTTGATGGTCAGAAGCCTGACAGTGCTGCAATGGCCCGGATGAAGGAGATGGGCAAGACCATGGATCCACGCGAGGCGCTGAAGCTGGCCAAATCCATGGGTGCCCCTCCTGCTGCATTGCGTAAGATGGCCCAGGCCATGGGATTGACCCAATCGGCCGCCGATACCCAACAGTCCTCGGATGGTATCTCGACCATGATGCAAGCGATGGCTGCTTCACGCAAGCAATATACTCGGGAGGAGAAGGAACTCGCTTCGGCTATCATCGAGGTGGTGCATACCCTTGAGAATGTCGGCAACTATCGTCTTGGCCTACAGCAGGCTCCAGAGGATGAGATGCAGTCGTTGCTTAATGCACTGAGTGGAGGTTACACCCGACCATCCACGGGTGGCGATGTGGTCAGCAATCCCCGCACCCTGCCTACGGGCCGTAACCTCTATGGCGTCAATGCCGAAGCTACACCATCGGAATCTGCCTGGGAGAAGGGCAAGCGACTGGCCGAACAGACCGTGGCCCTTTATCGCCGTAATCATAACGACAGCATCCCTCGCAAGGTCAGTTTCACATTGTGGAGTTCTGAGTTCATCGAGACTGAGGGAGCATCCATTGCCCAGATTCTTTACCTCTTGGGAGTTGAGCCCGTACGCGATGCCTTTGGCCGTGTCACCGATCTTCGCCTCATTCCGAGTGCCGAGTTGGGACGTCCCCGTATTGACGTCGTAGTGCAGACATCTGGTCAGTTACGTGATCTGGCAGCTTCACGTCTTTATCTCATCAACCGAGCTGTAAGCATGGCGGCTGAAGCCCATGATGATGCCTACGAGAATCAGGTGGCTGCAGGTGTCCTTGAGTCCGAACGCTATCTGACAGATCAGGGATTGTCGCCCAAGGAAGCACGTGAAATGTCGGCCTACCGTATCTTCGGTGGTGTAGATGGCAACTATGGTACTGGCATCCAGGGTATGGTACAGAGTCAGGACGGCTGGCAGACCAGTGCCGACATTGCCGAGGTCTATCTCAATAATATGGGTGCATTCTATGGCACCGAGGAGGGTTGGGAGCAATTTTCGAAGGCGGCATTTGCTGCTGCTATCACCCGTACCGATGCCGTAGTGCAGCCTCGTCAGTCAAACACTTGGGGAGCTCTCTCGCTCGATCATGTCTATGAATTCATGGGTGGCATGAATCTGGCCGTAGAGCATATCACCGGCCGTCAGCCAGAGGCTTATCTGGCCGACTATCGCAATCGCAATAACAACCGTATGCAGGAACTGGGTGAGGCCATCGGCGTAGAGAGCCGTACCACGGTCTTCAATCCTGCATACATCCGCGAGAAGATGAAAGGTGGTGCCTCGGCTGTCTCTGCCTTCACCGAGGTGGTCGAGAATAGCTATGGCTGGAGTGTCACCCGTCAGGGAACCATCAGTCAGGAGATGTGGGACGAGTTCTTCGCGGTCTATGTCGATGACAAGTACGCGTTGAGTGTCGATGAGTTTATGAAGGATCAGAATCCGGCTGCATTAGCATCGATGACTTCCTCCATGCTCAAGGCAGCTGACCGAGGCTTCTGGCACGCAACAGACCATCAACGACATGCCATCGAGCAATTGCAGCAACAGGCCGAGCAGGCAGAACGTAATCTGGCGGCCGAGAATGCCGCTCAGCCACAAGATCAGCAGGGAATGGTGCTGCAGAAAGAGTCGCTCACACAGCCAGCAGATACTGTTACGACCCTCGTCTCAACAGTTGTTGTCATAGCTGTCGTCGTAGCAGCATTGGCGGTATTAGTTGTCGTCGTCCGTAAACGTCGTAAGCAGAATCAGGAATGAAAACCGTAGTCCTTGTCATCATGGTATTGATCTGCTTCAACTTCTGTTTGAAGCAGACCTTTCTCCGGTTCTGGCAGTTGTGTGTCTCCACACTTGCCTGTGCTTTGTTTGTCGGATTGATCTGGCCATACGCCATCGAGCAGTCCCGACAGCAGATTGAAGTATGGTTAGCTGACCAGCCGCTGATGCTTGATACCTCGGTGCTTCTGACGCTCGAAGCCTTGTGGCAGATGGCATTCTGTCTGCTGGCCGGCAAGCTACTCTATGAGGGTCAACTCAAGACTTGCGTCATTGTATGTTATCGTATCCTGCGTTTCTTTCCCGGCCTGCTCATCTTGGCCGTGTTGTTTGCGGCTGAGGTGGCATTGATCTATCAGTTGCCGGGTGTCGATTTCGCCGTCACGGCTTGGGGCATGTCACTGGCCGTTCTGATTCTACTCCCGGCCCTTTGTTGGCTGATTAGATGGCTGTTGCCCGAGCGGGACCTTCGCCTCGAGATTCTCTTTCTGTGCAACGCACTTCTGTTGCTATTGGGTATTGTGGCGACGGTCAACGGTACCACCAGCTTCAAAGGCTTAGATGCCATCGAGTGGACTGCACTCGCAGCTTTCCTTCTTTTGACCCTCGTCTGCTCTTTGATTGGGTGGATGAGGTATCGTAAAACTATAAACTCTATACGCTAAACTCAAATGGAACTCATATCAGATATTCTTTACTGGATCAGTACGGGTCTTCTTGTTCCCGTCATTATAGCATTGATCTTTCTTTTCCTGCGTTCATTACTTCTCATTGGAAGTTTTTTTGGTCAGTATCTTATGCTCCGCAAGACGGCTGCTCAGGTACGCTCCGCGTTGACCAATGTGACATTCGACACCCTTGACCAGGTTGAGCAAAAGCTGCCACAGAAGTCCAATGCACCCGTCATCGGCTTCATCCGTCAGATGATTGCCGCACGTGACAGTCAGGCCGAGGTGCAGCGTCTCCTCGCCGAGTATGAGATTACGGCCGACCGTGATCTCTCCACCTCCAAGCTTCTTTCGAAGCTCGGTCCTATGCTCGGACTTATGGGTACGCTCATACCTATGGGTCCTGCACTGGCCGGTCTTGCCACGGGTGACATCGAATCTATGGCTCGTAATATGCAGGTGGCTTTCTCGACCACAGTGACTGGCCTTGTAGCCGCAGCCATCGGTTTCGTCACACAGCAGGTGAAGCAGCGTTGGTATCAGCAGGATATGACGCAGCTGGAATACCTTGCTGAGATTCTTAACCCATTAAACAGATCATGACTATGCGAAAACGTAAATTCCTACATTCTGGAGAAGACGACGACCCGATGTCGGTCGTTTCGAACCTTTTCGACGTAGCTATGGTATTCGCCGTAGCCTTGATGGTCGCCTTGGTGTCTCGCTTCAACATGACCGAGATGTTCAGTCAGGAAGATTTCACCATGGTCAAGAACCCAGGAAAGGACAACATGGAGATCATCACCAAGGAAGGTCAGACCATCAATCGCTACACTCCGAGCGAAGAACAAAACTCAAGCGATGGCAAAAAAGGCAAACGTGTAGGAACTGCCTACGAACTTGAGAATGGTGAGATCATCTACGTGCCAGAATAAGATCTTATTAGTTTTCTGATTTAGGTTCGATAGATGGCACTTGCAGCTATCAACATTGTTCGATAAGACCGCTGGATGTTCATTTTTCGTAGGCCATGAATTTTGAAAAGTGAAATAAAATCACGATATTTGCACCGCACTTCAGCAAGTTGTGGTGCAGTGTGCTCTTTAGGAGTGCTTATTTATTATTCGGTTGCAAACAGATGCGCACGTCCAGGTTTGGTGTTGCTGAAATCGTAAAGACAAGACCGTAGATACGAGATTATCAACAAACCAAACTTATTAAATAATGAGACAAAGAACAGTACGTGCTTTGGCAATCGTTCTCGCTATGTTTATGGTTTCATGTATGTCGGTTCATGCCCAGATGAGGGTCATGAGCCTTGACGACGTGTACCGATTGGCCGACGAGAACAGCCAGAGCCAGAAAGTCTATCAGACGGCGCTTTTGAGCGCTGAGGAGGGAGTCAAGGCGGCACGGTCGGCCGTACTCCCAGACGTGAATCTGAGTTTGAGCGGCAGCTACATCGGCAATGCTACCCTCATGAACCGCAGTTTCTCGACCCATGGGTCGGCCGAGATCATCTATGCCATTCCTCCCTACGTGGGTCAGGCGCCTCTGGGCAAGCAGGACACGCCACACTGGGGACGTAACTTCGCCTTCGAAGCCACACAGGTGCTCTATGCCGGTGGTGCTATTTCGGCAGGCATCCGCATGGCCGAACTGGGTCAGCAGCTCTCTGCACTCGATGTGCAGAAGAACCGGCAGGAGGTGCGTTTCCTCCTCACGGGTTATTACCTCGACCTTTATAAGTTGCTCAACCTGCAGCAGGTGCTCGAGCAGAACATCGGGCTCACGTGTCGTGTGATTGGGCAGATGGAGGCGCGTCAGCAGCAGGGAATGATACTCAAGAGCGACCTTACCGGCTTCGAACTTCTGTTGCAGAACCTCGAACTGCAACTCTCTCAGCTCGAGGATGCAGCCAGCATCATGA
>JAZQQU010000031.1:0-16521 GCA_045629225.1 Bacteroidales bacterium | reverse complement strand
TTCATTATTTATCCAAAGGGATGATGTTAGCATCGTCCATGAAACTGGTGATAGGCTTTGCCTCGTACTGAATGCACATCATCACCATCTCTGCGTCAGAGGTGTTGCGCAATGCACGTACACCAGCAGGAGCCACACGGATGATAGAGCCTTCGCCTACGGCTGTCTTCTCGCCATCTACCTCATACTCACCCTTGCCCGAGATGATTACATAGATCTCTTCGTGGGTCTTGTGTGAGTGGAGGAAAGGTGCATCTTCGCCAGCAGCCAGTCGCTGTAACGATGCTTCTGCACCTGTCATACCGAGTTCCTGACCTTGGTTACCCAAAGGTTAGCATTGGTCATTTCAGATGCTTACAAATTTGACTTTAATGTATTTTAACTATATAGAAGATAGCTTTTGAATAAATCTTCTTACTTTGACAGTTGCTTAGTTAGCAGCCCAACGAATGCCTCTTTTCATGATCTCAAGCGCCTCGGGAACCTCGAAGTCCTGAACGACGTGACATAGTGAGGAATAGAATACCTTGCCCTTGCCATAGCGTGTCTTCCAGACTACCGGCATTGTCCTGCCATTGATCCATGGGGCAGCTTCATTATCGACGTAGGTTGTCGTAGCCAACACCTCCACATTTGGATCAACGTGCATATAGTACTGCTCTGAATGCATGTGGAAATCATTGAGACCACGTGTTACCTCGTCCTCGTGATTCGTGATCTGGACATCATAGTCGATGACATTGCCAGGATGTGCCACCCATTGCCCTCCTATCATGAACTGATATTCGGTATTGTTGCGGAAGGAATCACCCGTTCCTCCATGCCAACCTGCGATTGCCTTGCCCTCACGAACTGCTTTAAGCAAGCCTCTCTCCTGCTCTGGCTTGATGGAACCCATCGTCCAGCATTGTACTATCAGGTCAACGGTAGCCATGAGCGAGTCATTGGCATACACATCAAGACTCTCTGAAGAGATAACTGTTGCACCCTCTGACTTCATCCACGGCTCCAGAAGGTCATGGCATGGCTTTGGATCATGACCGTCCCATCCACCATAGACAAACAGAATGGTCTTACCATGTAACGAAGTGTTATCCTGAGCCTGCACGATGCTCATACAGACTAACAGGGTCAGCAATATTGAAAATATCTTTCTCATCGGAATATAGATTATCGGATGAAGTTCATCGGTTCCCAGTCTTCACGCTCTGGTTGATCTGTAGTAGGGATGCCATGAAGCTTCTTCAACATCCAAGCCATGTTATTGGCCAGAGTGCGCATTGTCTGAAGACCTTCCACGTCAAGGCTAGTCTCACCCTCACCACAACCGTAGAGGATGTTCCAGTACTGTGAGGTGACAACTGGCATGTTGGTCATCTGGAATGGCATGTTGTGCATTGAGCATCTTTTTGAGCACTACGTCATAGTGTTCTTCATCTGATACGAATGTTGTCATTTTTAATCGCGTGTAAAAAGCGTGCAAAGATAATAATTTTCCCGATATATTCCAATTTTAATTGGAAGTCTTCTCCGAAACATTCGTATTTTAACATCATTTGTGTGCTTTTGCAATTTGTTCAAGGTCTTTTTATGACATGAACAACAAGACCTGCCCCCCAACATTTGTTGAACAGGTCTCTTCCTTAGTTGTCAGTTCTTGGTGATGCAGCTCCTGCAGGAACTCAATCAGGAAGGAGCAGTTCTTCTATCGCACGAAGTATCGTGTCGGAGCTGCAAGTACGGAGCTTCGGATGCTGGGACACACAAGGCATAAGGTGCTTGCTGAGGTCTTCGATGCATGTGCCACCACATAAGTACACGCACATCAGCGAGCGAATGATTTCACTGTACTGATAGCCGATAAGTTTGCTTCTTAAACCGAGAGTCGAGTCAACAATTCCGCTCAAACTCGGTCAAATTCGTCCATAATTGGAAAAATTCCACCAAAAGGTGTGATTTTCTCAGATTTTATTTGTATCTTTGCCACGTCTTGTTATGAATTTCTTATGTTTGAAGTTTCGCAGCACAAAGATAAGTGAATTTTTTGACAAGACAAAGCCCTGGGCAACTTTTTGTTACCCAGGTTATTATAAAAAAACCTAACAACCTATGCTGCGGATTCCAGGTAATACAAGATAGCCATGTATAAGAAAACAATCTACATCATCATTGTTGCAGCGCTGAGTATCTCACTGCTTGCTGCTTTTGTCACCAAACAGTTTGGCATTGATCTGGGTGCCATGGATTGGATGGCACACTGGGTATCATCGCCCGTAGCGCTGCTGCTGGGCATTGTATTTGCCCTGATATTCGGAGCGACTTTCGAGAAGTTCACCAGGACGATGTCAAAGAAGATGTTGCAGTATTCGGTCATCGTATCGGGTTTCGGCATGAATGTCAATCAGGCGCTCGCATCGGGCAAGGAGGGTATGCTGTTTACCATCGTCAGCGTGTTCGGCACGCTTGCCATCGGTTGGCTGATAGGCAGGAAACTGCTGAAGGTTGACCGTGAGACAAGCTATCTGATCTCCTCAGGTACTGCCATCTGCGGCGGTTCGGCCATTGCTGCCGTTGGCCCAACGATCAAGGCAAAGGCTGAGTCAATGTCTGTAGCGCTTGGAGTGGTCTTCGTGCTGAATGCCTTGGCGCTCTTCATCTTTCCATACATCGGTGATGCCATCGGCATGACCATGAAGCAGTTCGGCATGTGGGCAGCCATTGCCATTCACGATACAAGTTCGGTGGTCGGAGCAGGTTCGGCATACGATACGATGCATCCGGAGCTCATGGCGAGCGAAGGCGTGTCGGCGCTGGAAGTTGCCACTACCATCAAGCTCACACGTGCCCTTTGGATCGTGGCACTCGTATTAGCAACCCCATTCCTCTTCCGTGGTCAAGACACCCTCCCTCAAGGGAGGGCCGGGGTGGGTCTTATTCCTCGCTTCATCATCTGGTTCGTCGTAGCCATACTCGTCAATACCTATCTGCTGTCAAATGCCTCACTCATTGGCGATAGTGCAGCAACAGTCGGATCAGCAATTAGTGGTGCTGTCAATCAGCTGGCCAAACATCTCATCACGTTGTCGCTCTTCTTTATCGGAGCAGGATTGACTCGCAAGACACTCAAAACCGTAGGCATCCGTCCACTCATCCAGGGCATTCTTCTCTGGATAACCATCAGCTGCGTGTCGCTGGCTTATATTCTCTGGATTTAGGGCGGCAGACCTTCTCAACGTCGATGGTAAGACCTTCGGCGGCCCTCACAACGAACAATCTCGCTGTGAGGGTGTTATCAAAGTTTTACAAATCGTTGCTGCTGGCCTTCCTTTTCTTCGACACATTCAGCGGCGTGCTGTTAGGGAAGGCAAGGTGATAGGCTTCGTCGAGGTCGTGCAGACGGACGTTGTGCTTGCCGAGGCGGAGCGTCACCATCAGGAGCGCGATGAGGATTTCGCGATGGATGCGTGGGTGCGTCGTGGGCGGCGGCAGCTGGTCAAGGCCATACACCTCGTTACCGGGACGGGAGGCACGCATGCACACTTCCCAGATCAGGTCACCAAGTAATTTACTATCTGACGATTTACTAATTGGCGATTGCTGGACGTTCCCGTAGAGGTCAATAATTCCCAACTGCACCCAGCTCTTAATTTTCGAGCAGAGGCAGAATCGACGGCCCTGTACCGCCCGCAACTGCCTCTTGCGCTCCAGCTGTTGCCAGAGCTGCACGAAACATTCTAGGGTATTCTTAATTTGCATATCGAAAATTCTTAATCGAAAATTCTTAATGACAATCATGACAATTGACAATTGACAACCTTCTTGTATCGACCTTCGGCAGACACAAAAACCAGTCCTTGTTTTCGCCAATTCTTCAGCATCTGATGCACCGAGTTGCGTGAGGCGCTTGTGCCCTTCACCGCCATGCTCTGTTGCAAAGCCTGCTCAAAAGTAAACTCGTCGCCCAGACGCTCGAAGATGTTGTCATTCTTGCCCTTGCGAGCACGGATGGCGCTGGCGTTGCCCTGGTAGTTCTTGCTCTCGTAGGCCTGTTCGATGCGGTCACGGAAGTAGTACAGATCGTTGTCAATCAGGTAATCAGCCACGATGTCAAAGAGCTGCAACATCTCGTCCGTCTGCTGCTTGCGCAGCATCTCAATCCACAGTTCCGGCTCCTTCTTCAGTCGAAGCTCTGCACCTTTCATGCCATGCTTCTTGATGAGGAGTTCAGCCACCTTGGGCAGCCACAAGGCCGTGGTGATGCGCTGTGCATTCACACATCCACGCATACGCTGACGAGCCAGTACGCGGTCATCATTCTTCATCGCCTCCAGTCGGATGGTTTCGAGCCACTGACGTCCTCGCTCCTCCAGCTTGGGCAACACCACCGTACCCGTCATCAGCGGCAGGAGGTGAGCCACCTGCTGAATGCGTTCCTGCTGCAAGTCAGTCATCTGTGCCGGATTTTCAGCCAACGGCGAGAACGTGTTGTCGGGTGTGCGAGCAATAGCCAGACGCGACAGCAAGCCGTCCGTGTAGTTGGTGATCACTCGATAGAGAGCATCCTGTGTACCGCACATCGTCACGTTCCAGAGCAACTTCTGGATGTGGACGCGCACAGCATCAGCCGACTTCGCCTCGCGGTCATAACGCGCCTCATCGTATGCCTGACGGAGCATCACCGAGAAGTCGCTCACCGACTGCTTCCACTTCAGCGCCACGTTGTCGGCCTCTGGGGTAAAAGAGAAGCTATGCTTGCCCTCGGTATTGGCCAGACGCTCAGCAATGTTCGCCACCGTATTGTTCAGCGTCAGCATACGCACTGGCAGCTTCGGCTGTTCGGGCGCCTTGCCACTCTTCATGCGCTTCGTCTTCGATGCCCACTCATCTTCCTGCTGCGTATAAATGTCCGTTTCTGCCTGTAGCTCAGCCATCCACGCTGCAATGATGTCATCCATCTGACCCTTGCCCGAAGCAAATTCACCTACCACAAACGAACAGAGATTCAACCCTCGCGCCTTACCATGCACATCGAGCTTCACACCCGTAGCCAGCGCACCGATGGCCGGAGCAATGGCAATCAGCGTCGGCATCGCCAGGGGGTGCCCAGCTGCATCAATCGAGTCACGAACGCCCTGGGGCATCTTGGGGAGGCGGTCGAAGTGGTAAAGCTCATCTTGAGCCATCACCGCATCAATAGCTGCCCCAAACTCGTCAGACAAGTCACCTCCCCCTGTGCCGCAAAGCAAATGCCCTTGGGGTAGGGAGGCCGCGAGGGGCTTCTCTCTACGTATCGCCATGAGCACGTCCTTCAATCTCTTCGGCATCTGCGTGCGCTTCTCTGCCAAAGCCGAGTCGATGCAAGCCATCTTCTCCTGCTCCGAGAAACCATCGTAGCAAGGAATGACCTTATCCAGCACCTCACGATCGAAGCCGCAGATGTGACGGAGATTGACAGCCAGCTCGAAGGTCAGCGTATTGCGGTTACTCTTCACCGGCTCCTGCCCATCGTTGTAGAGCTCCCACCATTTGCGGATGATCTTGTCGTAGCCAATGCCGAGATAGTCAATGCTAGCATTCGTGTCATTCGAGTGATTCGTGTCCTCTTTTTCTTTATTTGAACACGAATTAAACGAATTTGACGAATCCTGCTTTTCCTCTACTAACTCTTTCGTGTCATTAGTGAGATTCGTGTTCCCTTCAAATTCAATAGTCTTCATGCTAAACAAGGTGTCATCCAAGAAAATCAGGTCTTCAGCCGAAGCCGATGTCGAGAAGAAAACCCTCGTGATGTCCTTTGCACCCTTATCGAACTCCACGCCCAGCAGGTCACTTGCCCAACGCAGGTTACGCTCCTGATTGGCGAGCACCTCACCTTCGGCAATACCGTCCATGAAGCGACGACGAAACACCAGATGATAGCCCTTCGTAGCCGAACGCTCCAGCATCAGCAGACCCAGCTCATCCTTCTTCGCCAGCACCTTCGCTGGGATCTCAGCCAAAGCCTTAGTGTAAGCCTCTTCATCGGCAAAATCGTCGCGATGCAAGTCCACATCCATGCCAACGGTAGCCGACGGAGTCTTGCAGCCCTTCAAAGCACCGTTCTCATCGGGGACACACGAATAGTTGAACTGCACCAGTCGGCGCTTCGCCGCATCATTGCCAGCACGAGCCAGTCGCAGATTAGCCAGCTGGGCTCCACTGCCACGCAGCGCCAGATACTCCTCACGGGAGGTAACAGGGCGAGCCAGCTTCTTGCCGCCCTGCACAAATATCAAATTACAACTCATAATGTCTTTTTTTTGAACACGAATTACACTAATCACACGAATGGTTACGATCATTCACCTCAAAGGAATTCGTGAAATTCGTGAAATTCGTGTCCCTTAAAATGTAATTTAGTGTCTCAATTGCCACTCTCTGATAGCATCAGCAGCCTCATTCGCCTCCATGCGAATCGTCTCGCTGATATTCAAACCCTCACTACGGAACACCTTCAGCGTCACCTGAATAGCTCCATCCTTCGTTTCACTTGCGCGACCATGAGCTAGCTTCTTGATCAGCTTCGACTTAGCCTTCAGCTGTGGCTTACGCACAAAGTCGAACGTACCATCCGGCATCTGCTGAGCCATGCCCAATCCGCGAAATTTCTGCACCTGACCCGGGATAGGTTCATAGGGGGAGAAAAGAAAATACTTGCGCTCATCGAAGAACGCCTGACCACCCAACTGTACGTGGTCACAACTCTCAATGTTGTTGATCTGTTCAGCCATAATCTGTAGTTGAATTGCGAGCGAAACCTCAGAATCGGTGGCCACCTTTATCTCGCGAGAATGCTGCTGTTTCAACTCAGATTAAATATTTTACACCATCTTGACAATCTTGACCTCCGTCCGCCAACGCTTCTGGCCGTTCTTGTCGTCGTAGTCACGAATTGCCATCTGGCACTGTACCGTGTGCATCACCGCTGGATCGAACTGTGGCATCACGCGAGCCGTATCGCCCACGGCCTCGGCATAAAACGTATCCACGCCATCGGTGAGCACGAAGCCTCGCGAGGCAAACACCTGCTGCTGACCCTGTCGGTCAGTGTACGGACGCTCCGCCAATGGGAACTGCTGTACGATAGAAACATTTTTTTCCATAGTTTTTTGATAATGAATAGATTTATTGTGAAATTTTCGAAGCATTGCATGTGAAAGAGATCGTCAGCTTCCAGATGCGGAAATTAAAATAAAAACTCATAATACAGATAATTATAGACTTACTCAACTTTCGCAAGCTCCGCTTGACTCGTCTTTAACTCCCCTCAAGTAAGCAAGCTAAGGACTTGCGAAACTTACATAGGCTTAAAGTTCGCCATTCTTGTACTTGAACCTACCGCTCACAAACCCTTCGATAAAGTATCGCTGCCCCTTGCCGGTCACCTTAGTGGTGATGCGCTCCTTCGTGCCGTGATGCGTCTCGACCAGCGTGACGTTGGTGTCGAAGAGGCCCTGCTCCACCCACTTCTGGATGGGTCGCGTCTCGCGCTGGAAGAGGTAGCCATGCAAGCGCATCCAGTAGAAGAGTCGTGCCTGTCCGATGGTCACGCCGTTCTGCGTCAGCAGCTTTGCCAAGTCGCGAATCAGGATTGAGTCCTCGCACGAGGTCACCGCTTCGGCAAACAGCACCTTCGGCTTCTGTTCCTCCAGCAGTGCCTCCTTCTCCTCGATGGTGCACTTGTAGATCATCAGCGCCTTGCACAGGATCGTCTTCTCGTCATCCTCCTCCTTGACCGGAATGTAACCGCCCGTGCGGCGGATCTGCGGAAGGACCTCTGAGGTCACCCAATGCTTGAACTCACGTGCCTGTGGCAGCTTAGATGAAAGGATGAGGGAGTAAAGGCCCGACTCGTTGATGAGGATCGTCTGTTGTGTTCTGCCAAGCGAATCGGTGAGTCCCCATTTTAGGGAGTCATCTTTGTCAACATGCATCGCAATAGCATTAAGAGGTTTGCTGTACCCCAGCACCTCAGCCACCTCCTTGCCCACGAACCCTACCTGACCGTCCGGCATCGTCATCGTGCGGATCTCGCCGAACTGCGGATGAATGAATTTCTGTACTTCCATAATGTAATAGGAATTAAGAGTTATTGAATAAAAAAAACACCGCCAACCAGCTGTTTGTCTGATTGACGGTGCAAAGATAGGGCCTTTTGCCGACTTCTGAAATGACGCAAAAGTAACGCGAAAGTAACGTCAGGTAACGCGAGGTAACGTTAGGTAACGAATTGAGGAAAAATAAATCGGACAACCTCCGAAAAAGTTGTCCGACAACGGCTATTAATTGAATAATTCATCGATTTTCTCGTATCCGACGGGCGATTTTCCTCCGCCCTTCCCCCGGGTCGAGCGGCGGGTGCCAGCCACATCGAAGCCGAACAGCGCCTCACAATACTTGGCTTCGTCGAAGCGCTTGCCCTCCATCCACACTTCATCCTGCGTGTAGTCACCGCAGAAGATCCTGCCACACAGATAGGCCACCAATGCCTGCGAAGCCAACGCCCCCTTGTCGTAGCCCTCACGCGCGCGGTTATAACAGATGATGCCACCTCGCTCAGCCGCCTCCAGCAAATGCCGCTGGCTGGGGTTCAAGGCCACGCAGAGGGGTTTCGCCTCCTTCTTCTCGACTTGCGGCTCAATCGCCTTCACGTCTCCCATCTCCTCCACGTTCATCACCTGCATCTGCATGTCCTTGTCGAAGTGCACCTCCATGTGCTCCACGTTGGCGATGTTCTGTCCCACCTTGTCATGGAAGTGAAACTCGAATGTGGGTCTTTCCTTATGTTCCTTATTCATTGTCGTTCTTCTTTGGTCGTTAATTGCTCCACGTTGCCTATCACGTTGCCCACAGGCGCATGGAAATTGTTGATTCTCGGGGTTTCCTTGGGCAGGAAACGGTCGGTCAGGTGATCCACCTGATGCTTCACTTCGGGCGGCAGGTAGGCGGTGTGGGCATAGACAAAGTCGCGCATCGTCTCGACCTGCTCCACACGGGTCAGCGAGTCGCAATAGCTGATGATCGTGGCCACCACGCGCAGCTCCTCCTCGCGCACCACCTGCTCGAAGGGGGCGCGACCGTCAGGCAATCCCAGCCGCTCACGCAGCCGATGGCGCACTATGATGAGCGTCAGCAGTCGCAGCATGGCATCGGTCGTGACACCGGTATAGTAGGCACGCGACAGCAGCACACAGTCGTCGCCGCTCGGGCAGGGTGCAATGGCTGGTATGTGACTCAGTTCATGCTCCACGTGCGTCAGCCATTCCGACATCTCCAGCCTGCTCAGTTCGCGCGTGTCAGCATCATGGTCATGCAGCCACTCGCGCCATGCGGTTTGTGCTTCGGCCGAAAGCAGCAGCTCAGGCAGCCATCCGGTGCGTCGTTCTATCACCCGGTGTTCGTTGCACATGCCCGCCAGATGATGCTCCAGGTTGTATGACGATCTTCTCATCTCGTCGCCACCGATGGCCTCCATGCGCCGCACACACGTCTCCAGCGTCTGCTTCACTTCCGAGCAGAGCACATGGCGTCCCTCTTGGCAGATTACCTCGACGTACTCTGCCAGGGTAGCTTCTTCGATCTCTATTTCTCGATTCTTCGAGTTTTCGATTTCGTAGCGAAGCTCCTCTTCGAGGCAATCCACGGCATCCTCCACCATCAGCATCTGCTCCGTTTTGGACATTGGTCGCACATTGGGGTTCCACTCATCCCAGAGGTTCTTCGTCACCGCAGGCACAATCGGCCTGCCGTCGGTTTCCACCTCGATGAAGAACCACCCCTTTGCACTAACTTCCACCTCCACCACCCGTGCCTTGCAGTGGTCGCCGCCCTGCACTGCTATAGCAGCTCGTGCCTTGGCCTTCTGCTCGGGTGTATTGCGCACGTAGCCACATTTGCGGCTCAACCATCTCACCGACAGGGCCTCCTTGTCGTTCTCGTTGGTCGGTTCCAGCCGCACGGACACACGAGGGTGCTTCCTGTCCAACATGGTCAGGAAGTCGATGGTGCGCTGCTGCTCCTGGGCAGTCATCTCCGTGCCCCATTCATGTTCGGGATTCACGGCAAACTGCACACCTACGATCTTTATGCGCTCTATGGTTGGCATGGGTTGTTGTTGTTTTATTTCAATGCGTTAGCGATGTTATCGAGTTGGGTGAAAAACTCCTCAATCTTCGCACCTATGCGCAGCTGCTCGGAGAGAGGGGGGGATAAATAGTTCTTGAAAACATCAAATAGAGGAATATTCTCTATAAGGGTGTCCAGTTTGTTGTACTCATTTTTAGTGCATAAATCTTTCAAAATACCAATCATAAGGTATTGATAATCAAATTGCATATAGTATATTTGTACCCTGCAATTCATATCTAATTCTATGCGCCTGAAATCAGGTGACTTTTTGAGATGTAATTTACTGTATACTAACAAACTATACGGTAGAACATAAATCAGAATTTAGAACATCGAACTGTACACCCTAATTCTTCATAGCCGTTCCTTAACTTCCCCTTGCTGCTTCCTCTTTAAGGGAAAAGTCAAGATAAGAATCTTCTGTCTTAATATCTTTGTATGGTAACAATATACTTTGTGGCACTAGCCTAAAGTGTTTATTACCATTGCATTAAAACCCCATCAGCAAGTGGGATTAAGGACGGTGAGGGCAATGTCATTAGTCACCCTATGAATCGTCAAGATACTAAGAATTGGTTTAGTGCCAATTTGTATATCATTGCCCTTTATATCCATAGGATGTCTTTTCCTCAATGTTATTTTTCCACCAGTCGTCTGGCTTCTGAGCAATCAGGCGCACCAGTTCGTTCATCACCATGCACATCTCGCGGCTGATGTCGGGGATTTCTGCCATTTCCGGTTTACCGTTGGCATCAAGGACAGTGTTTCCTTGTTCATCCTTTTCGGGGCGCATCTCACGGCTGATGTCGGGGATTTCTGCCATTTCCGGTTTACCGTTGACATCAAGGACAGTGTTTCCTTGTTCATTCTTTTCGGGGCACATCTCACGGCGTTGGTATTCATATTCCCAAGGCGAGACCTCCAGTCGTCGCTGTTCTGCCACAGCATAGAACGCCTTGCCAGTAGGTTTGTAGCGGTCGCCGAAACCACCCGCCATCACCTCAATGACGGGAAGCAGCTCCTGCTGCAGAAGTTTCACGATGTCGCGCTCCTTGGGGCTTATGCACGCCGTAACGATCACTCCCCCTTGCTCCCTTGCCACCTTCAGTACCGCCGCCTTCTGTTGTTCAAAAAGGTGTGCGTCAGCCCTGTGGCAGACGAGTGGGAAAAGCGGGCGCCTCAGCAGTTCCATATTGCCCACCAGGTCGATGACCAGGCGCGTAAGGGTTTGCTCATTGGCCATTACACCGTTTGCCGTATAGTTGGCAGCTATGGCTTGCGTCTGAAATTTAAGCGTAGCGCTCACCTTGCCGCGGCTGTTGCGCATGCCTTTTGTAGTCAGCTGTCGCCATGCCTCCACCTGTCTGTTGCACATGCCTTTTGTAGTCAGCTGTCGCCATGCCTCCACCTGTCTGTTGCGCATGCCTTTTGTAGTCAGCTGTCGCCATGCCTCCACCTGTCTGTTGCGGTCGGCAGCAATGAAGCGGTCGGCACACAAACCCTTCATAATCCGCTCAGGCGTCCAGTTCGCGCTCGTCATGTTGCGATGCACAAGGAAGAGGTCGGGCTTCGAGCGCGTAATCAGGCGCTTTCGCGGGTTATTGCGAATGTATTGCCGCTTGGTCTCCACCTCCTCTTCGCCAATCGCCTCCACATCATTGTAGCCACGCACGAAGAGCGAAGGGCCGCGATAGGAGCAGGTGTGGTCGCGGTCCTGCCATTGAGCGCTCAGCGCCTTATCTCGATCATTAGTCGATGCGTTTGGGCCATGCATTTCTAAATTGCGCTTAAGCGCTTCATCGATTTCTTGTCTCATCTTGCGCCATGGTATGCCCAGCGTGTCCCAATAGGCGTGAGTGCATCCTATCATCAGGCCGTTGATGATGCGCCCCAGATGTGCTTTATTGGTTGGCAAAAGGTGCAATAGGGCGTGGATATGCTCAGGCATAGCTATTACCTCATCACAGATGCAGTCGGGATAAAAGCGGCCAATACCACGCCATTCTTCCTCCACCCTCTTCCCCAGCTCCGTCAGCACACATCGCGGCGCATTCTCGCTCCCATCCGCCGCCTCTGCATTACCCATGATATACCCCAGCACCGGCGCTTCGCCACGCACATTCAGCGTCACATGAAACCACCCCTCAGTATATTTGCTGAGCGGATTACGCTTCAAGGCTTCAGGCGTTGCCGCATCCTTCTGGCGTATCTTGGCTATTTGTTCGGGGGTCAGGGGCATGGTTTCTTACATTTTCAGATGCTTGTCAATCTTCACTTTTCAATCAATCCGTTAGGGTATTCAAACGCAAGGGCCTTGTGGTCGAAATGAGGTTTTGCCTTGTGGATGATGCGATGGTCTTCTGGCACATCTCCTCCGTCTCGCGGACGGTTCTGTCCTCGAGTTCCGGATTGGCGAAGAAGCGAACTCCCACGCACTTGATGGTGTCTGGAATGGGTTGAATCATTGGTGTATTATACATCCATTCAAGTTCCGCAAGTCCTTTTCTTGCTTACTTGAGGGGAGATAAGGTGTTTTCTTTGGGGTCGATGCCATTTGTTTATTTGTTGATTTATAATATGCGGATTTACTTTGCAAAGAAAAACATAGTGTATTTCAGATGTTTACGTCGAATGCGGATTTACTTTGCAAAGAAAACTCAACCATAGAAAGGTATGTAAGCCACATACTTTGTTGAGGTATTCTGTTCATCTGAAACCTTAAGCAATCCTCGTTCTACGGTTTCCGCAATGATACGTGATGCCACACTGCTTTTGTTCTTTTCAAGGCAGAATCGCTCACGTACCGCTTGATTTGTCAGCGTCTCATTTCGTTCATAGAGAATGCAAGCATGCTGGTAGCAAGCCACAGTCTTCTCTTCCTTGGTCATTTCCTTCAGCGCTTTCTCTGGGAACATCATCACTCGAGTGTAGTCATCACCACTCTGCACCTTGTACGCTGGCAGTCGCATTTCCTCAATGGCTGTGACGGCACGGTCATAACCACTACCTCGTCGTTCACACAGGTCGAGTTGAAGCATCATCTGCGCCAATCCCTCGTTACGTGAGTGTGGAGGAAGGTCGATTAGTCGATTTACATCATTGAGGCATGAACCCGGATTAGTCATCACGATGCGGTTGGTGAAGATCTCAATCGTGATAGGCATACCCGTAATGGCGAAGTCCTGGTGCACCATGAGGTTTGCCATGAACTCTCGTACAGCCACCTTCGGATAGGTTGGCACGGCTTCGCGCTTCACGATAATCCTTTCCTTGCTCGTCATTGCCATCACGGTGTCAAGCAGCTCAAAGAAGCCTACAGCATACCCTTTATCCATCTTGTACTCCAGCTCCATGATGAGGTTATTGGCACCTGCATACTTGCGCACCAGAATCTCCTTCATCTTCAATGCCTCGAAATCCTTCAGCTTATGGGCAAAGAGTATGGCGCCAAGGTTGAGAATGTTGTAGAGGTCTTCCTGTTGCTCAATCATGCCGAACTCCAGCATCTGTTCGATGATGCGCTCTGTGTCCTTAGGAATCTTACGGTCAATGAGCTCGTAGAGTTTCTTATAGTCAAGAAGTTCAAGCACTCGCTCTGCCGAAATGCCACCACACGCCACACGCTTCTCAAAGGTCAACCCATGCGAGAGAGCCAGCATCTCATGCACCTGTTCGCGAGACATCTTCACGGTATGGCCAGCCAAACGGATGTAAGCCTCATAAATGTCCCGTCCGCGCAGATAGACAGGTTTGTTCTGCTGCTCTGGAATGCGGATGAAGAGAAGCGGATGTCCCTCGAAATCCAACACATCATGCTCCAACTGGATTGACCAGCAAGTGATAGACGCGATGGTTATATGTCTTGGCAAACAACTCTCCACGAGCCTTCTGTTCCTCCGAAGGTTCGCCCACCCCAAACGTGATGCTCTCATCCTTGTCGAAGAGAGCACCCAGATGTTGCTGCCTTTTCTCCCATTCGTGGGGAGCAAACTCATGATGATACTTAGCGTAATATTGGGCAAATCGCGCCATATAAATTCCTTTTGTTTATTTTCGTTTGTTCCGCATCAATGTTACCAGATCAACCGCAAATATCTCCTTTTTGTCAAAGGCCTCTTTATTTAACGGCTCGATGTCGAACGACAATCCTTCGAATTCTGTTTCGGCAGGCCTTAAATGGAAGAGCATGTAGTTGTCATGATGTGGATTGTTGTACTCATAAGGAGCTAATGCAAGCTCTTTCTTTGTTACAATCCTTAGGCCTTCTGCTACATCAATCCTAAATAACTGCTGGCCATTCGCATTATACGACAGCAGATATTTAGCGGACACTACATTCTTGTCAAGGACAATGCTACCTTTGACTTCTGCACCGATTCGGGCGGGATAGAGCATCTTAGTCCTAACCCAATCAGAGTTTTCTTCTCTGGTATAACCTACGAGAACAAAGGTCTCATCGGGTAATGTGCGTTCATTGTCCTTCGGCTCTGGCAGTTCATCAAAAACACTTGTTGAGTTCTTCTGAAGGTCTTGATAGCGATGGTGCTGCATTCGCTCTCGTTGAGAGGTGCGGTTAAGGAAGTTCTCAATCACATCGTCAATGAACTTCAAGAAGTAGCTCACATTGCTGTTTCTTGGCGAAATAGCGAATGCGCCCAAACCAGGAATGATCTCGTGGAAGTTGAGGAACGGATCGGGATTCTCCGTACCAGGATAGAGCACATAAGCACCAGCACTTCGTTTGATCGCATCCTTGTAGGCATGCATCTTCAAGAGGTCGGCACGCTTGTATGTGCCTCGTTCCTCCTCGTGCTTGATGTCCGAGAGGTCAATGTCTGCCCCTTTGCGGAACTCGTTGATGAGGTTGTCCACACGATACTTTGCATCGAAATGGATGTGAGTTATCAAGTCCTGAAGTTCAGCAACTTCGGGATTCTCAATGTCTCCTGGCCATACGGAAAGCGTGTAGTCAGGACGCATCTGCTGACTCCAACTGCCCGACTTCTCATAATCCTTTGTGTAGGCGAACGTGCGATTGTAGGCAAAAAACATGTTGAGCTTTCGCCCCTTGTAGGTGTAAGTGCCATGCATTACCTGCATTCTGCCTTCTTTCAGGCAGAGGCTAAGATGGCCTTCGGTAACTTGCAGGAGCTTATTTTTCTCGATGGGTTGTATGCGGAACTTACGGCTGAACTCCTTGAGCAGTTTGAAGAATAGCCAGTATTCGTACAATCGAGCCACATTCTTCTGACCTGCCGAATACACATCCTCGCCACCTTCCCACGTCAGTTTAGCGGCCATATCGAACATCAGCCACTTCTGCAATATCTCACGATAGCCGGCTCGTTTCTGCAAGGTTGGGCTTCCCAATGGCATTGTGGTCAAATTGCCTAATCTGCGGAATAGTGGGTGTGCAAGGTACTGAAAGAGCTGCTGGCAAACCTCATCAGCCTCTCGCTTTAAGCGCTCCTGTGCGTGCTGATTGCTACGGATGGAAAGACAGAAGCCAAGGAAGGAATTGAGCACGAACTTCACAAAGCGGTTCTCTGCCACATCGGTCGTGTCCCGTCTTGATTGCACACGAATAACCTCTGGAACAGAAGACATTATCTTACGGAGAGGGTCTCTATCATGGAGTTTCATCCGGCGGTTAGAGGTTGCCATCTGCCTCAATCCGTGGCTACCTAATCTGCGTACACTTTGCGTCGGACGTTCCTCTTCTACGTCCTCCCATTTCACGATGGGTTGCGTCTCGATCTGCGTAATGGCATCCTCGAACGATTCGCTCTCAACCAACGATTTCACGAAGGCAAAACGCTCGTATTGCGTCTGTGGGTCAGCATCCTTGTCAATGGTGTAGTTCTGCGTCACAGGGCTACTCTGCTGCATGAGGAGTTCGGTGCAATACTCTGTAATGTCCTCCATCATCTTGCGGTAGTCGTCCTCATAGCCGATCTTCGTTGAACGGATTTCGAGAATGAGTTTGCCCTGTGATTCGTTAGTAACCTTCTTCCTGATGTCTGCTGAGAATGTGCCTACGAAATTACCCGTAGTGATGGTTCCGTTCGATACACCTGATTGTGAAGGATAGCACGTAATGATCTGCGGGTCGCCATCGACATAGAAGTCAGCATCGCTCAACTCAAAGTAGTACCGCTTGCCCTCAATGAGTTGAAAGGGCACGCCGCCTGTCTTCTCATCCACAAAGATGTCTTCCTGACTTCGTCACTTTCGCTTGCCATTCTATAGCGAATATTGAAAATCAATAAATTAAGTTAAAAGAATGGGTGACTCAGGGTGACGCAAGCATATTTTTTCGTATCTTTGCGCCATGTTTGTACGTAAGAAAACCAA
>JAZQQU010000030.1:0-55209 GCA_045629225.1 Bacteroidales bacterium | reverse complement strand
CTCGATGATGTGGCCTGAGGCATGTGGCTCGGTGCTGGGTGGCAGCACGTTGAGCGCCTCCATGGCCTTGTGGTAGCGGTTCATGTAGTACTGCACTACCTCCATGGGCTCCTTCTGCTCCAGACGTGCCTTCTTGGCAATCTTGTCCTCACCCTCGTCAGCGTCGTGCTCCAGATGGCCTACGTCGGTGATGTTGCGGACGTAACGCACCTTGTAGCCGATGTGCTGCAGGTAGCGGAACAGGATGTCGAAGGTGATGGCAGGACGTGCGTGTCCCAAATGGCCGTCGCCATAGACGGTAGGACCGCACACATACATGCCCACACGCTCGGGCACGATGCTCTTGAATGGCTGCTTGATGCGAGCCAGAGTATTATAGACGTAGAGTTGCTGGGTGATCATAATTTAGAATACAATTTACCATTTACAATGTACAAGCCCTGCTCAACGGTGCTGACAGGACGGCCCTGGAGGTCGAATGCACGGCTCGAAGTCTCAGCCTTGAGGTTGCTGATGGCGGTTGGGGTGTCCGCAACGTTCCACTGGATTGTGGCATTCTCGAAGGTATCATAGACGGTGCCCGTGCTTGGCTCGAAAGCAATCAGCGGATCGAGCACAATGGTCTGGGTGGCATCGTTGTAGCTGCCCATCACATCGCCCTCGTTCACCAGGGAGGTGGCAGGATCGAAAGGATAGACATAGAACATGCCATAGTTGCTGTGGAAGAAGACCGACTGGCCCTCAGGGATCGAAACCTCCTCGCCATCGATGACAGCAGCCACGCACGAAACGTTGCCAAAGCCATAGACATCAACATAGCCGTCCTCAGCCGTGCCGTCGATGGCCACGCCATACTCGCAGAGGTCACCATAGTAGTCGGTCCAGCTCATGGTGGCGTTGACGCGATCGAACTGGTTGAACATATAGAGGCTGTTGAGCATGTAGCCAGCATAATTGCCATCGGTCAGGACCATGGCAATGCCATCGTTCAGGATCTCGAAGCGGTTCTCGTCGTCGAGGTAGAAGAGCAGATCGTCGTCGGTGAACTCAACCTCGTCGTCGGCATTGATGGTGAATGCGCAGAGCCCTACGTTGCCGTATGAACTTTCGAACAGGAACTGATTGCCAGGAGCAACGAGAGCCTCTTCGTCAGCGTCATAGGCAGCCTGGATATTGCCCCAACCAAGGATATTCTTGATGGTCACTGTGCCATCGCCATTGTCCAGAATGCGAACGTCGCAGTTTGAACCGATCCAGTCGTCGTATGAATCTGGGTCGAGACACCACTGGGAGTGAACGAAGTCGCCCAGGAAGCAGTCAAGTGTCGAAGCCTCGGCCTTAGCCTTCTTGGCTTTCAGGAGTGATGGTGCATTCTGAACGGACACCTTGAAGCTATCGTTGATTTTTACGAGGGAGAGGGTTTCCTTTGCCAAAGTGTTTTCTGCACTGGCTGACATTGCCATCAATGCAGCAGCTGCAAGCGTAAAGATCTGTTTCATATTCTTGTATTTTTTTGTTTTGATATTCATATTCATTCGACAATCCTGCCATCCTGCATTCTGATCACACGGTCGCTCATCTCAGCCAGTCCCTCGTCGTGGGTCACGATCACGAAAGTCTGGTTGAACTGACGGCGCAGGTCGAAGAAGAGCTGATGCAGCTCCTGCTTGTTCTGCAGGTCGAGGCTGCCCGAAGGCTCGTCGGCAAAGATGACGTCCGGGTGATTCATCAAGGCCCGAGCCACAGCCACGCGCTGCTTCTCGCCACCCGACAACTCGTTGGGCCGATGCTTCAGCCGGTCTTTGAGCCCCAGGAAGTCGAGCAGCTCCTCGCCTCGCGCCTTGGCCTGCGGCCGTGGTGTCTGGGCAATCAGGGCTGGCATCATCACATTCTCAAGGGCGGTGAACTCGGGCAACAGCTGATGAAACTGGAAGACAAAGCCGATGTGCCGATTGCGGAAGTCAGACAGCTCACGGTCCTTCAGGCTCAACACCTCTACATTATTTATATATAAGGAGGGTGGTTGAGGAGTTTGAAGGGTTGGGGGAGTTTGGGAAGTTTGAGCTTGAAGGGTGAGAGGGTTTGAGCGTTCAGCGGTGTCACCATTCAAACCTTTCAAACTTTTTGAGCCATTCAAACTTCTTGAACTCATTCCTTCTCCACCACCATCCGGCCTCTCCAACGTGCCCAGGATGTGCAGCAAAGTGGTCTTGCCCGCACCGCTTTTGCCAACGATGCTGACAATCTCACCCTGACGGATGTCGAGGTCAATGCCTTTCAGCACCTTCAGCGTTCCGAAGGACTTATGTATGTTGCGGGCCTGTATCATGATGCTTTTTTGTTCTATTTTCGATGCAAAGATACAGATTATTTCATAATTAAAAGAAAAAAGTGGACAAAAAGTTGCGTTTCATTTTGATTTTGTCTGTTTTTAGCGTATCTTTGCAGCAAAATATGCGAAAAAAAAAATCGGGAATAAGCCGAAATCACTTCGTCTTATTCCCTCAAAACGGAAAATTTTCAAACCAGTATCTTGTGGTCCCACTAGGGCTTGAACCTAGGACCAACGGATTATGAGTCCGCTGCTCTGACCAACTGAGCTATAGGACCAGCCTTGAGAATTCATTATTACGAATTCGCGGCGCGAAGATAATGCTTTTTTTTGGTAAAAGCAAATTTTTTGGACAAAAAAATGACAATATATAAGAATTTCGATCATATAGATGGCCAATTTACCGCTTGCATCGGTTTTTTTGATGGCGTTCACCGCGGACATCAGTTCCTCCTGGAGCACCTCAAAGACGAAGCACAGAGGCATGGCACACGGTCGGCCGTGGTGACCTTTGCCAACCATCCGCGCAAGGTCCTGCAGCCCGATTTCCCGCTGCTGCTCATCGACACGCTTCAGGAGCGACTCCGCAAGCTCGAACTGATGGGCATCGACGCCTGCTTCCTGATCGACTTCACCGAGGAGGTCCGTCAGCTCACTGCCGAGCAGTTCATCCGCGACTTCCTGCACCAACGCATGCACATCCAGCACCTCCTCATCGGCTACGACCATCGCTTTGGCCGCAACCGTGCTGAAGGCTTCGACGACTATGTGCGCTATGGCCAGGCCTGCGGTATGCAGGTGCTGCAGGAACCCGTCTTCGACGACGGTTCGGGCCTCAACTATTCCAGCAGCGAGGTGCGTCGTGCCCTGCAGCGAGGCGATCATACATTGGCCAGACAGCTGTTGGGATGGCCAAATAATTAACGTCGGGATTGCAAAAACAGGAATTTGAGAAGGAGTTGAAGGGTGGATAGCAAAAAATAGGACACATTGTAGTCATTATTTCGAAGAAAATCACTATCTTTGCACTCGCTTTTGGCCATAAGGTTCGGCATCGGCTCCCGATGCTGGGCGAAAGCAGAGGCCAAGGCCGATGTCAGGGAACGCTACCTGTTACGCCTTGAAGCCGCCGTGGGACTTGAGAGGGTTCCAGCTACAAACAATCATTAATTATTAACTCTTTTCATTTTTAATTTACCATTATGGCAGATTTGATGAAGATTGCCGAAGAGGCATTCGCTACCGGCAAGCCAGCCTATGAGTTCCAGAGCGGTGACACTATCACCGTATCGTACAAGATCAAGGAGGGCAACAAGGAGCGTGTTCAGCAGTACCGAGGCGTTGTGATCCGCATTAGCGGTCATGGTACCAAAAAGCGTTTCACCGTTCGCAAGATTTCTGACGGCGTAGGTGTTGAGCGTATTTTCCCAATGGAGTCGCCTTTCATTGAGAAGATTGAGGTTAACAAGTTTGGCAAGGTTCGCCGCGCTAAGCTCTACTACCTCCGTAACCTCACTGGTAAGGCTGCCCGCATCAAGGACCGCAAGGTTGCCAAGTAATTTTGGCTCCTCCAGCAGAAAACAGAAAGACACCCCTTTCGACAAAGTTCGATCGGGGTGTCTTCTTTTTGTATTAAAGGAAACTGCGTCAGTCGTTGGTCAACGTCAAGGTCAGGAAGCTGACGCGGAAGTCGGGGACAGCCTCACGCAAGGCGTCGTAGGCCGCCACCAGCGTAGAACCTGTGGTGAAGACGTCATCGACCAGAAGGAGATGGCGGCCCTGAAGCCGTTCGGGATGGCGTACGGCAAAGCTGCCCTGAACATGGCGGAGGCGCTCCTCGCGCTGGAAGCCTACCTGCGAGGTGGTGTAGTGCTGCTTATACAGGCAGTCGTAAACAACCGGCAGGTTCCACTCCCGGCTCAAGACCTCGGCTATGGCCATACTCTGGTTGTAGCCTCGACTCAGATGACGGAACCAATGGACGGGGATAGGGATGATGCAATCAATGTCGTAAGGCCAAAGGGAACCCTCCTGGCGCAACTCACGCACAAAGAGCTGGGTGAACTCGGCATTGAGCCAGGGCTTGGAGTGGTACTTGGCCTGAGGAATGACGTGGGCCAACATGCCTTCGGAGGAATAGTAACAATAGGAGGCTCCATGCTCGAAGGGGATGCGCCCAAACATGCGATGCTCGGCCGGATTGCCAGGCTGACCTCCCCCCACGCGCGGTAGCTGCAGGAGGCACTGCAGACAGAGCCCCTCCTCTGCTGGCAACAGCAAGCAGTCACAGATGGGACAGCGACGGGGGAAGAGGATGTCGAGAAGGGAGCGGAGCATGGGGGAGATGAAAGTGTAGAGTGTAGAGAGATGAGAGGATTAACGATTAATGATAAAAGATTAATGATTAGTGATTAGGGGTTAATGATTTGTGATTAGGGGTTAATGATTAATGGTTAGTGATTATTAGAGGATATTGAATTAGTGATTAGGGTTGAAAGTAAGAGTATAATTGAGAAACACCCCCGCTGCTATGATGGGCAACGGGGGTGCAACTATACTATTGTATGTAGTGGACCCGAGGGTTTAGAACTCGAGCGACCTGCGTGGAGCATTGTTGAAGACACGGTTGAAGTCATCGCGGCTGCCTACGATGAGGTTCTCGAAGTCGCGCTGACCTGTACCTGCTGGGATAAGGTGACCGCAGATGACGTTCTCCTTCATGCCCTCGAGGTGATCGACCTTGCCGAGAATGGCGGCCTCGTTGAGCACCTTGGTGGTCTCCTGGAACGAAGCAGCAGACATGAACGACTGGGTGCCGAGTGCTGCACGGGTGATGCCCTGAAGCATCTGCTCGCAAGTAGCTGGCTGAGCATCGCGTGCATCGACAGTCTTCTTCTCGCGACGCTTGAGCATAGAGTTCTCGTCGCGCAGACGACGTGGGCTTACGATCATGCCAGGCTTGAGCTCGGTAGAGTCACCTGCCTTGGTCACTACCTTCATGCCCCAGATGCGATCGTTCTCGGCTGCGAACTCGAGCTTATCGACTACCTGGTTCTCAAGGAAGTTGGTATCGCCTGATGAATGTACGAGTACCTTGCGCATCATCTGGCGTACGATGACCTCGAAGTGCTTGTCGTTGATGGCTACGCCCTGCAGACGGTAAACGTCCTGTACCTGGTTGACGATGTACTCCTGTACGGCTGTTGGGCCGAGGATGCGGAGGATATCACCTGGGGTGACAGCACCATCAGAGAGTGCATTGCCGGCACGCACATAGTCGTGCTCCTGAACGAGAACCTGACGGTTGAGTGGGATGAGATACTTGCGCACGTCGCCGAACTTGCCGGTGATGACGAGCTCGCGGTTACCACGACGCACCTTGCCGAAGGTGACTTCACCGTCGATCTCTGCCACAACAGCTGGGTTCGATGGGTTGCGTGCCTCGAAGAGCTCAGTAACTCGTGGCAGACCACCGGTGATATCGCCGGCCTTGCTCGAGGTACGGTTGATCTTGGCAACGATGGCACCTGGCTTAACCTCCTCCTCGTCGTTGAGCATAATGTGAGCGCCGAGTGGCAGGGTGTAGCTGGCAAGCACATCACCGTCGGCCGACACGATGTCGATGACTGGAGCCATGGTACGGTCCTTGGATTCGATGACAATCTTATCCTCGAGGCCGGTATCTGGGTCAGTATCGATCTTGAAGGTATTGCCCTCCACTACGTCGCGATAAGCCACCTTACCATACTGCTCGTTGACGATGACAGCATTGAATGGGTCCCATTCGGTGATGATGTCGCCCTTCTTAATCTGAGTGCCTGACTCGACAAAGAGGGTAGAACCATAACCGATGCTGGCCTGCTGAAGCACCATGCCGGTGTTAGGATCCTCGATACGCATCTCGGCCATACGGCTTACGACAATCTTCTCGACTGAGCCATCCTCCTGTGGAGCGTCGATGGTACGGAGCTCATCGATGATGAGGTTACCATCATAGCCAGCCTTGAGGTTGTTGACTGCCACAGCGTTCGATGCAATACCACCAGCGTGGAAGGTACGGAGGGTAAGCTGAGTACCAGGCTCACCGATGGACTGTGCTGCAATGACACCGACAGCCTCGCCCTTCTGAACCATGCGGTTGGTCGAAAGGTTGCGTCCATAGCACTTGGCGCAGACGCCATGCTTCGACTCGCAGGTGAGTACGGAACGAATCTCAACAGCCTCGATTGGGCTCTCCTCGATCTGGTCGGCAATGCGCTCGGTGATCTCCTCGCCAGCGGCGATGATGAGCTCGCCGGTGATTGGGTGGATGATGTCGTGAACACTGACACGGCCAAGGATGCGCTCCTTGAGGGAGGCAATGACCTCATCGTTGTTCTTGAGCTCGGTGCACATCAGACCACGCAGTGTGCCACAGTCCTCCTCGCGGATGATGACGTCGTGAGCCACATCGACGAGACGACGGGTAAGGTAACCGGCATCGGCCGTCTTAAGAGCGGTATCGGCCAGACCCTTACGGGCACCGTGGGTAGAGATGAAGTACTCGAGTGCCGACATGCCTTCCTTAAAGTTGGCGATAATTGGGTTCTCGATGATCTGAGCTCCCTCGGCACCTGCCTTCTGAGGCTTGGCCATCAATCCACGCATACCAGAAAGCTGTGCAATCTGATCCTTCGAACCACGGGCGCCAGAGTCCATCATCATGTAGATGGCATTGAAACCACGCTCGGCCTCGGTGAACTGCTGCATCAGGGTCTTGGTGAGCTTGGTGTTGGTGGCTGACCAGACGTCGATGACCTTGTTGTAACGCTCGGTGTTGGTGATCCAACCGTTGTTGTAGTCGTCCATAATCTGGTCGACCTCGTTGAGAGCACCGTCGATGATCTCTGGCTTCTCGGCTGGTACAAGCACGTCACCAAGGTTGAACGAAAGACCGGCACGGAAGGCCTGGTAATAACCGAGGTTCTTCACATCGTCGAGGAAGTCGGCAGTACGTGGAATACCACAATACTTGATGACATCGGTGATAACGCCACGCAGCGACTTCTTGGTGATAACCTTGTTGACAAAACCAACCTTGGCTGGCACCTTCTCGTTGAAGATGAGTCGGCCGCAAGAGGTCTCGACCATGCGCTTGATGGGGCGACGACCATTCTCAACATCAACGTCATCGACCAGACAGTTGATCTTGGCCTGCATAGAGCAGCGACCCTCGTTCATGGCAATCATGGCCTCCTCCGGACCATAGAAAGTCAGGCCCTCGCCCTTATCGTTCTCACGGATCTTGGTGATGTAGTACAAACCGAGAACCATGTCCTGAGAAGGCACAGTGATAGGAGCACCATTGGCAGGGTTCAGAATATTGTGCGAACCAAGCATGAGGATCTGAGCCTCGAGGATGGCAGCATTGCCGAGTGGCAGATGCACGGCCATCTGGCCACCGTCGAAGTCGGCGTTGAATGCGGTACATGCAAGTGGGTGGAGCTGGATGGCCTTACCCTCGATCATGCGAGGCTGGAAAGCCTGGATGCCGAGACGGTGAAGTGTAGGCGCACGGTTGAGGAGCACTGGATGGCCTTTCATAACAAGCTCGAGAATGTCGAATACGACTGGCTCGCGCTTATCGACGATCTTCTTGGCCGACTTGACGGTCTTGACGATGCCGCGCTCGATGAGCTTGCGGATGATGAATGGCTTGTACAGCTCAGCAGCCATGAGTTTTGGCAGACCGCACTCGTTCATCTTGAGCTCAGGACCAACAACGATTACGGAACGTGCTGAGTAGTCGACACGCTTACCGAGGAGGTTCTGACGGAAGCGACCCTGCTTGCCCTTGAGCGAGTCGCTCAAAGACTTGAGTGGACGGTTGCTTTCGCTCTTGACGGCGCTAGACTTGCGCGAATTGTCGAAGAGTGAATCGACAGCTTCCTGAAGCATACGCTTCTCATTGCGAAGGATTACCTCAGGAGCCTTAATCTCCATCAGGCGCTTCAAGCGGTTGTTGCGGATGATGACACGACGATAGAGGTCGTTGACATCAGAGGTGGCAAAGCGGCCACCATCGAGCGGAACAAGTGGACGAAGCTCTGGTGGAACGACTGGAAGGATCTTCATGATCATCCACTCTGGCTTGTTGCGATCCTTTGAGGTACGGAACTGCTCAACTACCTGCAGGCGCTTCAAAGCCTCGTTCCTGCGCTGAACAGAACCCTCCTGATTGGCACGGTCACGCAACTCGTATGAGAGAGTATCAAGATCGACCTGCTGCAGAAGCTCGAGAATAGCCTCGGCACCCATCTTGGCGATGAACTTGTTGGGATCATCATCGGGCAGAGCCTGATTCTTGTGTCCTGCCTTGTCAAGAGCCTCCATGTACTCGTCCTCAGAGAGTGTGTCGAGACGCTGCAGGCCCTCGCTCTTCTCAAGTGGACCAGGCTGCATGACAACGTAACGCTCGTAGTAGATGACAGAGTCGAGCTTCTTGGTTGGCATGCCCAAGAGGTAACCAATCTTATTAGGCAGTGAACGGAAGTACCAGATGTGAGCTACAGGCACCACAAGGTTGATGTGGCCACAACGCTCACGACGCACTTTCTTCTCGGTAACCTCCACACCACAACGCTCGCAGACACAGCCCTTGTAGCGGATGCGCTTGTACTTGCCGCAATGGCACTCATAGTCCTTGACTGGACCGAAGATGCGCTCGCAGAACAAGCCATCACGCTCAGGCTTATAGGTGCGGTAGTTGATGGTCTCAGGCTTGAGCACCTCACCAAACGAATTATCAAGGATCTCTTCAGGCGAAGCCAGACCAATGCTGATCTTCGTGAAGGCGGTCTTCTTGTTGGTATTTTCTTTTCTAAAAGCCATAATTCTTTAAGAAAATTATAAGTTATAAGTTAAAAGTTAAAAGTTGATGTTAGCAGTTAGAAACTATCGAGGATGTGCGCCTATATAATATTAATAATGTATAAGGTGGGAACCTTTTTTGTCTCTAACTTTTAACTTTTAACTCATTATTATTCCATCTTGATGCTTAAGCCGAGGCCCTTGAGCTCGTGGAGAAGCACGTTGAGCGACTCTGGGAGACCTGGAGTAGGCATATTGTCGCCCTTGACGATGGCCTCGTAGGTCTTGCTACGACCAGTGACATCATCGGACTTGACAGTAAGTACCTCCTGAAGGACATGAGCTGCGCCGAATGCCTCGAGCGCCCAAACCTCCATCTCACCAAAACGCTGACCACCGAACTGAGCCTTACCGCCCAGAGGCTGCTGAGTAATGAGAGAGTATGGACCGATGGAACGAGCATGCATCTTGTCCTCGACCATGTGGCCGAGCTTCAGCATGTAGGTTACGCCAACGGTAGCCATCTGGTCGAATGGCTCGCCAGTACCACCGTCATAAAGCTGTGTCTTGCCATAGCGTGGCAGACCTGCCTTGTCGGTCCAGGCATTCAGTTCATCGAGCGAAGCACCATCGAAGATTGGGGTTGCGAAATGCTCGCCCAACTCGCGGCCTGCCCAGCCAAGAACGGCCTCGAAGATCTGACCGAGGTTCATTCGTGAAGGCACACCCAGTGGGTTCAACACGATATCCACAGGACGGCCATCAGCGGTGAATGGCATATCCTCGTCGCGAACGACCTTAGAGACGATACCCTTGTTGCCGTGACGACCTGCCATCTTATCACCTACACCGATCTTACGCTTCTTGGCAATGTAAACCTTAGCAAGCTTGATGATGCCTGAAGGCAACTCGTCGCCGATTGAGATGTCGAACTTCTTGCGCTGGAGCTTGGCATTGATCTCCTTGCTCTTGCGGAGGTAGTTCATGATAGTAGTCTTGATCAGCTCATTGGTGTGCTCGTCAGAGGTCCACTTCTGGAGCATTACCGAACGATAGTCAATCTGGGTAAGAGCGGCAGCTGTGAACTGCTGGTCCTTGCCAATCACGTCGATGCCCATGAAATCCTTGACACCATGACTTGGCTTGCCGTCGGTGAGGGTGAGAAGCTTCTTAACAAGGAGCTTAAGGAGCTCGTCCTGCTGAGCCTGATACTCCTCCTCAAGGAGTGGCATCTTTGCCTTCTCGGCCCTCTTCTGGGTGCGATCCTTGACAGCACGACTATAAAGAGCGGTGTCGATGACTACGCCATGGAGCGATGGATTGGCCTTGAGAGAGGCATCCTTCACATCACCGGCCTTGTCGCCAAAGATGGCACGGAGCAACTTCTCTTCAGGTGTTGGATCAGACTCACCCTTAGGTGTGATCTTACCAATCATGATGTCGCCTGGTTCGATCATAGCGCCAATGCGAACGATGCCACGCTCATCGAGATCCTTGGTAGCATCCTCGCTGACATTAGGAATGTCGGCAGTGAGCTCCTCCATACCACGCTTGGTCTCGCGCACCTCGAGGGTATACTCGTCAACGTGAACTGAGGTAAGGATATCTTCACGGACAATACGCTCTGAAAGCACAATGGCATCCTCGTAGTTGTAACCCTTAAATGGAATGTATGCCACCTTGAGGTTCTTGCCGATAGCCAACTCACCACGCTCAGTAGAATAACCCTTGGTGAGGATGTCGCCAGCCTTAACCTTCTGGCCCTTCTTGCAAGCTGGCTGTAGATCGTAGGTGGTTGACTGGTTGGTCTTGCGCCACTTAGGCAGGAAGTACTCCTTCACTGGCTCCTCGAATGCACAGAACTCCTCCTCCTCGGTGCGATCGTAACGAACTCGGATAACAGTGGCATCAACGAACTCGACTACACCATCGCCCTCGGCAATAATCTGGGTGCGGCTATCACGGATCAGCTGCTCCTCAATGCCGGTACCAACGATTGGAGCCTCACAGGTCATCAAAGGTACGGCCTGGCGCATCATGTTCGATCCCATGAGTGCACGGTGGGCATCGTCATGCTCAAGGAATGGAATGAGAGCAGCAGCGATAGAGGCAATCTGGTTAGGGGCTACGTCCACAAGATCAACCTGCTCTGGAGCAACCTTTGGGAAGTCTGCGCCTTCGCGCACGATAACCGACTTCTCGAGGAACTTGCCATTCTTGTTGATTGGAGCAGTTGACTCAGCAATGAGCTTGCCCTCCTCAGTCTCGGCAGACATCCACTCAACGCCCTGGTCAGTCAGATCGACTACGCCATTTGTTACTTTGCGGTATGGGGTCTCAATGAAGCCAAGGTCATTGATCTTGGCATAAACACACATTGAAGAAATCAAACCAATGTTTGGACCTTCAGGAGATTCAATAGGACACAGACGACCATAGTGAGTATAGTGTACGTCTCGCACCTCAAAGCCTGCACGCTCACGTGAAAGACCGCCAGGACCAAGGGCTGACATACGACGCTTGTGGGTAATCTCGGCCAGTGGGTTGGTCTGATCCATGAACTGGCTGAGTGCGTTGGTGCCAAAGAAAGAATTGATAACGCTCGAAATAGTCTTAGCATTGATCAAGTCAACTGGGCTGAAATCCTCATTGTCGCGTACGTTCATACGCTCACGAATGGTGCGGCTCATGCGAGCCAAACCAATGCCGAACTGGTTGTAGAGCTGCTCGCCTACGGTGCGGACACGACGGTTAGACAGGTGGTCGATATCATCGACGTCTGCCTTCGAGTTGGTGAGCTCAATGAGGTACTTGATAATCTCAGTCATGTCCTCCTTAGTGAGGACACGGGTCTCGATAGGGGTCTGCAAACCGAACTTCTTGTTGATACGATAGCGACCTACCTCGCCGAGGTCATAACGCTTGTCGCTGAAGAAGAGGTTCTGAATAACTTCGCGTGCACTGGTATCATCGGCAGGCTCTGCGTTGCGGAGCTGGCGATAGATATAAATTACAGCCTCCTTCTCAGAGTTAGAAGGATCCTTCTGAAGGGTGTTGTAGATGATAGCGAAATCATCGAGTTTGGCATCCTCACGCTGCAAAAGCACGGTCTCAGCACCACAAGAGAGGATAAGCTGAACCTTTTCTTCGTCGAGCACAACATCACGATCAATGAGTACCTCGTTACGCTCGATGGTAACAACTTCCCCGGTATCCTCGTCAACGAAGTCCTCTACCCATGACTTAAGAACACGAGCAGCCAACTTACGGCCAATCGAAGCCTGCATGGTTTCGGCATTAACCTCAACAGTTTCGGCAAGGTTGAAGATCTGAAGAATATCCTTGTCGCTCTCGTAACCAATGGCACGGAGAAGGGTGGTTACTGGTAACTTCTTCTTACGATCGATATAGGCATACATGACGTTATTGATGTCAGTTGCGAACTCGATCCATGAGCCCTTGAAAGGAATGATACGGGCTGAATAGAGTTTGGTTCCGTTTGAATGGAGACTCTGGCCGAAGAAAACGCCTGGAGAACGATGCAACTGGCTCACAACAACACGCTCAGCACCGTTGATAACAAAAGTGCCTTGGGGAGTCATGTAAGGAATCTGACCCAGATAGACATCCATAACCTTTGTCGAGAAGTCCTCATGGTCAGGATCGGTGCAGTACAGTTTCAACTTGGCCTTTAAAGGCACATTATAGGTCAAACCGCGCAGCAAACACTCCTCGATAGTGTAACGAGGGGGATCAACAAAATAGTCGAGGAACTCGAGCACATAGTTGTTGCGAGTATCAGCGATAGGGAAATTCTCTGCAAAAACCTTATAGAGACCCTCATTCTTGCGATCTTCTGGTGGAGTATCCAGTTGAAGGAAGTCATGGAACGACTTGAGCTGAATGTCCAAGAAGTCTGGATATGCAAGAGGGGCTTTGGTCGAAGAGAAATTCACTCTTGGTTTTCTAGTTCCAGATAAATTCTTAGTCATATTAAAGTGACTTTATTCGGCGAAACACCGAGGCATTAAAGAAAAAGTGATTTTTCCGTTTAAAATGAAAGCCGCAACTATCAAAAAGGAAAACAAATTTTAGTAATTTGTAACCTATAGACACGGCGAAAAAAGGACGCGAAACGTGCCCTTTTTCTACTTTTTTACATCCTACAGCCTTGCAAGACAACCCTGAAACTCGGTAGAAGCCGGTCGCTTCATGGGAAAAAGAAAATCAGATGTTTTAAATTTAAAACAACTAAAAAATAAAAAAGGGTTTAAGTCCCAGGAATTGAAGGGACCTAAACCTATTTGTTTGCTTGAGTAAGGATTACTTGAGCTCGATAACTGCACCAGCCTCCTCAAGTGACTTCTTGAGAGCCTCAGCCTCATTCTTAGAGAGCTTCTCCTTAACGGTGCTAGGAGCGCCATCAACGAGCTCCTTAGCCTCCTTCAGGCCAAGACCACAAACCTCCTTAACAGCCTTAACGACCTGGAGCTTGTTAGCACCTGCCTCCTTGAGAACTACGTCGAACTCAGTCTTCTCCTCAGCGGCAGCAGCGCCACCCTCTGCTGGAGCAGCAGCAACAGCAACAGCTGCAGCAGCTGGCTCGATACCATACTCATCCTTCAAAATCTGTGCGAGCTCGTTTACTTCCTTAACGGTGAGGTTAACCAACTCCTCTGCGAGAACTTTCAAATCTGCCATAATTGTAAATTTTTTAATATTATTATTTTTATTATTATATATTCTGTAGGTTGACAAATCAAATTAGAACATGTGGTCTAAGAAACCTTAAGCCACAAGACTTCGGACGACTTGTCGGAATCCGATTACTCTGGACGCTCGCCCAGGGTCTTGAGTACACCATGGATGGTGTTTGCGCCGCTCTGCAGGGCAGAGATAACGTTCTTTGCAGGAGACTGCAAAAGAGCGATAACATCGGCAATGAGTTCGTTCTTGCTCTTGATAGCAACCAGTACATCGAGAGTATCTGCGCCATAGCAGCACTCCTCAACATAAGCACCCTTGAGAGCGACGATCTGCTCCTTCTTATTGAGAGACTTAATCAACTTAGCTGGTACGTTACCAGTGTTTGAGAACATGATAGCTGAGGTGCCCTTGAATGCAGCAGCAATAGGAGCAACATCAATACCCTTATTCTGAAGAGCCTTCAAGAAGAGCTTATTCTTAACCATTACGAGCTTAACCTCCTGCTTGAAACACTCACGACGAAGTGCGCCAGTCTTCTCAGCATTGAGACCCTCGATATTGGTTACATAGAAGTGAGCATACTCTGATACAAGTGCCTCGAGCTTCTCAATATTAAGGACTTTATCTTCTTTCTTCATAATTCAATTTTTTTGGGCGGCGCGATTGCGCTAAAAGATATTTTATGGGTTATAGCGCGTTGGGCGCCTTAAAAATTTATTATTCAGCTACAGACTTGGTGTCGTCCTTAATGCCGGCACTCATGGTGCTTGAAAGGAAAATGCTCTTAATATAAGTAGCCTTAGCAGTAGCTGGCTTCAGCTTGATAATGGTAGAGATAAATTCCTTGGCATTCTGCTGAATTGCCTCTGGAGTAAAGCTAACCTTACCAATAGAGGTGTGAACAATACCACCCTTATCAACCTTGAAGTCAATCTTACCCTGCTTAACCTCCTTAACAGCCTTAGCTACGTCCATAGTAACAGTACCTGACTTTGGATTTGGCATAAGGCCACGTGGACCAAGTACACGGCCAAGAGGACCGAGCTTGCCCATGCAAGATGGCTGGGTAATGATAACGTCAATGTCGGTCCAACCCTCCTTGATCTTCTGGAGGTACTCATCAAGGCCTGCATAGTCTGCACCAGCGGCAAGAGCAGCAGCCTCTTGATCAGAAGTACACAAAGCAAGTACACGAACCTGCTTACCAGTACCATTAGGAAGAGATACAGTGCCACGAACCATCTGATTAGCCTTACGAGGATCGACACCAAGACGGATATCGATATCGACAGATGCGTCGAACTTAGTATAAGTAATTTCCTTTACGAGAGCTGAAGCCTCAGCCAAAGTATAAGCCTTACCTGCTTCAATCTTAGCAGCGGCGGCCTTCTGATTCTTAGTAAGTTTTGCCATTGTTAGTTTGAAGTTTAAAGGATTACAATTCTGGCTTCTCGCCGGTTACAGTGATACCCATACTACGAGCAGTACCAGCTACTACTGACATAGCAGATGCTACTGTAAAGCAGTTGAGGTCTGGGAGCTTGTCCTCAGCAATTGCCTTGACCTGATCCCAAGTTACAGAACCAACCTTCTTACGGTTAGGCTCAGCAGAACCGCTCTTCAACTTAGCGGCCTCAAGGAGCTGGACAGCTGCAGGTGGAGTCTTGATGACGAAATCGTACGACTTGTCAGTGTAGTAGGTAATGACTACTGGGAGTACCTTACCTGCCTTGTCCTGAGTACGTGCATTGAACTCCTTGCAGAAGCCCATGATGTTAATACCCTTAGAACCAAGGGCAGGGCCTACTGGAGGTGCTGGATTTGCAGCACCGCCCTTAATCTGCAACTTAATCTGTCCACCAATTTCTTTTGCCATTGTGGAAAAAATTGATTTTGCTGACTGCGTTTCAACCGGGACAAACGAGTGAATAACACTCACCCTCGCGCCACATCAGCGGTTAATATATGTCTGAGTCAGTCAAACAGGATTGCTTCTCCTCCGGCGTAACAGGCTGCTCACGCAGCGGTAGGCTCATCTACCTCCGGAACCAGTACAAACTCCCTTCTGAATCAGGCTTCCTTAATCACTTGATCAAAGTTAAGTTCAAGAGGGGTCTTACGACCGAAAATCTTTACACTAACCTTAAGTTTCTTCTTTTCGTTCGATACTTCTTCAATAAGGCCATCAAAATCCTTAAAAGGACCATCATTGACCTTAATGGTCTCACCAACGAGGTAAGTCAGTTCTGCAGGTTCAGCAGTTTCCAACTTTTCATCCACGTTGCCAAGCATTGCCTCAATCTGATCATCTGGCAGTGGCTCCGGCTTCTTCGTCACACGTCCCATAAGGAAATTAACCACATTGGTCGTATTGGCCAACTGTGCCTGAACTTCGCCTACCAATCTGCAACGAACAAAGACATAACCAGAGAAAAGGACCTTTTCTTTAATGTCCTTCTTATTGCCCTTCTGCGAAACTACCTTCTCAGTAGGAACGATTACCTGCTCGACATTTCCTTTGAAGTCGCCATTCTTGATTTCTGCATCAAGCAGTTCCTTCACCTTCAATTCCTTGCCGCTAATCGCGCGAAGACAATACCATCTAAAATCTGCTGCCATAATCGGGAAATATTGATAATCTGATTATTAATTCCTAACCGGAGAGCGATTAGAAACGAACAGCGCCAGTATAAATAAGAGGCATTAAGATGTTACCGAAAGCCACGTCCATTACAAGAATTACAAGCGCGATAATCACGGAAGCTGATAAAACGACTACCGAGCTGCTTGTGACTTCTTGACGACTTGGCCAAGAAACCTTATTGACCAATTCGGAATAAGATTCTTTTACGCTATTGCTTAATTTCTGAAAGAATTTCTTCATTTTTATATTTATTATTTTGCACGGGTGGTAAGGTTCGAACTCACGACACCTGGTTTTGGAGACCAGTGCTCTACCGACTGAGCTACACCCGTAGACAATTCCTAATTACGAATTACGAACTACAAGAAAAGTAATCAGTAATTCGTAATTAGGAATCTAATCAAAGAAGATTAGAGAATCTCAGTAATCTGGCCAGAACCAACGGTGCGGCCACCCTCACGGATAGCGAACTGAAGACCCTGTGACATAGCAACTGGGGTAATCAGAGTAACGTCGATGGTTACGTGGTCTCCAGGCATTACCATCTCAACACCCTCTGGGAGCATGATCTCGCCAGTAACGTCCATGGTGCGGAGATAGAACTGAGGACGATAGTGGTTGTGGAATGGAGTGTGACGACCACCCTCTTCCTTCTTCAGAACGTAAATCTGAGCCTTGAAGTGATCGTGAGGAGTTACGCTGTTTGGCTTGCAGAGAACCATACCACGCTTAACCTCCTGCTTATCGATACCACGGAGGAGGAGACCTACGTTATCACCTGCCTCACCCTGATCGAGGAGCTTACGGAACATCTCAACGCCAGTAACAACGGTGAGCTTGTCGGCACCAAGGCCAAGGAGCTGTACCTGATCACCAACGTGAACGATACCAGTCTCAATACGGCCAGTAGCTACGGTACCACGACCGGTGATTGAGAAGATGTCCTCGATAGGCATCAAGAAATCCTTATCAAGAGCACGTGGAGGAAGCTGGATCCAACTGTCGCAAGCATCCATAAGCTCCATTACCTTCTCCTCCCACTCAGCAACGCCATTCAAGGCGCCAAGCGCAGAGCCACGGATGAATGGAGTATCCTCCTCGAAGCCGTACTGATCAAGAAGATCACGCATCTCCATCTCAACGAGGTCGAGCATCTCAGCATCATCAACGCTATCGCACTTGTTGATGAACACAACGAGACGTGGAACGTTTACCTGACGAGCGAGAAGGATGTGCTCACGAGTCTGAGGCATAGGACCATCAGTAGCAGCAACTACGATGATAGCGCCATCCATCTGTGCAGCACCAGTAACCATGTTGTTTACATAGTCAGCGTGGCCTGGACAGTCAACGTGAGCATAGTGACGCGAAGCAGTCTGATACTCAACGTGAGCGGTGTTAATAGTAATACCACGCTCCTTCTCCTCAGGTGCATTGTCGATCTGGTCGAATGGCTTAACCTCAGAAAGACCCTTCTTTGCGAGAACGGTGGTGATTGCAGCGGTAAGAGTAGTCTTACCGTGGTCTACGTGACCGATGGTACCAATGTTTACGTGTGGTTTCGAACGGTCAAATTGTTCCTTTGCCATAGTAGTAAAATATATTAAAATTGTTTGTTTGTATTGGTCTGATTTATCTCGAGCCGTCACCGAGAGTTGAACTCGGGACCTCATCCTTACCAAGGATGCGCTCTACCACTGAGCTATGACGGCAACAGTCTTGGGCGGGCAACGAGACTCGAACTCGCAACATTCAGCTTGGAGGGCTGACACTCTACCAATTGAGCTATACCCGCATAGGAGAAAGCGTACTTTCCCACAATTTGCGGGTGCAAAGGTAGTTATTATTTTGATATTTGCCAAATATTTTTTCATTTTTTTTCAAAATACCCTCAAAAAAGTTGATTTTAAAGCTCTTTTAAGGGCCTTTCTTGCTAATTTGCATCGTCTAAATGTCAAAATTATAGGCAAATCGGCCAAAATAACATGTTATTAATGTTTCCTCTCTTTGGATTTTAGGATTTGTTTCTCTAGTGCCTCGACCGTCTGAGAAACGGCATCTTCATAGACTTCAGCCACCTTTGAAGCATAGAATTGCTCGTCACCGACCTGAACCTTGATGCCAATTTCCTTATTAGCCTTGTCCGTTACATTCAAAACCTTCAGTTGAACCTCGGCAGTTGTAATCTCTGCAAACCGACTGAGCTTGCCAAGTTTCTTGTTGATGAACTCGTTGACTGATACGGAAGTCTCGAAGTTGACTGACTGAATTGTGATCTCCATAGTTATACCTCCTTATTAATTTAAAGTTAATAATATGGTTATTTAGCTCTCGGATGAGCTCGTTTGTAGTTTTCGATGATATCCTTAGGGGTTAGATGAGTATAAACCTCTGTCGATTGCAAAGATGCATGCCCCAGCAATTCTTTGACGGCCATCAAATCAGCCCCTTGAGCCAGCATATTTGTGGCGAATGAGTGTCGCAACACATGAGCTCCCTTACGCGAAAGCCGAGGCAGGCGTTCAAGATATTTGTGCGCCACATTGGTAACCTGCGCAGGAGTCAAAGGATTACCATCAATATCCGTCAGGAATGAAGACGGGCAAAAACCCAATTCAACATCACGACGTTCAATATACAGAGTAATCAAGGCTGACAATTCACTGCCAAATGGGATAAGCCTCTCTTTGTTCCCTTTTCCTTTTACCTTAAGTTGTTTTGCAATCAAATCAATGTCTGCATCTTTCAGGGATGCAGCTTCGGAACGACGCATTCCTGTAGAGTAAAGCAAATCCATCAGCAAATGATCACGTACACCTTCAAAGTCCTGACCATAGTCAATATCATCGATTAAATAATTCATCTGACTCTCATTGACCCATACCGGCAATGGCTTTGGCACCCTGGGTGAAGGCAAAAGGGAAAGAGGATTGACCTCAATGAGATTACGTCGACGCAAGAACTTCATAAAACTGCGAAGGCAACACAGTCGACGCTTGATTCCTGCTACAGCATAGCGTCGCTTACCCATATCAGCCATCCATCCACGCACCAGATTCAGATCGATATGCAAAGGATCGAATAAACCGACCTCCCTTAATGAATAATCTTCAAAGAGCTTAAGATCATTCGAATAGTCCTCTATCGTTCTATCAGAGTAGTTCTTTTCGAATTTAAGATAATCCAGAAAAGAACGAACATACTCATTCATCTAAAGTATGACTATTGACGGATTTTATTTTGAATATAGTTGTCTCCAGACACCTTCTTGGCGGGAGTTCTTGGTGTCACACGACCATCCATTAACTCACTCTCATCGTCATATTCTGTGGTCTTTATAACATTCTGATACTGCTCATTAAGAGGAGCCACGATTACGCATCGATTGAAACGGTGGTGTCCAAACTCTCGCATGAAGGGAAGTTGCATATCCAAATCGCCCGCTTCCATCACTATCTGGTCAGGATCCACGCCATAAGTCTTGGTCAGTACATCACGAACAACCTCTGCACGCTTCTGGCAAAGCCATTCGTTACGCTTCTTCGATCCCACCTCCAAATCTGCAAAACCACGGACCAAGAACTTTTGCTGAGGGTAAGCTTTCATCATCTTGGCATAGAAACCAAGATTCAGCACATAGGTATGAGCGAGCTCTACACGATCGATCTGGAAGAATGCGGCCTCTATGAGATCAGGAGGCAGTTGGGCAATCGTATCTTTGCGATGCGTCACCACGTAGGTACTGATATCATTACCTGCATCACTCACATCTGGAATGATAGTAGGAGCTGCTGTCTCCTCAATGCCAAGACGCTGGAAATGTATCTTGTCAGAGAATTTGAAACTAAGGCCTGCGATGGCACAGAACTTAAAGGCACTGTTCTGTTCCGAGTAGCCTTCGAGGTCATCTCCTTGCCAAGAAGCATTCAAATCGACATAAAAAGAGAAACGTTCATTGTTTCTGCCAAAATTGAAATACTGTTGGAAGCCTGCCATCCAGAAAGGCGAGAAGGTAGAGCCGTCACGCGTTCCGAGGTCAACTGCAGAATATGTTCCTCCCGAGCCGAAATACAGAAATGCATCGTATGGATTATAGAGCAGTTCTCGACCTTTAAAAAGATTGACAAGGTTCAGCATCACATCTGCACGAAGCATAATAGACGAATACTCAACGTTCTGACGCCACCCTTCGGTTGTCATTATTCCGCCAGTCTCTACATATCGTTCATGCCAGTTGCGAATAAAAGTTGATTCGTGAGTACTTGTCAGCCAATGGCTCAGATGCGACAACTGGACCATTGCTCGTGCAGACCAATAAGGGTGCAAATCTTTCTTGAAGCCGAACTCTATGATAGGACCTATATTGAATTCACTATTCATGCTCATCAGATGCACACTGTTCACACCTGCGCCGAACAAGAATGACCAGTTGTCACGAGGACGATTAAATGCATAGTGTACCTTCAAGTAACGTTCACGATCAGTAGTATCGCTCAAAGCATACCAGTAATCATCACGGACACGAGGATCTCGGATACGATTCAGTTCCTCACGCGAGAATTTAACAGGCTGATGGAATCGCCCCACAGCTATGCTATCATCGTCAAACGTAAGGAATTCCAAATCTTCGGCACTGGGTTCAATGCTCGACGCAAAAGAACCATTATCCTCCACAACAATATCATCTTGTGCAATGACACAAATGCCACAGCATAGAAAAAAGAATATGAAGAGTATCCAACGTTTCATTAAAAACAAATTATTATCTTACAGAGGATAATATCCTTGGCCGCAAATTTAGCGAAAAACTTCTATGTTCGGAAATTTCGTGTACAAAAAAAGAAAAAAAAGAATGAAAATAGCAGCTTGCGACACATTTTTTCCAACTCCAATTCACATTCTTTGATTATTATTACATGAAAAAGACAACCCTCTGAGCATCCTGCTCGCTACTGCATGAGGAGATATATGCTCATCTGCCCATAGGATACGTTCCGTTCGTTTAGCTCTTAACTCTGATATCTTTTTTTGTATCTCCAGCATTAAATTACGTAATTGACCAACAGCATTAGCATCAAATACATAATCTGCTATACACCGGGCACCACATTGCCGAGACGCAGCAGTAAGTGTACCAACCATAGCAGCTTCATTGACCACTGCCCCCCATCCATCGTGCCAGGATGGTAACACCAGCAAATCGTTCTCTACCATCAGGGAGGGGATCTCGATGTTATTCTTCGATCCAACGAATTGTGCACAGATGCCCCATGCCCGGGCCTGCAGTTCCAACCGCTGTCTTAACAGTCCATCACCGACGATGGTCAATTGATAAGGAATGATGATATTACGTAATGCTTCTAACAACAACCCCACATTTTTTCTCTCCTCAAGAGCGCCTACAAAGATGACCTTTAGGCAGTCATCACTCGATACTGGAGGAACATCTAGATTGCGACTTTGCGTACAATACATAAAGGGGATTATGTGCCATTTTTTTGACCAACTTGCATAATAGGAGGCACAATCGTCCCCAATGGCGAACACATAGTCCACCTTATGGATATAACGATAGTCAGTCAGCAGGAAATGAATCCGATGCAAAGCAGACAGCCACTTCTTCCCCTTGGCAAAAGGCGCTTCTGTGATGATTCCACGCTCCAATCCAATATATGAAAGACTCATACGGAACCATTGCTTCACCTCAGGAAAAGCGGATATGCCTGAAAAAAGAGCAATTACACGCCCACCCTTCTCTGCAACTTTTGCCATCGATTTGGACAACTGCGACCTGACCTCTTTTTCTTCTGGCGAAATCAATATCTGCATTTTCTCCGTAGAATGAGTCCAGGATTCAGGCCATCCAAGCTTTGCCCTATACTCATAGGTGAGACGTGGAACGATGACAAAGACTCTTTCTACACGAACGTCCTCACCCAACGCCTCTATATAGGGCATCTGATGTGGGCTGATACAGTTCTGGAAAAAGAAAAGCAGCATAGTTCAGGGACTGTAATTAGGAATGAGTGCGGAAACGACGAGCTGCTTCTGATTGCTTATCCGATTTTACGAATTTACTGTAAAGTTTCAGATAAAGTGGAACACTTTGATTGATCAGTCTATACTTATAGCGTTCCCTCTTGCCCATGTAGCCATTGATCGACAACGGATAATATGGCAATGCCCTGTAATCGCCAGGAAACTCAAACTGGCCACACCGGCATAGATTCGACAATGCCTGTGAGAACAAGAACGAAACACGATTAATAAAGATATAGCGAATGACCGATTCGATCTGTGTATGCTCCATGGCAAAATTCCATAACTGCTGACACACGATCAAAAGGTCATCGGTCTTTTTGGGATTGACACTCTTCATGATCGACCCCTCGCGCTGGAAGTAATTGTAGACAGCAACATCCTCAAAAGCAATTCTGCGAGCCAGGAAATATGCTCGTGGTGTGAATTCCTGATCCTCGTGCATAATACCTTCATAAAACCGCAATCCATATCGCTCGATAAAACCACGGCGATAGATAGCAGCCCAAGCAGCAGGTGGCATCCCCACTTTAATCATGAATTCTTCGCCCTTTACAGTCTTTCCTTTCGTCTTGTCTGGAATATTGTATTTCTCGACCGTCCCATCCTCATGCACCAGGTTCAAGCCAAAGCACAGCACATCGAGACGTTCCTTTTCAGCCCTTTCCAACAGTCTGGGTGCGAAGCATGCCTCGAGCGTATCATCGCTATCAACCCACCACACATAGTTGCCCTTGGCTACCTTGAAGCCTGCGTTTCGTGCTGCACTCAGTCCCTGGTTGCGCTGATTCACAATCACGATGGGTGCCGTCTTCACTCCCGACTGCGCCTCGCGCAACATAAAGTCCTCAAGCACCTTCATCGACTCGTCAGTCGATCCGTCATTCACGGCAACGATCTCATAATCCTCAGGAGCCAGGCCCTGGTTACGTACCGAAGCTATACAACGGCCAAGCCATTTAGCTACGTTATAGATGGGTATTATAATACTAAGTCTCATATTCTTATATTTTTGATATTATTCTTTCTTCGGGTGGCGAATCTTGTAGAGTTCATAATCCACCAGCAGTCGATATTTCAATCCCTGACGAGTGTGCCAATACCAACCGGGGAAGCCATCCATCCAGCCTCCCATCAATATGTATCGACTCACAAAATATACAATAGGTCGCACGTAAAGCGGACAGCGGGCATAAATCTTCTTGATCCAGCGCTTACGCTCTGCGTTAGTACCGAACAGTCGAGGCACCACCTCTGATTCTGCACGCATCACCTGCACCTTGCCTATACGTAGATTGCCCATGTGCACCATGTTGTATGCCTCTCTCTTGGCATATCCCTCGTGTTTCTTCCACCACCATTCCAGGGGTTTCAGGTTCCAATCTGTCTGATCGGCGTTCCAGTACACCGTGTCGCCCGAAGTCACAATCAGGTGCTCATCCATCTTCTTGTCCTCACTTCGGCCGAAGCCTCGGCGTATCAGTTTGATCTGGGGTGCAGGATACCATCCGCCATGTTTTAGCGAATGATCCATAAATATGATCTTCTTGTTGACATAGATGCCATTCACACCCTCAGCAATGGCTGGCAGTTCTCGATCCGCCATCTCGGCCAATGGTCTTTCGATGATCTCATCAGCATCCAATCGCCAGATCCACTGATTATTGATAGGCAGATTGTCTATCGCCCAGTTGAACTGCTCCGCCTGGTTCGTGAAGGGATGCTGCACCACATTCGCACCCATTGCCTTCGCCAAGGCACAGGTGGCATCGGTGCTATAGGAGTCTATCACCCAGATGTCACGACACACGGCCTGTGCCGAAAGGATGCAACGCTCAATGTGCAGCTCTTCGTCCTTGGTCAATATTATACAAGCAATATCCTGCATATCTCTATCCTCGTCTGATCACCTGAGCAGGATTGCCTCCCACCAGGGTTTCTTGTTCCACATCCTTGAAAACGCATGCACAGGCTCCTACCACAGCACGTCGGCCAACGCATACTCCCATCCCGATGAAAGCCCGAGTCCCCACCCAGGCCTCTTCGCCAATCCGCACTGGTGCCACGGTGAGTCCTGTCAGCGCATTATTGATGGGCATGCCATTTTCTGGCCGGGCCACATCATGCCCCGCAGTGCAGATATAGGCATATTGTGACACACAGGCATCCCTTTCCAACGTCACCATTGCCTGATTATACACAATCACGTCTGGGCCTATGCAGCTTCCCTCCTGCATCGTCAACTGCCAAGGTGCCCAAATGCGGGCAGACGCATATACCTCAGCGCTGCTATGAATAGCAGCACCGAAAGCACGCAGCACCATCAGTCGCCATGGCCGGAACACTTTTGTGACGAATGGCCGGAACAGCAATGCGCTGACTACACACCAGCATGCCCTGCGCACTTTGACCGACATGGACACATGTCCGATATCCTGCTTCTTATACATATTTATATTATATATAGTGCACACATCAACAACGCCAGCCAGGAATCGTCCAGCGCAGCACTTGCCTCAACGCACACTTGACCCGCAATGCCAGCGAATCATTGTCCGTAGAATAGAAGAATCCTACACCCTGACCGAGGGCATGACCTCCCCTCCCCGAGATCCGCGCCTGTGTGCGGAACCTATCCCTTGCGCCCTCGATGACGCGAGCACGGCGACAAACCCTCAACATCAGATCTTCTGCCAGGAATGGTGGATTCGTATAGTCATTCAACATGGCATAGTCGGGGAAGACTTCGCTCATGAAGAACTCTTTGCTTGCAAAGAAATACCTGCATTCTCCTGCATGTCCGTTGATAGGCATCCTCAGCCATTCATAGACATTGTGGTCCTTGCAGTCAGCAAGGAACTGTGTAACACCTGTGCTTTCCACCTCATGAATCAATGCCCGGATGTTCTGTACTTTCAGCCGTCCCGTCACTTTGAAGAAACAGCCGGCCTCAGCAATGCTTCGAGAATCCATCAATGTCTGACGCATCAGCAGCCATTCGTTGTAGCCCTTACCCCTTGACTGGTCATAGCCATAAGGTGCATCCAGCGATGAGACATCCAGCCACTCCACCCTACTCTCTCCGATAAAATGATCTGCAACCATTTGTATCGAATCAGAGTTCTCGGCAAACACGATACTGGCCGATGCCGGCAACGCATTCAGATAGAACTTCACGGCCCCGACATATTGCATAGCCCGCTCCTCGACCGAGAAAGCCGCGCCTTGCATCCCTTTCGGATTGACCGTGGCGGTCATCAACAATGGTATCATAGCTTCTCTTTTCCTGCGGTATGTTCACGCCACCACTCATATTGCTCGGGCGTGATAGGTTTCTGCTGCTCCCAGAACACCGGATAATCAGCCACACGGTCGCATTGGTCGCAAGCTCCCAGTATCAGCCACACGATGATGCATTGCACGGTGCCGGCCGTCATCAGATATCCCTCAAAGAACATGTGCAACAGGCAAACCAACAACAGCGGGAGGTAGAACTGAGCGTATGGTGTTCGTGGACCGACGGCATATTTCAGCGTCTTCATCACGATAGGAACCAGTATGATCAGGAAGCACGCCATGCCCAGCCAGCCACACTGTGAGAGCAAACCCAGATAGCTGGATCCGAGCTCGATGGAGCCATTGGCAGCATCATAGAAGATGTCGGCATTCTCCAACGTCACGTCGCACGAATAGGCACCGATGCCTATCAAAGGGCTCTTGGCTATCTCCTGATAACGCAATTCCCAGATAGAGCCTCGCGTAGCTGCAATCATGGCATCTGCATCGTTCACATCCATCTCCTTCTTCATCATGGCATCCGTATAGGGTGCCAGGATTGGCCAACACAGTATCAATGCAGAAACAATGACGAACAATAGCCTGTACCGACGGGCAGCATCCTTCTGCAGTCGGAGGAACGCGGCTGACAGCGACCCGATAGCCGCCAGACCCGTAGCACTTCGGCTGGCAGAAAGCAGCAGTACAATGATGCACGCTGCCCAACAAGCTCCGATGATGTATCGTTCCTTATTTTCCGTGCACCTGAAGTAAAGCGAAGCCAATGATACCGTGGTGACCATCGTGAAGAATCCGAGGAAGTTAGGATGTCCGGTCACGCCCATATATCCGTTGACAAAACCCCAGATATACTGTCCCTGACCCGTGAAATATGCCACAAAACTCCATAGCGTAATCACTGCACACGCCCAGAGGCCTCCCTGACAAAACTGGCGTTTCACCTTATTGATTTCGGGGCTATCCAACAGGGGAGAACACCCAACGATTGCCATCGTAAACAAGGCAAATCGGGGCCATGGCTTGAAAAATGCAGGAATATGGTTGCCCACTATGCTAATAAAGATAGCCAGTAGCAGCAAGACGCAACCCCAATGCCACTTCAGCTCTCCACCAGCCATAAACACGGCCAGGCATGCGTATCCCAGAAACAGATAATTCATGGGTATAGGAATCGGAATGATGATCTGCATAAACAAGATCAGCATACCTGCCGCAGCCAGAAATAGGATATTATTCTTTATCACAAGAGTTTGCTTTATTGATTACACTATCCAGCCGACGAATCAGCTTTGCCGGGCAACCACCCACCAGCGTATAGGGTTCCACATCCTTGGTGACCGTAGCGCCTGCTGCCACAATCGACATCTCGCCCACAGTCACGCCCGGCAAAACGGTGCATGCTGTTGATACAGAACACCCTCTGCCAATGCGAACCGTACTACAGGTTCCTTCACGGCTCAAGATGCGTGGTCCTTCAGGCGTGATGGGGTGGAAACCCGTCATTACTACCGAACGGGATCCCACAATAGCCTCTTCCTCAATGCTGATTGTCGATCCTTCATTCAGCATCAGCAGCACTTCATGGCCGATGAAGGCTCTGTCGCCAATCTCCAGCTCGCCGATACCCTGCACCTTAAAGCCCTGAAACAGTTCCACTCCCTCTCCGACCGTGGCACCTGCCCAACGAAGAACAGATGATTTCATACGCTGACAGCCACTGTTGGGCAAAAATGCCATAAGTAGGTTGAATATATAAACACGTTTGGATCGTAACATGATTATTCCGTCTTATTTATCTGTAAATGTTACCCATAGTGCCTTGAGCATGCGCTTAATTTCTAGCCACATCCAGCGCTTGCCAATCTGCCTAGATGCAACTGCATCGATAGAGAATCGACTAATGACAGCCATCATATCCTGCATTTTTTTTCCTTTCATGCCCTGGCGCATCATGGCTGACCCTGGGCGCAAGGTATAATAATAGATTGGCGTTTCTAGAGCTAAGGTCAATGCAAATGCCCGACTTATAGCATGAGTGCACAGAAGGTAGCTCAATATGAATTCCTGATCTTCAGCATACTTTCGTCCTGGCATAAAACGTAATCCATGACGCATCACCTCTGAACGGCGGAAACAGCAACGCCACAAATTATATGGCACCTCACCCACCGAGGCTGTAAATCTATCCACACGCCCTTTCTCCTCCCATGCGAAACCCATGGTAGCAAAGATGGCGTCCGATGCTTCGAGCGCTTTATCTAACGGCTGGGCCAAAGGTAATGTCTCCACCCGATCATCAGCATCCACGAACCACAGCCACTGGCCCTCAGCATGTTTCAGCCCCATGTTTCGAGCCACACTCACGCCTTGATTGCTCTGATGTATCACCTTCACAGAAGGGCAGGTTTCGGCCATCTGGTCACACAAGAGCTCGCTCCCATCTGTCGAGCCATCGTCTATCAGCAACACTTCGTATTCGGTCATTTCCAATGCCATAATGCTCTCTACGCAATGGCGCAGATAAGCGTGTGCATTATAAACCGGTATGATGATCGAAAGCGTTACTATCATATTTTGCATAGATTACATCAGATGATTGCCATAGAGATGGCTATAGAATCGGAAGCCTACGCATTCGGGCAGCAGATAATGGCAATTGATCTTATTGAGACATTCCTTGATCGATAATGGCCGAAGCTTCCTGATCAACTTATACATCTCATGCTGTTGCTGTGAGGTCCCCTTCTTACGGGTTTCTCCAAAGAAGAGTGCATGCTGACGCTCCTGCCAATGCTTCGCTTCAACCTCGCTTTCGCACAACAAATGTTTCACTATCTGCATTATCTGCATGTAAGCCCCGAAGTGGTGCTCAAAACGACTATCCGTCTGCAAGCTGTTTTCTCGCACCAGATAGTGATAAGTTACTTGATTAACCATGGCCACCCTCCTTGCTTTGAGAGCCATAGCCAGTGCCCAGGGATTATCCTCATGTACCAATCCCTCCACAAATCGCAAAGATGGATGCGACAACAGAAAATCCCGGCTGCACAACTTATTCCATGCCATCATGTATGGCCTGCCGTGCTCCAAATATGCTTCTCTTGGATTATCAATCACAAGGTGTTCTACTCCAAGAGAATTATGAGGCAATGAGTTGTTCGTTTTTTTAATCTCCACTCCCATCTCCGAAACCTGCACATACTCCCCTACTGTCACATCTGCTCCAGTCCTCTCAGCCTCAGCATACAATGTTGCCAGACAATCCTCAGTCAATGTATCGTCCGAATCCAGGAAAAACACATATTTACCCTTCGCCTGTTCCAAACCCGAATTCCTTGCAGCCGACAATCCTCGGTTACGCTCATGATGAAGAATCCTAAATTCAACATCGCCATGATACTCCTCCACGAAATTCTCCACCACCTGCATCGTCCCATCCGTTCCACAATCGTCCACAAGCAGACACTCCACCCCTATACCCTGTGCCACACATGACTGGGCGACTACACTCTTGAGGCAATCCTCAACGTAAGGAGCCACATTATACAGAGGTATGACGATGGTAATATCCGATGAATGATTCATAATAATATTATCATGCTGCAATAATCCTACCGACCTTTGGAAATCTAGATGAGTTTTCGTGCAACCACATCTAAGACATCATTATAGTTCAAAAAAAGAGATTGTCTCGGCTGCAATCTTTTTCCAGTCGAACTGATCCCCATCTCCAAAACTTGAAGATCCTTTGCATAGACTTTTCAAAAACTCCGGATCATCAATGATTCTCTTTATGGCAGAGGCAAAACAATAAGGATTCTCTGGTTCGACTAATAAACCATTATAAGCATCCTTGACACTCTCAGAAAACGCTCCCACATCTGTTGCTATAAATGGTTTCCCATAAAGAGTACAGGTTGGGATAATTCCTGTTTGCGAGGCTGTTCTATAAGGTAATAGGATTACAGATGACTGTCTGATCAGACTCATCATCTCATCGTTGCTCAAAAACCTGTTCATCACAAAACCATTGGGCAAAGACCTAAAATATGAGAGGACAGGATCGTTTCCAGCACCAGCAATAACGATATTGAACTTATCCCATTCTGATTTCAATAGTTCAACCGACTTCGCAAGGACGTCCAATCCCTTATAGTGATGAATATAACCATAAAACAACAGCATCGGCTTACCGTCTGAGAATGGCAATGGAACATCCTGCTCACGCACATATAGTTTGCATGTCTCAAACTTGCCAAATGGAATCATCGTTGTTCGATCAGCATCTGCTCCTGATAATGAAAGAAACCTCTCGTAGGTCGCTTTGGAGTGCAGGATGACTTTCGACTTGTCTTTTATCGCTGCCTGTACTATTTTCAGAGGATGAAGCTCACCAGCATGATTACCCAACTCATGGAAAGTATGTATAAGGTTTTGTCCCTTCAATACATCATGAGCTACATCAATCCAAGAACTTTGTCCAACAATATTAATCGCATCATAATGGCACATCTTGATTTGCCACATCAGGATCCGCATCATGAACTTATTAACTCTTGGATACCTTTCATGATGGATTATTCTTGTCAAATACAACCTGACTGGCAATCCTTCCATATAGGAATACATCTCTGTTGCCTCATCATTTGAAAGAAGATGATTGCCCAAAAATCTTTTAGCTTTGGGATATTCAAAACCAGATGTACCTTTTCTGTCATGCAGTAGATTCGCTACAAAAAAGAAATCCACTACACACCCTTGTCTTGCTATATATTTAGCAAGGCATAACGACGACTCGGTATGGAAAAAGGATATTATGGCGACTCTCAATTGCCTCAATTGCTCAGTGTTTGGTGACTTATAAAGAAAGGTATGACCTACAAATCTTCATTATACCTCGCTATTCTTGTGTTCTCGCAGAGCCTTCTCCATCACCAGCCAGAGTTCCTCACCCGCCTCGCTCTTCTGTCCCCGAGGGGTAATGCCCAACTTGCGTTCGAAAAAACGCCATAGTGAACCGGCCGAAGCATATCCGATGGCATGGGCTACCTGATCGAGGTTCTGATCAGGATGTTCCTTGACGTACTGCTGTGCCTGCAAGAGGCGATAGTGGTGCAGTACCTCGACGGGAGACATGCCCATTTCCATTCCCAAAGCTGTTGCCAACTGATGCTGTGTCAGTTCCATGTATGCAGCCAAGTCCTTTACTTCGATGAACTTCGTTGCGTAAAGAGCCTCTGCTACAGCATTGACAAGGCGTGAAGGGGTATGGGTTTCAGGCTCATCGGGCCGATATGCTATTACCTGCTCGATGGTAGCAATGGGTTTGTAGGGTTTTGTATTCATCTTCTTCAATGGATGATTATTGTTTTCACACGATCTCAACATCTCGTATGAGTTGTTAAATAAATAGTTTTACATCGTCAACATCTCATACGACTTGTTGATAATTCTTTTCCGTGAAATCAACATCTCGTACGACTTGTTGATGATGTTGTATCGCAGAATCAACATCCCGTACGACTTGTTGATTTCATCAGTCTTCAAGATCAACATTCCGTACGACTTGTTGATGTTATTTTTCTACGAAATCAACATTGCGTACGAGTTGTTGATTTCCGTAGAGCTTTACCCCAAAGTAACAGGGCAAATAGCTGATTTCGCTTTGTGCATACTATTAACCGATACGAAACCAACACGATTACAACGGATAATAGAAGAGTACCGACAAAAAGCCAACCATCAAGGACAGTTGGAAAAAGTCTATAGTTGGGTAACGACCAATAGATAAGGCTCTGGAGGATGTAGATACCTAACGTCTCCTGACCGATAAGAGACAAATGGTTGGCTAAATGCGAAGAAGGAGTGACGTGCTGAGACATCTTCTTGAATAACAATATCCAGAACACAGTGGCCACCACTCCTGTCACATACCGAATGATGGTGGCATAAACCACTTGTACTCCTTGACATCCACAAGCATCGACTGGGGCAAAGACCGATGTATTCATCTGATAGAATGTATAATCATGCCCAAACCAGATGAAGAGCATGGCCACAAATGACACTCCACTCAAAGGCAAAAGCCAAGGACGTCTACGATCAATCCAAACCTCTAACTTGCGAAGCGCTACTCCTGTCCAAAAGAATGGATAAAGATATATAGCCCCCTTCAGAACATCGTCCTTGCTGGGCATATTGGGAATAATGCCACTCCATGATAATATATAAAGGAGAATACAAGAACAAAGACCTCCTACTAAATAAGGACGCTTGCTGCCACTCCATTGAGCGAAACGAACTACGAAGTATGCTAATAAATAGCACAAAAACAATCCTCTGAGAAACCACCAGCCATAATGCAACAGACCATCACTGAACAGAAACTTCAGCTGCCACATTACGGAGGAGAGATGAATCTGCTGGCCATCGAACAAAAGCCGAGCAAGAGGAAAAACAAAGTACCAGACAATGCTCCATACAAAATAAGGCAAAGCAATACCAATGCACCTCTTTCGCAGGAATGTCCTACAGTCATCTTTAACCGAAAAGAACCAGCCACTCAATGAAACGAAGAGTGGCATGTGGAAAGACAAGATCCAAAGATACGTCTGCCTCCCACATTCGGTATCGAATGCATCGCATGACATCATGTGACCTGCTACGACAGTCAAGATGGCAAAGCATTTGAGCTGATCTATCCAATGAGTTCTTTCCATTGTTGCATTACATGCTCTTTGTCGAACTTTTGTACTGACACGAAGGCATTAGTTGCCAGTTGCTTACGCTTTTCGGCTGAGAGCATCAGCTCTCGGAGCTTGTCAGCATACCCTACCACGTCGCCAAAAGGTACCACGATGCCATCATGACCATCTTGAATGATGTCATGCACGCCCACATATTCGAATGCCATGACTGGCACCCCTCTCTGCATCGCCTCAATGAGCACAATGCCAAAGCCTTCGTATTCTGACGTAAGGCATAGGATATCTGAAAGAGACAATTCTGGCTGCACGTCCTTGACTTCGCCTGGCAGCAGGAAACTCTCTTGTAAGCCTGCTTTGCGCACCTGTTGCTCCAATGCCGCACGCTCCTGCCCTTCGCCCAGCACTTTGACATGCCACCCAGGGAAGTCGTTGGCCAACGAGGCCCAAATACGGATCATCAGGTCAATCCGCTTCTGTGGCATAAGTCGGGCCAAAAGGAGAATTTGCCTCTTGTCGTTTCCTGTTTCGTGGTTGAGCTCATGGGGAACTTGAAGTTTTTTCTGCTCTACGAAATTGGGTATTACTACACAATTCTTAAGTTTCCACTGCTCATAGTCTCCAGAAGTCAGGACAACGAACTTGTCATACTGCCCATAGATCCAACGCGTTGCCCAGCGATGCACCCAACGTGCCAACGGACTCATAAACTGACGATTGAATACCTCCAAACCCTGACGGCTCTGATGGATCTCCATTATTCTCTGGCCAGAAACAGGCAGGAAAGGTAACACCCATGTTACAAGCGGACAATGCGCATTGATAATCACATCGGGTCGCTCCTCTCGTATGACCCTTCGCAATTGGCCAATCATCTTCAGTACCCCTTTTAACCGTGTCAGCATTCCACCCGGTGTCGTGGACATACTACCAATGCGGAACTTCACCCGTGAATCAAGCGGATAATAGGACTTCATCTGATAGTCCTCGATGTCACAAATTGTGACCTCATATCCATGAGCCACGAACCAGTTAGCCTTCTCAGAGACGATGCGAGCCACACCGCCCATCAGGTTCATCTGTATGGTGAGATAGAGGAGTTTCATAACTTTTTTTGGGGGACGACTTCACTGTGGGCACTGATGATTATTGATACTTCGCACATGAATCTTATTGTAGATATAGGCACAACCATAGAGGGATAGCAGCGATGCTATGAATACGATTGATTGCTGACCAACAGAGACACGACAATAGAGAATCTGGCTCCATAACAGCACTGACCCAAGGACGTATCAGTGAAACTCCACATCACCCTGAGGAGGTGTATGATGAATCAACAAAAGCAAGATCAGTATGCCTTTGGCCACGTCCAGATAACGCAATCGACTTTTCTCTATTCTATTTGCCATCATATCAGTATGACAACCAGTCATCAGGGAAGATATCAGGCACTTCGTCGCCAATCCATCGCTTAGGACGGATGACAAACTGTTTCCTGACACCCAACATGGCTCCCCAGAAACTGAAAGAGCTGTTGGCAATGATCGATGCCTTGCATTCGGACATCAATCGCATGTCCCATGCACTCCGGGCGCCTTGGTTCCAATCCACGAAGAGAGCATTGGTAAGGGGCAAATGCTCTCGAACCCAAGGAATATCGTCGGAAAAGACGAAGAATCGGACATCGGGCCACAGAGCCTGAGCGTAAGCGATGGCTCGACTATAATAATCCAAGGGGCACGAGTGAGCAAACCTTGCCTCAAACTCCGGATTCAGATAGTCACCTCGGCGTATGTGGATCGAGACGGAATGAGTGCTGTGAATCTCGGCAAGTGCCTGCTGATTTTCGGCAGACACTGGGGCATCGTCGCGAAACCGAAGATGACTGACAAAATCCGTGAAGAAACGCTTGTCGTGCCAATAACCCTCGTAGTACAGGGTATCTTTGTCTGCCTCATCGTGCGATGACAATGAGGGACAATGGGTTCGTTTGTAAATGGCACGGATTACTCGCTCAATCCAATAGACACAGCGCGAAGTGGGCGGAAGCGCAATGTCGAACACCCGATCAATTTCCAATCCATTATGGTTGGCAAGAATGGCAGGATCATAGCATCCCCACACCTTCTCATTAGGGTATCGCTGCTGCAACCATTGACAGAAAAAATACTGAAAGACCTGGTTGCCAAGACCTGCGGTGAATAGGACAATCTTCATCGTTCGTCAGAACCAACGCCACTTGATATACTCCTTGACCCAACGCCACGACAGATGGCTGGATTGTATGGCCAGATACTCACCCTTCACTCGCTGCTGGTTCAAGTTGGTCACACTCTCCTCCTGCACACATTCGGCCACAATGCGATCTACGATGGCAAAGGCTGACTCTCCTCCACATTTATAATATATATGATAGAAGAGATTATAGTCGGCTGCAAACTTGTAGTCACAGTCAAAATAGAAGGTTCCCTTGCCCTCATTTATCTCTCGACGGGTGAATGCAGCCTGATGACAGATGGGCAGGCGATAAGGGATGACCGAAGGCGATTCTGCCCGATGGACTTCGACCTCACCCTGATAGTGATTATGGATATGACCGCCTATCACCTTGACATCACGCAAAGCTTCTGCATCCAGGTAGCAGCGACCCGAAGGAGAGAAGATGTCGCGGAGTACATGCTCGTCGGTATAACTGTCGCCTGCATTCATGAAAGCCACCCACTGCCCCGTGGCATGACGCAGGCCTTTGTTCATGGCGTCATAGATGCCTCGGTCGGGTTCGCTCACCCAATAGGCCAAATGGTCGGCATGGCGGCGGATGATGTCAACGGTGCCATCGGTCGAAGCTCCATCGATAATGATATACTCCAGGGCATCGTAATCCTGAGCAAGGACGGAGTGCATCGTGGCTTCGAGCAAAGCCTCAGCATTGCGACAGACGGTGATGACAGTTATTACAGGATGATTCATGACTGAGGTGTATTGATCCATTCGGGAAAAGTGACGCTACGGTAACGCTGTGCGTAGCGACTCTTGAGTTCTTGATACGAAGCCAATGCCGAATAGTGCAGTTCCTTCTGCATCCAGGGCAACAGATGCTTGTGCTTGAGACAGTTGCCGTAGAGTTCGAATTCAGAAAAACCCGACACCTCGTTACGGTCATAGCTCTGCAGGATGGCCTCGATCCAGGTCATGCCCGGATGCTGGCGTTCTATCTCGGATTGCAGCTGCTGCAACACGTCTTTGCTGAACAGCATCTTGTGAGCCACGTAACTCCAAGGATTCAGTCGCATTGCATGGTTGCACATCAGCTGCCTGATATTTTGACGATAAGCAGGGTTTCGCTCTTCGCTTAGGTAGAGCACCGGACACCCGTCACTTGCCAGAAAGGTGTGTGACTGCAACAAGACATGGTCGGCATCGACTGTGAGATAATGGCGACATGTGCCGATTCGGCCTGAAAGCTTCAGCAGTTGCTGAAAGAGCCAGCCACTGCGATTGACCTCCATCCCTTCTGCGGTGTGTACCACCAAATGGAGCTCACGAGGTGTCAAGCCATCGAGTACCGTGGCCTCATCGACCAAACGACAGCCATATAGTGCAGCAAATGCCGCAATCTCGGGTACAGGAGGCGCTACCAGATAGATATCCTTCACCGTATTGGCCACACAGGCACGCACTCCTTCCAGACACAATGGCAGGATGCCCAGATCTTTGGCAATGACGGGGATGACCACGTCGATAGGTTCCGAAGATGGAGTAAAATGAGGTTGGGGCAGACGGCTCCAGATGTCGAGCAGCAGGCGACGTTTCTCAATGGCCATACGGTGTCAAGCTTGACGGGATAATCCCAAACGACGCAACAATACGTCAACCTTACATACCACAGGAACCAGCCAGGCAGATCTGTGAAGAATCAGCCAAGCGCAAAGTTTCAAACGATTAGGATAATCAGGATATTTGTTGATATGCGCGATTGCCTCGGGATAAGTGGTGGCGAACTTCTGGGGATCGCGCACCCGGAGATCATCGATGTAGTCGCGGATGGCATAGAGTTTGTTCCAGTTCAGTTCGTATTCATATTTTTCATATACCCCATAGTGTTGTATGGCAGCAGACAATTGTGAAATAGCACGCGTGTACTCGGGTATCATGATACGCTGCGAAGCCGTATTGCACAATGACTCGGGGTTATTGACCCGATAATGATAGAGCGGACGAGGTAAATAACCGAGCTTATCCGTATAAAGCAGACAAGCGACATTGAACACAAAATCCTCCCACTGCTGCAAGCCCTCAAGGTATTGGGCATTCGCCATGGCCACCGTACGTCGCATAATGCGGTTCCACTGAGGTGACCAAATTTCATGGTTCAACATCTTGGGCAAGAGTATTTCTCTGTCAGTACCATCATCGAATTTCCAGACATGCAGAGTTTCGTCATTATCAAAAATATCACACCATACAATGTCATTCTGGCTGGATGAAATCGCCTCGTAAAGAGATTGCACATAATCAGGTTCTACCCAGTCATCAGCATCGACATGAATGACATATTCTCCCTGAGCCGAGAGCAATCCCGTGACACGTGCTGAGCCTAATCCGCCATTCGGCTTATGAATCACAAAAGCTCGAGCATGTGTTGAAGCATATTTGTCGAGCAAGGCAGAAGTCCCATCCTTCGAGCCATCATCGACCAGGATAAGTTCCCAATCCTCAAATGTCTGTACTGACAAAGAATCCAACATTTGCTGGATAGTCTTCATGCCATTATATACTGATAAAATTACCGAAACCTTGATCATTACTTTGCTATCAATAATGTAACGACATCCATTCTACTACTGCATCACACGCTTGCCCTGTTTCCTTGAGCCCAATAACCTCCTGATTAAACCGTGTCAAGTCCTGCGAATATTTTTCCTGATCAAAAGAAAGTATATTATTGACAAGTTGATCATCGTTATCTGCATAAGGGAAAGGAAGGGTGCGAGGATCTATGTAGAATCCTCTATCATACCTCTCTAAATCCTTGCACAACTGGAAAACAGGATGACCTGACAAAGAGAAATCCATTTCGCACGAACTGTAATCAGTGATCATAGCGTCACATGCAACAAGCAATGACTGGAGGTCCTCTCTTCCAAAATCGACTAATCGAGGATGAGAAAAATCATAGATTCCATGGTAATATTCCTGCATATTTGGATGAGAACTCACTAAAATATACCATTCTCCACCAAAGCGCGTGGTCAATGCCAACAATACCTTTTCGAAATCAAAACCATAAACATCAATGCTTCCATCGGCTCGGAATGTCGGGGCATATATCAAGAATTTTGAGATATTCGACAAAAAGCATGATTTGCGTTGCTGAACAAGGGAAACAACACGTTCACGGCATTTGTCCTTTATATCTTCGCCTTGAAAGAAAATATCATTGCGAGGCAATCCTACCTCCATAATCTCCCCTTGGGGGTAGGCAAATGCCGTGCGCAACCGTTGTGTCCAATAAGAGGAATCCGACAACATCAAGTCAATACGTTCGGCATCGTTATAAAGGTTAACGATATATTCTTCCCAAAGCACTTCTCGTGCATCCAGTTCAACCTTCTTGATGCCATGACCGCCATGCATTGTCTGGATGTAATATTGGCCTTTTTTCTTTGGAAATGGCCATTGACCCTGTCCTCCGAAACGGGTATTGGCAATGATGAACTGCGACGTGGCCAACAAATAGAAGTAACGAAGCGTACAAATCTCGACAGCACCTAATGATTCCGAGAAATCCTTAGAAAAGCGCGCAACATCGACAAATGCATAATAAACCTCAAACTTCCCTTGCGAAGGTCTATCCCCGGGCTTCGTCGCCAGATTCTTTGCCACGAGGTAGTCGGTGATAGCACGCGGATTGCAATTATAATTCTTGCCACCCCAGCATACACACATTACCCGACCACGACGAACTGGCAGAAACCGCAATGCATCGAGCACCGTCTGACGTGTGTGTCGATTCCAGATCAACCGCTTCAGCAAGCTATTCATTGTGCTTTAGATTAAGACAGCAGTAGCACCTTGTCCAGCAACGTTGCCCATGTGGTGTGGCCAGAACGACAGATTCACCTCATGCGCGAGATCCAGATACTTGACCTCGAATGACAATACGCGCTCCACCACATCGTATTCGCGCGGCTTGGCTGTGTAGTCAAACCCGCTGAGCAGATTGAAGCGCAATGAATAAATACCCTTGGCCAGCTGATGGTCAGGCAATGTGACACGCACTTGGAAATTGTCCTTGCATGCTGGCAGCTGGATGGGATTGGTGTAATAAGTGCTGATGCGCTGATCTCCGCCATTGTTGATGCCCACGCCAATCACGCATTCGCCAATCTCCTTGACTCTGCGATGTATGGTGAGCTCGATTACCAGCGGTTCGCGCACCGAGACGCACGTATGGTCATTAAGCATCCGCGCCTCCACGTACTCCACTTCGCGCGCAAAACCATTGTTTCTGTAAGGATCCACAACCTTATGCCCTACCAGATCCGAAATGCTCGTCTCCATATAATAATCCACGCATTCGTCAGCCGTGCCCATCATCTCCACCATGCCATTCTTGAGCACTACGCCATGACGGCAGAGCTGGCGAACGGAGTTCATGTTGTGCGACACGAAGAGGACGGTGCGGCCGGAGTTGGTGGCCACGTCATTCATCTTGCCGATGGCTTTCTTCTGAAACTCGGCATCGCCTACGGCCAGCACCTCATCTACCACCAGAATCTCGGGTTCGAGGAATGCAGCTACAGCAAAGCCCAGGCGCACCTGCATGCCACTGGAATAGCGTTTGCAAGGAGTATCGAGGTAACGCTCCACACCTGCGAAATCGACTATCTCATCGAGCTTGGCATCGATCTCGCGTCGTTTCATTCCCATGATGGTGCCGTTCATATACACGTTCTCGCGACCTGTCAGCTCTGGGTGGAAGCCTGTGCCGACTTCGAGCAGCGAAGCTATACGGCCACGGGCCTTGATAGTACCCGTCGAAGGCGCTGTGATGCGGCTGAGGAGCTTCAGGAGCGTGCTCTTGCCAGCACCGTTCTTGCCGATGATGCCCACCACATCGCCTTGCTCTACGTCGAATGAAATATCGCGCAAAGCATAGACGTATTCACTCTCGCCACTATGGGCGCGATCGTTGGTTTGGCCTATCTTGAGGAAGGGATCCTCCTTGCCCAACACCGACATCTGCCACCAGCGCTTCAGGTCCTGACTGATAGTGCCCGATCCTACCAGGCCCAGGCGATACATCTTGCCTACATGGTCGAAACTTATTGCTACCTTATTCATATTCTCCAATCAGATAGTATCCATAAATGTGCGCTCTTGTCGATTGAAGAACACAATGCCAACAAACAAGATCACCACTGCAAAGATGGCGCTATAGAGCAAGCCACCCCAATCCATCGTGCCCATGCCGGTGAGCATGTAGCGGAAATCGGTAAAAATGCCCTGCAGCGGATTGAACTTCAGGAACTGCACCAGGGCACGATCGCCAGTCACCGAAATAGGATAGATCACAGGCGTAGCATACATCCAGAGCTGTAGGCCGAAGATGACCAGATTGTTCAAGTCGCGATACTTCACCGTGAGCGAGGAGACAATCAATCCACAACCCAAGCCCATGCACGCCAGCATGACGAACAGCAACGGTGCCAGCCAGAACTCCACGGTGAGGTGTATGCCTCGCTCCACGAAGAAGTACCACAGATAGAGTGCCACAAGCATGATGCTCTGGAAACAAGTCTTGATGAATGCCGACGTGATGCCTGCCAAAGGAGCCACAAGACGAGGGAAATAAACCTTCGAGAAGACTCCTGCATTACCGGTGAAGGCCTCCTGACCACAGGTGAAACATGCTGTGAAGTACAGCCACAGCAGGTTGCCACTCATATAGAAGAGGGCTGCCGGAATGCCGTCGGTCGAAATGCCTGCCAAGGTGGAGAACACAAACATATACATGATTGTGGTAAACACGGGCGAGATGACGAACCACAGCGGGCCGAGCACCGTCTGCTTATAGACGGTGATGATGTCACGCTTCACATACATCCGCCACAGGTCACGATACTGCCAGATACCCTTGAAGTCGATATCCAGCAACCGCTTGTGTGGCTTGATGACCAAGTCCCATTGAGCGTCGGAAGAAGAAGTATGATACATTCGCAAATGTTGTTATTATGAACGGGAAACAAAGCCCCAATACACGCGACGAATGCGTGCTGAGAATATCTGTGGCACCTTGCGCCACATCTTGACCAACTTGGGAAGGCCCACTGGCCAAAGCCCATGACTGCGGAAAACCCGCAGATCCTCGGAGAACAGGTGGCCGGCATGACGCAAGTCGGTGCAGACACCGCCCTGACGCATTCGTACCACAAAGCGGAGGCCCAGGTATTCATTCCTCATGCCAGGCACTCGCAGATAACGCACCATCCAGTCGGTATCGGCCGAGATGTGATACTCCAGGTTATAGGGGCCATAGAGACGCGTCAGTTCCCGACGCACCATACAGGTGCAATGCAGGGGTGTCCAACCTAATCGCAGCTTGTATTCCTTGTAAGGACCGCTGACTACTCGACGCAGTATCTGTCCCACATCCTCACGGTTTACCAGGAAGCCATCAGCATACACCAGGTCAGCATGGGACGAACGGAAACGCTCGACATATTCGCTGATCACATAAATGTCCTGAAATACGTCATCGGAATGCAGCATGCCCACCACATCGCCCGTAGCCATGCGCATGCCACGGTTCAAGCCGTCATACATGCCTCGATCCAAGGCCGAATACAACCGCACGGTGCGCGAACCCACGGTTGCTTCATACGTGATAGTGCGACGCTCTCCTGTAGGTGTAGTGAGCGAAATATCCAGCTCGTCGATGGGGAAACCATAGTCGCGCAACACCTCTCGGATCACACGAAGCGTGCCATCGGTCGAGCCACCATCCACAAGGATGTACTCTAGGTCACGATAAGTCTGGTCGAGCACGCTGCACATCGCATCGCGAATGTGCCATACTCGATCTTTTGATGTGGTGATGATACTAACTTTCATGATGTCCCGTTGGATTTGTCGAACTGAGAATGACTGACGACTACGTCGAAGCCCATCACACATCATGGCAACAGACTTCAAAGCTACATACTACACGGGGGCGAAGATACATTATTTTTGGCAAATAAACAAAAAAAATGGCATAAAAACAATGTTTTACGCCATTTAAATAAGTATTTACTGCCCTACAGCATAAAAAAGGACGATTAATTAAGCCCGAACTTCGGCTTCAGATAACGTGCTGTATAGGAATCTGAGACCTTGCAAAAATCGAGTGGTGTGCCTTGGAAGACAAGGTTGCCACCTGCATCACCACCCTCAGGGCCAAGGTCGATGATGTGGTCGGCACACTTGATGACGTCAAGGTTATGCTCGATGATGACCAGAGTGTGACCACATTGCAACAGGAGGTCGAAGGCCTGGAGCAGAACACGCACGTCGAAGAGATGAAGGCCTGTGGTGGGTTCGTCGAAGATAAAGAGTGTGTGACCCTTGGCCGCAGAGGAGCGTGTGGAGGTCATGTCACTGAGGTAGTAAGCCAACTTAACGCGCTGGTTCTCGCCACCAGACAGGGTAGAGGAAGACTGGCCGAGTTTGATGTAACCCAAGCCTACCTTCTGCAATGGCAACAGACGACGGATGATGGCAGAGGCTGCATCGTCGGCACTAAAGAACTCGATGGCCTCATCGACTGACATGTCGAGCACGTCGGCAATGTTCTTATCGCGATAGAAGACCTCAAGCACGTCGCTGTTAAAACGCTTGCCATGACAGGCCTCGCACTCCATGACCAAATCGGCCATGAACTGCATCTCGACGGTGATGGTGCCATCGCCCTTGCACTCCTCGCAACGGCCTCCCTCCACGTTGAACGAGAAGGTGGCAGGCGTGAAGCCCATCTGCTTTGCCAGCGGTTGGTCGGCAAAGAGCTTGCGAATCTCGTCGTAAGCCTTCATGTAGGTGGCAGCATTGCTGCGCGATGACTTGCCAATAGGGTTCTGATCAACAAACTCGATGTGGTCGATGCGGTTCAGATCGCCACCAAAACCGGCAAAGGCACCTGGAGCATCGCCTGCCTCGCCCAGATGTCGGAGCATGCCACGATAGAGGATGTCACGCACCAAAGTGGATTTGCCTGAGCCAGACACACCCGTGACCACAGTCATGACACCGAGCGGAAAGCGGACGGTGACATCCTTGAGATTATTTTGAACAGCGCCACGCACTTCGATGTATGAAGACCAGGGACGAAGTGACTGGGGCACAGGAATCTGCTCCTGACCCGTAAGGAAACGAGCGGTGAGCGAGGTTGTGAGGTTATGAGGTTGTGAGGTCGTGAGGTCGTGAGGTTGTGAGGTTGTGAGGTCGTGAGGCTGTGAGGTTGTGGGGTCGTGAGGTTGTGAGGTTGTGGAGTTGTCATCTAACTCTGGCACAACGCCTTGATAAACAATCTCGCCGCCAAAACGACCGGCACGAGGGCCGACGTCAATGAGATAATCAGCCGAACGGATAATCTCCTCGTCATGCTCCACGACGATGACAGTGTTGCCCTGATCACGCAACTGGCGCAGGACATGAATCAACTGATCTGTGTCGCGACTGTGAAGGCCAATCGATGGCTCGTCGAGAATATACATGGAGCCGACCAAAGCCGAGCCAAGCGAAGTGGCCAGATTGATGCGCTGCGACTCACCACCCGAAAGGCTATTGCTGAGACGATCGAGTGTAAGGTACGAGAGACCAACCTCCTGCAGGAAATGCAGTCGGTTATTGATTTCGACCAGCAAGCGCTTGGCTATGAGGGCATCGTGTTCGTCGAGCTGCAAATCGCGGAACCACACGATAAGGTCGGACACTGGCATGCGGACGATGTCGGAGATCGATTTGCCCTGAATCTTGACATACAAAGCCTCCTTCTTGAGTCGTGATCCTTGGCAAGCAGGACAGACGGTCTTGCCACGATAGCGTGCCTGCATCACACGATACTGTATCTTGTAGAGGTTCTCGCTGACCATCTGGAAGAAGTCGTCGATGCCATACAGCACCTTACTCTCCTCCCAACCCGTAACGTCGCTGACACCATTAGCTTGCTCGGCAGCATCGCGCTCCTTGCGCGTCATTACACCAGCCGGATAGCCGTGCCACAAGAGGTCCTTTTGCTCCTGTGTAAGCTGATAATAAGGACGATGCACAGGGAATGGCTGGCCATCGCTCAGGATGACTTCGCCTACACGGCTCACAAAGTATTTCTTCCACTCAGACATCTTGTCACCACGCCAAGGCACCACACACTCCTCCATGAGCGAAAGGGCTTTGTTCGGGATAACCAAGTCTTCGTCAATGCCCATCACCTTGCCAAAACCTTCGCACACAGGGCAGGCACCAGCAGGCGAATTGAAGTTGAACATCATGTCCGATGGTTCCTCGAAGGTCATGCCATCGGCCTCGAAACGCTTGCTGAAAGAGAAAAGCTGGTAATCTCTTGCCGTCGAGCTCAACTTTTCCCTATTAACTTCTAACTCTTCACTTTTTGGAAGCCATGCTTTGAGCAGGAACTCGCCATTGCCCTCATAGAAAGCTGTTTCGACCGAATCGGCAAAGCGAGAGAGAGCAGCCTGATCGGCAAAAGGCACCATGAGACGGTCGATGACCAGATTGAAGGGCGAAGCGGTGACCTCCTCCAGACGGATGAAGTGGCCATTCGACTCCGCACGGGCAAAACCCGACTTGATCAGAACCTCGATGTGCTGCTCTAAGGTGCGGCCTTCGGGCACATCGACCTGCACGAGGATGGCCAACTTGGTGCCATCGGGCAGCTGTGATGCACGCTCCACTACGTCGTTCACCGTATGTTTCTTGACCAGCTGACCACTGATAGGGCTGTAGGTCTTGCCCACACGGGCGAAGAGCAGACGCAAGTAGTCGTAGATCTCTGTGCTGGTGCCCACAGTACTGCGTGGGTTGCGCACCACCACCTTCTGCTGGATGGCTACTGCAGGTGGAATGCCCAGGATGTAGTCACACTCCGGCTTGCCCATGCGCCCCAGGAACTGGCGTGCATAGCTCGAAAGCGACTCTACATAGCGACGCTGGCCTTCGGCATAGAGGGTGTCGAAAGCCAGAGATGACTTGCCCGAACCTGACAAGCCAGTGATGACCACCAGCTTGCCTCGAGGTATCTCTACGTCAATGTTCTTGAGGTTGTTGACGCGCGCACCCTTCACGAAGATGTTGCCCTCGTCCGTCGGGTCGAAGTCGGCACGACCCCGCCGCTGCTTCTTGATATCGTCTGCTATTTTGCCCATAAGGTGTTGCAAATTTTCAAATCTTCAAAAGTGGCTTTTCCCCACTTTTGCTGCAAATATAACAAAAAAGTGGCTATATTCAGTGGAAACACGCCATATTTGCATCGTTTCCGCTGAATATAGCCACTTTTTGGAATTTTAGGTTGTCAGATTAACGTCGAACAAGATACTCTTAATTCTGGAGGAAACTCTCGATTACAGAAATAAACTCGCAAGCTTTGGGATAGAATTCATCCACCTCTTCAACCGTTGTTGCAACGAAATCGTCATAATCGGAACTATGTCTTGCCTCAAAGATTTGGGAGAAGAACTTTCCCATATCTCTGGAAATTCGTCCTGTCACGATGAAATGCAAACCTAATTGTTGCTTTACGCCTTGGTGAGTCGACACATTATGATGCTCATTCAGAAGCAAAGCAGATGCAGCATAGAAGACTGCATAGTACATTCTATTTATTGCCGTGCTCAAGAATTGCTTATCTCTTAGCACAGGCACCTCGGCCAAAGTCTCTTTAGCACGTTGTATTCGATACATCACCAAAGCCTGACGAGTTTCATCATCCAATTCTTCGTTCATATTCGCCAATATTTGTAAGGTTAATTCCCTCTCGTTGCACATTCAGATAGAAAGGCGTGTCGAAGGGGCGCTCTTGCCAAGCTTTCCTACTTAGAATATAAGGACTTATTGCAATACCGGTTTCAAGTTCTATGTCGTATAAGGCCTCTATCACTTGATCTCGATCTTGGTATGCCACCTTATCCTTCGGAAGCATCACGAGAAGATCAATATCACTATCTTGACGTGCGTCACCACGAGCCTCACTGCCATAAAGTATGGTAGTGGCTTGAGGCACCTTATTTCTCAATGCCTCTCTGATTCGCAAAACAATCGCTGGTCTTCTCATTGGTTCTTTAATTTTTGCAAAGATAGAGTAAAATGTGCGTAAATCTGCGGAATGTCTAAAAAAAAGAATAAATTCCGCAGATTTACGCACATTTCCTGCGACATTTTGTCATTTGAGGATTGCAGTATCGTGCACCAAGCATTACCCATTACCCGTTCCTGCACAAAAAACGATTGTCATGAGTTAAGACAGGCGCCAGTCATAACTTAAGACGGGCTTCGGTCACAAGTAGAGACTCCCAAAAGGTCAAGAAGCAGCGAGCTCTGAAGACCATAGTCAAAACGCTCTTCTTCCTATACCGTTTCGTGATTACACATTTCATGAACGAACATTATCGTTCCATTACACATTTTATGGACGAACAAGCAATGTTATAGATGGCGCACCCCAAAATAACCTTTATAATTTTGAGTGAGTTCACTACCAAATCCTATTATAGAAGAAGATTGGCATTTACAGCCTACTCTCTATAAAGGTCATTTTGGGGTGCGCCGAGTATAGTTTGTGTGCAAAGATAACGACTTTTATGCGCACAAATCTATGTTTGAGAAAAAGACAAAACCAGGCGTTTTTTATGGTTCTTCATTATGTTTTTTGACTTTTTAGCTTCTCAATTTCACGCTATGCAATAAAGCCGTCTGCCAGAATTGGGAAGATAGTCGTTCGATCCGTCGGATTCTTCGCCAGCAACTCTGGCAAGGAATCCGACGGATCGAAAAGGGAATTATGGATCTATATAAGCTGTAGCAACTTCTACAAGACTACTATTTTTTCAAAATATAGTTTACAATATATGTAACATCCGCTATGGTAACTTCGCCATCACCATTTACATCGCACTTCGTGGCATCGAGATCCTCTTCAATTTTTAGAACGCCGACAACCAGAGGGACTTTGTGGCCGACCTCGTTAGGCTCAGCCATGACTTCATCCTTGAAAAGAATGGCATGGTCTCCTGCCGCTATGTCGTTAGAGATTTTCAGAGTAATGATTGCCACCTCTCCGTCAGTTCCAGTAAATGTCTTGTTCGAGGCAGAACCACACAGAATTCTAATAGCTCCATTCGCCAGGTTCTTTGTTGTAATTGAGTGACGAGTGGTGGATGTTCTGGCTGTTGACACCACTACTTTTGGATCTCCGTACTCATCTGTTGCGATGCTAACGCCCTCAGGCAGCATCAGATCCGCCTGCCAAGTGGCTATGGCCTTCGCATTCTTCATTTTTACCGAAAGCTTGATCTCTTCGCCAGTCATTGCAGTAACACTCTGTGCATAAACAGCATAATCCAGCGACGTAACATCTGTTGGCACTACCTCAGCATGAGCCATTGATGGCATGGTAGCCATTAAGACTACCATGCAAATCAGATATTTAATGAACTTCTTCATACTTATTTTACAAATTGCATCTTACCATTTACAATAACGATTCCCTTGGCTTCTGTATTTACAGGCTGACCTGTAACATTATATCGATTATTCTCGATTGAGTCAGTTTCAACGTTTGCTACTCCTGTAGCGCCATCAACTGAGAATGGGATTTGAGCAGGCGCTGGAGATACTGCAACGGCATCAGGGGTGACGAGCAGGACATTGTCGATGTCCATGGTATATCCGCCTACCATCATCATGTCATCAGCCTTCACAAAGAGCTTTGCAATGTCATCGTTTCTCATGACTTTGTTGGCAGGAGAACTTACAAAGACGCGAGTGATGCCATTTCCAAGTGCACGGAATGCCACAGAGTGGCTGCCCATGGTGCTCTCTGCGTCATTGATGCAGATACCCTCTGGCAGGGTAACGTCAAACTGGCAGCAAGTGTATGAGGCATTTGCATCGATAAGGCTGACAAGGATTTCTATTTCTTCACCAAGAGCAAGTGCGAATGACTCTACGCTAAGCATGCCAGCATACGTATCGTCTGACACAACCCCAGCCTTGGACATTGCCCTTGATGAAGAGGTATCATAGGAAAGGATGAGGTTCACCTCAGCCACATAGTCCATGGCATCAACGTTACCATCGTTGTTGAGGTCTGCAGCCTCACGGATATTGCCTGGTGTAGGATTCTCGAGGATATAGTTCACCACAGCCACAAGATCCTGTGCATTGATGTCACCATCGTTGTTCACATCACCAGGAGTATAGCTCTGGATTGTAATCTTCGAAACCACCCGTTCAACCACATGGCCTGTTTCATTTGCCTCAGACATTACAATGTTCTTGAAGATGATTGGATAGTCACCTGGCTCAACATCCTCATCGATATTAAGGGTGACTGTAGCCACTTCGCCATCCGTACCGCTGATGGTCTTGTTCGATGAGGAATTGTAAAGGATACGTGTGGCTCCGCCCGACACAGTAGAAGTAGCGATAGAATGACGAGCTGCCGTAGTACGCGAACCTGATACTACAATCAATGGATCGCCGTATTCATCAGTCGCAATCGTGAAGCCTTCAGGGAGGACAAGATCTGCCTGCCAGGTGGCAATAAGGTTTGCGTTCTTGAGGTTGATAGGAAGAGCAAGTGTATTGCCCGAAACGCCTGTCACCGGTGTTGGATATACTGCATAAGTGAGCGAACTGATATCTGTTATCTCTGTACTTGATGCAAATGTGATGTCTAGTGTCGTCAATGCATTGGTCTTTGCCAATGTCAACGTATTGCCATTCATCTGTCCTATCACATTGACACCATTCTGCTTCACACTCTTCAGATAAAAGCCTGCACTTGGTGTGATTACCACATCGACATCTGTAGTAGCCGAAGTGTAGAATGAATGACTACCCTCGCAGGTGTAAGTACGGCTATCTATGATAACTGTACCGCCGTCTGTGAGGCTTACAATCATTTTGCGCAGTGTTGCATCATCCTCAGCTACGATGTTGTTGAATGCCATCCAGCCAGGAGTATCGTCATAAATGTCAACGTATGCAGCAGGGACGATAAGTTTACAAGCATCCTTATCCACACTGGCAAATGCAGTTGACTGTAGCACAGGAGGTGTCTGCATCTTAGCGTTGATTTCCTTCAATGCTGAACATCCACTGAGGAACGCGTCACCGATGGTTGTCACAGTCGCTGGAATCTTGATGGAAGCGAGGCTAGCACAACCATAAAAAGCAGATGAGCCAATAGAAGTGATAGCATCGCCCATTGTAATGCTGTTAAGTGAAGAACAACCGTAGAACATAGATGCATAGACGCTTGTCGCACTACCACCTATGACTGCCGATTTGAGCGAAGTGTTGTTATAGAAGGGAGTGTACGAACCTGAATCATAATTACTGATCGTTCTGTAAACCTCTACGCTCTCCAACGGATCATTCTGGAAAATATAGTTTCTCAAAGAGATATAGTTCGATTTTTCCTCAAACACCACCTTTTTCAAGTTGGAACAGTTAGCGAAGGCATAGTTGTAGATTGTTGAAACTGTTGCAGGGATGCTAATGCTGGTCAGTTCACTGCCTCTGAATGCATACTCACCAATACTCGTCACGCTTGCAGGTATGGCGTAGGTATTTCCCTTGGCACTAGGATAGGCCACGATCTGATTTCCCGACTTATTGGTAAGTACACCATCGAAAGTGCTATAATAGCTATTTGAGGCATCTACGGCAAACGACCTCAAAGCCGTACAAAAAACGAAAGCGCAAAATCTTGATAATCACGATTATATGATTATGATGATAGAAAAGTGGAGAGGTGGTAGATAAAATTATTTGATTTAACACTTTAGAGGGTGGATTGATGGGTGGAGGTGACAGAATTGAGGGATAAAAATGAAAAATTGGGGTGACAAATAAAGGTAATAGAGAGGGAAGATAGGGAGAAAATGAAAAGATTTGGAGCTGAAATTTGCATTTATATTATTAATAATGTATATTTGCCACGCAGATGGTGTGTATTCATACAGCGCTCGCGGCATAGGCGGTAAATGTCTGGCTAAATATTCTGAGCACTCGTACATGCCAGCAGATAACCCGCAAAAACTAATTTTACAAACGAATAGATAATTATACACTATGGCAAGACCAATACGTAATATACCCACACTCTTTGGCAATGAAGCACAGAACTTCATTCTCGAAGCAGAGCGTGTAGAGGCAAATCCTGGCACCATCAAAGTGCAACGCAAGGATATCGATGTAATGAAGCAAATCCTCCGTGAGGCGAATATCTTATGACGCAGCAGGAACTCATAGAAAATTGTACCCTCTCGGTACTCTCTGAGGAGTGCCTGAGACAATGCAATATATTTGACTGCGGATCGAGCGAGGACGAGCAAGACCTCAACGATTTCTTTGCCAATGATGCGATACCCTATCAGCAGAAGCTCTTGGGCAAGACCTACCTTTTCCGTTCGCGCCAGAACCCCAAGGAGATTGTAACAGCTTTTACCCTCGCCAATGATAGCATACGCCTGACGAATAAGCTTGCTGAGGAATATAAAGAAATCTTCCTCGAAGATACAGACCTTCGCGACAAATCTATCAAGCGATTCCCTGCCGTACTGCTCGGTCGTCTTGGCACAAGCACCAAGTTTGCACATCAGGGATATGGTTCAGCTGTAATGGATTTTATCAAGAACCTATTCCGCGAGAGCAATAAGACAGGATGCCGTTTCATTATCGTTGATGCTCTTAACAATGCAGATACATTGCGCTATTATGAACGTAATGGTTTCCGGTATCTGGTTGAAGACGAACGTCTCGAAGCAAAGTATGTAGGCATCGGTGTAGGTCATTTACCTCTACACACACGTCTTATGTACTTCGATTTACTGAACATGGTAATAGTAGAAGAATAATACTCTTATTTCAATAATCCCCTCATGCCACCCCTTCACCCCACATCCCTCATCCGTCCAGCCTTCGCGCAAGACTGTGCGGTGCTGTGTGTGGACGCTTATAACGTGCTGAATTACCGTATTTTAGGGGGGGGGTATTGCGGGGCCTATAAACCACAGATTTTTCGTCGAATACAGAGCCTTCCAGAGGTGCCTATGGGCATCTTTGGAAGGCTCTGCTGTGTCCTTACCCTTTGTCATAAATCCACAACTCCTACGATAGCATGGAAGAACTGATCATATCAAGTGTGCGCTTCCTGGGTGCATTGCCCATGTTTGTTGCTGCGGCCTGCCTCATCTTATTCAACCGGGGCAAGCTGCAGTCGGCGGTGTATAACCGTTCGCGATGGCTCATTGCTGCAGCCACCCTTCTGCTGGGCGTCCACTTCGCCATACAGTTTGTAGGGCAGCTGCGCGAACAGAGCGTCACACTCTGCTGGACGCTCAACATGATGGCGTATGTCATAGCCACGCCACTCTACAACATGGCGGAGCTCAACCTGCTGCGTGCCAGCCATGACATGAAACCAAGATACAGGCACAACGGAATCTTCATGGCTGTCTGCTACGTCATCCTCGCCATCGGCTATTTCACCGACACCCTTGTCAACGACCAGCAGCCCTGGCTGACGGCTACGTTCGTCGTAGCGTTGCTCTATTTCCTCAAGGTCATTGAGCTCTCATGGGTGCTCACTAAGGAGATGAAACAGGCAAGCACACGTCTGACCGACGAAGAGCTGACCGAGCGACACAGCGTGCTACGGTTCACGGCTCGTGTCATGAAATGGATCATCTTCTTCTCGCTCTTCTCGCCGTGGGTAGGCATGTCGTCGTCCCTTGCGCTCAATTCCATCTATGGTCTGATCATCTTCACGCTCCTGCTGATTTTCTTTGTCACGTTCATAGTCTATGGCTGGAACATGGCAGAGTGCATCAAGGTAACCGACGAGATAGCAGACGCTGTTATGATGGAGGAAGAGAATCAGAACGAGCAGATCCGCCAGCGCATAGAGCAGTGGGTCTGCGAGCGCCATTTCACCGATCCGAACGTAACCATCAGTGGCGCTCTCGCAGATATGGGCATATCTTCCGCAGCGCTGAATTTCTATCTTGAGCAGCACACCACGGTCGGCAACTACCGTCAGTGGCTGCCTTATCTCCGCATCGAAGAGGCGAAACGAGTCATCACGGAACACCCGGAATACTCGTTTGAGACCGTTGCCAACGCCTGCGGATATTCCGGACAAGCAACATTCTCACGTGCCTTCAAGACGCTTATGGGCATTTCTCCCAAAGATTGGGCATCATCTTGTACCAATCAAAAGGAAGTTTGATAATCAAGCAGATACAATACTGTTATTGCATGAAAAAAATTTCATGCAATAACAATTTCAGGTTCATGCAATAACAACTCGATTCATGCAATAACCTTTTTCACACTTTTTCATTACCTTTGCACTCAACATTTGCATAGCACCATGCACCAGCTATCGTTAGTATAAACTTTTCACTCTTCACTTTTCACTTCCGAAGGATAATGGATTATCAGATTGTACAAACACCCTTTGCTCTTCCACCAGAGTACTTCTACAGCCTCTCGCTCATCGTAGGGGCTGTGGTCAACTGGGTGTTGGCAGCCATGCTCTTTTTCGATCCCGACAACTTCCTCTATACCGAGACACCACGCTACTACCGTTCACGCTATCTCACAGCCATGTCGCTCATGGTATTCGGTATCGGGTTCTTCCTGCACTGGTGGTTCATGCCACGCTTCTATAACCCAATAGCAGCATCGGCACTCTCACTTGGCTATTTCCACATCGGTGGAACGCTGTTCTCCATGAGCCACACCGGACTCATTGACCGCCATTACCTCAACTTGAAGGTAGTTGTGCGCGATGTTGTCCTGCTCCTTCTCTCCGTCATCATCTACGCCATCAGCGCATTGCTCCAGAGCCACACCTTATTATATATAGGCTTCGGACTGTTCTTCCTCCATATCGGATTCCTCACATGCAAGTTCTACCAGAGCTTCCACCGCATCTATCAGCAGCTGGGCAACTATGCCAACTATTTCGTCAACGATACCGACCGTGATGTGCGCTGGCTCTTCTTCTCGTGCCACCTCATCATCCTCTTCGGCATCGGCGGCATTGCCGTCACGCTGCTGTTCCCCGACGATACCCTGCCCTTCACCCTCCTCATGTTCGTGGGTGTAGGCATCTTTACCTATATCTATAAGGCGCTCGACGGTTTCAGTGCCTTGGCCTACGACTCTGAGGTGAACCTGCAGAAGAGCGAGGAATACCTACGCACCGAACAGGGTAGCCGCGAGATGAAGCTCTTCAAGCAGAAGCGCCTCCAGATTTCCTGGCTCACTGACATCCCGATGTTCAGCGGATTCGTGAAGCAATGGTAAAGACCCTCCCAACCTCCCTTAAAGGGAGGAGAAAAGATAGTATATAAACAAAACAACAATATAATAACAAACAAAATGAAACAAACAAAACATTTCAAACGAACGGCGTTCCCACTGAGCGCCAAGTCGATGGTGAGCCTCACGCTGCTCCTCATCGCCATGCTCATGCCACAAGGGGCGTGGGCTATCAGTGGTAGCGGAACATCATCTTCCCCTTACCTCATCGCTAACGAAGCTGACCTTAGAACCTTCCAGCAGTATGTCGAAAACGGCAACTCTGGAATCTACGGTAAGTTGACAGCCGACATCACATTGACTTCGGCATGGACTCGTATCGGTCGTGCTGACAGAAAATTCACAGGTTACTTCGACGGTCAGGGACATACCATTTCGGGCATGAACCTTTCGTTCACAGCCTACGAACATGGCTTCTTCGGTTTCGTTAACAACGCCACCATCAAGAACTTCACCCTCGCAGGTACGATGACATCCAGCGCCAATGGCAACCACTCACACGGCACTGTAGTGGGTTCGGCTGCCGGCACCACCGTCATCGAGAACGTCACCAGTAGTGTAAATCTCACCCTCAATCACACCGGTTTCACTTGCATCGGCGGTATCGTGGGACACATGGCTGACAACACGCGCGCCACAGGTTGTACCTATACCGGCACCATCAACCTCACCAAGGATTCTGAGCAGGTAGGCGGTATCGTAGGTTATGCACAGAACGACCTGTATATTACCGACAACGTCTTCTCTGGCACCATCACGAGCACCGGCACATGTAAATACTTAGCTGGTATCGCGGGTAAGACGGACGGTACGATCGAGGTCAGCGGCTGTACGAACATCGGTACCATCAATGGTGGTCCAAGCTACGACTGCGTGGCTGGTATCGTAGGCTATGTGCAATATCAGTCACGAGCATTGATTACGAACTGCTACTTCGGTGGCTCTCTGTCCTCTACATCAAGCGGCACAAGCCTTGGCATGGGTGGCATCCTTGGAGCTGTCAACGATGATGCAGGAACTAACTTCCGCGGATTGACCTACTGTTTCAGCGACGGTACTCTCACTGCTACCAACAGTTCATCCACACAAATCGGTGGCATCGCAGGTGTAATCAAGTCCAAAGCTGTCAGTAAGGTCATGAACAACACATATCTCTCTGGCAAAGCCTCTCGACTCGCTGCCATCAGTAATAGCAGTTCTAGTTTCGATTCAAGCAACAAAGCCATCACCATCAGCGTTACTGCCGGAACTGGTGGCAGTGTCGAAAAGTCCTATGTCTATCCAACCAGCACCACAGCCACACAGCTGAAGGTAGAGGCAACTCCTAATTCAGGCTATCACTATGTCGAGTGGAGCGACAACGGAGCACAGACACACAATGTATCTCTTGCAAACAATGTCAGCCTCACAGCCAACTTCGGTGCCCACACCTATGGCAACTGGAGTACAGACGTTGATGCCACCTGTACTTCTGATGGTACTAAGCACCGAGTTTGTACTTATGCAGGATGTGGCGCAAGAGAAGACGGCACCATTGCAGCCCTCGGTCACAGCTACACCAGCCAAACAACAACAGACACTTACTTGAAGTCGGCAGCCACCTGTACCGACGATGCGGTTTATTACCACAAGTGCAGTCGTTGCGACAGTAAAGGTTCTACCACATGGACGAAGACAGGCACTGCCCTCGGTCACATCTATAGTCCCGGCTCATGGTCATGGGCCCCCGATGGTCACTCTGCTACCTGCACCCGTACCTGCGGTCGCACAGGTTGCACCACTAACACCACAGGTCATACATCTTCCAAGAGTGTGACTTTGGGCAACGGTATCACATCTTTTCAGGGAGTTGCTCCAACCTGTAACGCAATGGGAATGACTCGCTACATCGCTACTGCTACTGTGGAAGGAACTCAGTATAGTGCGACCAAGGACGTATTGGATATTGCCGCCCTCGGTCACAGCTATGGTGCTGGCGCATGGTCATGGGCCGACGATGGTCACACCGCTACCTGCACCCGTAC
>JAZQQU010000029.1:0-4356 GCA_045629225.1 Bacteroidales bacterium | reverse complement strand
GTCGAAGGCAATCAACCCTACGATGCTCATCAGCCAGATGTAGATCAGTACGAAGGGCCATGCAGAGAGCATCTCGTCCCATCCGGTAAGTCCCATCAGTAGTGTGACAGCCACACCGCAGAGCAGGGCAGGGATGGCCGCATGAAGCGTCATCGACCACGCTATGAAATAAATGTGCTTGCGCATGGCGTAAAATACACCAAGCACAAGCAGATAAGTAACTAAAAGGATAACGTTGACAGGAGCAGAGAGCAGCGACCAGTCGATGGCTCCGATGGTGAGTTGCAGCAAGGTGCCGACCACCAGGAGGCCAGCACCGATGAGTGCGCTTTCTTTGAAGCTCCAAGGTTTATTCCACATATTTTTGAGGTTTTGAGGTTTTTTTTGGGGGTGAGGTTTTTAGGTTTTTAGGTTTTGAGGTTTTGAGGTTATGAGGTTTTGAGGTTATGAGGTTTTTGGGGGCAACCTTATAACCTTATAACCTTACAACCTTATAACCTCACCTCCTCACAACCTCATAACCTTACAACCTTATAACCTTACAACCTTATAACCTTACTGTAGTATAGGCATCGTCGCGAACCTTACCCTTGGCACGTGCATCTTCGAGCCACTTTGGACGAATCTCCTGGAGGAATTTCTCTTTGGCTGCTACCTTACCAGCCATATCAAGGCCGAGGTACTCTTGAGCCTTCTCCTTGGTAGAGATGTCTGGCATTGGCACCTCTTCAAGATGGCCGAGCTTAGCCAAGGTGCGGGTGATCTCAACCTGAGCCTTGAGTGCGTATTCGAGCGAATGGCTGAGGATGCGGGTCATCTCCTGTGGCGCATGGAAGCTGGCACCGTGTGAAGCAACGGCAAAATCCCAGCGCCACTGGCTCTTGCGCAGGAGGGCGAGGGTTTCCTTCATCTGCTCCTCGGTAGCACCATTATCCCAGGCATACTTAGCTTGGATGTGAGCTTTGGCCAATTCCTTTTCTACTTGATTGCGTACATCAAACACCTTCTCCTGACGCTCATATACGTTCTGACGGAGGGTCTCTTCGCTCTCACGATGGCAGACAAGGCAGGTGCGATCCATCTTGTTGAGAGGGCTCTGTACGTGGTGGTCGCTGAACTTCACGCCACCTTCGTTCATATAAGGCATGTGGCAATCAGCACAACCCACACCACGCTGACCGTGAATGCCCATCTTACAGGTTTCGAAGCCAGGGTGCTGAGCCTTAAGGATAGGGGTCTTAGAGAGAGCGTGAATGTAGTCGTAGAAGCCTGTCTCATCGTAATAAGCCTCAATGTCTTCGACGGTGAAGCCCTTGTCCCAAGGGAAGGTGAGGTACTGGTCTTTCTCAGGAGTGGCAGGATCATCGCGGAAATAATACTCTACGTGGCATTGGGCACAAACAAGGGTGCGCATCTCCTGTGGAGTAGCCTTGGTGATGTCCTTGCCCTGACGCTGGAAAGCCTCGATGAGCGCCGGACGGCTGATGCGCAGATCCATCGTCTCAGGATCGTGACAGTCAGAGCATCCCAGAGGATTGACAATTTCATTGCCCCACATGGCCCAGTTGGCCTTGTAGTATTCGGCAATACCCTTCTCCTGCATGATACGTGGCACATCAGGACTCTTACACGTCCAGCAAGTGCCTGGCTGGTTAGAGCCAGTCGTCTCGGTATCAGGTGCACCGGTACGCAGGGTGCGTGTCATATCTTCAATGGTGTGCATGTGTCCGCGTGGAGTGGTGTAATCCCAAGAGAAGGCGTAACCTGCCCAGAGAACCACCATCTCAGGTCGCTGAGCCAGCACATCGACGGCCTCCGAACCATTATAACGGCTCTCGAACGAGGTCTCTTCGGTCTTGCGCCAAGTCTGATACTCACGTGGAAAATCTGAACGGAAGTCTTCGTTCTGCGGATGAAGCTTCTCGCCAGTCATCGTGTTCTTGCGATTGTTGAAAAGGCTGGCCACCTCTGCACGACGCTCCATCAGCGCGCTGGTCAGCAGGCCTAAACCAAAGACAACCACCATAGCACCGCCGAACAAAGCCCATGCCTTGACACCAGAGAGTTTGTTGTTGTTTTCCATATTCTGTCGTTTATAAATTATATTTCAATTAATTCACTTTCTGTACGTTGTTAACTGTTAACTGTTCACTCCCGCCATCTCACTCCATCATCTTCTGCAGCCACTCAGGTACAGGGCTTGCAGGCAGCGGTACCTTGGTCAATGGAGATTCGGTGAGCGAAGAATGACCGCCGTGAGGCACCTGACGATGGCAATCCCAGCAGACCTTGCCTTGGCCGACTTCGGTCATCATGTAATCCACTTTGCCCGTATTGACCATGGTCGTGTTGAGGCTCGTGTGGCAGCGGATACAGTTGTTCATGATCACCTGGCAGCTCTCTTCGCCGGCACGAGGTGACTGGCCTTCCGAACGTGTTACCCACATAGCCACATGCTTCATGCCGTCCATGCCTTTGAATGCATACTTGCGAGCCACATTCTCGTGAGGTACGTGGCAGTCGTTGCAGGTGGCATTGCGCGAATGGCTTGAGTGGAACCATGAAGCGTAATAGGGTGACATAATGTGACAGTTGACACAAGCCGACGGATCATCGCCCAGATAGCTGTGTGCTCGGAGTATGTAGAGGAAATAGAACCCACATCCCACCAGAGAACCCAGCAGAACGAGGCTCAGACACTTCTGTCGGTGTGACAATCTGTTGATGAATCGTGAGAAAATGTTCATTTTATCAAAAAATAGGAGCTTTCTTTTGTTCGTGTGCAAAAATACAATATATTTGCCACATGAAAGATAACCAAAAATTAAATTTATAAGGTGACCAGATGTTAAGGCAATGGAATTTTGAAATAGATTTAGAGGTTGATAATAAGCGCGTTCCGGTATATAAACAGTTGGCCGAGCAGATACAACAGATGATTGAATCTGGCCTACTGAAAAACGGGGATTTGCTACCTGGAGGTCGCGAAATAGCACAGAAACTCAACGTCAGCCGCAAGACGGTACTCTCTGCCATGGAACTGCTGGTGTTCAGCGGATGGCTGGAGAATCGTGAGCGTGTGGGGCTTTTTGTGCGCAATCCGCAGCCTTACCCTAATAAAGCTGCTCAACATGTAGGTGTTGCATCGACCCTGTCACATGATCCGGTGGAAGTTGTTCCCGCGGCCACTCTGATGATCAATGATGGCTATCCTGATACCAAGATTCTGCCGTTCAAAGAGTTGAGTAGTGCTTTCCGCCAACTGTTCAATCAGGCAGCACGTTGGCACATGTTGGGGTATAGTGACCCGTTGGGCAACGTCAAGCTGCGTACAGCCCTCTCGCAGGGGATCTGCCATGAGCGTGGGTTACAAGCCTGCATCGAGCAGCTGATGCTCACCCGTGGCAGCCAGCAGGCTCTTTATCTGGTGGCGCATGTGCTGCTGCATCCTGGTGATGCGGTGGTCGTTGAGGATCCTGGTTACCTCAATGCACGTCGTATTTTTGAGTCGGGAGGGCTTCGCGTCTTGCCCGTGCCGGTCGATGAGGAGGGTCTTCAGACGGAGAAGCTTAGTGAATTGTTGGCAAGTGAGTCGGGCATCCGTGCCGTCTATCTTACGCCTCGCTATCAATATCCGACCACGGTCACGCTCTCGTCAGCCCGTCGCCGGCAAATGGTCGAACTGGTCAACGCCCACAATCTCCTGGTCATAGAGGACGACTTCGGCTGTAATTTCCAGTTTACCGAGCATCATCTCAAACCTCTGAGCGTATTGTTGTCTCCCGAACATTATATTTATATAGGTACGTTCAGCAAAATTCTAGCCCCTGCACTCCGACTGGGCTTTGTGGTCACTACACCTGCCTTTATCAGGCAGATGGGTGAATATCGTCAGCTCGTAGATATGCAGGGCGATAATGTGATGGAACGTGCAATACTCGACTTGATTGAGAAAGGAGAGCTAAAACGCCACATACGTCGTGCATCTAAGGTCTATCGCGAACGCCTGCAATATGCTACTGAGCTGATTCGTAAGGAATTGGGAGATAAGGTTGTCTTTAAGAAACCGGATGGGGGATTGGCTCTCTGGCTGGAGTTTTCGGCCGACCCTACCGAAAGGCTAGTGCAATGTGGCATTTCGGCAACCATCGAACGGCTTGCCAATCAGCGTTTCGGATTGCGTGTAGGATACGCTTCTATGCAGGCAGAAGAGATGGAGCGCCTCATCATGGCGTTGAAGTCAGAAAAGTAGATGTTTTAGTTAGTTAAGGAAATGATTTATGTTTTGTGATCAACACTTTTCATTTCTAATAAATAATAAGTAGAAAAGTATATTAATTATCTCAATATAGAACC